>JBOGWS010000017.1:0-28114 GCA_050693895.1 Actinomycetota bacterium | reverse complement strand
GTCGCCTCAAGCTGTCTCATGACGAGCGCCTTCAGATCCGTTGTGAACGTCACGCCCAGCAACTCCTCACAGCGCGTCGTGTCCGCCCGCGTGGACGGAACCTCCTCGGTGCGTGCGGGAACTACCTCGACGAGGGCCGGCAGGCTCAGGGCCTCCGACACGGCGCGCACGGTGTCCGTGAGGGAGTGCGTCGAGCCGCTGCCGAGGTTGACGACTCCCGAGACCTCTCGGTCCGCCATTGCGATGAGTCCGCGCACGACATCGCGCACGTCGGCCACGTCCCTCGTCCTTCCGGGCGATCCGAGAAGCGTCACGGTTTTCCCCGCGCGAATGGATTCGATCCAGGTCGCGATCGCCATGTCGGGTCGCTGGCCTTCACCCGCCACGGTGAAGGGCCGCGCAACCGCAACCCGGCCGCCGTGCGCGGCGCGCCACAGGCACACCTGTTCCATCGCGACCTTCGAACGCGCGTGGCCGCCCCGGGGTCTCAAGGGATCGGACTCCCGGCTCGCCCGCTCGAATCCCCCGTGACGAGAACCGCCGTAGACCACGCGGTCGATTCCCACGACCGCCTCGCCTCTGGCGAGCAGGGCGTCGCAGAGATGGGACCCTATGAACCCCGACGAACCGGTGACCACTACCGCCACACACGACCTCCTCGAGTACCGGGCCCGCGCCGGACCGCTGCTAAGGTTAGCCTAACCTTAGAAGTTGGGCCCAGCGAACCGAAGTGGTCAGGACTGCCGGAAAGGAGGACGGGCATGGTGCCACGGGCGCCGACCAGGCGCCTCGCGTGGTGGCTGGGGGCGGCCGCGCTCGCGGTCAGCCTCGCGTTCGTCGCGTCCTCGATCGACACCCGAGCTCTCGCTCGAACCTGGTCCGCGATCCTCGACGAGCCGGTGGGCCTGGCGCTGGCGGTGGGGGCCTATGCGCTTGCGTTCGCAGTGCGCGCCTGGGTGTGGACCAGGGCGGCCGTGGGCTTGCCGTTCGGACACTCCCTGGCGGCGATCCACGTCTCGCTCGGCGCAAACCACGTGCTCCCGTTTCGACTCGGCGAGGTCATGCGGGTGACGAGCGTGGTCCGTCGTACGAGCCTCTCGCTCGCGACGGCAACGGCATCGACCGCAATGCTCAGGGCGTCCGACATCCTCGCGGTGGTCGGACTGGCGGCCGTATTTGGACCACGTGTGGCCGAGGACATCGCCGGACTGTGGGCCTGGCTCCTGCTCGTGCCCGCGGGGGCGCTGTGGCTCGCCGGACTGTGGTGGCTGCAACGGCTCGGTGACTCCAAAGGGTTGCACCTGGGGCGGGCGATTCCACTGGTCGTGACGACCGCCACCTCGGCCTGGCTTCTGGAAAGCGTCATGATGTTCCAGGCCGCGCGCTGGGCGGGCCTCGATGCCTCGTGGAGCGACGCGGTTCTCGTGACCGCCGTAACGATCGTGGCCCAGGTGGTCGCCATCGCCCCGGCGGGAATCGGCACCTACGAGGCCGCCGCATCGGCCGCATTCGTCGCACTCGGCTTCGATGTCTCGCTTGCGCTCGCGGCGGCCGTTACCGCACACGCGATCAAGACCGTCTACTCGCTCGTCGGCGGAGGCGTGGCGCTCTTCGTCCCGGCGCCCGGTGCCTTTGGAAGGCTTCGGCTGACGGCGCCGAGCGAATCCTCCGAGGGACGGGCAGGGCCCCGAGCGCCAATCCATCCCCATGACTCCGTGTTGTTGTTCATGCCGGCCCACAATGAGTCGGAAGCTATCCCTGGTGTCGTTGCGCGCGCTCCCCAGAGCGTCGCCGGGCATCCCGTGACGACTCTGGTAATCGACGACGGTTCCGAGGACGACACCGCTGCGAAAGCGGCCGGTGCGGGGGCCGAGGTGCTGGCCCTGGGCCGCAACAGGGGGCTCGGCTTCGCGGTTAGGCGCGGATTGCGGGAGGCGGCGCGTCGCAACGCGTGCGCGGTGGCGTTCTGCGACGCCGACGGCGAGTACGCACCCGAGGAGTTGGAGCGCGTGATCGGCCCCATTCTTTCCGGGAGAGCCGACTACGTTGTCGGTTCACGCATGCGCGGCAACATCCGGCGCATGCTGCCCCATCGCAAGCTGGGGAACCTCATCCTGACGCGGATGGTTCGGTTCATCTCCCGACGGCCCATCAGCGACGGCCAGAGTGGCTTCCGCGCGTTCTCCAGGGAGGCGGCCGCCGATGCAGAGATCGTGCACAACTTCAACTACGCGCAGGTGCTCACCCTCGACCTTCTCGAAAAGGGCTACCGTTACGCCGAGGTGCCCATCAGCTACAGGTTCAGGGAGTCGGGTAAGTCCTTCGTGCGCCTCGGCCGGTACCTTCGCCACGTGCTTCCGGCGATCCACGCCGAGTTGAACTCAGAGAACTCGCTTGCCGCTAGTCCTCGACCACATGCCGGCTGAAACGCTCGCGCGCCGAGCGCCATGCGTCTGCGTCGAACTCGCCGATGGGTCGTAGGGCATCCGCAGCCGCCCAGGCCATGGCGTACGCGTGGTGGGAGTTGTCGTGGACGAACAATCCCTGGCGGCCGAAGGTCAGCAACCTTGGCTGTTCGGAGGCCCACCGGTCGACGATTCCATAGGAGACCTCGAAGCCCACGCGGTAGACCGGATAGGCCTGAGGTAGCCGCTTTGTCGTAACGCTACTCGGGGTCACGGGCGGCGCCCCCGAGTCGGCGAGGCCGTCGCTCACCACTCGGGCGAGATCGTCGTCGCTCGCGTCCCACACACCGTCGCCGATGGAGCATGGGATCTCGGCGCACAGGACCGTGCGGCCGGGCGGGTCGTCGCCGTCTCTGTAGTTCTTCGGCTCCGAGATGCGGGTGACCGGAGTGTAGGGCTCGGGCAGGTAGTGCGCGTCGAAGGCCGAGTAGCGATCGACGTCCAGAACCAAATAGACCAATACCATCGAGCGAAACTCGAGGGAGGTCGCGGCCTCGAGGACGTGGTTCGGGGCGGCGGGGGAGGCGAGGCGCGCGAGCAGCGTGACTGGAACAGTGGACCACAGCCGGGCCCCCTCGACGGTCTCTCCGGAATCGAGCTCGATCGCGACGCCGTCGTTGCGGAGCTCGACGTTCTTCGCGGACACCCCGAACCGGAAGTCCGCACCCGCGTCGGTTGCCGCGTGCGCGAGGGATTCGGCGATCGCCCCGAACCCATCGCGCGGATAGTAGAAGTACGCAGGTCCAGAGCGACCCGGGAGCAGACGCATGAGCATCTTGCCGGGCGATGATGCGGCCACGCGCCGCCGAGCCTGCTCGCCGCTGATCTCCTCCGGCTCGAGGCCCCACAACTTGCGCGCGTAGGGAAAGTAGAAGCGTTCACACATCGTCGGGCCGAGGCCCGCGCGGAGCAGCTCGGCGAAGGTGTCCTCCCGGGCGGAGCGCCGAAACCCGGTCGCGGCGTCGAAGGCGGCACGCGCTCCGAACTCGAGGGGCAGATGGGTGAGCAGATCGGACGTCCTGAGAGGAAAGGCGATCCACCGCCCCGCGAGCCTGATCCTCCCGTTGCGCGGCCGGCGCTGGAGCCCACCCGGGAGCGCGGCTTGGATGTGTTCGAGGATGTCGGGATCGGTCGAGGGATGGAGGCGGTGGCTGCCCATGTCGACTCTCTGCCCTCCGACCTCGAAGCTCGCCGAGGCGCCCCCGACTCGGTCGGCCCGCTCGATCACGGTCACGGAGTGGGATGCGGTCGACGCCCGGTACGCGGCTCCGACGCCGGCGGGGCCCGCGCCGAGCACGAGGAGATCCACCGTCACTGTTCTTGCTCCCCTGGCCTAGACGGGGTACGCGGGGGCGGCTCCGCCTCCGTAGGACAACGCGACTCGCTGACCCACTCGAAACTCCGGAGTCGAGAGAACGCGCGCCTTGAGCGCCGGTTGCCCGTCCGGTTGGACCAGGTAGATGGAGTCATGGCCGTAGAACTCGATTTTCTCGATCGTCGCGGCCTCACCCGGGACAACCGTTATGTACTCCGGCCTGACCAGCACCTCGACATCACCGCTTAGCCGGCGCAGTAGCGGGATGGGGCCGATCTGCGTCTCGGCCTTGTCCCCATCTGCGGTCCCGGCCAGGAAGTTAGCGTCGCCGATGAAGCGGGCAACCCCGGGCGTCCCCGGAGTGTCGTAGATCGTCGATGGGCGCCCCTGCTGAACGACGACACCGTCGAACATGACGGCGACATGTTCGCCCATGACGAACGCCTCCTCCTGATCGTGCGTCACGAACAGCGTCGTGATGCCGAGATCGGCCAGGAGGCGCTGGACCTCGAGGCGGATTTGAGTGCGCAAGGACGTGTCGAGGTTCGAGTAAGGCTCGTCCAGCAGGATCACGCCAGGACGGGTCGCAAGGGCACGAGCCAGAGCGACGCGCTGCTGTTGACCACCGGAAAGCTCCGAGGGCATGCGGTGCGCCAGGTGGCTGAGGCCTACCATCTCCAACGTGTCCGCCACGACGGCACTCTTGCTGCGACGTTCCTTGCGAGAGAGGCCGAACGCAACGTTGCGCTCGACGCTCAGGTGAGGGAAGAGGGCCCAGTCCTGAAACACCATTCCGATGCGACGTCGCTCGGGGGCGACGAACGTCCCGTTGCCCGATACGGTGCGGGGACCGATCGCGATCTCCCCGGCGTCTGGTCGCTCGAGACCAGCGATCGAACGCAGCAGCGTCGTCTTGCCGCAACCACTGGGGCCGAGCAGTGACACGATCGAACCCGCCGGAATGGCCAGGTCGACTCCTCGGAGAACCTCCGTGTCGCCGAAGGACTTGACCAGGGAGCGCGCGCTCACCGGTTCCGCGACGCGGAGGGGTTCGGTCCAGACGGGGGCGGCGGCCGAGTTAGGCATCCCTAATAGGCTACACGCGACGCCCGAACCTTTTCCATCCGGATCATTGAAGAAAGACAGCACGGGGGTCCCTTCTTAGGCCGGACGAACGTCGACCTGCAGGACGGCGAAGGGCAGGTGTTCGGCGAGCAGGACAGACGGAGCGTGACTCGCTCTGTACTCTGAGGACGATCCAATCATCAACGATCCGAAAGACACGGAGGTACGAACTTGCTTTCTCCCCGAGTCCAACAAGAGATGAACGACCAACTCCAGGTCGAGCTGCAAAGCGCTTACGTCTACCTTGGCATGGCCGCCTATTGCGATACGGTCAGCCTTGGAGGCTTCGCCCAGTGGCTGCACAAGCAGGCCGAAGAAGAGTACGGCCATGCCATGCGCTTCTATACCTTCATCCACGACCGTCAGGGCAAAGTCGAACTCAAGACGCTGGACGCAGCGCCGAGCGATTACCCCTCGGCCCTCGCGGTGTTCGAGAAGGCGCTCGAGCACGAGCGCGGCGTCACTGCGGCGATCGACAAGCTTTACGAGCTCGTGCACGACGAGAAGGATTTTGCATCTCAGGCGTGGCTCGACTGGTTCGCGACGGAGCAGGTCGAAGAAGAGAAGACCGTGGGAACCATCGTCGATCAGCTGAAGATGATCGGCGACAGGGGTGAGGCGTTGTTCATCCTCGACAAAGAGATGGCGAACCGCACGCAGACCGAGAATTAGGTCCCGCCGGATTCACGGCCGAAGCTTCGTCAGAACCGCTTCGGCTTCGGCCCCCATCTCCGACGCGACGCGTTGGCACAGATTCGTGAAGCCCCTGGGAGAAGAGCCTGCATGTGCGGTCACGAGCATGCCCAACGAGCCGTCGAGGCCCAAGGGTACGACGCAACGAGCGACGAGTCCGTCCTCGAAGCCGAGGGGCCGGTAGGGGAACAAGCTCCTGCTGAGGTCCTGTTCGACCAGCATGCCGTCGGCGATCGCGTTGCTCAGCGGCAGGAGGGCGGCGATGATCTCGTCCTCCGTCGCCGGCGGCCGCCACCCCTCGTCGGCGACGAACAGCCGTACGGGAGAACCGGTCAGTAGTACCGCGGCGAACTCGCAGGACAGGGCTCGGGCGGCGTTCGCAGCGATGCCGCTCGCCGCTTCCTCGAGGGAATCTCGCGGAACCGACGAGATGGACAGAACGGCTTGTTGCACCTCGAGCTCGTCCGCATCTCTTTTGGCCTCGGGAATGTCACCGGCCGGGGCGAGTGCATCCCCCGCGATATCGCGGAGCTCACCGTCGGCCTCCGACGTGATGCCGTCCCCCGCAACCACCACGACCGATCCGGCGACCTCGATCGCCGCCACCTCCCTGGTCCAATAGGGCCCGAAGGCCCGGAAGGGGACACCGGATGCACGGCGGGCCACTCCGGATTCGAGCGCGTCGTGAAGCAGAGGCTCGTCGGCCAGGCTGGCCGAGACGTTACCGGCCCAGCCGGCTCCACGTCCATGGCCCCCGACGTTGAACAGCCGGTCCGCGCCGATCGGTCTTAGAACGAAGAGGTCATTGGCTCCGGCTCGCTCGGCGATCGCAGCCCAACTCACGACTCCTCCAGGTTCGGGACGTACACGGAGAAACGCGTCCAGCCCGATCTGCGTGAGTAGTCGATGCGACCGCGCAGATCCTCAACGAGACGACGGGCGGAGTGGAGTCCAAGTCCCGTACCGTCGGCACGAGACGGGTCCGTGGCGTAGGCGCCGAACAACCGAGGGAGAACCTTGGGATCGACACCGTTCCCGCTGTCCGCAACGGTGATGGTGGCGCCGGTGCCCTCTTGCGAAACGATCAGATGGACCGAGGAGTCGGACGGCGCGTACTTCAGTGCGTTGTCCAAGAGGTTGAGGAGAGCGCGTTCGAGCCTGTCGGTATCGGTGGTGACGTAGATCTCGGGGGCCTCGACGACGACCTCGCCTCGCTGTCCGGCAGTGCCGGCCGCCGCGACCCTCTCGACTACCTCGTTCAGAGCTACGCGCCGGGGCTGGAGAGGCGTGTTGGGCCCGAAGCTTTCTTTGAGGAAGGCGTCGGAGATCATTCGTTCGAGTCGCTCGGACTGTCGAACGACACAGTCCAACAGATAGTTGCGCTCGCCATCGTTGAGGTGCTCGAAACGAGTTTCGAGCGTCTTGGCGCACCCGGCTATCGCGGTCAGAGGTGAGCGAAGGTCGTGCTGCACCGTGGCGGCGAGGAGGAAACGCTCCTGCCCGAGGTCGTGAAGCTGGTTGCGAAGCCTGCCGAGCTCGCGCTCCTGGACGATGAGGTGAGCGAGCAGAGCGATGGGGGCCGCGGTCGATCGCAGCTCCCACTCGTCGACCAACTTGGGGCCTCCGGCCATCACCACGCAGATGGAGGCGTCGTCCAGCAGAGAGGTCACGCCGCTGACACCGGCGTAGTCGCGCCACGGGGAGTGAAGGGGGCTGGATGCGTCCGCGTGCGCGGTGTCGAGGCTATCGGCGAAGTGCTTGACCATCTCGGTGGTGGCCACCGATGCCGGCCCGGGGGGCCCCGCCTGAGCCGCGTCCACACCTCCGGCGGCGACGAGTTCGGCCTGATCGGCCGTCGGCGGCAGCAGATAAACACCGAGAAGCCGAGCTTCGAGACGGGGGGCGAAGCTCGCGAGCAGGCTCGCGATGCCCGTTTGGGGCACGCGCACAGATCTGAGTGCGAGCGCGATCAACTCGTCCGAGCCGCGCGCAACCTGCTCCATAGCTACATCCTCGACCCAAATGCCCGAGAAGTTAAGTCTCGACCGACTAGACTCTCGGCACTACCCAGAGATTGTTCTGTAGCGTGTTACCGAGCGCGACCTTGCCATCGCCCACCTGCAGCGTGCGCGTCCCATCGGGGGCGACGTCGACGACCGTGATCTCGGCCCCCGGCATGAGCTCCTGTTGCTCGAGGTAGAGCATGACGTCGTGATCGAGCTCGATGTCCTCGAGGAGCCGTCGCAGCGTTCCACGATCGCCCGCCTGCATCGTGGTCACCGGCTTCAGCTCGCTCCATGCAATCGAGCCCTCGGTGCCGGGGATGGGGTTTCCGTGCGGACAAGTCGGTTCCCCCTCGAGCTTGTCGAGGATCGATTGCTCGACCTCGGGCGTCATGACCTTCTCCCAGTCCTCCGCTTGCTCGTGGCACTGGTGCCACGGGATCCCGAGGATGTCCACGAGCATCCGCTCGGCCAGCCGGTGCCTGCGGACGAGGGTCTCGGCCACCAAGCGGCCCTCGTCGGTCAGGACGAGGTCGCGGGTTCCCTCGACGCGCACGTAGCCCTCCGATACGAGACGCTTGATGCCCTCGGAAACCGTCGCGGGGGCTAGCCCGAGGCGCTCGCCGATGCGGGCCTGGACGATCCGCTGGCCCTCCTCCTCGAGCTCGTAGACGGCCTCGAGGTACTCCTTGGAGGCGGGATTTAGGGCACGGAGGTTGGGAGAGGGTGAGTTCATTACATCATTGTAAGCTCGCGCGAATGTCTCCTGCCAAGTCTTCGGTGAAGCGCGAAAAGATCCTTCTGCTGGACGGCATGTCGCTGGCCTTCAGAGCCTTCTACGCCCTGCCGGAGGACCTTCAGACGACCGACGGCACCTACACGAATGCCGTCTACGGATTCACGTCGATGCTGATCAAGGTGCTGCAGGACGAGAAACCCGATTACATCGCAACGTGCTTCGATCTCGGCGAACCGCTCAAGAGAACCGAGGAGTTCTCGGACTACAAGGCGACCCGCACCGAGGCGCCGTCGACGTTCGGCCCCCAGATTCCCTTGATCCGCGAGGTCCTCAAGGTCATGGCCATCCCGATCTTCGAGATGCCGGGACACGAGGCGGACGACCTCATTGCCTATCTCGCTCACTACTCCAAGGACGAGGACCTCGACGTTCGCATCGTCACGGGTGACCGGGACTTCTTCCAGTGTGTGGACGATCGCATTCACGTTCTCTACAACCGACGGGGGATCTCGGACATCGTCCAGATGGATCCCGCTGCGGTCACTAAACGTTACGGCGTCCCGCCCACCAAGTACGTCGACCTGAAGGCGCTCGAGGGAGATAACAGCGACAACCTTCCGGGTGTGCCGGGAGTCGGAACGAAGACCGCGGCCAAGCTCGTGCAGAAGTACGGAAGTGCCGAGGACGCGGTCGCACACGCGGACGAGCAGACTCCCAAGCTGCGCGCCAACCTTGCGGCACACGGTGAGCAGGTCGCGCTCAACAAGAAGTTGTCGACGCTCGTAGAGGTTCCCCTCGAGGGCGTGGATCTCGAGGACATGCGGATGGGCGGTTGGGACCGCGACGCGCTGACCGAACTGTTCAACTCGCTCGAGTTCCGCAGCCTGCTCGAGCGACTCCTCGAGGACTTCCCCGAGGCCGCAGAGGGAGAGGGCGAGGCGTTCGAACTCGAGCTCCGGATCATCGAGGGAGAGTCCGAGCTGAAGGCCCTCGCCGAGGAGTTGGACGAGGCCGGATCGTTCGCCATCGAACTCGTACCCACGGCGCCGCGCCGCGGCCCTCGATCGCTGGCGTTCTCGTGGGCGGATGGGGCGACGGCGTACGTTCCCTTCGGCGCGGAGGGTTTCGGCACGGACGTGGGCGAGCGCGTGCTCGGCCCGGTCCTGAGCGACCCCAAGGTTGGAAAACTCGCGCACGGCGCCCGTGGAGTCGTCATCTCGCTCGATGCGGCCGGACTTCACCTCGAGGGTCTGAAGCTCGACACGCACATCGCTGCTTACCTGCTCGACCCCGGAGCGAGCACCTACTCGCTCGACGAGATGGCGCGCCGCTACACGGGTCGCGAGCTGCAGGCCGTCGAGGGAATCGAACGCCACGAGGCCGACGAGAACCAGGCCGCGTTCGACTTCTCGGAGCCCATCCTTGAAGCCGAAGCAGAGGACTCTAGTCTGCGAGCCCTCGCGGTCGCCCAACTGGCGGCGGCGTTGGAACCGGAAATGGAACGACTGGGGATGCGCGAGCTCTACGAGGACATCGAGCATCCACTCGTCGACGTTCTTGCGCGCATGGAGAAAATCGGCGTGAAGATCGACCTCGAGTATCTCGACGGCATGGCGACGGATCTCGACAAGCGCATCTCCAAGCTCGAGGCAGAGTGCTACGAGTTCGCGGGTGAACGCATCAACCTTGGTTCCCCCAAGCAACTGCGCGAGTTGCTCTACGAGAAACTTGGACTCAAGACGACACGACGCACCAAGAGTGGACTATCAACCGACCAACGAGCGCTGCAACAGCTCGTCGGGAAACACCCGTTCGTGAAAAGGTTGATCGACTACCGCGAGCTCGCCAAACTCAAGAACACGTACATCGACGCGCTGCCACCCCTCGTCGACCCCAACGACGGGCGAGTGCACACGACTTACGATCAAACGGTCGCGGCGACCGGGAGGTTGTCCAGCACGAATCCGAACCTGATGAACATCCCGATTCGGTCGGAGCTCGGCGCCCAAATCAGGCGAGCGTTCGTTCCCCAGGAGGGCCACTCGATCCTGTCCGTCGACTACTCGCAGATCGAGCTACGCGTGATGGCGCATCTGAGTGAGGATCCCATCCTCGTCGAGGTCTTCAACACCGACGAGGACATCCATACGGCGACCGCGTTGCGCGTCTTCGACATCGATGCGAGTGAGATCGACACGCGGCAGCGCTCCACCGCCAAGATGATCAACTACGGCCTCGCCTACGGCATGGGGGCTCCCGGACTTGCGGACCGCTTGAACATCCCGGTTCCAGAAGCGCAGGCCATCATGGACACATACTTCGAGCGTTTCGATGGAGTCGCAGCGTTCCTCGACCAAATCGTTCGGCAGGCTCATGCCGACGGCTTCACCACGACGATGTTCGGGAGGCGCCGGTACCTGCCCGAGTTGGGCAGCGGCAATCCGCGCGTTCGGGCGATCGGAGAGCGCCAGGCTCTGAACGCGCCGATCCAGGGGACTGCGGCGGACATCATGAAGCTCGCGATGATCGGCGTCGACCAGGCTCTGGAGGAAAAGGCACTCGGCACGACGATGATCCTCACGGTGCACGACGAGCTCGTGTTCGAGGTGCCGACCGGAGAGGAGAGCGCGGCCGTCGAGCTCATCGAGCGCGAGATGACCTCGGTCGCCGAGATGAAGGTGCCGTTGAGAGTGGAGTCCTCCTTCGGCCCCAACTGGGCCGAAGCCAAGGGCTAAGCTCCCGAGCTCCACCCCGCGTCGTCCCGATCGTCATCCCCATCGCCCAGGGCGTCGACCCCGTCATACCGGCTCTGGCGGCGGTTTTCGGGGCGTCCTACGGGTTCATGCTGCCCGTCTCGACGCCCCCTAATGCGATTGTCTACGGCTCCGGAATGATCCCGATCACGAAGATGGTCCGGTCGGGAGCAGTGTTCGACGTCATCGGCGTCGTCCTGATCACCACGGGTGTGAGCATCATGGCGAACGCCGTGGGCCTCGTCTGAGGGCCACCCGCGCCCGCGTTTGAGCAGGTCACAACGCAGCCCCTATACTTTCGGGGCTCTCCTTACGGGGGGGCAAATCCCTGTTAGGAGGAGATCCATCTAGATGACGCAAGACCAAGACGCTACGCAGGTTGCTGCCGCGTCTGCCCAGGAAGAGACCATTCCCGACGGCAGCGGCGGAACCATCACCCGCACTGCCCCCTCCGTCACCGGCGAGACGTTCGCCGGCGGCGAGATCGTCCTGAACGACGTAGGTGATTCCCAGGAAGAGTTGATGGCCGCCATCGAGGCGACCATCAAACCCTTCGACGAGGGTGACATCGTCGAGGGAATGGTCGTAAAGATCGACAAGGACGAAACCCTTCTCGACATCGGCTACAAATCCGAAGGCGTCATACCGGCCCGCGAGCTGTCGATCCGCAACGACGTCGACCCGAGCGAGGTCGTGTCCGTCGGCGATGAGATCGAAGCACTCGTGCTCCAGAAGGAGGACGCCGACGGTCGCCTCATCCTCTCCAAGAAGCGAGCTCAGTACGAACGCGCCTGGGGAAAGATCGAGGAGATCAAGAACCGCGACGGCACGGTCAGCGGACCGGTCATCGAGGTCGTCAAGGGTGGACTCATCCTAGACATCGGACTCCGTGGCTTCCTGCCGGCGTCGCTCGTCGAGATGCGCAGAGTGCGCGACCTCCAGCCCTACGTTGGCAAGGAGCTCGAATGTCGCATCATCGAGCTCGACAAGAATCGCAACAACGTCGTGCTGTCCCGCCGCCGCTTCCTCGAGGAGAGCCAGGCAGAGCAGCGTCAGGAATTCCTAACGAGTCTCGCCAAAGGCGAGGTTCGCACCGGCACCGTCAGCTCGATCGTTAACTTCGGCGCGTTCGTGGATCTCGGCGGAGTCGATGGTCTCGTGCACGTCTCCGAGTTGTCGTGGAAGCACGTCGATCATCCGGGTGAGGTCGTCGAGGTCGGTCAGGACGTCCAGGTCGAGGTACTCGATGTGGACCTCGAACGCGAGCGCGTGTCGCTCAGTCTCAAGGCGACCCAGGAGGACCCGTGGCGTCAGTTCGCCAGGGCCCACGAGGTCGGCGACGTGATCGAGGGCCGCGTGACCAAGCTGGTGCCCTTCGGTGCCTTCGTCGAGCTGGACGACGCGATCGAAGGCCTGGTCCACATCTCCGAGCTCGCCGAGCACCACGTCGAAAAACCGGAGGACGAGGTCCGGGTTCACGACCGCGTGCCCGTCAAGATCATCGACATCGACCTCGACCGGCGGCGCATCAGCCTAAGCCGGAAGCAGGCCGTGGCTGAGGGCGCCGGAGCACCGGGGGCCGAGATGGAGCTCGAGCAGGACGAGATCGAAGCCGAGCTCCCGGCCGAATCCGCCTCAGAGGGCGCCGGCGTTGCCACCGAGGATGTCTCCGAGCGTCCCGAATCCGACGAGGAGCTCGTGTCTGCGGTCGAGGAGGCGCCCGAGCTCGTCCAGGAGCCCATCACCCCCGAGACGGGCGTTTCGCCGGAGGATGTCGGCGAAGCCGCGCCTCCCGAGGAGCGCGAGGAGGCCGAGCAGACGAACCTGATGTCGCCCGACCACTCACCGGAGGGACGAGAGGGACTCACTGCCGCGGAGGGCGACAAACCCAACATGGAGACGCGCGTCATGCAGGAGGACTCGGACAACCCCCCCGGCGGAGAGGTCGAGGCCATCGCCGCGGAAGACGATCCCACTCCCGTTTCCGAAGCCGGCGAGACCGGAAGCGAGACCCTCGAGCCGGCCGAGGACGGCGAAGAGGAGTCGATCGAGTCGATCGTCGAGGACCTCAAGCGCGAGCGCGGCCAAAACCAGTAGGGCCCCCATGTTCGTAGCCGGGCTCACAGGAGGAATCGGGTCCGGCAAGTCGACGTTTGCATCGTTGTTGGCCGAGCGCGGCGCGCAGATCATC
This sequence comes from Actinomycetota bacterium, assembly GCA_050693895.1. Classification (GTDB taxonomy): domain Bacteria; phylum Actinomycetota; class CADDZG01; order CADDZG01; family WHSQ01; genus WHSV01. Next base: position 14,830 of record JBOGWS010000017.1, on the reverse strand, counting down.
GATGCCGACGCGCTCGCCCGGGATGCGCTTCGCCCCGACCAACCAGCGTGGCACTCGGTCGTTAGCCAGTTCGGGGAGGAGATCCTGCAGGCCAACTCACTGGATATCGACCGCAAGCGTCTGGCCGCGATCGTCTTCAGTGAACCGAACAAGCTCGCAGCACTGAACGCGATCGTCCACCCGGTGATCATCAAGGGCATCGCCGATCACCTCGAGCGTCTTGCCAACAGCGGCGAGGTCGTGTTGCTGGACGCGGCTCTGATCGCCGAGCTCGGGCTCGAGGCGAGCCTCGATGTCCTGATCGCGGTCACAGCGGCCAAGGGCCTTCGAACAGAGCGGCTGCAACGTGCGCGAGCCATGGACCCCCTGGACATCGAAGCGCGCATGGAGGCCCAGATTGATCCCGACGAGGTTGCGGCCCGCGCCGGCATCGTTGTTCGCAACGACGGGGGACTCGAGGAGCTGGTGAGCGAGGCGGACCGAGTGTGGGCTGAGCTCGCAGAATTGCGCGACTCGAAGCAATCGTCATGACCGGCGCGCGCAGCGAAGGCTCCTCTGCGGGGATCGAGGTGATCTTCTTCGACGCCGGCGACACGCTCCTCGGCCCCCATCCCTCGTTCCCCGAACTCTTCTCCCAGGTGTGCGCGGAGCACGGATACGACGTCCCGACGGAGGTGGTGGTTCGAGTGCAGAGCGAGCTCGCGCCGAATCTCATCGATCTGGCCGAGGACACCGGGGTCGACAATCCGTCTTTTTCGAGCGAGGAGTCCCGGAGATTCTGGGGATACCTCTACGTCCGTTTTCTCGCTGCGCTGGACATCGCCGATTCCGACCTCGCGGCCGCCCTTCTCGAACGCTTCTCGACGAGCTCCAGCTACATGCTGTTCACCGACGTACTCGCGACTCTGCGCCGGCTGCACGAGCGAGGCTACCGGCTCGGGCTCATCTCCAACTTCGAGCAATGGCTCGAGGAGAGACTGGTCGAGCTGGAGGTTGGTCAGTTATTCGACGTGACCGTCATCTCCGGATTCGTCAAGATCGAGAAGCCCGACCCCGCCATCTACGAGCTCGCTCTGCGGCGGGCACGGGTCGAGCCGGCGAGGGCGGTCCACGTGGGCGACTCGATGAGCATGGATGTCGAACCCGCTGTATCCGTGGGAATGCACGCCGTCCTGCTGGATCGCGCGGGCCGATACCCGGATTCGAGCGTGCCCCGAATCGAGTCTTTGGAGGAATTGCCGGGGGTCGTAGCGAAGCTTTGATAAGGCAAGAAAGCCAGGGGACAGGTCGCACAACGAGGTGGACGTGGGGAAGGTTTACTCCAGCACGGATCGCCGCTTCGCGCAGCTCGATGCGCTCTACCGGCTCGCGTCGGTGGGCTCCTCCGAGGATCACGAAGATCTGGTGATCAAAGAGATCCTGCGCGTGACGCGCGAGGTCATCGGGTGCGTGGTACCCGCGCTGTTTCTCGTCGAGGACGGGCGCGAGGAGATGCGGGTCGTTACGTCCTCTGGTTCCGACGGAATGCTGCCTCTTTCCGAGCCGTCCATCGTTCGCCGTGTATTTCAGGCGGGCCGAGGCGAGGCCGTCAACGATGTCGTGGCCGACCCGGAGTCCAGCCCGACCCTCGCAGACGACCTGGGAGCGCAGCAGTTCGTGGCCGCTCCCGTCACCGTTGGCGACAAGCGCATCGGTGTCGCGGCGGGGGTCAACTCGTTGCGCGGGAGCTTCACGGACGACGATCTGAAGCTCCTCACGCTTCTGGGCGACCAGGCCGCATGCGCCCTGGACAACCTGCGACTGCGCTCCACGCTGCACAGGCAGGAGCAGGAGATCGAGGGGCTTCACCGTCTCTCGCGACTGTTGACCTCGGCTGAGACCCCCGATCACGTCATCGGCGAGTCGTTGCGAATCGTCGCCGACCTCATCGAAGCCGACAAGGTCGCGCTTCTCCTGTATGACGAAGAGCGCGACGAGCTCGTCGGGCATCCGCGCATCGTTGGGATGAGCCCGGACCAGGCGCCGACCCTTCGCATCCCGATGAGCGAGCCTTCGCTCTCCGGAAGCGTCTACCGAACGGACGCCCCGCTGATCTCGAACGATGCGCGCCACGACAAGTGGGTGAGCAACGAGATCCGGGACCTGATGGGTATCGAGACCTTACTTGCGGTACCGCTCGCCACAGGGGGCCGGCCGCTGGGTGTGCTAGAAGCCGTAAACGCTCGCAAAGGCTACTTCGACGGTGGAGATCTTCGATTCGCAACGATTCTCGGGAGCCGCATAGGCAGCATCATCGAGTCGAGCCGGGCGCGCGAACGCGAACGCGCTTTGGTCCAACGTCTGCGCGAGGCCGACCACGCCAAGAGTGAGTTCGTATCGATGCTGGCGCACGAACTCAAAGGACCGATGACGAGCATTATCGGCTTCGCGAACGTGCTCGACGAGCAGTGGCGCGAGCTGAAGGACGACCGACGCGACCGCATCATCGACATGGTGAGCAAGGAGGCCGGTCGGCTTTCGCGTCTCGTAAACGATCTGCTCGACCTCTCGAGGATGGATGCCGGGACGCTCAGGTATGACATGGAGCCAGTCGCGGTTCAGGACATCCTTCGCAGCGTCATGACGGTTCATACCAGCCTGTCGAGGAGACATTCGCTCATGGACTCGATACCGGAAGGCCTCCCCAAAGTCCTCGGTGATCCCGACCGGATACGTCAGGTGCTTCTGAATCTGTTGACCAACGCGGTCAGGCACAGTCCCGAGAACTCCGCGGTCGAGGTCATCGGACGCGAACGGGCGAACGGTTGGGTCGAGATCGAGGTCAGAGACGAGGGGATCGGCATCAGCAGCGCCGATCAGAAGCGCTTGTTCTCGAAGTTCGTTGATCTGAAGAAACCGACCTGGATTCAAAAGGGAACGGGGCTCGGCCTCTACATCACGAAGGGAATCGTCGAGGCGCACGGCGGTCAGATCGGAGTCCAGTCCGAGGAGGGCCGGGGTGCGACCTTCACGTTCACCCTCCCGATGGCCGAGTAGGGCCCACTCCGGTCGATCGCTGCACTCCGTAGCGGCTCGGTAGACTTCGGCTGACGACTACACGCTGGACTCTCTAGCGGAGGATCTTCTTGACGGATGTTGCGTTTCGGCCGGCGGTCGAGCAGGCGAGGCTGATCAGAGATCGTGAGCTCTCCCCGGTCGAGCTCGTCGATGTCTATCTGGATCGAATCGGCCGGCTCGACGAGAAGATCAATAGCTTCGTCACTCTCATTGCCGACGATGCCAGGCTCGCGGCCAAGGCGGCGGAGAAGTCAGTGTCCGACGGGGAGGACCTCGCGCCTTTTCATGGTGTGCCGATCGGGATCAAGGACCTCGCCGAAGCCGAAGGGATTCGAACCACGTTCTCGTGTGGACCGCTCGCCGAGTACGTTCCCGAGTTCGACAACGCCTCCGTTCGTCGTATCAGGGAAGCGGGGTTCATCCTCCTGGGCAAGACAAACGCTCCGGAGTTCGGAACCGTGCCTCAGACCGAGAGCCGGCTCAACGGAATCTGTCGCAATCCCTGGGACACGAACTTCACGCCGGGCGGTTCGAGCGGCGGTGCGGCGGCCGCCCTTGCAGCGGGTCTCATACCGATCGCACACGCCAGCGACGGTGGCGGTTCGATACGCATTCCTGCATCGTGTTGTGGTGTGTTCGGTCTCAAGCCGGCACGTGGACGAGTTTCGAACGGACCCCGTTTCGGTGAGATTCTGGCCGGATTCGCCACGGAGGGTCCGATCGCGCGAAGCGTGGCCGATGCCGCCGCGCTCCTCGATGTCATGAGCGGATACGAGGTCGGTGATCCCTACTGGGCCCCGCCGCCCGAGAGGCCGTTCGCCGACGAGGCGGGAGTCGACCCCGGCGCACTGAGGATCGGCTTCACCCTCGTTGGAGGCAACGACACGCCCGTAGACGATGAGGTTGCCGCGGCGACGCGCGACACGGCGTCTTTACTCGAGTCGCTCGGTCACAAGGTAGAGGAGTTTCAACCGACCTGGAACGAGCCCGAGCTGACCATGCACTTCATAACCATCTGGCAGAGCGGTTGCTGCTACTACGCCGGCCTCGATCCTCAGACGCTCGAGCCTCTCAACCGTGTCCTCGCGGAGCAGGCTGCGCAGACCACGATGGAGTCCTACGTCCAGGCCCGGATACAGGTGGAGGCGTACGCGCGCCGTGTCGTGGCGCTGTGGAACGACTACGACGTCATCCTGACGCCCACGATCCCGATGACGCCGCGTCCGGTCGGGTGGATCTTCGAGGAAGAGGATCCTTGGATGCAACTCGTCCGGGCGGGCATGATCGTGCCGTTCTCCGTGGGGGCCAACATCACGGGCCAACCCGCGGTCAGCGTTCCGCTTCAATGGAGCGAATCGGGCCTGCCGATCGGATCGCAGCTCCAGGGGCGGCCGGCCGACGAGGCAACCCTCATCAGGTTGTCGGCCCAACTCGAAGAGGCAAGGCCCTGGGCGAACAGGCGCCCGCCGGTGTCCTGACCCAACTCTGAGCCGGGGCGCTCCTTCGGGGCACCCACGGGTAGACGCCGGAATACCTGTCTCCGTCGCTAGTTACACTCATGTGATGCCCCCCTTCAAGGTCGAGGCCGACTTCGCCCCCGCGGGGGACCAGCCCAAGGCGGTAGCCGGGCTGGCCGATCGCGTCACTACGGGGGACAGGTTCTCGACCCTCCTCGGAGCCACGGGCACCGGAAAGACGGCGACCGTCGCCTGGGCCCTCGAGCAGATTCAGAAACCGACCCTGGTCATCGCTCCGAACAAGTCACTCGCCGCCCAGCTGTGCAACGAGTTCAAGCAGTTCTTCCCGGACAACGCGGTCGAATACTTCGTGAGTTACTACGACTACTACCAGCCCGAGGCCTACGTGCCGTCGAGCGACACGTACATCGAGAAGGACTCGTCGGTCAACGACGAGATCGAACGACTCAGACATGCGGCCACAAGTGCGTTGCTGCAGCGCGACGACGTCCTCATCGTGGCCAGCGTGTCTTGCATCTTCGGCCTCGGCTCCCCGGAGGAGTACCTCAACCAAACCGTCAGCGTGGCCCGTGGCGGGACCGCCGACCGCGACTTCATCATCGACCGGCTGATCGATATCCAGTACGAGCGCAACGACGTCAACTTCGTGCGCGGGAAGTTCCGTGTGCGCGGCGACACGATCGAGGTCTTTCCCGCCTATGAGGAGAAGGCAATTCGTATCGAGCTGTTCGGCGACTCGGTCGATCGGATCGTCATGCTGGACACACTCACGGGCGAGCTTGTCTCGGAGCTCGATCACTACACGGTCTATCCGGCCTCCCACTACGTCGCGTCTCGAGAGCGCCTGGCGAAGGCGATCATAGGGATCGAGATGGAGTTGCAGGAGAATCTTCAGCGGCTGACCGACGAGAACAAGCTCCTCGAGGCTCAGCGCCTCCGTATGAGGACCGAGTACGACCTCGAGATGCTCCGAGAGGTTGGTTTCTGCAACGGAATCGAGAATTATTCGCGGCACATCGAGGGGCGTCCAGCCGGATCGCGTCCGAACACCCTTCTGGACTACTTCCCCGATGACTTCCTCGTGGTGCTGGACGAGAGTCACGTCGGGGTCCCACAGCTCAACGGGATGTACGAGGGCGACAAGTCCCGGAAGGAGACGCTGGTCGAACACGGCTTCCGGCTGCCCAGCGCGCTGGACAACCGACCCCTCCGGTTCGACGAGTTTCTCGATGTCGTGAAGCAGGTCGTGTTCATGAGCGCGACTCCCGGCCCCTTCGAGCGCAAGATGGGCGGCGAGTTCGTCGAGCAAATCGTGCGACCTACAGGGTTGGTCGACCCGGAGGTGCAGATCCGGCCCACGAAGGGCCAGATCGACGACCTCATGGAGGAGATCAGAAAGCGCACCGAGGCCGGCGCCCGGGTGCTCGTCACGACGCTGACCAAGAAGATGGCCGAGGACCTGACGGATTACCTGCTCGAGTCTGGGATTCGGGTGCGCTACCTGCACGCCGACATCGACACCGTCGAACGAATCGAGATCCTGCGCGACCTCCGGCTCGGCGAGTTCGACGTGCTCGTAGGTATCAACCTGCTGCGAGAGGGGCTCGACCTTCCAGAGGTGTCGCTGGTTGCCATCCTCGATGCCGACAAGGAGGGTTACCTCAGATCACAGACCTCTCTGATTCAGACGATCGGGCGCGCCGCTCGCAACGTTGACGGGCAAGTGGTCATGTACGCCGACGAAGTGACCGACTCGATGCGACGGGCCATCGACGAGACGCAACGCCGCCGCATGATTCAGCTCCAGTACAACGAAGCCAACGGGATCAACCCAACGTCCATCCGCAAGGCCGTGTCGGACATCCTGCTGTTCGGACGGGAGCGGAAAGAGACCGTGCCCACGAAGTCCAGGAGCCGGCGCAGCGAGCCCTTCGGTGGTGGACCGGACGACCTGAAGAGGCTCATCCTGCAGCTTCAGGAGGAGATGCATCAGGCGGCCGAGGACCTTCGGTTCGAGTACGCGGCTCGCATCCGAGACGAGATCAACGACCTCAAACGCGAGTTGCGTGACGTCGGCTAGGACCTCGAGCATTCGCCGGCGATGGTTGCGGCCCGGCCGGCACCCAGCCGACAGGGCGATTCTGGCTCTGGGCCTCCCCGCGCTCGGCGCCCTGGCTGCGGATCCTCTCTACTCGCTGGTGGACACCGCCTTCGTCGGCAACCTGGGGGCCGAAGAGCTCGGGGCGGTGGCCGTCGGGACCGCCGCCTTCACCGCGTCGTTCTGGCTGTTCAGCTTCCTCGCCTACGGGGTGACTCCCCGCGTGGCCCGGTTCGTCGGAGCCAACGATGATCGAAACGCGGCCCGCATCGGAGTCCAGGCCCTGCTCATGGCATTGGTCCTTGGAGTCGCGGTAACCCTTCTGGGAGTCGTATTCGCGGGGCCGATCGTTCGGCTGCTCGGCGCCGGCCCCGACATCCAGGGTCTTGCCGAGTCCTATCTCAGGATTCGGGTTCTCTCCGCCACCGCGGTCCTGATCGCCCAGGTGGGCCACGGCTGGCTGCGGGGCGCCCAGAACACCAAGACCCCGATGTACATCGCCGTCGGCGGTGCGCTTCTCAATGTCGGCCTCGACTACCTGCTCATCTACTCGCTCGGGTTGGGCGTGCAGGGGGCCGCGTGGGCGACGGTGGCCGGTCAGTACCTCGTCGCGGGTGCCTTCCTTTTGATTCTGACGCGCCGCTTCACACGAGCGCGTGCCTCATGGGCCTTCGAGCGCGAGGTGGCCTCTGGTCTGATGAGGATTGGCGCGGACCTCGTGGTGAGGACCGGGGCACTCCTTGGTGCCATGACCCTGGCGACTTCGGTGGCCGCCCGCATGAGCCTCGATGCTCTGGGCGCTTGGCAGATCACGATGCAGTTGTTCCTGTTCCTGTCTCTGGTTCTTGACTCCGTGGCGATCGCCGCTCAGGCTTTGGTCGGCAAGCACCTGGGGGCCGGGACGCGAACCGAAGCCCGCGGCGTCACCGTCCGTCTGATGGAATGGGGCCTGCTGATCGGAGTCGTGGTGGCCCTCGCCCTCTATTTCGGACGGAGCGCGCTGGCCTCGGCGTTCAGCAACGATCCGTCTGTCATCGCGGCCGCCACTTCGCTCATCTCCTGGCTGGCCGTCGTCCAGCCGCTGAGCGCGCTCGCCTTCACTTTGGATGGCATTCTCATCGGGGCCAGCGACACACGTTATCTGGCCAAGTCGATGTTGCTCTCATCCCTGGCGTACGCGGCCGTCTCTCTGCTGGCATTGAATTTCGACTGGGGCACCGTGGGGCTGGCAGCCGGCGCCACGCTGTGGTTGGCCCTCCGCACATCGACGACCGCGTGGAGATGGCGGGGGGACCGATGGACGTTGACGGTCTAGGAGGCGAAGATCGGGGGAAATGCCAGGCCCCCGGTCGCGGGTCCGAGGGCCTGGTGGCAAATGGCCGGGGAAGTTCTTGTTGTCGTTACTATGACTCACAACGTACCGGATTGGTTTCTTGTTCCCCCTATTTTTATGACTATTGGATGACTATTTTTAGGAGCTAGTCATGCAACGTTCGGGTGCCGGACCCGGGGGATCGGTTGGCCCCGGCGACGACATTCGGGTTCGAGGCGGGAGCTCAACCTGCGTCCGTAGGCGAGGAAGTGGCCCGTTCTACGAAGGAAACCTCCCGGGAGCACGAAGTCGCCGAGCCTTCGCTCCACGCAGAAGTGAAATTCGTCACCATCCGTGTCGACTTGTCCGACGAACGCGGCGTTGTCCTGGCCGACGAACTTCTCGGCATGCGTCTGGAACGACATACATCCCGGACCCTCGGGCGAGCCAGCGATCGTCTCGACGATCGAGCCGGGGCGGGATGGGCGGGGCGGGGTCGAGGGGATCCGTCCGACGAAGCCGTCGGGCGCGGCCCGCAGATCGGTGACCGGCATCGGGATGGGCCACCCATCGGCCGCGAAGGTCAGGGTCGGGTTCCCTATGCGGCCGATCGCGCGCGAGGCGTGTCCCCGCCAGTCGGCTCCCTCGACGGTCTGCCATGAACCGGGCGAGAATCCCGGGGGCGCGGGATCGGAAAGCTTCGGTTCGATGTCATCGGGCGCGTTCCAGGTCCAGGGCTCCTCGCCCAGCCGGCCCTTCTGCCACCAGATGAACCGAACCGGAGTCACCTCGATCCAGATGCGAGCCCAGTACCAGGTCTGCGCCCTCATGACGAACCAGGGGGTCTGCCTCATCGCGGCGGGCAGCTTGTTGAATGTGCGCTTGACATAGCGGTCGGTGTTGGCCTGAAGGTCGGAGTCCCGCACAGCGGCCCTGCCGAGAACCAGGACCGTCGGGGGGGCCTCTAGGGTCAGGCCGACTGCGTCATTGAAGAGCAGCGCGACATTCGGATTGTGCCTCGCTCGTTCGGCCTTTGCCGGGTAGACCAGTCCCGTCGAGACGTCGACGCTTCTGCGGTCATCGTTGACGTACGGCGTCAGCGGCCACGTGACGGGTCGGCCCGTGCGGGTGAGCGTCGCGAACTGGCATGTCAGGGCCCGGGCAATGATGGGGATTACCTGCGCGGGCCACCCCGCGGGGTTCTCGTGAGGGTCCAGCTCCGAGGGGATGTCAGACAAGCCTCTTGAGCTCCTCGAAGCAGCGGCCGATGTCCTCTTCGGTCGAGAAAAAATGCGGCGAGATCCGAAGGGCGTCTCCTCGCTGATCGAGCACGACGTTGCGCCTGAAGAGCTCGTGGAGGATGCGTTCAGCGTTCGTGCGCCCTCCGGGGACGCGGACCCTGATCAGTCCGCCGCGCCTATCGTCGTCCCGGGGGGACAGCAGTTCGAGGTTCACATCGTCGACCCGGTCGATGAGCAGCGACGTCAGCTCCTGGTTGCGGGCGCGAATTCTGTCGACTCCTACCTCCAGGATCATCTCCATTCCCGCCGACGCGGTCCAGGCCTGAGGGAGCGTGTAGGTGCCGGTCTCGAAGCGCCGGGCATCGTCGCGCAGATCGAGGGCCGTTCGATCGAAGTCGAAGGGCTTCTTGGTCCCGAACCATCCGACGACCAGTGGCTGCATCTTCTCGATCAGGTCCCGGCGGCAGTAGAGAAACGCAATGCCCTGGCCACCCATGAGCCATTTCAACGCACCGGACAGAAGAAAGTCGACGCCCAACTCGTGGACGTCTACGGGAACGATGCCGCTGCCGTGAAAGTCGTCGACCACGACGAACGCGCCGGCGTCGTGTGCGGCCTCGACGATCGGAGGGAGATCCGTGATCCAGGACGACTCGAACAGCACGCGGTTGGTGTTGACGATGGCCGTCTGACCGTCGATGCGGTCGACGATGTCGCCTGCATCGAGGCGAATTCCATCAGGCGATGACACGAAGTCGAGTTTCGCCCCTCTTCGCTGCTGGGCTCGCCACACGTAGCTGTTGGTAGGAAAGTCCATGTCCGAGAGCACGATCTTGTTGCTCTCGTCGTAGTCGAGGCAAGACGCGATCGAGGAGAGCCCGGACGAAACGGATGGGACTATCGCCACCTCGTCGGGGTCCGCTCCGATGATCTGGCTGAACTGGTCCCGGCACTGTTCGAGCTTGGGGAGACCGTGGGCCAGCCACAGCTCCTCGGGGCCGAGGCGCTCCCAGAGATCGAGGTGCTCGTTGGCGGCCCGCCGTGCGCGTACCGAGAGAGGGCCCAACGAGGCCGAGATCAGATACGTGCGCTCGGCGAGGATAGGGAACTCGTCGCGGTACGGACTGAGGTCGCTCATCATCGCAGGCTACCGCCCGAGGCGACCGTAGCGAGGGAGCGGCTCTCCCGAGACGTGTTCGGGAGGGGGCGCTCCCACAGACCTGATTGCCGGGAAGATTTCACGAAAGTCCTTAACTTCATCGACTGTCCGTATTAACTTCCCTTGAGTCGCTAACTCGGGAGGAATTGTCGAATGTACGAGTTCTGGCTGTTCATCCACGTGCTCATGGCCATCGTGTGGGTGGGCGGAAACATTCACCTTCAGATCATCGGGGCAAGACTGGTCGCCGCCGACGACGCGCTTCAGATCGGCAACTTCAGCAAGCAGGCTGAGTGGATAGGCACGCGTGTGCTGACGCCTGCGGCGATCGTGATCGTTATCGCCGGAGTGTTCATGACTCTGGACCAGTGGGACTTCGAGCAGCTGTGGATCATCATCGGACTGGCCGGTTTCCTGTACTCGTTCATCAACGGGGCCGTCTTCCTTGGGCCCCTGTCGGGCAAGACCGGCAAGCTCCTGGAGGAGAGGGGAGCCGATGACCCCGAGGTCCAGGGAAACATCCGCAAGCTCTTCACCTACGGGCGGATCGAGCTCGTCATCCTGATCGTGGTCGTCTGGGCGATGACGATGAAGCCGACCCTCTAAGTCCGACTGCCGGAGCGCCTCCGGGGCGCGGTGACCCAGAAAGTCGCGAAGAGCGGAAATGCTAGTTACACGCGCGTCGTTTACCCTTGGAGCCGATGCCTTCACCGTCTCCGCAGAGCGGCAACCTCGTCATTCGGGGGGCCCGAGAGCACAATCTGAGAAACGTCAACCTGGAGCTGCCCCGTAACTCGCTGATCGTCTTCTGCGGGATTTCGGGCTCCGGGAAGTCGTCGCTTGCCTTCGACACGGTTTACGCCGAGGGCCAGCGTCGCTACGTCGAGTCCCTCAGTTCGTACGCTCGTCAATTCCTGGGCCAGATGGACAAGCCCGATGTCGACTTCATCGAGGGACTGAGCCCGGCGATCTCGATCGACCAGAAATCGGCCCCCAAGAACCCACGTTCGACCGTCGGCACGATCACCGAGATCTACGACTACCTCCGCCTGCTGTTCGCCCGGATCGGACGACCGCACTGTCATCTGTGTGGACGGCCGATCGCCCGGCAGACGCCGGAGCAGATCGTCGACCAGATTCTCGACCTGCCCGAGGGAACGCGGTTTCAGGTGCTCGCTCCGATCGTCAAGGGTCGCAAAGGGGAATTCACGCAGGCACTCGAGGAGCTCGCCCGTCGAGGGTATGCGCGCGCCCGCATCGACGGCCAGGTGCGAGATCTCTCGGAGAGGATCCGGCTGGATCGTTACCACCAGCACGACATCGACGTCATCGTCGACCGGCTGGTGCTCAAGGAGGGGATTCGTAGCCGGCTCAACGACTCGATAGAGTCCGCGCTCAAGCTGGCGGATGGGATCGCGGCGATCGACCTGGTCGATGATGCGTCCGAGGACATCTTGTTCAGCCAGCACTTCGCGTGCACCTTCGACAACATCAGCTTCGACGAGCTCGCTCCCAGGAACTTCTCCTTCAACTCACCCTATGGAGCGTGCGAGCGTTGCGATGGGCTGGGCACACATCTCGAGGTCGATGAGGAACTCGTCATTCCGGATCCGGATGTGAGTCTCGATGAGGGAGCGGTCGCCCCGTGGTCGGGCAAGAGCGAGTACTTCACCCGGTTGATCGATGCGGCCGCGTCCACCTTCGGCTTCAGGACGGACGTGCCCTTCAGGAAGCTGCCGAAGAAGGCACGCGACATCGTTCTCTACGGTGACGACTCCGAGGACATCCACGTCCGCTACAAGAACCGGTATGGACGCCAACGGTCGTACTGGACGGTCTTCGAGGGCATCATCACTTGGCTCGAGCGCAGGAGGGACGAGACCGACTCGGACTACGCTCGGGAGCGTTACGAACAGTACTTCCGAGAGGTCCCGTGCCCGAAGTGCAAGGGAGCGCGACTCCGACCGGAGTCTCTTGCGGTAACGCTTGGTGGCGAGAACATTCATCGGGTCAGCTCGCTGCCGATCGGCGAGGTCTACGACTTCCTGCGCAAGCTCGAGCTCAACGACCGCGAGACGTTCATAGCCGAACGACTGCTAAAAGAGATCCACGCCCGTCTGGGCTTCCTACTGGACGTGGGGCTCGACTATCTGACCCTGTCGCGCAGCTCGGCAACGCTTGCGGGTGGAGAAGCTCAGCGAATCAGGCTTGCAACGCAGATAGGTTCCGGGCTCGTTGGGGTTCTCTACGTACTGGACGAGCCGTCCATCGGACTTCATCAGCGCGACAATCGACGACTGATCGATACTCTCGTGCGGCTGCGAAACATGGGGAACACGCTCATTGTCGTCGAGCATGACGAGGAAACGATTCGCGTGGCGGATCACGTCGTCGACATCGGACCGGGGGCGGGAGAGCACGGTGGCGAGATCGTTTACTCCGGCCCTTTGAACGGACTGCTGGAAACTGAAGCGTCGCTCACGGGCGACTACCTGACGGGGCGCAGGAGCGTCGACATCCCGGCACAACGCCGGCCGGCCGAACGGGGCGAGTTGGTCGTCAGAGGAGCCCGTCAACACAACCTGAAGAACCTCGACGCAGCGTTCCCGTTGGGCAACTTCATTTGCGTGACCGGGGTCTCTGGTTCAGGGAAGTCGACGCTCGTCAACGACATCCTCTACAAGGCGGTGCACCAGAAGCTCAACCGGCAGGCGCGCTTGGTTCCCGGTAAGCATCGCTCGATCAAAGGGATAGGGGACGTCGACAAGGTCATCGACATCGATCAGAGCCCAATTGGACGGACTCCACGAAGCAACCCGGCGACCTATACGGGCGTGTGGGACCACGTCCGCAAGCTCTTCGCGAAGACGCAGGATGCGCGCCGGCGCGGCTACCAGCCCGGGCGCTTTAGCTTCAACGTGCGCGGTGGCCGCTGCGAGGCCTGTATGGGCGACGGAACCATCAAGATCGAGATGCACTTTCTTCCCGACATCTATGTCCCGTGCGAGGTGTGCAAGGGCAAGCGGTACAACCGCGAGACACTGCAGGTGCGGTACAAGGGCAAGAACGTGTCCGAGGTTCTCGAGATGAGCGTCGAGGAAGCGTGCGGGTTCTTCTCGGCCATTCCACCGATCGCTCGTCACATGAACACGCTGCGAGACGTGGGACTGGGCTACATCAAGCTCGGACAACCGGCCCCCACGCTCTCCGGTGGCGAGGCTCAACGAGTCAAGCTTTCCAGCGAGTTGTCGAAGCGATCGACCGGACGCACTCTCTACATCCTCGACGAACCAACCACCGGCCTTCACTTCGAGGACGTCAAGAAGCTTCTCGGTGTTCTGCACAGGTTGGTGGAAAACGGAAACACGGTCGTGGTGATCGAGCACAACCTCGAAGTGATCAAGACGGCCGATCACATCATCGACCTCGGCCCCGAGGGGGGTAGCGGCGGAGGCGAGATCGTGGCGACCGGCACCCCCGAGGAGGTCGCTCTTGCCCCGGGCTCTTTTACGGGAGAGTTCCTGCGATCTGCTCTCGGCCTGGGCGAGGAGCCGAGGAGGGCCGCGCCCCGTCGGGTCGCCGCGACCAAGAGCCGCAAGCGCTCGGCGGCTCGTCGCTCGGCTTAGCTTTTGTCATCGCCTTTCGGGAGACTTTGAGGGCGCTGGACTAGTGTTGCGCTCATGGGTGACGTGCGCAGCACGATCGACGTCGTAGTCGAGATCCCGAAGGGGAGCCGCAACAAGTACGAGTGGGATGCCGAACGGCGCATCTACAAACTCGATCGCCGGTTGTTCTCGGCCACGACCTATCCCGCCGACTACGGCTTCATCCCCCACACACTCGGTGAGGACGGCGACGCGCTGGACGCGCTCGTCCTTCTCGAGGACCCGACGTTTCCCGGCTGCTGGATACCCGATGCGCGTCCGGTGGGAATCCTCTGGATGGAGGACGAGAAGGGCCACGACGCCAAGATCATCTGCGTCCTGGATACCGACCCACATTGGGCGGACATGAAGACGATCGAGGACTTCCCGCCACACATCATGAGCGAGATCGAACACTTCTTCGACGTTTACAAGATGCTCGAGCCGAACAAGTCGTCATCGACCCAGGGCCACGAGGGAGCAGATGCGGCGTGGCGCGAGATCGACGCCTCTTTGCAGAGAGCGAAGGATCAGCCCGACGCGAAGGCGTAGCTGTCTTCGGGCTCCGCTGCGGCTCTGGTCGCGGACGTTCGACTATTGGCGACGCCTGGCGTCGTTTTGGTTGAAACTACGATCCAGGATCGGGTTGCCGGCGTTTCCGCGCCTTCGTTCGCGCACCATGGTCGCATACCGACCAAATCGGCGAAGAGTTGGGCGCCTACGGCACGAGTATCATGTGGCGTCCGGGCGATTAGCTCAGTCTGGCAGAGCACTCGCTTCACACGCGAGGGGTCGCTGGTTCAAGTCCAGCATCGCCCACCACTTCCACGTCGTAACGACT
>JBOGWS010000016.1:0-1735 GCA_050693895.1 Actinomycetota bacterium | reverse complement strand
CCGCTGGCGATGGGCGTTCTAACTGGTAAGTACAAGCCGGGCGAGAGCCGCCCGGAAGGGTCGCGAGGAGCTCATGGAAGCGGAATCAGAAGGGACTACTTGAGCGACGACATCCTTACCGCCGTCCAGAACCTGAGGCCGGTCGCCGAGGACCTGGGCATCTCGATGGCAACACTGGCGCTCGCATGGGTGCTCAACAACGAGAACGTTGCGGCGGCGATCATCGGCGCATCCAAGCCCGAGCAGGTACGAGAGACCGTGAAGGCCTCGGCCGTGAAGCTCGACCCGTCGGTACTCGAGCGCATCGACGAGATCCTGGGAGACATCCCGGTCAGGGACCCGAGCCTGACAGGCGGCTGACCCCTCGAGGCTCGCGCTCATCCGAACATCGCCACCCAGGTTTTGGCTCAATTTCGCATCGTTGTCCAGCGATTGGTGCCTCGCGAACCACCTCCGGGGATGCGTTCTGTTTCCGAGCCAATCCCTGGGCCGCGTTGCAGCGAACGACCCTCCACTGTGACCTCCGTCACACATGGTGCGCTTTGCGTCCGCTTGAATTGAAGTGTGAACTCCCACGAGATCGAGCGCTGCCTCCAGTTGCTGGCGCGCCCACAACATGGGGTCCTGGCGTTGAGTCAGTTGCTGAGCGGAGGCGTCACTAGAGGCGTCATCCGAGGTCTGCGCGCCAAAGGCCGACTCGAGCAAGTGCTGCCTCGAGTCTTCAGGGTTGACGCCGCCCCGATAACCAAACGCACGCGGTGCATGGCGACCGTGTTGTGGGCGGGGCCGGGCGCGGTTGTCTCGGGACGCACCTCGGCCGAGCTCCACGGCCTTCTCGATCCCTCAGCGGGTCGGATCGAGGTGATCGGACCGGTCAACCGAACGCCCCGACCGGGATCCTGCATCGCAGACGACCACTCGACAGATCCGAGATGACCCTCGTGGACAACATCCCTGCGCTTAGCGTGGAACGCACGCTCCTGGACATGTGTGAGTCGATCGAAACCTCGACTTGCGAGATAGCGCTCGACGCGGCTCTGCGCGAGGGCTTGGCCAAGATCGATGAGTTGCGGGCTCTCGTGCGCATGGCATCGAGGCGGCGGCTCGGAGGGGTGCGGACGCTCCGAGAGCTCGTCGATGTACGTGGCGCCGACGAGGCGCTGTCGGAAAGCGAACTCGAAAGCAGAGTGTTTCGGCTGCTCCGGGGTGCGCAATACCCGCTTCCCCAACGTCAGGTCCCCGTGGATCTGAACGACCGACGCGGTCGTGTCGACTTCTTCTATCCGGAGGCGCGGCTCGTCATGGAGGTGGACGGGCGCAGGTGGCACGCTGGAAGGAAGTCGGAGAATCGCGATCGTCGCCGGGACCACTCGCTGGTGCTCGGAGGCAAGCGCGTGCTTCGGTTCACGTGGGAGGACATCGTTCGCGAGCCCGAATATTTCCTCGAAGTCGTGGGGGAGGCTTTGGGCCTCGTTGGCCGTGGATTGAATCAACGTAACCCGGCAAATGGTCGTCGGGCCATCGTTTGAACCAAAGGCTGGACGACGTTGTCGAATCGAACGAAAAGCTGGGTTCCGTTGGGCGAGGGGGGGCCGGGATTACTTCACCGTTGAGAGGTAGTAGTCCTCGTCGGCGTCGCTCCATTCCATGTCGACGATGCCCCGCGCGGCCGCGGCCTTGACGAACTGCAGGAAGCCTCCGTAGCCGTAGTTCTTCTCGCTGAAGCGCTTCTGGC
>JBOGWS010000015.1:0-52139 GCA_050693895.1 Actinomycetota bacterium | reverse complement strand
GTCGTCAGCTCGTGCCGTGAGGTGTTGGCTTAAGTGCCGCAACGAGCGCAACCCCTGCCCTTAGTTGCCAGCGGGTAATGCCGGGGACTCTAAGGGGACTGCCGGGGACAACTCGGAGGAAGGTGGGGATGACGTCAAGTCAGCATGGCCCTTATGTCCAGGGCTGCACACATGCTACATTGCGCGCCACAGAGGGCTGCGATCCCGCAAGGGGGAGCGAATCTCAAAAAAGCGCGCCTGGTTCGGATTGGGGTCTGCAACTCGACCCCATGAAGTCGGAGTCGCTAGTAATCGCGGATCAGCAATGTCGCGGTGAATACGTTCCCGGGCCTTGTACACACCGCCCGTCACACCACGAAAGTAGGTAACACCCGAAGCCGGTGGCCCAACCCTTGGGAGGGAGCCGTCGAAGGTGGGATCTGCGATTGGGGTGAAGTCGTAACAAGGTAGCCGTACCGGAAGGTGCGGCTGGATCACCTCCTTTCTAAGGAGCAATAGCTTCTTACGTTGAAGTTCACTGATCTCCAGGCAGGCACACTGTTTAGCGCTCAAGGTTAGAAACGGCCTCCGGAGGGGGGCCGTTTTTCTTATTGCCAACCCGTGCCTGGTTCGCTCTTTGACCCGTGGGGCTGCGTTCGGACGATATCTGGGGTCACGGAGCGCTCATCTCGAGCGCGGATGTCGGCGTCGGCGACCGGCGGGGCGCTCGAAGCCCGCTGCCACCGCCTCGAGTCCCCTCAGCTCGCGCACTATCGTCTTCGTGCAGTCGCGATGCCAGTGTTGATAGAAGCTGTTTCCATCGGGCTCGAAGTAGCGGACGAGAATGTGCTCCGAGCCAACGGCGATGTACTCGTAGCAGCCGGGGCACTTATAGAGCTTGCGCGCGATGGTAAATGAGAGCACCACGATGTTGTCGTCGAAGTCGACTCCACGCAGGCTCTGTCTCCGACTCGGCAGATCGGTCTCGGACATCGCCGAAGCCTAAAGACTTTCCCGCCAGGAGGGCGGGTTTCCGAGCCTTTTGCTCGGCGAGGCGCAGCGACTAACCTGCGGGTTGAAGACATGAAACCTGGGAGGGGCATGCGCATAGGAGTCGATGTCGGAGGCACGTTTACCGACGTCGTTGGCGTGGTTGATGGCCGCGTCGTTACCGCAAAGGTGCCGAGCAGCCCCGAGCAGTCCGAGGGCGTGCTAACCGGGATCGAGCAACTCGGCGTCGACAGGCCGAACATCGAGGCGTTCGCCCACGGCACGACCGTTGCGACCAACGCCCTGCTCGAGCGAAGGGGTGCGCGGACGGCTCTGATCACCACCGAGGGGTTCCGGGACATAGTCGAGATCGGCCGCCAGAACCGTCCGTCCCTCTACGACCTGACCGCAAATCGACCTCCACCGCTTGTAGCGCGCGACCTTCGGTTCACGGTCGCCGAACGTTGCGGACCGGATGGAGTCATCGAACCGCTCGACGAGGACAGCCTCGATAGGGCGCTGCAACAACTCGAGGAAGCCAAACCAGAGGCGGTGGCGGTGTGTCTGCTCTTCGGCTACCTGCATCCGAAACACGAACGAGAGGTCGCGGCCGCGGTACAGAAGCGCTTTCCTCACATTCACGTTTCGGTGTCGCACGAAATCCTGGCCGAGTTCCGTGAATTCGAACGTTTCTCAACCACGGTGGCCGACGCCTATCTCGGACCTCGGCTCGCCTATTACCTCGAGAAGCTCGCGCGCCGTTGTGACCTGAGCGGCGTTCCTCGTCCGGTGGTGATGCAGTCATCCGGAGGAGTAATGGACCTCGAACGAGCGACATCGAGAGCGGCCGCGTGTGTTCTGTCAGGCCCCGCCGCTGGGGTCGTCGGCGCATCCCACATTGCGGGTCTCAGCGGATTCGCAGACGTTCTCACTCTTGACATGGGCGGCACCAGCACCGATGTGGCGCCCATCGTCGATGGCCGAGCCGAGCGAACTACGGAGGGTGTGATCGGCGGCGTGCCGATCAAGCTTCCGATGGTCGACGTGCACACGGTTGGCGCGGGCGGTGGATCGATCGCGTGGGTCGACGACGGTGGAGCACTGCGAGCGGGACCCCAATCTGCCGGAGCGAACCCAGGTCCCGCTTGCTACGGCAGAGGGGGAACCGAACCGACGGTCAGCGATGCCAATCTCGTGCTCGGCTACCTCGTTGGAGGCGCAACCCTCGGCGGTGAGATCAGACTCGACCGCGAGCTTTCCCTGAAGGCCCTCGAATCGATCACCGAACGACTCGGCCTTGACGCAGTGGATGCGGCACAGGGAATCGTGCGCGTCGCGAACGCTGAAATGGTTCGGGCTCTTCGCGTCGTCAGTGTCGAAAGAGGGTTCGACCCGCGCGAGTTCGCGCTGATAGCGTTCGGAGGGGCCGGGCCGCTTCATGCCTGCGCGCTGGCCGAAGAACTGGACATGCCGACAGTTCTCATCCCGCAGGCGGGCGGAGTCCTGAGCGCCTTGGGTCTCGCCCTGTCCGAGATGCGCGCCGACTACGTCCAGCCGTTGCTCGCATCAACCAATGAGCTGGATGACGCGCGGCTCGATGAAGCATTCGAGTCGATGCGTGCACAGGCGGAGAGCCAGCTTGGACCGGGAGCAACCTTCGAGCGAGCCGCGGACCTACGCTACGTGGGACAATCCTTCGAGCTGACGGTGCCGGCCGAGGATGTAGACGCCTTAACCGCAGCTTTTCACGGGGCCCACGAACGGCGCTTCGGTTACCGCATGGAGGAGGAGCCCGTTGAGACGGTTGGCGTTCGACTCACCGCCAGGACGCCGATCGAGTTACCCGACCTGAGCGATTCCTCCCGGGACCGGGAGGAGTCGGGCGAACCCCGAGCAGCGAACTTCGACGGGGAATGGATCCAAACGCCTGTGCTCCAACGCACGGTGATGGGCCCTGGAGCGAAAGTCGACGGACCCTGCATCGTCGAGTTCGCGGAGGCAACTGCGGTGATCCGGCCGGGGTGGTCGGGAGTCGTCGACGACGCCGGCACTCTGGTCGTGAGCAGATGACCGGTCACTTGGATCCAGTCACGCTTGCGGTGCTATCCGCCGCGCTTTCGGGTATCGCCGAAGAGATGGGGGCCGCGCTCATTCGCAGCGCCTACTCATCTAACATCAAGGAACGCAGGGACTGCTCCACTGCATTGTTCGACGTGCGTGGGCGAATGGTTGCGCAGGCCGAGCACATCCCGGTACACCTCGGAGCCATGCCCGAGGCCGTGGCCGCGGTGATCGAGCAGACCCCCGGCCCCGGCGACGCATTCATACTCAACGACCCGTACACGGGTGGGACCCACCTGCCCGACATCACGGTCGTCACGCCCTGCGTGCACGAGGACGACATCATCGGCTACGCGATCGCGCGCGCCCATCATTCCGACGTGGGCGGTATGCGGGCGGGGTCTATGCCGAGCAACTCGAGAGAGATATTCCAGGAGGGCCTCGTTCTTCCTCCGATCCGCATCGTCCGAGGCGGCGAATTCGTGGATGACGTAATGAGTCTCTTGCTGGCGAACGTGCGAACTCCCGAGATTCGTCGAGGGGATCTCCGGGCACAACTCGCTTCGAACGACCTCGGTGGCCGAAGGCTAAGGGAGCTCGTAGAGCGAGGCGGGCTGGACCTCATCACCAGCGCATTCGACGAGGTCATCGCTTACACGGAACGTCGCGCGCGTTCGCGCATCGGAGAGTTGCCCGACGGGTCCTACGAAGCGTCCGATGTCATGGAGGGGGACGGGACGACCGACGAGGACATTCTCATCGCGGTTCGTCTGACCATCGAAGGCGACGGTCTGACGATCGACTTCGACGGCACCGCGGAGGCCGTCGCGGGGAACGTCAATTGTCCGCTGTCGGTGACCCACTCAGCGTGCTACTTCGCGCTCCGAGTTTTGTTGGACGCGGATGTCCCCGCGAATGCGGGGGTGCTGAATCCGGTGAAGATAGTTGCCCCCGAAGGGAGCCTCGTGAACGCCTCGTCACCATCGGCAGTCGTCGCGGGCAACGTGGAGACGAGTCAGCGCATCGCCGATACGGTGCTGCTGGCTCTATCGCAGGCCGTCGATCTGCCGGCGCAGGGACAAGGGACGATGAACAACCTGGTGATCGGCGGACGCACCTGGACTTATTACGAGACCATCGGCGGGGGACAGGGAGCGAGCTCGGCCGGAGACGGGTCCTCCGGAGTCCACGTTGGAATGAGCAATACGCTGAACACGCCGATCGAGGCCCTCGAACTGGAATACCCACTTCGGGTGGAACGTCAGCAGCTCGCGCTCGGGTCGGGTGGAACGGGGCGGCATCGAGGCGGGGAGGGTATCGAGCGGTCCGTGCGCGTGCTCGAGCACGCGAGCGTCTCGTTGTTGACCGACCGTCGGCGGCACGCGCCGAAGGGAGCGCACGGAGGGGAGGACGGCGCCCCCGGCAGGAACAAGCTCAACGGCGAGACCCTGCCGCCGAAGATCGACGTCGAGGTGAATGAGGGAGACGTGATCTCGATTGTCACTCCGGGTGGCGGTGGATGGGGCTAATCGGGCTCTGAGGCGAGGACGATCGAAAGGGCGCCGAACCTGTCGCCGTACATGAGGTCAGGGATGAACCTTCGCTCCAGCTCGAGCATGACCGTGGGAGGACCGGGTTCGATGCTCGGGATGATCTTGGCGACCGTCGCCCTTGGAACCAGTTGATGCACCTTGAGTTTCTTGGTTACAGGCGGTTCCCAGGTCGCCCAGATCTCGATCTCGGTTCCAGGCCTCGTGCTGGGTGGAAGGCCTTCCAGCTCCGGCAAGAGGAAGGCGTAGCTCGCGAGATCGGTGGCGACCGGCGCGTCGGGATCGGTGCCTCGGGGCGCGGCATCCTCGTCCTTGGATCCAAGGGCCGCCATCTCGTCGTCAACGAACATCGCCGAAGCCCCGAGACCGATGAGCAAGACCGCACCCCCGAGGCAAACCAGTCGCCCGAAGCGTGTCCTGAGTAGATCCGCAGGGCCGCCGTTACGTTCAACCTTGGGCCGCGCTCCCGAGACCTCGCGATGCGACGGATCCCTGCGGAGATCAATGCTCATCCGGTGCCTTCTCGGGGGAGCCTCAGAACCTGTCCGGGAAGGAGGTGGTCGGGGTCGCTCCCGATAACGGAGTGATTCAGGCGAAAGATCGCGCGCCAATAGCCGTCGACGCGCGGGGCGTCGTCCGAGTCCAAGGTCTCGGCGGCGATCGTCCATAGGCAGTCTCCCTGATGGACGGTCACAGAAGGGGCGCGCTCCAACTCGACGGATTGCGGATTACCGGCGGGGTGGAGTCCTCGCGACTCATCGCGCTCTCTGCTCCTCCGTCGCTCCGCTCTTTCGAAGAGTGGCGCCCCGATCACCGTCGGCCCCGGTTTGTGAATCGCGGGGTGCACCGTCGAGGACTCGGCCATCTGGCTCCCGGAGGGAACGAGTGGATGAGGAGGGGGAAAAAACCCACTCGTTCCCGACCAGGGCGCCTCAGGAGTGGGGCGGCCGCTTCGGCCGGGGTGAGCCGACGTACGCCCCGAGGCAGAGGCGGGAGAGGTGTAGAGGGCGAGTCCAAGGCCCAGCAGGGTGATGATGCGCCGCAGGAGGACGGGGGCGGGTGAGCGGCGCGGACGGCGGGGAATCCGGACCCGCACTCTCGCCAGAGCCGAGGAGAGAGCGACGATCGTCGCTCCGACGAAGATGGGCTCGAGCCAGGCCCACCCCGCCGACCAGCCCGCAAGACGCCACTCCATTCCTCTTTCCCTTCTCATCTGCGGAAACCCACCGATACCTATGTTTGCTTGTATATACCTAAGTTAACGTGTTATAGCTTGTCAAGGATTTTGCATCTTTTGACCGGGTTTCTACGATGTGACACGATCTGCAAACTGCACCAAGGGAACGGTGACCGATGTGACGGAGCGAGGGCTAGACAAGCTACTGCTCGGCCTCGGAGCCCAGCTCGAGGCGGCCGAACGGCGGGCCGACGAAGAGGCGGCTAACGACCTCGCGTTCAGCCTGGCCCAGGATTCGCGCATGTCGGACGCGCTGACTCGCGCCGGCGCCGTCACCGCGTTGATGCCGGGAGGAGGACGTCTTTCCGTCTCCGCGGTGGGCGAAGACTTCATGTGGATTGAGGGTTCGTCTCCCCAGCTGTTACCCCTGACGCGGGCAGCTCTCAAGCTGGAGGATGGAGGCAGAGCCCCTGCCCGCTGGGAAATGTCTCAGATCGAGGCTTGCCGAGAACTCGCTCGCGCGGGCGCAATCGTCGAGGTGACCTGGAGTTTTGGGTCAGCACTCGGCAAATTGGAGCGCGCCGCGCGAGACTTCCTGACGCTGGCGACGGCGCGCGGACGGGTGGTTGCTCCCTATGCGGCGATCCAAGCCGTACGAGTTATCCGCGGGGGTTTAAAGGGTGCTCCCTAGCCCACTCATTCGTCTCTTCGTGAAGTCTCTTGATATAGGCGTCGAGCTGCTCACGATCCACACGCCAAACGCCTCTTCCGCCGATCTTCACGGCCGGCAATTCCCTCGACCGGACCAGCGAGTAGACCTGAGGGACGCTGACATTCAAGTACTCGGCCACGTCCTCGAGTGTAAAGAAGCGTGGTTCGACTCCGGGCGTCCGCCCGCCCTCGGGAACTTCGTGCGAATCGGACATCGGCCTACTTTAGCAACGCTGACGCTTCATTTCATTGGTTTGGGTTCATTTACTGCTGTTTGATCGGACGAAAGCGGGAGCACAGATGGCCTCAGTTCGCGCGGTAAGGGTTCAAAAGCCTTCTTGGGCCAACGTCCGCACAGCCCTCGGCCTCGTGTTGTTCTGTGTGGCGCTTGTGGCGGGTCAACGAATGATCGCCGGCGCTCAGGACACGATCCAGGTGTGGGTGGCCGCCCGAGATCTCCCCGCCGATACCGTCGTTGACGGCGGCGACGTGCGGGCCGAAGACGTGCGCCTTCCGGCCGAACTCGTCGGCAACTATGTGCCCGTGGACACAACGATCGAGGGTCGTTCCCTCTCTAGGCCGGTCCTGGAAGGCGAGATGGTGGCCAGTTCGGTCGTGATCGGTGGTGCCGACGAGAACGGCGGCGGAATCGTGACTCTGACTTCGGAGGCGCTCGGTCAGGGCTCAACAACGCTTGGCCCCGGTGATCGGATCGACATCATCGCGACCTTTGATCCAGGGGATGTCCGCTCGAGAACGGTTCCGGTCGTGCGCGGCGCTGAGGTCGTGGAGGTCGTGACATCAGAAGGCTTTGTTGGGGGGTCGGATGCGGCGGGAGTCAGGATCAACGTCCCGGATGAACTCGTTGGGATGCTCTCCTTCGCAAGTCATAACGCTGAGCTGGACGTGGTGAAGGTGGACGGCGAGCAAGATCTAGGCGAGCCCTGGTCAGTGACAAGAGACGACTTCTGATGGTGGTTATGCGGGTGGTGACGCTCGCGGGCGATCCCGAGCGTGAAGCCGAACTTGCTCCGCGCCTCGCAATCGAACCCTCTCTGGATCTGTATCTCCGATGCGTTGACCGGGTGGAGCTACTCGCGGCCATGAGGTCCGAAGCAATCGATGCAATCATCGCGGTTGGAGCACCAAGTTGGTTCGACGACCAAGCTGCGGCAGAGGCAGCTCGGGCCGGCCTTCGGGTGGTCGGAGTCGCGGACAACTCTTTGGAGGCCGAGGCCCTCGAGAATCGAGGAGCGGCTGTGTTGGACGCGCAGTCATCGGTGGGCCAGATAGTCGACGCCTGTCGCTCGACGATGCCCATCTCTCCGGTGGGCCTGGGCGAAACGGCGAGTTCTGGTTCGGGGCGTGTGATCGTCGTCTGGGGGCCGAAGGGCGCTCCAGGCCGCACCACGATCGCCATCGAGCTCGCCTACGCTCTGGCAGGAACAACCGAGTCGACGGTGCTGATGGACGCGGATCCCTACGGGGGAGATGCGCTGCAGCAGCTGGGCGTTGTCGAGGAGTTGCCGACCATCTTGTGGGCGGCAACAGCCGCGGCCTCAGACGAGGGCCGAAGAGATCTCGTTGCCAACCTCCGCAGGGTCGGTGGCCAAGGGCTCTTATTGGTGCCGGGCCTTCCCCGAGCGGACCTGTGGCCCGAGGTTACGGACTACGGCTATGCCGAACTCATCAGGCTTCTCTCGGCAGAAGCGCGCTTCGTCGTGGTGGATATTGGTTTCTGCCTCGAGGGTCAGGGCTCGCTCGGTGGGACGGGCGGGCGAAACGCGATGGCCCTCGCGGCCTTGGAGCGAGCGGACCGAGTGATTGCCATTTGCCGAGCCGATGCCGTGGGGGTCAAGAACTTCGTCTGGTCGTTCGAATCCTTACGCGAGCTGGTCGATGAGGATCGCATCTCGATCGTCCTTAACCGTGTGCACAGGGGGGAGGGCCGAGAGATAGACGAACTGCTCGTTCGTTACACCGGGCTTCGTTCTTCTGCCGTCTTTCCCGATCTTCCTCTCGACTGTCGGAAGGCCGTTGAGCAAGGGGGTGCTCTACAGGAGGTTCGTCCGTCCTCTGAGATCTGTACTCAGGCGCGTCTGCTGGCCGAGCGACTCGGTGGAAAGGTTCGTCCACAGGGTTTGCTCGCGCGCTTGGCGGGGCGCTCGTGAGGGCGCCCGCTCTGAGCATTGTCGAGGAGGAGGTCCGCGAGCTCGTTCGCCGGCGCGGGGTCGATCCCGCTCAAGTAGGCGCGGACGGAGTGGGAGACCTTGTCGACGAGGTGCTCGTGGACTACGAGGAGCGAAGGCTGGCAAGCAGTCTTCCCCGAATCGAGGATCGACTTGCTCTCCGGAAGGAGGTTCTCGACCGTGTGGCCGGACTTGGGCCGCTTCAGAGTCTCTTGGACGACGGCAGCATCGAGGAGATCTGGATCAACGGTCCCGGCAAAGTCTTCTGCGCGCGCGACGGCAGTCACGTCCTTACGAATGTTGTCCTGACTGAGACCGAGATCAAGGGCCTCGTCGAGCGGATGCTGCGAACGAGCGGCCGACGTCTGGATCTCTCTTCACCCTTTGTGGATGCCACGCTGGTGGATGGCTCGCGTCTGCACGTCGCCATACCCGACATCACGCGCAGCCACTGGGCCGTGAACATTCGGAAGTTCGTGCTGCGCGCTCATTCCCTTGACGAGCTCGTGCGCCTTCGGTCGCTTCCGGAGAGGGCGGCCCGATTCCTCGAAGCAGCCGTCAGAAGTGGATTGAACATCGCGGTCTCCGGAGGAACGCAGTCGGGAAAGACGACCATGCTGAACTGCCTTGCAGCGGCTATATCTCCACGCGAAAGAGTGATCACCTGTGAGGAGGTCTTCGAGCTCCAGGTTCCGCTACCTGATGTGGTTTCGATGCAGACACGTCAATCGAATCTCGAGGGTCGCGGTGCGATCGACCTACGTCGCCTGATCATCGAAGCGCTGCGCATGCGACCCGACCGAATCCTGGTCGGCGAGGTCCGCCAGCAGGAGGCCTTCGATCTCTTGGTCGCCCTGAACTCAGGTCTGCCGGGGATGACATCCATTCATGCGAACAGCGCGATGGAAGCCCTGACGAAGCTTGTGACCCTTCCTCTTCTCGCCGGGGAGAACGTGAGCCACGCGTTCGTTCTGCCCACCGTGGCGAGCTCGATCGACCTGATCGTCCACCTTGATCAGGCCAAAGGGCGCAGATCTACCGCGCACATTCTGGGGGTTACGGGACGACTGGAAGGCGAACGCATCGAAACGGTTTCCCTTTGGGAGCGTGCCCACGACCTTCTTCGGTGGACCGGCCACCAACCGCCGCGCGTTGAGAGGTTCTCCGAGGCCGGGATCGATCTTCATTCGCTGATGCAAGGAGGACGAGCATGACCGTCGTGGTCGCCGCCTGCGCAGCGCTAGGTCTCTTGCTGCTCTTTGACGGACTGACCGGAAAGAGAAGCGGCGTGGGGATCTCGCCCATTAGGCACCTGGATCAAGTCGTGCTGGAGGCGGGGGTGCGCCAGTTGAACGGCGTCCGCCTGATCGGTCTGAGCGTCCTTGTGGCCTTGGTGTCGGGTTTGTTCGTTGCGGGAATCTCGTCTTCGGCATTGATAGCTGGGATCTTCTGTCTTGCTGGAGGGTGGCTCCCCTATGTCTACGTTTCATCCAAACGACAGCGTCGGCAACGGCGCTTCAGAGAAGCGTGGCCCGATGCAATCCAGGGCCTGATCTCTGGTGTAAGGGCCGGCGTCTCGCTCGCGGAATCGTGTGCGGCCCAGGCGAACAGGGGTCCCGAGGAGCTGCGTCAGGGATTCGCGGCCTTTGCAGGAACCTACCGATCTACGGGAAACCTGAGAGCGGGATTGGAACGTCTCCGCAGCGAGTTGTCCGATCCCGTGGCAGACCGAGTCGTCGCATCGCTCACTCTCGCGAGCGAGGTGGGGGGAACCGACCTGGTGCGAGTCCTGCGCACCCTTGCCGACTTCGTGCGGGAGGACATCCGCGTACGAAAGGAGATTGAAGCGCGCTGGTCATGGACGGTCACCGCGGCGCGCGTTGCCGCGGCCTCGCCCTGGGTCGTCCTCTTGCTCATGTCCACAAGACCTGAGGCGGCAAGCGCGTACAACTCGACCGCAGGAGCAACAGTCATCACTGCTGGGGCGGTTGCGACTTTCGTTGGCTATCGGCTGATGCTGAGGGCGGCTCGACTTCCCGAAGAAAGGAGGCTGAAGTGAACGCAACCGTGATCGCCCTCATCGGGGCGGTCGGACTTGGGCTTATTTTCACCGGTTTGCCTCCTCTTCGAAGAAGGCGACTGGGGACGCGCGTGAGTCCCTATCTCAGCGGGTTGAGGGGTCGGCCGAGCTCCTTGCTCGCGCGACGGCCGAGTAGCAGAAGTGGGTTGGAGGCGCGAGCTGAGGCTGTCTTTCGGAGACTCGGAGTATCGACAGACCGGACCCTGTTACGGCGAATCCATGCGGCCGGGCTCGACATCGATGCCGGTGGGTTTCGGCTCGAGCAACTGATCTGGGCGATTACCGCCACCATCGCATCGTGGGCTTTGGTGGCGATCGCGGCGGCGGCTGGAATCGCGGTCGACCTCCGAGCTTTACCTGCGATGTCCGCAGTGGCCTTCACCGGGGGCTTCCTGTCGCGCGACTGGTGGTTGGCGCGACAGGTCGAAGGAAGGCGGTCTCTGCTGCACGAGGAACTGCCAACGGCGATTGACCTTCTGACGTTGTCGATCATGGCGGGGGAATCGGTTCCAGCGGGCTTTGCGCGCGTCGCAAGAGTGCTGAAAACCGGGATCGGAAGCGAGTTCGAGAAGGTTGTGGCAGATATCCGTGCGGGTTCCTCCATGGTGGATGCGCTTGACGATCTGCGCCGAAGGATTCCCCTCCCAGGAGTTGCACGACTTGTCGACGCACTGATCACCGGCATCGAGCGAGGTGCTCCCCTCGCCGACCTCCTACGCGCTCAGGCCGAAGACGGCCGCGAGGCGCGAAGACGCATGTTGCTCGAGCTAGGTGGCCGACGAGAGGTGCTGATGCTGGTTCCGGTCGTGTTCTTGATCATGCCCGTGGTCGTTGTTTTTGCATTGTTGCCCGGTCTCGTGTCTCTGGATCTGTTGGTGCCCTGAGGGAGGTCTTGTGATGTGGCGAATGGTTGATGCACTTCTTCCGACGCACGTCAATGAGAACGGCGATGTTCCAGGCTGGGTCTTGATCGTCTTGATGTCGGCCGGCTTGGTGATCGCGATCTGGGGAATTGCCGAGGGTCGCTTGGTAGACATCTTCTCGAGCGCTCTCGACACAGTTTGCGGAGGCATCGGCTGTTGAGAGTGCAGGAGCGCGGCTCCGCACTCGTTGAGTCGATCTTCG
Source organism: Actinomycetota bacterium (assembly GCA_050693895.1). Classification (GTDB taxonomy): domain Bacteria; phylum Actinomycetota; class CADDZG01; order CADDZG01; family WHSQ01; genus WHSV01. The sequence continues at coordinate 40,277 of JBOGWS010000015.1, read as the reverse complement.
CAATCGTTTTTCTGATGATGCTGTCGTTGGGGGTCGCCCAGCTCGCTCTGACTCTGTACGGCCGCAACGTCGTCATTGCATCGGCCCACGAGGGAGCGCGCGCGGCTACGGAACTGGGCAGAAGCGAGCAAGAGGCCGAGGCGATCGCGCTGCGAACCACGCGCTCCGCCACAGGATCGTTGGTCGATGACCTCGAGATAGACGTGCTCACCGAGCCGGCCGGCGATGACACTCGCATCACGGTTCGTCTTATAGGTCGCTTGGCTGCGATCGGCCCCGTACCGATCAGCGTTCCGGTGGATGCGCGGGCGAGCTCACTGCGCTTAGAGGAGGTCAAGTGACCTCGGATGAACGGGGTCAGGCCCTGATCGAGTCCGTTCTCCTAGGCCTGCTGCTGATCATTCCGATCGTTTGGGCTCTCATGGTCCTCGCCGACGTGCATCGAGCCGCGCTCGCGACCACATCAGCCGCGCGCGAGGCGGGCTTTGATGCGGCCCGATCGAGCGACTTGACGGCGGCGGACACGTCGGTCGAGCGCGCCGTCGGACTCGCGCTGGCAAACCATGGCCTCGATGCCGACGACTCCAACGTCCGGTGGTCGGCGCCCGATGGACTCGAACGGGGGGCACGCGTTGAGGTTCACGTCGCCTACCCGGTCGGTGTCGTTCGGTTCCCGTTGTTAGGAGAGGTGTCGGGGCCCTCCGTTTGGGTTCGGTCTACACACGTCGCTCGCGTCGACCCTTTCGCGAGCCGGTGATGTCTGAGCGAGGGCAAGTGACCGTGATGGCGCTGGGTCTATCACTCATCAGCCTCGTGATAGCCGGCCTTGCCGTCGACGGAACCAAGGCCTTCCTGTTGCGGCGCACGCTCCAGAACGCGGCCGATTCCGCGAGCCTCGCCGGAGCGGGGGAGATCGACAGAAACGCGTACTACGGAAGCGGGGGTAAGGCACTGAAGCTCTCGTCCGAAGCGGCCATGCGGACCGCTCGGCGGTATCTGGCGCTCCGGCAGATCGACGCCCGGGTTTCACTCGAGGCTGCCGAGGAGGACGTCGGTGTCGTCCTGCGAGGCTCCTCCGACACTCTCTTTCTTGCGCTCGTCGGTATCTCCGAAGTGCCGGTCGCGGTTGAAAGCAACGCAGCGGCGATAGCAGGAGAGCTTCCTCCGTAGTCACCGAACGGACCAGAGACGGCCCGAAACCCTTATGAATCAAGGGTTTTCTGGCCGAATTGCCGTTGAGCCCCAGGCGGGCGCGCTTAGGGTTGGGCCGACCCTGAACCCCGTAGCAACAAGGAGGAATCTGTATGAACAAAGGCGACTTGGTCGACGTCGTCGCTAAGAACACAGGTGAGAGCAAGCGCCTCGTGGGCGATGTTCTCGACGAGCTTGTGACCCAGGTCCAGAAGACCGTCAAGAAGGGTGAGAAGGTGACGCTGCCCGGATTCGGCACCTTCGAGCGCCGCGCCCGCAGTGCGCGCACGGCTCGCAACCCTCAGACGGGCGAGCCCATCAAGATCAAGGCCACCAAGGTTCCGGCTTTCAAGCCCGGTGCGAGCTTCAAGACCTACGTTTCCGGCAAGAAGTAGGGACGCTACCTTCGCTTCGCGGGGCCCCGCCGAGTGCGGGGCCCTTTGCGTTGCCGGGCTTGTGAACGCGGCGGTTTAGTCTCGGGCCCATGAAGAGACAGATGACCGGCGGTACCTACAGGGGTCCGCTCGGACTTCGAAGGCAGCGACGCACGATTCGGTTCACCCAGGTGCTCCTGGTGCTGATGGCGGCGGGTCTGCTGATATGGGCGGGCTACTCGTGGGGCAAGTCGGCGGGCTACGACGAGGGTGTCGGAGCCGAGGAAGTCGGCGCGCCCGCACCTCCCTCCGCGATTCAGACGGTGGTGCTGGCGACCCTCGGGACCGGCGCGTTGCTCGGCGCCCTGCTCCTTCAGGGAGGGCCCGAAACGGTTCGGATTCCGACCCCGGCTCGACTGGACGAGCTGGCGGGAAGGGCCGAGTCGACCGCGGTGGACCGGGCCGGGAAAATCGCGGACGAGCAGTCTCGGGCCAAGCGCTGACCTAGGGCGCCGTCGGGCCCTTGGCCAGGAAGTCGCGCGTGCGCGAGGGACCGTACGCGGGGCGCTCGAGAAACGCCTCGACGTCTCTGATCGTGTCGATGTCCAGCGCAAGGCGCGGGAGGGCCAGGATCGAACAGCGGAGATGGCGATCGGAGGCGGCGTCGACGTGTGCCTTCAGACTCGCCGAACCGAATCTCGGTTCGAGAAGATCGGGCGGAGCGAGATAGAGACCGTTCGTACCGCCGTCGTCGTCCGAGGGCACGACCACGATGTCGCTCGTGGCTCCGGTGTCAACGAGATCCCTGACGTCCTCCTCGTAGGCGAGTGGGACGTCGCTCGGGATTACGGTCACCGAGTCCGCGCCGTCGTTCACCACGTCCTTGATCGCCAGTTTGAGTGCGTCGTTGAGTCCCGTCCCCTCATCCTTGATGGTACCCAACCCCCTGTCCGCGGCGATCGTCAGGACCTCGTCGTCGTCGCTGACGACCCACCAGCGCAACCATGGTGTCGATGAACAGAGATCGAGGGCATCCTCGAACAACGCGAGCGCGAGAGCCGCGCGCTCGTCCGGGTCAAACCATCCGGAGAGGCGCCCTTTGGCTCGGTCAAGTCGCTTGACCGGAAGCAATCCGGCGTCCATCGACCCACTCTACGAGCGGATAAGAGGAGCGCTTGCCGCGCCCGGCCTCCGGGGCAAGCTATCGTTGCTCGGCACCAAAGGAACTGAGGAAGCGATCGTCTCGACGATCGCGGAAGGAATTTGTGGCTGTCAGCGAACGCAAGCACTGGAAGCACCTCTATTCCGAGATCGTGGCGACGGAGATCTGCTGCGGCTGCTCGGCGTGCATCGTCGCCTGCCCCCATAAGGTGCTCGAACTGCGTGACTTCGACCCCCTGCAGATGGACTTGAACTCGCCGTTCGACAACTGCGTACACGGTGAAGACGGTTGCTCGCTGTGCGCGATGGCCTGTCTGCGACTCGGCCCGGCTCTCGACATCATCGAGGAATCGGTCGCGGGGCAACGGCGGGCACAGGACCAACCGGAGGGAAGCTATCGGTACAAAACTCTCGCCCGGGCCACCGACACTCGAATCCTCCAGCGGGGACAGGACGGAGGAGCGGTGGCCGCCCTGCTGGCTTGGGCGCTTGACACCGGGGAGCTCGACGGAGCCGTCGTCGCCGCCCCCTCCGAGACGGTGCCGTGGCTCGACGAACCGAAGCTGGTCCGGACCTCCGAAGAGCTGATCGCAACCGCCGGGTCGCGCTACACCTACTGCGCCACCCCGTTGGGTCTGAAGGAGGCGGCGGATGTCAAGTGCAAAAACGTCGCGCTCGTGGGTGTCTCGTGCGAATCGACCGCCACGCGCCAGCTTGTGGCGGAGAAGATCAAGCGGCCGACCCGAGCCGTGAAGCTGATCATTGGGTTGATGTGCTGCGAGACCTTCGATTACGACGCCTTTATGGTCGGCAAGGTCCAGCAAGATCTCGGTGTCGACCTCGATGACGTCGTAAAGATCAACGTCAAAGGCAAAGTCATCGTGACTCTTCGAAATGGCGAGGACGTCATCATTCCGCTGAAGGACGCCAGACCCTACGCGAACGAGTGGTGTCACCACTGCCCCGACTTCGCCGCCGAGCATGCCGACCTCTCTTGCGGAGGGCTCGGCATGGAGGGATGGACGATGATCCTGGTCCGTTCCGAGAAGGGCGAGGAGTTCCTGGAGCGAGCAGTCGAGGCTCAGGTGCTCGAGGTCCGCGCCGCCGAGGAGGAGCCGGAGGCGCTCAAGGTCATGGACCGGCTGGCCGTCAAGCAGCGTGAGCGCATCGACCCCTTCGATCCGCACGCCCACACCCGGTGGGTCGACGAACAGGCACTGCTGGCGGCGCAACAGGAGGCCCTGGCCGAGGCCTGAGCACGGCGCGAACCGGCTCTCCGGCTCTCGTTAGTCGGCGACTTCGAAAATCCGCACGATAGGAGCCTGCTGGAAGAGAGGCCGAAACTCGGCCATCGCATCGGTGTACTCGTCGGAACGAACCGCCAGTTCCATCGCGTCGCGATGGTCCCAGCGCGACACTATGGCAACCTCGACGAGATCGCCGTGACGTTCATCGACTCTCACGTGGATCTCGATTCCGCGACTTCCCGACAGGCTCCCCAGAGCCGGGCTGATGCGCTCCCTGAGCATGGTCGTACAGCGATCGAGGTCCTCGGGATCGATTGCGGTGTCGGTGACCCTGATGATCATGGTGACTGCTCGTTTCTACCGAGTCTCATACGCTCCAAGCCCCCCTGTTGAACATTCCGGCAAGCTGCGGGTTCAAAGTCAACTCACGCTCATCTCTTCGGTAGCGGGCGGCGACGATCTCTCCGAGGCCCGGATACTTTTGAATGACGGTGAGGTTTCCGTCATCGATCTCCAGCACGTTGTACGAGGGCCTGGTGTAACCGCGCACTCGATAGCTCGAGGCAGTACCGCTATTGACAAGCAGCATGTCTCCGAGCTTCCACACGTTGGGGACGTGTTTGTGGCCCGACAATACGAGATTGACCTCCATTTCGCTAAGCAGAGCGAGAACGTCGCCGGCGTCCCAGACGATGTTCCGCTCGCGACCGGTTCCCGGAATGGGAACGAGGTGGTGATGGATCACGAAGATGCGATAGTCGTCGGGCCATTCGTAGGCCTTGCGGATCCAGTCGTACTTGACGTGGCCCACTTCGCCCTCTGCGAGGTCCGGCTTCGAAGAGTTGATCGCCACCACCGTTGCCCACCTGCGGGGGTTGCCGTCGCCCTGCGGGATGAATGGAATTCGAACCACGCTGTCCGACTTCCCGAAAGAGTCTCGAAAATGCAGGAAGCCGACGTTCATGAGGTCATGGTTCCCCGGTATGACGACCTTCTGGAGGCCCTCGAGCCGGTCGAGAAAGCGCTTGGCCTGACGGAACTGAGGCGCGTAGCCCTCCGACGTGAGGTCGCCTGCCACCACGACCAGGTCTGGTTTCAATTCAATGATTTCTTCGATGGCGTGGTCGAGTAGCTCACCGTCGAACATCGGGTGCCCACAATGTATGTCGGAAATCTGAGCGATCTTTAGGTTGTCGCCCTTCACGCCGGACATTGTAAGCGGCAGCCCAGATGCATACTCCGGCTGTTTGAACCGCGTGTCTCTGCCGGTCGGCCGAGGCTGTGGTACTCCATGAGAAGGAGATGGAGCCTTAATGGAACCTATTTACACCATGACTCGATGGATGTTGATTCCATCACTGCGAGGGTGGTTTCGATGGCACGTCGAGGGACTCGAGCACGTTCCGAAGGAAGGTCCTGCGATCATTGCCACCAACCACATCGCTTATCTTGACCCACTCGCAGTCGCATACGGAGTGGTCAGAGCCGGCCGCCGCCCTCGCTTTCTCGCCAAGTCCGAACTGATGAACGATCCCAGGATCGGCTGGATACTCCGCGGGTGTGGCCAAATCGAGGTCCAGCGCGGAACGCGCAATGCGGTTCAAGCACTCGAGCATGCGCTCGGCGCTCTACAGAGAGGAGAGGTCGTGTGCATCTTCCCGGAGGGCACCGTGACGCCCGACCCCGACCTCAGGCCGATGCCGTCGAAGACGGGCACGCCTCGTTTGGCGCTCCGCTCGGAGGCATCTGTGATTCCCTGCGGTGTGTGGGGGACGGCGAATGTGTGGCCGAAGAACTTCAGACCCAATTGGAAGTTCAAACAGGAGCTCGCGGTTCGCTTCGGCGAGCCGGTCGTCTATCGGGGGGATCCCGATCGCGCGGAGGACTGGACGCTCGCAGGCGACGACATCACGAATCGGATCGCCGAGCTCGTAGCGAGCGTCAAACCGCTTATCCCGGACCGGCGCAGGCCCCGCAAGACGATAACGAGCTCCAAAGCGTAAGAACGGGCCCGAGCACCATCGCGATCGCGGAGTACACTGCCTGGCGGGGTCAAGGGGAGAACCACAACCAGCGAGGGTCAAGGCATGGCACGAAAGGGCGAGCAGTTCGATACGTCGTGGGCGAGGACACCCGCAGCCGGCGTAGCGCGCGAGATCATCGTCAACTACACGCTCGGCCCCCTCATCGATCACTACACGAAACCCATCACCCTGGGCGGGTCGTTGTTCGACACCCTCAAACCACCTGTGATCTTCGTGGCCAACCATTCCAGCCATCTCGACACCCCGAGCATTCTTCGCGCCCTGCCCCGCCCATGGCGTCAGCACACGGCAACGATCGCGGCGGCCGACTACTTCTATCAGAATCGTGTCATTGCAGGACTGGTGACGCTCTCGTTCGCAACGGTTCCGATCGAACGCAAGGGTGGAGTCTCCAAGACGACGTCCGACCGGATCGACAGGCTCGTGAAGGACCGGTGGAACCTTCTCCTGTACCCCGAAGGAACCAGGTCGCGCGATGGCCAACTCGCTCGGTTGAAGCCGGGGGCCGCTTTCATGGCGATCTCCAACGAACTTCCCGTCGTACCGATCTACGTGAGCGGAACCTACGAGGCCATGCCGGTCGGGAGGGGTTGGCCCCGAAAGCATCCCGTAGCGGTGCGGTTCGGCGACCCGATTCGTCCGCAACCGGACGAGCAACACCGTGCGCTCAGCCATCGGATCGAAGCTGGCATGCTCGAGATGCGCGACGAGTGGAGACCCTCCGCTTAGGTCTCACCACTAGGCGTTGCGCCTTCTCGACTTTGCGCTATAGGTCCGAATTGACAACAGACATCTGAATTGTCAACGCGCTCTTCGAACAGAAGTCGGTTTCGATTTTGCTTGACTTTTTCGCGCCCGAGAGTTGAAGTCGCATTAGAGGGTCGACGCCATTCGGGGGGCAGGCTCGACTGGGCCGCGCAGAAGTGCCCGGAACAGTTTGGCTTGGCCACACAGCATGCTCTCCGGGGGCAGCGTTTGCTTTGTTGGAGCTGTACTGGAAGTAGTTAGGCCTCGGGAAGGGGGAGCATGGATACCATCTTCGTTGCCGAAATGGTCGGCACGGCAATCCTGATTTTGCTTGGGGATGGAGTAGTTGCAGCGGTGCTGCTGAACGAGTCCAAGGCCCAGAACTCGGGCTGGATCGTGATCACCTTGGGATGGGCCATGGCGGTCGCAATTGCCGTGTACTCGGTGGCCCAGTTCAGTGGTGCGCATATCAATCCGGCCGTAACGATCGGTCTTGCGTCAATTGGCGATCTGCCATGGGGGGACGTTCCCGAGTATCTGGCCGGCCAGTTCGCCGGTGCGTTCGTCGGAGCGTGTTTGGTGTTCCTTGCCTACCTGCCCCACTGGGGCATTACGGAAGATCCGGGACTGAAGCTTGCGGTGTTCTCGACAGGCCCGGCGGTACGAAGCCCTGGGGCGAACATCGTGACCGAGGTCATCGGGACGGCGATGCTTCTTATCGGAGTCCTTGCAATCGGCTTCACGGACCCGGCGGCGGTGGAGGCCGGAACCTCGGCCAACGCAGGTGCCGGCGGAGCGGGGCTGATTCCGCTGTTGGTCGGTTTTCTCGTTCTGGCGATTGGCCTTTCGCTGGGTGGCCCGACGGGCTACGCAATCAACCCGGCGCGCGACCTGGGGCCGCGCATTGCGCACCAGGTCCTACCTATCGCCGGGAAGGGTGATTCCGATTGGGGATACGCATGGGTTCCCGTTGTAGGCCCCGTCATCGGAGGTGTGGCAGGGGCATTTCTGTTCGATGTTCTGTGGCGCTAGGCGGAACAGGAACTTGACCCTCCAAACCGCATAGGCCCATAACCGAGAACAGGAAGGCGTAGTAGTGAAGAAGCTGATCAACAATCCGGATGATGTCGTCAGGGAAGCGTTGCAGGGAACGGCCGCGGCTCACCCCGACCTCAAGGTGCACTTCGATCCGTACTACGTGGTACGTGCGGACGCTCCGGTTCAGGGCAAGGTCGGCATCGTGTCCGGAGGAGGCTCCGGACACGAGCCCATGCACGGCGGTTTCGTCGGCATGGGCATGCTCGATGCGGCCTGCCCGGGCGAGGTCTTTACCTCGCCGACGCCGGATCAGATGCTCGAGGCAACCAAGGCCGTCAACGGAGGCGCCGGCGTCCTTCATATCGTGAAGAACTACACGGGTGACGTCATGAACTTCGAGATGGCGGCGGACCTCGGTAAGGCGGAGGGCATCGAGGTCGAGGCAGTTGTCATCGACGATGACGTGGCCGTGCAGGACAGTCTCTATACGGCGGGACGCAGAGGCGTCGGCGCCACCGTTCTTGCCGAAAAGATCACAGGAGCGGCGGCAGAGGCCAAAGCTCCGCTCGCAGACGTGGCCGGGCTCTGCAGGAGGATCAACGAGCAGTCTCGTTCCATGGGTATGGCCTTGACCAGTTGCGCCACTCCATCGGCAGGAAAGCCGACCTTCGAGCTCGGCGACGACGAGATGGAGATCGGCATCGGCATCCACGGAGAACCGGGTCGAGAGCGCAAGAAACTGGCTTCGGCCTCCGAGATAGTCGAGCAGATGGCGGCCGCCATCACGGAGGACCTCCCTTACATGCAGGGCGACGAGGTGCTTGCTTTCGTCAATGGCATGGGTGGCACGCCACTCATCGAGCTCTACATCGTCTACAACGAGTTGACCAAGTTCCTCGACGGCAAAGGAATCAAGATCACTCGCAATCTGATCGGTTCCTATATCACGTCGCTCGAGATGGCGGGATGCTCGATAACCCTGCTGAAGCTCGACGACGAGCTCACCAAGCTGTGGGACGCACCCGTTAAGAGCCCAGGCCTCAGGTGGGGCGTTTGACGAAAGACAAGAGGAAGGTCGAATCACGAAAGCAGAAGAAGTGAGCACGTCCGCCATCTCGGGTGCGGACGTCGTTCGCTGGATCCACGTGTACGCGTCGACAATCGCCGAGAACAAGGAGTACCTGACTGAACTGGACTCGGCGATCGGGGACGCGGATCACGGAACGAACATGCATAGAGGCATGAGCGCCGCGGTCGAGAAGTTGGATGGAGCCACCGGGGAAGACGTGGGTGGCGTGCTCAAGACCGTAGGAATGACGCTCGTTTCCAAGGTTGGGGGTGCCGGGGGTCCGCTGTACGGCACCCTCTTCATGCAGATGGGCGCCGACACCGCCGGCAAATCGGAGTTGTCGGTGGGGGACTGGGCGAGCGCCGTCGACGCGGGCTTGAAAGGCGTGCAGGCCCGCGGCAAAGCGGAGCCCGGAGACAAGACGATGATCGACGCCCTTACACCCGCGGCCGAGGCTCTGTCCAAGGCAGCTGCTGCCGATTCATCGTTGAGCGATGCACTTGGCTCGGCAGCTAAGGCGGCCGAGGAGGGCATGCAGGCGACCGTCCCACTAATCGCCCGCAAGGGACGAGCAAGCTATCTGGGGGAGCGCAGCGCGGGGCACCAGGATCCGGGCGCTACCTCGTCGTTCTTGCTCATGAAAACGGCCGCCGAGACATTTGGAGACGCGGAGCGGCCTCGAACAGACCGCAAAAACAATTCGCAGGATTAGCGAGCAGTCGAGGGAGGAGAGCGCATGGCCGAATATGTAGGAGCTCTGGACCAGGGCACGACAAGCACCCGCTTCATGATCTTCAATCATGGTGGGGACGTCGTCGATTTCGACCAGAAGGAGCACGAGCAGATCTACCCGAAGCCGGGTTGGGTCGAGCACGACGCGAACGAAATCTGGGAGCGCAGCCAAGAGGTGATCAAGGGCGCGCTCGACAAAGCGGGCATCAAGGCGAGTGACCTCGCGGCCGTCGGCATAACGAACCAGCGCGAGACGACGGTCTTGTGGGACCGCAACACCGGTGAGCCGGTGCACAACGCACTGGTGTGGCAGGACACTCGTACGGACAAGCTCTGCAACGAACTGTCGAAGGATGGCGGCCAGGATCGCTTCCGGTCGACAACCGGGCTTCCCATAGCCACCTATTTCTCCGGCCCAAAGGCCAAGTGGCTGATGGAGAACGTGGACGGGCTCAGAGACAAGGTCGATGCGGGCGACATCCTGTTCGGCAACATCGACACCTGGTGCATCTGGAACCTCTCCGGTGGTACCGAGGGCGGAGTTCACGTCACCGACGTTTCGAACGCGAGCCGCACGATGATGATGGACCTCGAGAGTCTGGAGTGGGACGACGACATCCTCAAGACTCTCGACGTACCTCGCGCGATGCTTCCCGAGATTCACGCTTCCAGCGAGGTCTATGCAGAGGCCAAGGGCGTGCTCGAGGGCATACCCATCGCCGGTGACCTTGGCGACCAGCAGGCGGCGACCTTCGGCCAGGCCTGCTACGACATAGGCGACGCCAAGAACACATACGGCACCGGCAACTTCCTGCTGCTCAACACCGGCACGGATGCCGTGCAGTCGAAGAGCGGATTGCTCACGACCCTCGGCTACAAGATCGGCGATCAGGACGCCGTCTATTGCCTCGAGGGAGCCATCGCCATCACCGGCGCGCTCGTGCAGTGGCTGCGCGACAACCTGAAGATGATCAAGGCAGCGCCCGAGGTCGAAGACCTCGCGAAGTCGGTCGACGACAACGGTGGCTGCTACTTCGTCCCTGCATTCTCGGGATTGTTCGCGCCGTACTGGAAAAGCGACGCTCGAGGCGTTCTTGCCGGACTGACTCGCTACGTCAGCGCCGGGCACATTGCTCGAGCCGTGCTCGAGGCCACCGCGTGGCAGAGCCGTGAGGTCGTCGAGGCCATGAACGAGGACTCGGGAGTCGATCTCAAGGAGCTCAAGGTCGACGGGGGCATGGTCGGCAACGACCTGCTCATGCAGTTCCAGGCAGACATTCTCGGCGTGGACGTCGTTCGTCCGAAGGTGCCAGAGACCACGGCTCTTGGTGCGGCCTACGCGGCCGGGCTGGCCGTCGGATTCTGGAAAGAGGTCGACGATCTGCGCGAGAACTGGCTCGAGGACAAACGCTGGAGCCCCGCGATGGACAAGGGCGAGGTCGAGAAGGAGTACGGCTTCTGGAAGAAGGCCGTCACTCGCACGTTCGACTGGGTCGAGTAGGTAACGAAGGAACAATCGAAGGGTCGGCGGTTTCGCTCCGCCGGCCCTTCTTTTGATGGGCGCGCAGGCTACAGTCGGACGTGCAATGAAGAATGTTCAGACCGAGGTGCTCGTTATCGGAGGAGGCGCCACCGGCGCGGGTGTTGCGTGGGACGTGGCCACGCGCGGGTTCGAAACCATCCTGGTCGAACGAAAGGACCTGGGAGAGGGAACCACCGGGCGTTTCCACGGTCTCTTGCATTCGGGGGGGCGGTACGCGGTCAAGGACAAGCTGGCCGCCGAGGAATGCATCCACGAGAATCTCATCCTGAGGCGTGTCGCAGCCGACACGATCGAGGACACGGGCGGCTATTTCGTCACCACCCCATGGGACGATCCAGCGTTCGGCGACAAGTTCATCGACGGATGCAGGGACTGCGGAATCCCGGTCGAGGAGATAGCTCCCTCTGACGCCTTCAAGGCCGAGCCTCGAATAAATCGGGACATCTCACGCGTCTTCACCGTGCCCGACGCCTCGATCGATGCATGGAAGCTTGTTTGGGATTGCGCCGTGGCGACCAGGGAGCACGGCGGGCAGGTCCTCACCTATCACCGTGTGCTGGACATCCTCCGGACCGGGGACGTCGTACGCGGCGCCACCGTCCGCAACGAGCTCTCAGGTGAGGAATTCGAGATCCACGCGGATTTCACCATCAACGCGACCGGAGCGTGGGCGGGCAAGGTGGCCGACATGGCCGGCTGCCCGGGAGTCCAGGTCCTCGCGGGCAAGGGCATCATGATCGCAATGAATCACCGCCTCGTGAACACGGTCGTCAACCGTTGCACGATGCCGGCCGACGGCGACATCATCGTTCCCATCCGCACCGTGAGCGTCATCGGCACGACCGATATCCGAATCAAGGATCCGGACGAGCCGGACGTCACGCAGGCGGAGGTCGAGCAGATGTTGGACGACGGCGAGAAGCTGGTACCCGGCTTTCGCCGTGCGCGGGCATTGAGGGTCTGGGCGGGCGTGAGGCCGTTGTTCAAGGACGCACGGGCCCCCGAAACGACCGATACCCGCGACGTTAGCCGGAGCCACGCTCTTTTGGATCACCAAGGGCGAGACGGCGTCACGGGATTTCTCACCATCACGGGCGGCAAGCTGACCACCTTCAGGATGATGGCGGAGGAGACGGTCGACAAGATGTGCGACCAGCTCGGGACCCAGCGAGAGTGCCGCACTTCAATCGATCCACTGCCCACGTCGAAGACGGGCAAGTTCTACTGGCTTGGTGAGCGCCTCAGCAAACGCGAGGCGACGATGCACGAGGATCAGCTCATCTGCGAATGCGAGTTGATCCAGCGCAGCAGGCTCGAACGCGCGATGAAGCAGAGGTCCTCTACGATCCTCGACGATATCCGGCGCGCCGTGCGGCTCGGCATGGGGCCCTGCCAGGGTGGTTTCTGCATGTACCGGGCGACCGGAATCCTGCACGATGTCGAAAGGATCGACAGTTGGGCCGCAAACAGGTCGCTGTGCGACTTCCTTCAGGAACGATGGAAGGGTGTGCAACCGATCCTCTACGGTGACCAGCTGCGGCAAGCCCGTTTGGACGACTGGATCTTCCACGGTGTGTTGGATGTCGAGCATCTTCCAACCGATCGGTTGGACGAACCCGCGGAGACCAAGCGACCATGAGGGACGTTCTCGTCATCGGCATGGGCACGTCGGGTCTGGTGTCGGCTCTTCGCTGCCAGGAAGCCGGGCTAAGCGTGACGTTGCTGGCGAAGGGCATCGGTTCCACTCACCTGGCCCCCGGCACCATCGACGTCCTGGGATACGACCCCGACCTGGTCGAGAGCCCATCCGAGGCGTTGCCCGGTTTCGTACAGCGCAACCCCGATCACCCATACGCGCTCATCGGGACCGATGTCGTGCGGCATTCACTCGAGTGGTTCGCCGAGCGTTTCGACGGCTACCGTTACGCCGGGTCGATGGACGAGAACCTCCTGCTACCGACGGCGATCGGGTCCCTGAAACCGAGCGCCCTCGCGCCAGAGACTCTGGCGGCAGGAGACCTACGCAATGGGGGGCGGTTGCTCTTCGTCGGCCTGCGGCAACTCAAGGACTTCTATCCTTCCCTTGCGGCACAGAACGTCGTGAATGCAAAGACGCCGTCGGGGTCGGATATCTCGGCGCGCGCTGTGCAGATCGATCTCCCGACCGACGGCGAGGCCGACCTGTCCAGTCTCGCCCTTGCCAGGAGGTTCGACGATCCGGATTTTCTCAACGCCGCGGCCGATCAGATCTCTGCGCATCGCGACGGCGAGGAAGCGGTAGGGCTTCCCGCGGTTCTCGGGGTGGAGCGACCGCGAGAGGTATGGGAGCGGCTCCAGGATGCGCTCGGTTGTTCCGTTTTCGAGATCCCGGGCCTTCCCCCGTCGGTGCCGGGCTTTCGTCTCCACGAGATCCTGCTGGCGCAGTTCGAGGCGGCCGGGGGGAGACTCGTCGTTGGGGCGGAGGCGGTAGGAGCCGACACCGAAGGAGATCGCGTCACGGCCGTCCAGGTGACGGCGGCGGCGCGCAACAAGCACTTTTCAGCCAGCCATTTCGTGCTCGCAACGGGGGGCTTCGGCTCGGGCGCGATCGAGCTGACGTCCAGTTGGAAAGTGCGAGAGAACGTCTTCGACCTGCCGGTGATTGGCGTTCCAACCGAGGGGCAGCGCTTCAGTCCCCGCTACTTCGACACGCAACCGATAAGTCGAGCGGGGATCCGTGTCGACGACTCGCTGCATCCCCTCGACGGAGCCGGCCGCCGGTTGTTCGCCAACCTGACCGTGGTGGGGGCGTGCATCGCCGGTTCCGAGGCGTGGCGGGAGAAGTCGGGTGAGGGAATTAGTTTGTCGAGTGGCTTCAAGGCGGCTTCGACCGCAATCGAGGAGGCGACGTGATCGAGGAATTGATCCGAGGCTCGCTCGATCACTGCGTCAAGTGCACGATCTGCGAGACGCACTGTCCGGTGTCACGAGCGACACCGTTGTTCCCCGGCCCAAAGTACGTCGGCCCCCAGGCTGAGCGCTTTCGCTCCGGCGGTGTCTCGCCCGACGAGTCGCTTGACTACTGCTCCGGGTGCGGAATCTGCACACAAGTGTGTCCACAAGGAGTCAAGGTCGCCGAGATAAACAGTCAAGCAAGGCGCACTCTGAAAGAGAACAGGGGCATACCGCTCCGGGACAAGATCATCTCGAGACCTACCTTGAGCGCCAAGCTCGCGACCCCCGTCGCCCCCGTCGCCAACTGGACCCTTCGCAACAAGCCGATTCGCGCAGCCGTCGAGAAGACCTTCGGCGTCCATCGCCGGGCTCCCATGCCGACATTTGCCGGCCGAACCTTTCAGAGGTGGGCGCGCAAACACGATGCGCCGAAGCTCGACCGCTCGGTTGTCTACTTTCACGGCTGTAGCACCAACTACTTCGAGCCGGACCTGGGAGCCAAGACGGCGGCGGTGCTCGAGCACAACGGATTTAACGTCATCGTCCCGAGGGGTCAGGACTGTTGTGGTCTCCCTCTTCAGTCCAACGGGCTGTTCGACGACGCCACGGGATACGTGGAGCGGCTCGTTGCCAAGCTGGCGCCCTACGCGCGCGAGGGATACGACATCGTCGCCACGTCGACAAGCTGCGGGTTGATGCTCAAGCGTGAAGCTCGCGAGATTCTCGGGATGGAGAGCGGCGACCTCAAAGTCGTGTCGGAACGGATGTACGACATCTGCGAGTTCCTTCTCGACCTCCACGAACGGGGCGAGCTCGAGACCGATTTCTCGGCCGTACCCATGAAGGTTCCGTACCACGTCCCGTGCCAGCAGCGAGGCCACGAGATGGGTAAGCCGGCCATCGACCTCCTCGGACTGATCCCCGAGTTGCAGGTTGTCGACACGAAGCGCGCGTGCTGCGGGATAGCGGGAACGTACGGCCTGAAGAAGGAGAAATACGAGATCGCGATGGAGGTCGGTCGGCCCCTGTTCGAGGATGTCACGCGCATGGAGCCGGAGTTATCGGTGTGTGACAGCGAGACATGCCGGTGGCAGATCGAACACGGCACGCGGATTCGGTCGGTGCATCCCATTGAGCTGCTCCACCGCTCCTACGGGTTGTAGAGCATAGGGTTCGGCCGTGGTCGGGATAGTCATCGTGTCGCACAGCCGCCGGATTGCTCAAGGTGTTGTCGACCTCGCGCGCGAGATGGGTGGGGAAGATGCCGTTCTCGTAGCCGCCGGGGGGACGGACGAGGAGGGCGCTCTCGGCACCGACGCGCTGCGGGTGCTCGCGGCGATAGACGAGTCTTACTCGGACGATGGTGTGCTCGTGCTCATGGACCTCGGGAGCGCGGTCATGAGCGCCGAGATGGCGGTCGAGATGATCGAGGAATCGAGACGCAAGAGAGTGCTCTTGTGCGAGGCACCGCTGGTGGAGGGCGCGGTGGCGGCGGCCACCTCCGCCAAGCTGGGCCGCACCCTCGAGGAGGTCGCGCGCGAGGCAAGAGGCGGTCTCATGGGGAAGGAGACCCACCTCGGAATCGCACCGGAGGCTGCGGACGAGCCGGTTGCGGAGACGAGAGCAGCCAAGAGCGGCCCGTCCATCGAGGCGACCATCGTGATCCAGAACCCACTGGGCCTGCACGCGCGCCCCGCCGCACGCTTCGTCAGGGCCGCGGGCGAGCAAGGCGCACGTGTTGAGGTCACTAACCTCACGACCGGGCGAGGACCCGTGGACGCGACGAGCCTAAACGCGTTGACCACGTTGGGAATCGTTCAGGATCACGCCATTCGCGTACATGCGTGGGGCCCAGACGCCGAGTCGGTGGTCAAGGCCATCGAGGCGCTGGCGGCAGACAACTTCGGTGATCCGGTGGAGGAGACTGCCGCCGAGCCCCCGCTTGCGCCTGCGAGCGACGCGGGGCTACCGGCCGGGGGCATGGCCGGCCTTCCCGCATCTCCTGGAGTTGCGCTGGGGCGGGCGCGGCGTTTCTCGCGGCCGGTACCCGAGGTGCCGACGGCCCCCGCCGATGACATCGAGAACGAGATCGCGCGCCTCGAAACCGCCATTGCGGCGGCCTCGGTGGAGATCGGTCGGCTGCGCAACGAGGTCTCGTCCGCGGCGGGTGAGTACGAGGCCGAAATCTTTGACGCCCACGTGCTGATGCTCGAGGACGCGACCCTGCAGGGCAGGGCACGGGACCTCATTCGCGACGAAAAGAGAAACGCCGCGGACGCTCTCTGGACGGCAGTCCAGGATTCGGCGAGCCAGTTCGAGTCCCTGGACAATGCCAGGCTCCGCGAACGTGGGCGAGACGTGATCGATGTCGGGGAACGTGTCCTGGCCCACCTCCTCGGACGGCCCGCACCGGCGCTGCAACTATCCGCTCCGGGTGTGCTCATCGTCGAGGAACTGACTCCCAGCACCGCAGCGGCACTGAACCCGGGCAGGGTGCGTGGGATCGCCACGGCAGCCGGTGGTCCGACATCGCACGGCGCGATTCTCGCCAGAGCACTGGGGGTCCCTGCAGTGGTCGGTGTGGGTGAGCGACTTCTCGATGTACCCGAGAACACCGATCTCATCCTCGATGGCGACCGCGGCATCGTTGTAGTCGATCCAGGCGTCGAGATGAACGAGCAGTATGCAGAGATCGCACGGCAACAGGCCGAAGTGGCCAAGGCTGCACGGGCCGCGGCTGTGGAGCCGGCAGTAACGCGCGACGGTACGACGATTGAGGTCGCAGCGAATATCGGGTCGGTCGACGAGGCGATCCAGGCCGTGGCCGCGGGGGCCGACGGCGTGGGTCTGTTGCGGACCGAGTTCCTGTTCCTCGAACGCAGCGCGATGCCCACCGAGGAGGAACAGTTCGACACCCTGTCGGCCATAGCTCGAGCGCTCGGTGACCGGCCGCTCACGATCCGCACGCTTGACGTCGGTGCTGACAAGCCGCTGCCGTATCTTCGACAGGGCTCCGAAGAGAATCCCTTCCTCGGTGTGCGCGGCATCCGGCTCGGCCTGGCTCAACCAGATCTGCTGACGACCCAGCTCAAGGCGATCGCCAGGCTCGCCTCCGAGCGACCGGTGCGGGTGATGTTCCCCATGGTTGCAACCGTCGAGGAGCTGACCGAAGCGCGCAGACTTCTGGACGAGATCGTCGGCCGCGAGCGCCCAAAGGGTCTCGAGGTCGGAATCATGGTCGAGGTGCCCTCCACGGCCGTCTTGGCCGATCGCTTCACACCCGACGTCGACTTCTTCTCGATCGGCACGAACGACCTGAGCCAGTACACCCTCGCGGCGGAGCGCGGTAATGCCGACGTTGCGTCACTCGCCGACCCCCTGCACCCCTCGGTGCTGAAACTCATCTCCAACACGGTGGCAGCGGCTTCCGCTCACGACGCTTGGGTGGGGATCTGCGGCGAGCTGGCCGGCGACGCTAGCGCGACCGGCCTGCTGTTGGGACTTGGCGTGACCGAGCTGAGCATGGCTGCGCCCTCGATCGCCGGAGTGAAGGCCGCGGCGAGGACGATCGACCGCCCCGGCGCGGCCGACCTTGCGACCCGGGCTCTGGAAGCGAGCTCCGCACCCGACGTTCGGCGGCTGCTGACAAGCGAACCCGTGGCATGAGCGTCGCCAACCCGAGGTCGGTTCGGCTGCTGACGGTCCTCACCTATGCCCGGATCGCCCTCGTCCCCATCGTCATGGTCCTGATCGTGCTCGGGGACGAGCTCCGGTTCGGGTACGGGATCGCCGCCGCCCTCTTCGTGGTAGCCGCCTTAACCGACTTCTTCGATGGGAAGTTGGCGCGCAAATGGGGCGCGGTCACCTCTATGGGGGCGTTTCTCGACACAACCGCCGACAAGCTGCTTGTCACGGGCGTCCTGATAGCCCTGGTTGCGGATGATCGAGCCTCGATATGGGTGGCGACGATCATCATCGGGCGCGAACTTATGATCATGGGTCTGCGCGGACTCATTGCCGCAGATGGAAATGTAATGAAACCGTCGATCTGGGGGAAGCTCAAGGCCAATGTGCAGTTCGTTGCGATCACCTTGGCGATCATCCGCTGGCCGGTCGACATCGGACCGCTGCTTCTCGACGAGTGGGCCATGTTGATCGCCGCGGGGATAACCGTGATGTCGGGAATCGAGTATCTGAGCCGCTTCTCGCACCTGTTGACCGTCTCGGGGCGGGAACGTTGAGGGTGCACCGTCATGGCTGAGCGCACGTTCGTTACAGGTGGCACGGGCGTTCTCGGGAGCGCCCTCCTGGAAGGACTCGTCAAGGAGGGCCGAGAGGTCTCAGCGTTGGCTCGCTCCGAGAAGTCCAAGGCCAAGATCGATTCGATGGGCGCAACGCCCATCGAGTCCGACCTGCTGGATCCGGAAGGCCTCGAGAAGGCCATGGTCGGACACGACGTCGTCTATCACGCGGCGGGAATGAACGCTTTCTGTCTAAAGGATCGATCGCCGTTGTTTGAGGTAAACGTCCAGGGCTCGCTGAACGTGGTCGAAGCGGCCGTGCGCGCCGGGGTGAGGCGTGTCGTGCACACCTCATCCGCGGCGACCATCGGCGAGAAGAGCGGCACTGTGGGCCGCGAAGACTCCATGCACCGCGGATGGTTTCTCTCCGAGTACGAGAGGTCGAAGTACGAGGCCGAGCGCGCGGTCCTGGATGCGGCTCGATCCAAGGAACTCGACCTCGTGTGCGTCAACCCGTCATCCGCGCAGGGACCGGGTCGCGCCGGCGGCACTGCGAAAATCCTCGTCTACTACGTCACCGGAAGATTGAAGTATTTCGTGAACACTCGCTTCAGCATCGTCGATATCGACGACTGCACCCGAGGACACATACTGGCCGAGGAAAAAGGGCGCTCGTGGAACCGCTACGTGCTGAACAGTGGAACCATTTCGGCGATAGATGCTCTTGGCGTCATGGCTCGAATCACCGGGGTCAAGTATGTTCCTCGCTTCGTGCCGGGCCGACTGGCGATCGGTGCCGCCGGAGTCGCCGCGAACGTCTATCGCCTTCGTGCTAAAGCGCCTCCGGTGTGTTCCGAGATGGTGCGAACGCTGGTGCACGGCCATGCCTACGACGGATCGCGGGCAGCGCGCGAGTTGGGACTCGAGTACACGCCCATCGAGGACACCCTCGAACGGACGGTGCAATGGCTGATCGAAGAAGGCGAGATACCCCCGCCACCGAGCTACACCGGACAGCTGGAGGCGAACGACTGATGGCAGGCCGACTGGAGGGTCGAAAGGCCCTTGTCTTCATCGAAGACGGGTACGAAGATCTCGAGTTCTGGGTGACCGCCATGCGACTCCGTGAGGAGGACGCAGAGCTGACCGTCGTCGGGCCCAAAGCGCAGAGCGGGTACACGGGCAAGAACGGTCTGAAAGCGACGAGCGACAAAGCCGCGTCCGACGTCTCGGCGGACGAGTTCGACATCGTCGTGGTTCCCGGAGGATGGGCTCCCGACAAACTTCGTCGCTACGAGTCGGTCACTTCTCTGGTACGCAAGGCGTACGACCAGGGCAAGACCGTCGGGCTCATCTGCCACGCGGGACTCGTCGGCATCTCCGCAGGAATCGTGGAGGGCAAACGAGCAACCGGCAGCCTCGGCATCAAGGACGATCTCGTCAACGCAGGTGCGACGTGGGTCGACGAACCTGCGTTCAGCGACGGAAACATCGTCTGGGGCCGTGTCGTGGATGACATCCCGGCTTTTTGCCGGGAGTTGGTGGCCTACGCGGCCTCTCGTTAGGGCCGGCGCCTGTTCTTGGCGCGATCGTCGAGGCGACCGCTACTTCTTGTCCTGACCTCGCGCGTAGTCGGGTCGAACCTGGTCGCGATCGGGATTTTCCTTGTCCTCGCCACGGGCGAAGTCGGGGCGCACCTTCTCGCGCGCTTCGTCGTAAATCTCCTGCCCGCTTGCGAAGTCGCCCTCGTGCTCTTTCTCGTGGTCGTCGGGACGCTTCTCCTGGCCTTTCGCGTAACCATGACCCGAGTGGTCGTCCTTGTGATGATCCATCGGCCCTCCTAGAATCGGCTGACTAGGCTGTGGTCATCCCCGAACCAACCCCAAGCTTCTACCGATGGAAACAAAGGGTCAAATGTCGGTGTCCCTAAAGTGCGTTAAGAGCGGAAAGTGAAGCGGTCGCCACGGCTCGGCGAGGGTGGAATTGGGATTCATTGACGATCGAGAAGATGTAGAGCCTAGACGTCCCTGTGCGGCAGCTTCTCCTGGCCTTCGCTGAAGCGACCCTCTTTTTCCTTCTCCGGAGTCGGCAAGTCCGAGTCCTGGCCCCGTGCGAAGTCATCGTGCTTCAGCTTCTCCGGAGTAGTGCCGGTCTCCTCCTGTCCGCGGGAGAAGCGAGGCTCGGCCTCATCTTCACCTTTTCTGGGAGTGTCTCGCTGCCCCTCGTCGAAGCCGTCCTCGGGTTGCACGTCCTTGGCCGGGTGTGCGCGGTGGTGATCCATAACTCTGCCCCCTCTCGGTCTAACTCTTGATCGAGCGTGCGATTTGCTGCTCACGCGCGTCTTACCCACGATGAGGGTCGGAAAACGACGCGCAAAGGGAGCCGGCGTTCCGGCTCCCTCGAGGACTGGAAATTGTTAAAGGTGTACTACCGGGCACGTGAGCGTGCGCGTGATCCCTTCGACTGCTTGGATCTTGGCGACGACCAGCTTCCCGAGATCGTCGACGTTGTCCGCGCTGGCTCGGACTATGACGTCGTAGGGGCCCGTGACGTCCTCTGCAGCGTTGACGCCGTCGATGTCGCGGACCTCCTTCGCCACCTGTGCCGCCTTGCCCACTTCGGTCTGAATCAGAACGTAAGCCTGAACTTCTGCCACTCCTGAGTCCTCCTTTTGCGGTCTTGGGCTTGTCCGGTTGCGAGAAGTGCAGGGAGTCTAGTCCAGATGGGCTTGCGCGTGGTGGGGACAACCGCACCACGGGAGGTGGGAGACGAAAGGGTAGACTTCGGGCGAGCCGGCGATAGTCCACAGGTGCAGAGGGAGTAACGAATAAATGGCGCTTGAAGTTGCGGGCATCAAGAATCCCGAAAGGGTCTACATGAATCCCAGTCCGGCGGAACTGGTCGAGCACGCGATCCGGCGCGGTGAGGCTCGCCTCTCGCACACCGGAGCCCTCGTTGCCGAGACAGGGAAGCTCTCCGGTCGTTCCCCCAAGGATCGCTTCTTCGTTCGCCACGGCAAGCCCGCAGAAAAGATCGACTGGGGTGCCAGGAACCAGCCTTTCGACCTCGAGAAGTTCGACGCGCTCTACGACCGAGTTCGCGGGTACCTCGAGGGCAAAGAGCTGTTCGTCATCGACGGCTACATCGGTGCGGATCCTCAGTACCGGATCAAGCTCAGGGTCGTTGCCGAGTTCGCGTGGCACGCAATGTTTGCGCAACAACTCTTCCGCCGGCCGACGCGCGAGGAACTCGAGGATTTCGAGCCCGAGTTCGTTAGTCTCTCGTCGCCGACATTCGAGGCGGTTCCCGAACGCGATGGAACCCGTACCGAGACCTTCGTGGGAATTGATCTCGAACGCGAACTGGTGCTCATCGTCGGATCCCAGTACGCGGGTGAGATCAAGAAGTCGATTTTTACCTCGGCCAACTACCTCTTTCCAGAAGAGGGTGCTGCGGGAATGCACTGTTCGGCCAACCTCGGTGAAGACGACAAGGTCGCGCTCTTCTTCGGACTATCGGGAACCGGCAAGACCACTCTTTCGGCCGATCCCTCACGGCGTTTGATCGGTGACGACGAGCACGGGTGGTCCGACAACGGAATCTTCAATTTCGAGGGCGGCTGTTACGCGAAGTGCATCAACCTATCAAGGGAGAAGGAACCTCAGATCTTCGATGCCATTCGTTTTGGATCAGTCATCGAGAACGTGGTCATCGACCCGGTGACCAGGGAGCCCGACTTCAAGGACGACTCGCTGACCGAGAATACGCGCGTTGCCTACCCGCTCGAATTCATAGCCAATTTCGTCCCGGAGGGCCGCGCGGGGCATGCCAGCACGGTGGTCTTCCTGACGGCCGATGCGTTCGGAGTTCTGCCTCCTATCTCCCGGCTGACTCCCGTGGCGACCATGTACCACTTTCTTTCCGGGTTCACCTCGAAGCTGGCCGGGACCGAGGCCGGACTGGGCGACGAGCCAGAGCCAAGCTTCTCGACCTGCTTCGGCGCTCCCTTCCTGCCGTTGAACCCCGGCGTATACGCCCAGATGTTGGGGGACCGGATCGAGAAGCACGGAGCATCGGTCTATCTGGTGAACACGGGCTGGACGGGCGGTCCATTCGGCGTCGGTCGGCGCATGGATCTGGCTCATACGAGGGCGATGGTGAACGCCGCGACGTCGGGTGCGCTGGACGACGTCGCCACGAGACGCCATCCGATCTTCAATGTGGATTACCCGGTTGCCTGCCCCGGGGTTCCGGACGAGGTGCTGGACCCGCGCAGCACGTGGTCCAACGCGGACGAGTACGACGCACAGGCGCGCGAGCTCGCCCGCATGTTCGCCAAGAACTTCGAGCAGTATCGGAGCTCGGTGCCTCCGTCCGTTGCCGAGGCCGGTCCCTCGGCCGACTGACCGAAAACTCGAGCTTGGACGACGACCACCCCCAGATGACCGTAGGGGAGCTTGGAGAACGCGCGCTCATCGAGCGGATCGCCCCGCGCTTCGGACCCCCGGCCAAAGGAGAGGTGTGGAGCGGAGACGACACTGCGGTGTTTCAGGCGCCCGACCGCCAGCTTCTGTTCACGACGGATCTCATGGTCGAGGACGTTGACTTCCGCACGTCTTATTCGCTCGGATTCGACGTCGGTTGGAAGCTCATTGCTGCGAACGCGTCGGACATCGCGGCGATGGGCGGGCGCCCCTGGCGCGCCGTCGCGAGCGTTGCGGTGCGGCCCGAGACCGAGGTTGCCTTCGTAGACGACCTGGCCTCCGGAATGGGGGCGCTGTGCCGAGAGCTTGACCTGGGTTTGGTGGGAGGTGACTTCAGCTCGGGCCGGGAGATAAGCGCCTCGGTTGCCATGATCGGCATCGCAGGCGAGAGCGGTCCGGTGTTGCGCAGCCGCGCTCGGATCGGGGACGCTCTGTGCGTCACCGGTACTCTCGGCGGAGCTGCGGGAGGCCTGCTGGTGCTCGAGGAGAGCATCGAATCCGGCGGGTCCGAGGATCGTGATGTGCTGGTGGCCGCATCGCAACGACCAGATCCGCGTGTGGCCGAGGGGCAGGTCCTGGCCGGCTACGCCCACGCGATGGTCGACCTCTCGGACGGCCTCGCCGTCGACCTCGGGCACCTGACCGAGGCGAGCGGCGTCGGCTGCGAGGTGGACCTCGGCGCGGTGCCCTTCAACGACTCGATCAACTGGCTGAGCGATCGGCGGCCGCAGACGAACCTGATGTCGCTGGTTGTAGCGGGCGGAGAGGACTTCGAGTTGCTCTTGAGCCTGGATGCTTCAGACTTGAGTGAGGCGCAGAGGCGCGTGGGTGAGCTGGGAACGCGCTTGACTCAGATTGGAGTCGTTACGGACGGGCCGGCGCGCATCGACGATCGAGATCTCGGCGAGTGGAGAGCAGAGGGATGGCAACACCTACACGACCTGTGAGCGGGCTGCCGCGAGCATTGACCATCGCCGGCTCGGACTCGGGTGGAGGAGCCGGCATCCAGGCCGACCTGAAGACGTTCTTTGCGCTCGGTTGCCACGGGATGAGCGCCCTAACGGCACTCACCGCTCAGAACACCGTCGCCGTGACCGCCATCCACGAGGTTCCCCCCGAATTCGTCATTGCCCAGGTGGACGCGGTCGCATCCGATATCGGCGTCGACGCGGCAAAGACGGGGATGCTGTCGTCTGCGGGAATCGTCGAGGCCGTCGCTAAGGCGGTCGAGGTCCACGGGATAGGCCGCCTCGTCGTCGACCCTGTGTTCGTCTCCAAGCACAGGGACCACCTCCTCGCTCCCGAGGCTGTGTCGGCACTCTCCGAGCGCCTGCTTCCTTTCGCGCTGGTCCTAACTCCGAACCTCTATGAGGCCGAGGGTCTCGTGGGTGGAGGCGAGATCGCGTCCCTCGAGGACATGAGGGAAGCGGCAAAGGCTTTGCGCGCCCTCGGCCCCCGCTTCGTCCTGATCAAGGGTGGACACCTGGCCGGTGACGCCGCGATCGACGTGCTTTACGACGGCAGTGACTTCACCGAGCTGTCGGGGCCTCGGTTCGACACCGAGGACACGCACGGGACCGGTTGCGCCCTGTCCGCGGCCATCACGGCGCGGCTCGCTCACGGCGACGACGCTCCATCGGCAATTCGTTGGGCCAAGGAGTTCGTCTCGGGCGCCATCAAATACGGCCTCCGTCTAGGGAAGGGCTACGGCCCGGTCAACCCGGGTTGGAAAACGACTTCTCGCTAGCTCCGACCCGGTGACCGCACGCTAACCCGAAGGACGCGCGAGATCCTCGCGCATCATGTCAATACCGAAGCTTTCGTCGGCGCGCGCTCGGACATCAAAGTAGAGACGGAGCTCGACGGCGGCAATGTAGGGGAGCACGAGCGCGCTCACGATTGCGAAGATCAGAATGATGAAGACCGTCTGGGCCACGGCGCCGAGGGCGAACAGAATGGGAAACACCAGAGCGAAACCAAGTATCGAGAGAATGAAGGCCACGAGCAGGAGTGTGAGGACCACTCGGCCGAGGCGGCCCCGGGCGCGACTTCGTGTCTGTGTCCACGCGTCGGGAAAAGGTTGATTCTCGAGCACCACAGTCGTCCCGATCAGAGGAGGCCCCCACCAGACGAAGAAGATCAGCGAGAGAGGCCTCAGGACACCGAAGAACATCGATCCCGTGGATGCGAGAAGAACACACTGCAGCACCGAGGGGACGTCGGCCTTCAGAGCGGAGAGGGCCCGCCTCGCATTCGTTTCTCCCCCCACGAGCCCCTCCGCGATCAACGCGTGAGCTGCAAGAATCAGCGCGCTGCCGATCAGAGACGGGGTTAGGAGGAACCAGAATATGCTTCCGGCCTGAAGCAGCAGGGGAACCTCAACATTGGCGGCGGTCAGCACCCACAGGGACCCCGTGATGAAAACCACAGCCATCCCGGGCGCGAACAGAGTGAAAAGCCCGAGGAAGTATCTCTTGTAGAGGTGCCCCGAGTCCCTCAGGACGCCGGTCACGGTCGCAACCCCGAGAAGGCGCTCGTCCGGCTTGTGCGCTCCTTGCCGGCTCGAGCTAGCTTCCAACTCGCCGCTTGGCGATCATTCCGAGGACGAGGAGCCCGATCAGGGCTGCTGCTCCGACGGCGACCTTCTTGCCCACCACTGCGGCTTCGACCTTGGCCTCATCGATCAGCCGATCGACCTTGACGGCCATCTCCTCGCGCGTTCGTTCGATCTCCTCTACCGTTTGCCGAGGGTCTTGGCCCATTCGATGTCCTCCTTAACCGTTTGCTTGGTGAGATCGGCCTTGATCGGAGTCGCCAATTTCTTTCGTGCGAACAACACCGCTCCTAGTCCGACCAGAATCAGGATCAGGGCCGTCGCCAGGTCCGCGACCCACGTCCACAGGAACGTGTCCAGTCCATCTCGTATCGCAAGAAGCAGAAAGATCAGTGCGAAGAATCCAAAGACGGCCGCGATCACGACGATCGCCATGCCCTGAGCCTTGGCCGCCACCGAGGAGCCCAACTCCTGCTTGGCGAGGTCGATCTCCTTGCGGATGAGCGTCGAGAAGTCCTCGGAGATCTCCTTCACGAGCTGTCCTACCGACTTCTTGCCGTTGCTGCCTCTGTAGAGATCGTCGTTCGTGGGTCGGTCGCTCAAGGTGCCTCCTTGTCCTTATCGGCTAGAGAGAACTCACGAGATTGCCGCCTCTCCGCAAGCACGGCATTCAGTTGGGCCGCCAGAAGCGTTACCTGGCTGAGCAGGTAGGCGGAGATGAGCAAACCCGCTGTGGCTGCAAAAGCTCCGAAGGTCGCATCGCGGCCGCCCCGACCCGATGCCAGGTACAGAGGACCAACGATCTTTAGCACCTCAAAGATAGCCCCTGCAACGACGGCACCCGGCATGACGGCACGCCAGGAGGGGTTTTGGTGGGGGAGGAACTTGAAAGCGGTCGCGAACAGCAGGACGCTGAGGCCCGCCCCTGCGATCCACGCCATGACGCCGACTATAGGGGAATCGACGAACTGGCCCACTGCGCCCAGCCCGACCGACAGGACCGGAATGAGGCCGATCGTGCCGAGAAACCTGAGGGCATTCAGGCGCTTCTGGACGAAGGTGCCCTCCTGAGACACCCCGCGAATGCGGTTCAGGGCATGCTCGAGCGCAACGATTCCACCAGTGCCGGAGTACAAGACGAGGAGCAGACCCGCCGCGGCGAGTGAGAAACGTGCGTCGGCAAGAGCGTCGAGGGTGTCCTCCTGCAGAACCTGCGTTATGAGGGGAAAGGCGTCCACGCTGGCATCGATGATGTCCCGCTTGACGTCATCGTTGATGAACACGGCGAAACCGAGAGCGGATACCCCGAACAGAACCAAGGGGAAGATCGAGAAGAAGATGAAGTACGTCAACCCGGCCGCGTAGAAGCCGCCGTCCTGGTCTGAGAAGCGCTTCAGCGTCGTGAGCAGGACATCGAGCCACCCATGATTGGCGCGGGCGGTTTCGAGCCGCAGCTTCGCCTGCGTACTCAGGTTCTTGACGGAGCTCATCGTGCTTCGCCGCGGGGCGCTCGCATGGGCGGACGTTACCCCCGATGGTGGGACAGGTAACGAGGACACTCGGGTATGAGAGGATGCCGGCTCAGCCGGCTTTGGTCACCTTGTTGGCCTTGAGACACTTCGTGCAAACAGCCATCCTGCGCGGGGTTCCGTCGATCATGACCCGGACCTCCTGGATGTTCGGGTTCCACCGGCGGCGCGTGCGCCGGTGAGAGTGCGAGATGTTGTTCCCGAAGCCCGGGGTCTTTCCACAAACGTCACATACGGAGGGCATAGGTGTTGCAGGCTACCAAATGCGCGCCCGAGTCCCAGACCACTCCTATCCTGAGGCGATGGCAGATGTCGTCCAGGCCCCTCCCAAGGGGCTCGAGCTCTTCGCCTCACCCCGTCGCCAGAAAAAGCTGGAGGCCACCGGCAAGAAGGCTAGGGGGCTCGAAAAGCTCAGTATCGAGACCGTGCAGGATCTCCTACAGCACTACCCTCGCCGCCACGTCGATCGGACGGAGGTCCGCACCATACGGGAACTCGCCACGATGTCCACCGATGAGCGCGGCAGGGAAAGCCAGGTGCTGGCGAAGGTCGAGCGCATCGGACGGCCCATCCGCACCAAGACCGGCAAGAAGCTCATCAAGGGACGCATCCGCGACGAAACCGGCTCCATCGCCGTCACCTGGTTCAACCTCGAGTGGGTGGCGCGTGCGCTCAAGCCGGGGACCGAGGCGTTCTTCTACGGCAAGCTCGATTCGTTTCGCGGAACGCTGCAGATGACTATGCCCCGCTTCGAACTCATTCGCACGGGACGCGAGCCTTTCAACGTTGGTCGCATCATCCCCATCTATCCCGCGACCGCTGATCTCTCGAGCGACGAGATCAGGCGGTTGATCTGGGACAACCTGAACCGGACGGGCGACATCATGGACCCGCTGCCCGATGGCCTTCGGAGCAGGCTCCACTTGATGAAGCGCGGCGACGCGCTCCGCCTGTACCACTTCCCGGATGACATGACCGACGTGCAATCGGCCGAGAACCGGTTGGTGTTCGATGAGGTTTTTACACTGCAACTCGGCCTCGTCTACCGCAAGCGAAAACTCGAGCGCACGGTGCAGGGCATCAGCCATGCACTGCCGACGCATGATTCACTTTGCGAGGTGTTTCTGTCCCAGCTCCCATTCGAGCCGACGGGCGGCCAGCGCAGGGCCTGTGACGAGGTGGCCGCCGACATGGGCAAGTCTTTTCCGATGCATCGTCTGCTCGAGGGCGAGGTCGGCTCGGGTAAGACCGTGGTTGCACTGTACGCGTGCCTGTCGGCGATCGACGGGGGACATCAGTCCGCGTTCATGGCCCCGACCGAGGTCCTCGCCGAACAACACCTACTCACCGTGAACGACCTGCTCGACCGTGCGTTCGGCGCGGAGGAGGCGCGCAACCTCTTCGCCAGTGTTAGCAGGCGACCGGTGGTTCGCTTGCTGACGGGTTCGACTCCGGCAGCGCAGCGCACGGAGATTCTCCAAGGAGTGGCCGGCGGTGAAGTAGACCTGCTCATCGGTACGCACGCTCTGATTCAGGACGCGGTGGACTTCGCGCGCCTGGGATTGGCCGTCGTCGACGAACAGCATCGCTTCGGTGTCCACCAAAGGAAGCGTCTGCGCGAGAAGGGCACGATGGGCGAGCCCGACATTCTCGTCATGACCGCAACCCCCATTCCGCGCACACTCGCCGTTTCAATCTACGGCGACCTCGATCTCTCGGTGCTAGAGGAGCTTCCAGGGGGCCGACAGCCCATCACGACGCGCATCGCGGAGGGGGAGGAGGATCGCGAGCGAGCCTACGAGCTCATCCGACGTGAGGTGGCGTCGGGACGTCAGGCCTTCGTGGTCTATGCGCTTCGTGACGAATCCAACAAGACCGAGCTGCGGAGCGCGAAGGCCGAGGCCAAACGGCTCGCCGAGGATGTGTTCCCAGATCTCAAGATCGGGCTGGTTCACGGAGACATGAAAAGCATCGACAAGGAAGTGGCGATGACGGCCTTCCGCGACAACACCACGCAGGTCCTCGTCGCGACGACCGTGATCGAAGTGGGCGTGGACGTGCCCAATGCCACCGTCATGCTGATCGAGGACGCCGATCGGTTCGGACTGGCACAGCTGCATCAGCTCAGGGGACGAATCGGCCGCGGCGAGCACGAGTCCTCCTGTGTGCTCGCTACGGATCTCGATCTCTCCTTGGCATCGGAGGATCCAGCAATCGCACTCGCCGCCGAGCGATTGCAGGCCGTGGAGACCACCGGCGACGGCTTCAAGCTCTCGATCGTCGACCTGCGGCAGCGGGGCGAGGGGCAGCTCTTCGGAGCGCGTCAGTCCGGAATGCCGCAGCTACGCCTGGCGCGCGTCCTGCAACACAAGAGTGTTGTCATCGCGGCGCGCGAGATGGCCGTGGAGCTGATCGACAAGGACCCCGAACTCAGGGCATACGAGCACATAGCGCTTGAGCGAGAGGTCAGGGATCGCTTCCCGGAGCAGGCTCTGGACGTCGTTCAATCCGGCTAGAACTCGACTCGGGTAGCAAGAGGGTCGCTCTATTCGGTAGTTTGGAGCTATGCGCGTCATCGCGGGAAAGGCAAAGGGCCACCGGCTGAGGGCTCCCATCCAGGGGACGAGGCCGATGACCGACCGGATCAAAGAGTCGCTGTTCTCTTCGCTCGGAGATCTCGAGGACAGCGTTGTGCTCGATCTCTACGCGGGATCGGGATCACTCGGACTCGAGGCTCTGTCGCGCGGGGCGCGCTCGGCCACTTTCGTCGAAAACGCCCGCGAGGCGATACTCAAGATCGAGCAGAACATCGAAGCCTGCGGCTTGGGTGACCGATCCAACGTCGAATGGATGGAAGTCCAGTCGATGCTCGGGCGTCCTGCCATCGAACGCCACGACTTGATCTTCGTGGACCCGCCGTACGCCCAGTCGGTAGAAGCGGTGCGCCGTGACCTCGAAGCGCTCGTCATGGGCGGCTGGCTCTCGAACGAGGGCCGGGTGGTCGTTCACCGAATGTCGAAGGACTTCAAGCTGGACGCCCTTGGCCTCAAGGTGATCTGGGAGCGGACCTTCGGGCAATCCACCGTCCTCGTTTACACGCACGAGGACGAAGAGGACTAGTCGACGGTCGTGCGTAGCGCTCTGTGCCCCGGGTCGTTCGACCCACCCACAAACGGACACATCGACGTCATCGAGCGAGCCGCTCGGCATTTCGATAGCGTGATTGCGGCCGTTATCGCGAATCCTTCGAAGGAGCCACTGCTTGCTCTCGAGACCCGTAAGGACCTCCTTGCCGACGCCTTAGGACACGTGGACAACGCGTCGGTCGAATCATTCGATGGACTACTCGTCGACTTTGCGAACGAGCGCAAGGTCTCTATCATCGTGAAGGGTCTGCGCGCGGTGTCGGACTACGAGTACGAGTTGCAGATGGCGCAGATGAACGCGGCCCTTACCCATGGACTCGACACGCTCTTCCTGCCCTCGAAGCCCGAATGGTCCTTCCTCTCGTCCAGTCTGGTCAAGCAGGTCAGCAAATATGGAGGCGCGGTCGATGGGCTCGTTCCGGCCAACGTGGCGCAGGCTCTAAAGGAGCGCTTCGCTTCCTCCTGAAGCTCCTGAAACCCGAAACAAGGCGTGATCAAGTCCTCAAATCACACTCCCGGTTGGGTCCAAAAAGGGTTGCAGAGAGGGAAATCGTGGCACAATTGATAAATTCGCGGGCCACGGGGTACAGGTGCGAACACAGCATTCAGACTCCTCCGCGGTAGAGCCAAGATTCAGAAAGGAAACCGGAGGACATGGACCTCATAGAACGCATCGAGGAACTACAGGTCCTCGTCGAAGAAGCGAAAGCGGTACCACTCTCTTCGAGTGCCGTCATCAACCGAGAGGAGTTCCTCGAGCTCCTCGCCCAACTCAAGCAAGAAGTGCCCGACGAGATCCGCCAGGCCCGCTGGATGAGCCGCGACCGCGACGAACTTCTCGGCCGTGCCCGCAAGGAGGCCGAGCGGATCATCGCCGAGGCCCGCGAACAGCGCGACCGATTGCTGTCTCGTACCGAGATCGTCCACGCGGCCGAACGCGAGGCCGAGCGGATCACCGATGACGCCAAGGAGCGCGCCGCCAAGATGCGTCTCGAAGCCGAGGACTACATCGACCAGAAACTGGCAGGGTTCGAGATCCTCCTCAACAAGACCGTTGCGACCGTCGAGCGAGGCCGGGCGCAGCTCCAGGGCGAGAAGCACTCCTCGGTCCAGATGCCGGCCATCGATCCCAACCAGCCTCCCGAAGAGGGCCCGTTCGACGCCGCTCAGCTCGATCAGGAGCCCGCGGTCTAGCTTCTTCGAAAAGCCTCTCTAGGGCCCTTCGGAAAGAGCGAAATAGGCCCTCTACCAGGGCTTTTACCCGCCGGATGGGCCCAGAGTGCTACTATGGCGACCCCTGCGCACCTCGAGGCGCGCAGCCACTCGATTCGACGATTGGGGATTCGCGCGTGCAGGACCTCAGGCTTTCGGTCGCCGAGATTCTCGGCCGGCCGGGCGAATACCGAGATATCGCCCTACGCCGACCGCTGCAGGGCGTGGGAACCGCCTTGGCGCGCCTGCACGAGCGGGGGATCGAAGGAGACCTGCGTATCGAGAGCGTCATCGAAGGCGTCCTCGTCACGGGCCGCGTCCAGGGCGAAGCCGTTCTTCAGTGCGCCCGCTGCCTCACCGAGATCGAGACCAACCTGACGCTGCGCGTCTGCGAGTTGTTCGCCGGCCCCGGCCACGAGGCCTCGGAGGACGTTGACGTCTACCAGGTCGAGGGCATGGAGATTGATCTCGAACCAATGGTTCGTGACGCGGTCACTCTTGCGTTGCCGCTCAACCCGCTGTGCCGGAAGGACTGCAAGGGGCTTTGCGGCACCTGCGGGACCGACCTGAACCAGGGGGCCTGTGACTGTAAGGAAGACGATTTCGATCCGCGCTGGGCGGCCCTGTCCGACCTGCGCCAGCGGCTCGAGAACCAGGAGCTATAGGAGGACCGATGGCCGTTCCGAAGAGAAGGAAGACGCGCTCGAAGATGCGCATGCGACGCGCTCACTGGCGGGTCAAAGCCCCCACGCTCTCTCGATGCCCCCAGTGTCGTGAGCCCAAGCAGCCCCACCGCGTCTGCCCCAACTGCGGCTACTACGCCGGTCGCCAGGTTGTCGAAACCGACTGACCCCGAGTCACTGTTGACGGCCCTGGGCCTCCCCGCACGCGAGGGGTCCATCTACGAGCTCGCGCTCACTCACCGGTCCTATGCCTTCGAACAGACCGAGCAGCCACCGCACAACGAGCGCCTGGAGTTTCTCGGAGATGCGGTCCTCGACCTGATCGTCACCGACCTCATCTTTCGGACTCGTCCGGAAATGGCCGAGGGCGATCTGGCAAAGCTCCGGGCGTCGGTTGTCGAGGGCAGGACGCTCGCGGCGCTCGCCAGGAAGATGGGGTTGGGGGCGCATCTGCGGCTCGGCAAGGGAGAGGAGGCCTCGGGCGGGCGGGACAAGACCTCACTGCTCGAGGACACCTTCGAGGCCCTCGTGGGCGCCGTCTACATGGACCGGGGTCTGGAGTACCTGAACGAGGTTCTCCTGCCGGTCTTTAGCTCGCTCGTTGATGACTCGCTCGCAAACGGGAGTGGCTACGACTCCAAGACCGCGCTTCAGGAACACGTCGTGCGCGATCGCGGGAGTCGTCCGACCTATCGGGTGGCATCCTCCGGTCCCGACCACGACAAGAGATTCGTCGCACACGTCTACGTAACCGAGGAGCTTTACGGGGTGGGAACCGGCAGCAGCAAGAAGGCGGCCGAACAGGTCGCGGCAAGAGAGGCGCTCGATCGTCTCGAGTTGGAGGCGTCCGAGTCACGGACGGACGTCGGGGAGGCGAGGGCAAATGCCAGAGCTTCCTGAGATAGAGGTCCTTCACCGCGACCTCGAGAAGGAGGTTGTCAGCAGGCGCTTCAAGGATGTCGAGATCCGTCCCGGCTCGACGTCCATGAAGCTCATTCCTCGCCACGGCAGACGCAAGGAGTTCCAGGACCTTCTGGTTGGAGCCAAGGTCGAGCATGCGCGGCGCATCGGGCGCCACCTCTTGATGGACCTCGACAACGGCCAAACGATGGTCGTCCATCTTGGCCGCAACGGTCAGATGGTCAAGGTCAGTGCCTCGGGCGACGTCGCTCCACACACACACATCATCATGACCTTCACCATCGGAGGTCAGTTGCGCGTCATCTGCTCCGACGCGACCACCGAGGTCTTCGTTGCACCGACCGACGAAGTCAAGGGCCTCGAGGACATGCGGGACTTCGAGATCGACCCGCTCGAGAGCCCACTGGCCTGGCAGCACTTCTCCGCCATCCTCGAGCAGAAGGCTCGTCCGATGAAGGAGTTGCTCGCGGACGAGAGATTCATCGTCGGACTGGGCGACCTCTACAGCGACGAGATCCTCTTTGCCTCGGGACTGCGATACGACCGTCCGTCGGACAAGCTCTCGTCTCAGGACGTGCGGCGACTCTATCGCTCGCTCATGGAGACTCTGCAGGAGGCCGTGAAGCTGCGCGGGACGAGCTTTGGCGAGCATGAGTTCACCGACCTCACGGGTCAGCCCGGCACCTACCAGATCGAGTTGAAGGTCTACGAGCGCGAGGGCGAGTTCTGCCGCCGCTGTCGCAACGACATCAGGCGTGTGGCTTTCAACGGAACCGATACGTACTTCTGCCCGCAGTGCCAGACGTGACGATGACAGGCCGAGGGATCGGCTCGACGAGCGATAAACAGAACAGGGGAGCGAGGAGGATTCAGGTTGGAAGATAGGACCCGAGTCCACGTATTCGTGCACGGGGATATCGAGGGAACCGGTTTCAAGGAGGCCATCGCTCAGAAGGCCACCGAGCAGGGAGTGGTCGGCTGGGTAAAGGAGCTGGCCGACGGACGGATCGAGGCCGCCATAGAGGGTCCGCGAGACCCGGTGTACAGGGTCGTCGGACTGTGCAGGGCGGGCCCGCGCGGAGCAACGGTCTCCGGTGTCCAGGTGGACCGGGAATCCCCGAAGAACGAAAAGAGCTTCAAGATAAAGTAACGCGGCCCGAACACCCGCACCCGGGGGGGCCCCGACGGGCCCCGGAGCGCGAAAGCGCCTCTCGATATCCGCGGGGCCCGTCGCAGACGCTGCTAACTTGTTCCGGATGTACGTCAAGCGCCTCAAGCTGGCCGGATTCAAGTCGTTCGCGGCCCCCACGGTCATGGAGTTCGATCGTGGGGTGAACGTCATCGTCGGCCCCAACGGATCCGGGAAGTCCAACATCTCGGACGCGCTCTCCTGGGTGCTCGGCGCCCAGGCTCCCTCGACGCTGAGATCGGGGTCGATGGAGGACGTGATCTTCGCCGGCTCGGAGTCGAAGTCGCGGCTCGGCCTCGCCGAGATCTCGCTGACGCTCGACAACACCTCGGGGCTCCTGCCACTCGATCTCGCCGAGGTCACGATCAGCCGGACGGCCGACCGTTCTGGGGGCTCCGAGTACCGCATCAACGGAGCCGTCTGTCGCCTGCTCGACGTCACCGAGCTGCTCAGCGACACGGGCGTGGGGCGGAGCATTCACACGGTTGTCGGGCAGGGCAACCTCGATGCCGTTCTTCAGTCCCGACCCGAGGACCGGCGCACTTTCATTGAAGAGGCGGCTCAAATCGGCAAGTTCAGACGCCGCAAGGAGCGGGCGCTGCGAAAGCTGGAGCGCGTGGACGACAACGTCATGCGTCTCAACGACGTCCTCACGGAGTTGCGCAGGGGTCTGAGACCTCTGAAACGCCAGGCGAACGCGGCGTCGCGCTACTCCGAGCTCATGAGCGAGCAGAGAGAGCTCAGACAGCGGCTCGCCGCCACCGAGATTCATAGGCTGAGCTTCGATGAGGTCGCGCTCGACGTCGAGTCCGAGGAACGCAAGACGCAACTCCTCGCCGACGAGTTGGCCAACGTGCGCGCAGTGCTCGAGGGGGCCACAGGTGAAAGGGAAGCCATCGGTGCCGAGGCCACCGAGCAGCAGCAGACTGCAAACCGCATAGGCCGCGCCGCCGACCGGCTCGAGGGCCTTGGGCGCCTGGCCGACGAGCGAGCCCAGCGCCTCACGGCTCGCCTTGCCGCCGAAACCGAGGAGGGCTATCGCGAGCGCATCCGATTACTCGAGTCGGACCGGGAGCGGTGGAGCAGAGAGACCGAGGGGCTCGAAGCGCAATCCGCCGCGGCGACCGAGTGGGCAGAAAGACTTCGTGAAGAGGCGGAGACGTCCCGGGTCAGGCACAACGAAGCGGAACGAGCGTTGTCGGAGGCGCGCGGCGCCGAGACCGCTGCGGCCCAGGATCTCGTGCGCGCAGAGGGAAGCGAGTCCGCCAGTCGCCAGACGCTCGGCTCGCTCGAGGCGCGCGTCCATGCCGCCACGGAACGACGAGAGGTCCGCGAGCGAGAGGTCAAATCGGACGAACACGCACTAATCGCCGCCGAGAAAGAGGTCACCGATTTCGAGGCCGAACTCGACCGGGTGACGGAGCTGGCGGCCGCGGCCGAAATGGAACTCGAGAACCGTCGGGAACGTGCCGAAGGTCTAAAGGAGAAGCTCAACGCAACTCACGCGCAGCAGGCCGCCGCGCAGGCGCGTCTGCAGGCGCTCGAGGAGGTCGCGGGCGTCGTCGCCGACATTCCAACGGCGGCGGCGCGCCTCGGGCCACTCGTCCACCAGGCACGCGAGCAAGCCGCGGTCGCATCCGCGAGTGAAAACGACGCCAGGGGCATCGTCAAGGAGGCGGAGGGGGCCGGCGAGGAGGCCTGGCTAGTCGTCGCAAGACACGACGAAGACCTCCGTCGACTGGATGCACACATGTCAGCGGCGGCCGAGCGCCTGGCCGGAAAACGCCGCAAGCGGGAGACGCGCGAGATCGAGCTCGCCGCGCTGAACGAGGAGCTTGCGCGCGTT
The DNA here is from genome assembly GCA_050693895.1 of Actinomycetota bacterium. Taxonomy (GTDB): domain Bacteria; phylum Actinomycetota; class CADDZG01; order CADDZG01; family WHSQ01; genus WHSV01. Next base: position 4,391 of record JBOGWS010000015.1, on the reverse strand, counting down.
CAGGAGGCTCTCGCTCAGGCGGAACGAGCGGCTATCGAAGAGCGCGCCGCGCTCCCGCAACATCGCCAGGCTCACGAAGAGGCGAACGAGGCGCGCGTGATCGCCGACTCGGCACTTGCCGACGCACGTTCGGCCGCGGAACAGGCGGGACGCGCAGCGAGCGATGCTGCCATAGAGGCGCGTACCGCAGAGGAGCGCATGCTGTCCGCCAAGCTCCGCCTCGAGGAAGCCGAGGCGGGCATAGCCGACGCACAGACCGCTCTCGAGGGACTCGCGGAGCTGCGCGCCTCGCTTTCCGCTGCGCGCGACCGAGCCCGAGCCGTGGCCGAGACGGCGTCCATGTCGGCGGAGAGAGCGGCGTCCTGGGCAGCGGAGGCGGAGACTCGCGCCGGCGAGGCCCGCGCGAAGGCGCATGCCGCCGATGAACGACTGAGTTCGCTGCGAACTCGGGAACGGGAGCTCGAGACCAACCTCGCCGACGCCGCGCAGCGACGCAATCAAGCCGAAGTCCGCAGAGCCGAGATGCGAGCGCGCATGGAGGCACTGGGGGAGCGAGCGCTAGACGAGTGGGGACTCGGTGTCGACGAGCTCAAGACGCTCGAGCGCCTCAACGAGGAGGACGAGGAGACGAGCCGGACGCGCGTCGAGACCTTGGAGCGAGACCTCAGGCGACTCGGAGCGGTCAATCCGAACGCGGCCGAGGAGTACGAGGAAGCGGCTACGCGCGAGACGTTCCTTGTCGACCAGATGAACGACCTCGAGACCTCGAAGCGCGACCTTATGAGGATCGTGCGTGAGGTCGACCAGACCATCGTCGAAGCGTTCTCATCCGCCTACGATGACGTCGCGCGCGAGTTCGAGACCGTCTTCACGCGGCTCTTCCCAGGTGGATCGGGCAGGCTCAAGCTGACCGATCCCGACGACCTCCTGAACTCTGGGATCGAGGTCGAGGCGCGACCGCCGGGCAAGAACGTTCGGAAACTCTCGCTTCTCTCGGGAGGCGAGCGGTCCCTTGTTGCACTTGCGTTTCTGTTCGCCATCTTCAGGTCGCGCCCCTCGCCCTTCTATCTGCTCGACGAAGTCGAGGCCGCGCTCGACGACGTCAACCTGCTGCGTTTCATCGGACTCGTTCACGAGCTGGAGGCCAACGCGCAGGTCCTCATCGTCACCCACCAGAAGCGCACGATGGAGGCCGCCGACGTCCTCTACGGTGTCACGATGCGAGAGGGCATCTCGAGTGTGGTCGCCAAGCGCATGGAGGACGTTGACAGCTTGGCGAAAGAAAGTGCACCGGCGCCATCCGCCTAGCGACGGTCCCGCTCTGGGGTCGTTTAGCCTCTGGTGATGCCTGAAGGAATGCTTCCCGAACTATTGATCGCCGTTGGCCTCGTGCTTCTCGTCGTGGTCGTTGCCTTCGTCGCGAGACGCGGCTCGCGACGTGACGCCGACGTCCTCGACCGTGTCGAGCCCGAGACGATCGTCGAAGAGCCTCCGGACGTTGTTGAGGAGGTCGAGGTTGCTCCGGGCCCGGCGCTCAGACCCTCTCTTCGCGAGCGGCTCACCAAGAGCCGCAGGTTCATCACGGGTCGCCTGGCCGATGCCTTGGGTCAGAGTCCCGATGAGGAGACCTGGGAGGACGTCGAGGCCGCCCTGATTCAGGCCGACATCGGTGTGGCGACTGCCACGAGGATCGTCGACGACCTGCGCGAGCAGGTACGCGAGCGCAGAATCAAAGAGCCCTCCGAGATCATGGCATTGCTCAACGAAGAGCTGGTGTCGCTGTTCGACACCGAAAAGTCACGCGCCCTCACCTACTCGGACGATCGCCCGACGGTGTGGCTCATCGTCGGAGTCAACGGAACCGGCAAGACGACGACGATTGGAAAGCTCGCCGGCACACTCAGCCGAGAAGGGAAGTCGGTTGCATTGGCGGCCGCCGATACCTTTCGAGCGGCGGCCGACGAACAACTCGGCGCGTGGGGCGATCGCTCGGGCGCTCAGCTCGTCAAGCACCAACCCGGTGCGGATCCGGGCGCGGTTGCGTTCGATGCCTACAAGTTTGCGAAGGCGCGCGACCTCGACGTGCTGCTCGTCGACACAGCCGGGCGACTTCACACGAAGACTCCTCTCATGGACGAGCTCTCGAAGGTTCGCCGCGTCATCGAGAAGGAGGGCACGGTGCAGGAGTCCCTTCTCGTCATCGACGCGACCGCCGGGCAGAACGGGCTCAACCAAGCAAAGGAGTTCGCAAGGACTGCCGGGGTCACGGGAGTGGTGCTGACGAAGCTGGACGGCACCGCCAAGGGCGGCATCGCTCTGACCATCGAGGACGACCTCGACATCCCCATAAAGCTCATCGGGGTGGGCGAGGGCATCGAGGACCTCGAGCCCTTCGACCCGAAGGCGTACGTCGACGCCATCCTGGCCTAGCGTCGTGGCCAAGCCAAGGGACAGGCGCCCCGTGGACGAGGGCAGGCGATTGGCGCTGCGACTCGCCGCCGTCGCGTTCGGCTACATCGTTTACCGGCTCATCGAACCGGAGAGCCTTGTCGGTGGCATCCTGGTCGGGCTCGGAGTATGGCTCGGTGGAGTCTCGCGCATCGAGCGGAACCTGAACCCGGCCCCCACCGAGCGCCAGCGGACGCTTCAGACCATCGGACCAAGAGTCAGCCTGGCGATGATCACAGTAGGAGCCGTCCTCGCCGTAATCTAGTCGTCGGGCAGACGCACCAAGTCACCAGATCAAAAGGATTCTTCGATGTTCGACTCACTATCCAACCGGCTCGATGACATATTCACTCGGCTCAAATCGCGCGGTCGCCTAAGCGAGAAGCAGGTCGACGAGGTCCTTCGCGAGATCCGCCTCGCACTGTTGGAGGCGGACGTCTCGTTGAAGGTCGTCAAGGCGTTCGTCAAAGACGTGCGCGAGCGGGCCGACGGAGCGGAGATCCACAAGAGCCTGACCCCGGCTCAGCAGGTAATAAAAATCGTCAACGAAGCGTTGATCGACATTCTCGGTGAGGCGAACGTGGGCCTCGAGGTAAGTTCTCGCCCGCCGCGCGTCATCCTCATGGCCGGCCTTCAAGGCTCGGGCAAGACCACGGCGGCGGGCAAGCTCGCTCGGCTCCTCAAGAGCCAAGGCCGCAAGCCCATCCTCGCGGCCGCGGACCTTCGTAGGCCTGCGGCCATTCGCCAGCTCCAACTCCTCGGCGAGCAGGTCGGGGTTCCGGTCCACGCCGAGCTCGACACGCCGGACCATGACGCTGCCGGTGTCGCCGGGCGCGCTCTCGAACATGCCCGCGACGAGGGCTACAGCGACCTCGTCGTCGACACGGCGGGACGCATGCACGTCGACCCCGAGCTCATGAAGGAACTCGGAGCGGTCGCCCATGCGGTCGAACCGACCGAGATTCTGCTCGTATGCGACGCGATGACGGGCCAGGATGCGGTGAACGTCGCCGAGTCGTTCATCGAGGAGGTCGATGTCACCGGCGTCGTGCTCACGAAGCTCGACGGGGACGCGCGCGGTGGAGCCGCTTTGTCGATGGCCTTCGTCACCGGACGTCCCATCAAGTTCGCAGGTGTCGGAGAGAAGCTCGGTGACCTCGAGCCGTTCCATCCCGACCGCATGGCGAGTCGCATCCTCGGGATGGGTGACGTGTTGACGCTGATCGAAAAGGCCGAGTCGGTCTTCGACGAAGCCGAGGCTAAAAAGATGGAGGCCAAGCTCCGCAAGGCGGAGTTCACCTTCGAGGACTTCCTAAGCCAGATGCAGGCGCTAAAGAAGATGGGTCCGATGAGCCAGGTGCTCGGGATGATGCCCGGCATGGGGAAGCTTCCCGTGGCGGACGATCAGATCGACAACCAGATGCCGAAGATCGAGGCGATCATCCGCTCGATGACGGTCCAGGAGCGCAACAATCCCCACGTGCTGAACGGGGGCCGGCGCAAGCGGATCGCCGCGGGCTCGGGGACCTCGATCCAGGAGGTCAACAAGCTCGTCAAGCAGTTCGATCAGGTGCGCAAGATGATGAAGACGATGTCCGGAGGCAAGGGGAAGGGAAAGATGAAGCTACCGGGAGGCATGAACCTGCCCCCGGGCATGGGTCTCTGAGGCTTATGGGGCTGCTTCCGGTTGCCGGCGGGACCAAAAACCCGGGCAACGAGGGGAGTGGGTACGTGGAGCGCCCTAAAGGGGCCGCATCTGTTTGGTCGCGCGCTTCCGCCTAGTATCCAGCGTTCTTTCGCGCACCATGATCGAATAGAGCCTGTCGCGAAAACCTCCGCAAAGGCTCGCGATCCGGGCCTGAGTTCGCCACACTGAGACAAGCCCAGTTGCGGAGGTGCACGATGCCCCAGAACTTCATCCAAGTACGGCGCGACCAGCAGTT
>JBOGWS010000014.1:0-20637 GCA_050693895.1 Actinomycetota bacterium | reverse complement strand
ATCGCCCATCTCTGCGACACGCACCCCGACTTGACCGGACGAGAGTCATTCGCTCTGCCCTATGAGACCCAAGCCTTCCGAGCGCAACTTGCCTAGCCGGGCGCGCTTGCTGCGTCGAGACAAAGCTCCATGGCACTCGGCACGCCCGAGGCGGAGCGCCGGCTCGGCCCCAGAATGCGCTCACGGATGTCGTCTCTGAGGCGCGGCCGCTCGGGACCGTAGTCCCGCCCGTCGGGTCTGATAAGCACGATCTCTCCGTCGGGTTTCCCGCGTATGTCCCAGCCGCCCTCGTGCACCAAGCGGTGGTGATGGGTGCACAGCATCAATAGGTTGTCCAACTCGGTGGGCCCCTTGTGGAGGGTCCAATGTCGAATGTGGTGGGTGTGTAAGTGGCGTCTCCGCTCACACCCGGGAAAGCGGCAGCATCCGTCTCGCTTGACCACCAGCCGCCTGAGCCAGGGCGGCGGGGTTCGGCTCTTGCGCCCCACCCCGATCGACTTGCCCTTGTGGCTCACGACCGTCTGCAGCGAGGCCTCGCAGGCCAGTCGCCTGACTGTCTCGGGGGCGAGCTCGCAGCCGCCCTCGAGCGCAGCGGCGCCCTCATCGCCCAGGAGTGCGTCCGCCTCGACGTGGACCACGATCGTGGCCCTATCGGGATCGGCGTCGTCTGCGATCGAGGTGCCCGCGAGCTCGACCAGCGCGTCGGCCCCGCGCCGCTCGAGGCTCTCGTAGGTTCCGTTGGGCAGCTTGGGCCGGCCCTCGCTCAAGCGGCTGAGGGCCTTGTCCACTTTCGCCCCCTGCTCGGCGGGAAACCTGCCCTTGAGGTTGAGGAAGCGTTTGTCTCGGTCCCACCACCAGGACAGCGAGCGGCCGGCGTGGTCCTCGTTTGCCTCCCCGCTCGTGACCCGACGGGCGGCTCGCCGCCATGCCCTGAGCTGCTCGACGTGCATGCCCCGGGCCCGCTCGGCCCACTCGGCATCCCCGTCGCCCTCCACGAAGTCCACCAGCACGGCGACCTGGCTCAGCGACAGAGAGCCGTCGTCGAGCCGGGCTGCGATCTGCGGCAGCGAGGCCAGCGCAGTAGCGACCTCGACCTGGCTGCGGGCCTCGGCCCGAGTCAGCCGGCATCGCCACGCGACCCACTCGACCAGCGAGGGCGAACCATCGACCATCCAGACCTTGGACTCCTCGGCCGCCCGGATGATCCCGAGGATCTGAGAGTCGGTCGTCGCCCTGAGCGCCGAGAGCTGCTCAATCGCGTCGGTCTGCTGGTCGTGAAGGCGGGTGCCGGGGGCCTCGTCCATGACTCACAATCTATTGAGGCGGTGTGACAAGTTTCCTTTCTTCCCGAGAATCGGTGGGAATCCGCCGTAGATTAGTGAGGCCACCTGTGTCCACCAGGACAGCGTGCAGACTTCTCTGCGCGGTGGATCACAGTCCGGCGCGTTCGAGCACCGACGCGATAACTCGATCGGAGTCGAAATACGTCTCGGCGATGCGCCTCGCTGCGCGACAGTGGCCCAAGTAGTCAGCCTCGATGCTGTTCAGACCGGCCACAGCCTCCTGCAAGGTGCTAAACGTCACCAGGCCCTTTCCCGTGGGAACGCTCGACTCGAAGCCTGTTGACTGGACGAGTGCAGGCTTGCCGGACGCCAGGTAACAGGCGGTGCGATCGCTGACAAAACCGCCACGCGTCATTACATAACCACTCTTAGCCACACTGACTTCAGCACGAGAAAGACGGATGAACTCCCGGTAGCCGATGACGTTACCTGCATACTGGAACGGGTCGCACACGCGCCAGTTATGCCCCAGCAAGAGCCCTAGATCCTCGAAGTCGTCCTGGCCGATACACAATGCCAGATGCACCCGTCGACCAGTATCTCGAGGGAGATCGAGGAACCGGATGAATTCTCGTCGCTTGCCGCCATAGTGCTCCTCTTTGAAGATTGCCTCCTGCGAGCCTCTCCAATCGGCCACCGTAGAGAGGCGTTCACATCGTTCATCGATATTGGCCGGCCATTGCTGGAGCACAACCGGCGGAAAGAATGGCCGCCATTTGATGCCGAGCGTTGGGATCGCAAAGTCGGGTGTAGCAACATTCTGACCAAGGGTGAAAAACAGATTGTGCCTGGAGAGACCGATATCCGCTTGGTGCGCCCATATCTGAGTAAAGCCAGGATCGAGGTCGAGGAATGCTCTGCGTGGTATGAGCATTAGGGCCGAGTCCAAAGGCAGGTATCCGCCCATATTTAGAAGCAAGGCCGCGTCCGATGTAAGACTGTCGAGTTCCTCCGCGGATAAGCCGAAGTAATGTTGCCCGTCGTTGTACTGCACGACATAGCGCTCTTCGAACCCAAACCGTTGAGCCGTTTCGGCGAATCGCTCGACCAGATAGCCGAGACTGTGGACGTCCCTGAACTCGTTGACAGGACCCAGCCGATCCAGCCAGTAGATGTCGACCCCAAGCCGCTGCGCGCCGAGCATCCACTGAAGTGCCGCCCATGTCGTACCGGCGAATTCCGGCGTGGCCGCCCACCCCCGCGTCGCCAGGATCACCTTCGGCCGATCGCTCACGTTCTTCCCTTAGTCGCTCATAGCGGGACTCTGGCGTCCAGCGCTTCGAACCACGTCTCAACTGTCGCCAGCTCCTCGAAGGCCCATCCGGAATTGCCGTCGTGCGCAGCCAGCGCAGGCCAGATCAGCCGGTTGGCCACCCGCGCGAGTTCCGCGGTCTCGAAGATGACGTTCAGATCGGCACGTTCTGGGGCAGCGCCACCACCACGAGAGGCTGCATGTTCATACGCGTCCAGAATCTGTTTGCGATCTTCGACTGGGAAGCGGAGAAGAAAAATCGAGAGATCGTAACTGGGGGAGCCTACGCCAACATGGTCCCAGTCAATGAGGCGGACGAGCAATTCATCGCCTCCTGACAGCACGAACATATTCCTGAGCCATAGGTCGCCGTGAAGCATGGTCTCTTCTTCTCCGGCCCGCCTTGAGATCTCAACGCGGCCCTCGGCCTCTGCCCAAAGGTCGTCGAGCCTTGCCAGCAATCGATCGCGCAGCCGGGCCTGCCCGGGATCTGGTATGAAGCCCGGCGGCCGCAGTGCCCGAAGGGCCGTGATGGCATCCCCAACGCTTGACCGATAGAAATCTATCCCGTGATCTTCCCCCCATACCCGGCACTCGGCCAGGAGTGGGTGGCCGACGAAACCGCCGTGCAATTGCGTCAGAAAGTTGACCGCGGCCTCGATTCGCGCCACGTCACTCTCATCTTCAAGAGTGTGGGGGCCGACGTCTTCATAAAGGTGCCAAACATAACGGCAATCTGGCAACGCGACAGCTCCAAGGAGCGACGGACCGTGGGCGGCCAAGCCTACTGCTGGAAGCCACCGCTCGGCGACGAGCCGATTCCGCTGCGCTCTATCTGGGGCCAGGCGCTTTGCCACCAAGGAGTGCGGACCTCCCCCCACTTCGAACGCGAAGCGGTAGACGCCCACCTTCAACTTGCTCACCTGGAGGAGGTCTCTTGTTCCGACTACCTCTTGCAGGAGCGCGGCGAGCTCAGGCGCACCAGGCTCGGACAGCGTGGTCGCTACGCGCGCCCTCATGTCGACCATATTCAGTGCACCACCTTGACTCCCAAAAGGTCGCGACAAGCTGGAGCATCATCTGACCGCGAACGGCCCCGTTGACGCCGAACGCGAGGCGATGCTCGCGCACAGGCGAACCTTCGAGTGCACACTTTCTGTGGCCTTCGGCCGCGCGTCAAGCCTCCTTCTGATGACTAACCCCTGGTTCCCGACGATGTGGCCCCGGGTGGTAGTCCTTCCGGGTCAAATCCGTAGCCCCTAATGGTCTCCCCCAGAACCACCCGTGACATGGTGTGGGTCTGCGTGGTAAACGCAAGAAGGCGCATGACCGGAAAAGTCAGCTGAAGAATTTCAACTTGCGGTCGATCGGTAAGCGTGCCGAGACTGATCATCCGAGATGAGGTCGGTTTATACGCGTTCTTAAGTGGATCGTCAAAGCGGCTGTTGCGAAGAATTTGATCGATTGAGGAAAGCGTTGGCCTCCAGGGGTAATCGAGTCACTCTCCAATGAGCATCACTGCCCGCTAGTGAAACGGCCTACCGAAGATCTGAATCCATTCTCCTAAGAGGCTAACGTGAAGCGGATTACCGCCAACGGGAATCATCTTGCCGTCGACGAACGGCCCTTTCGAGTCCGTGGGGCAACATACGGTACATTCGTGCCCCGCCTTGATGCAGCCCCTTACCCAGAGAGGTGGCGGCTCAAGCAAGACCTTCGCGCCATGGCAGAAGCCGGCCTCAATACAGTCCGCACATATGACGTGCCACCGGACGACTTCATCGAGATCGCCGAGGAGCTAGGGCTCCGCATCATTGTCGGATTGCACTACTTCGACTGGCGATCGGAGGCCCATACTGGTCGGCTCGCGCAAAAACGCGTGCTTGAAGCTGGCCGGCGCGCTGTTTCCTATGCGATGCACAGATTCGCCGGCCGGGCTTCGATCCTGGCGATCGCCGTCGGCAACGAGGTCCCCGCCGACTTGGTGAGAATGCACGGCCCGAGGCGGGTCGAGGACACACTGAGTGCATTGATCGACGACGTGCACGCAGCCGATCCGGCGATGTTTGCGACATACGTAAACTTTCCCACGACTGAGTATCTGCACGTTCGCGACCAAGACCTCGCATGTTTCAACGTGTTCTTGGAACGTCGAGAGAGCTTCGGTGCTTATCTTCGTCACTTGCAGATAGTGACAGAGAATCTGCCTCTAGTGATCACCGAACTAGGTCTGGCCGCCGAAGTCCACGGACAGGACCGACAGGCTGAAGCCCTCGACTGGCAGCTCCGGCTCGCGGACGAGTGCGGTTGCGCCGGTGCAACCGTTTTCTCATGGACGGACGATTGGGCAGTCGCCGGGGAGGAAGTGAACGGGTGGGGCTTCGGCATCACCGATGCTGCTCGTCGTGGCAAGCCGGCCCTGGATGTGGTGAGCGGCTGGGCGCGCTCGACTATGCGGGACTTGCGCGCCGAGTGGCCGCGCGTCTCTGCGGTGGTCTGCGTCTACAACGGGGCGCGATGGATTGAAAGGTGCATCCAGTCGCTTGCCGCGTGCGACTACCCGGACCTCGAGATAATCGTCTGCGATGATGGGTCTACAGACCAGACCCGTGAGATCGTCCGGCGCTTTGCCTGTCGCTTGTTCGAACTGCCGCACGTCGGATTGGCAGAGGCCCGCAATGCGGGGATTCGAGCTGCCACCGGAGAGATCGTTGCGTTCCTGGACGCGGACGCGTTCTGTCACCCCGAGTGGCCCTTCAACCTTGCAATGTCCTTGGAAGAGGAACGTGTCGCGGGGACGGGGGGCCCCAACCTCCCGGTGCCCGGGCTGGGGTTTGTCGAAAGGGCTGTCGCCCAGTCGCCGGGCACGCCAGTGGAAGTGCTCTTGTCCGACGATCGAGCGGAACACGTCCCCGGGTGCAACATGGCCTTTCGTCGGCAAGTGCTCGAGGAGGTGGGCGGGTTCGATCCGATCTACACCGTCGCGGGCGACGACGTTGACGTGTGCTGGAAAGTCACCGAGCTGGGACGCGACATCGGCTTCGCGCCGGCCGCACAGGTGCTTCATCACCGAAGGGACACGGTTCGCGGCTATCTCCGTCAGCAGGGAGGATATGGGCGAGCCGAGCGTCTGCTCGCGGGGCGGCATCCTCGTCGGTTCGATCGGGTGCGGCAGGCCCGCTGGAAGGGGGCGATATATGTCGGCGTCGGCCTGCTCCCGACCCTGTTCCGCCCCATCGTCTACCACGGCCGCCTGGGCCAGTCGCCCTTCCAGCCGGTCGTTTCGCGTCGACCGCAGGAGGCAATCGCCCGTATTTCCGGTCTCATCCCATTTATCTTCGCCGGCACATGCCTGGGGATGGGGGCCGCCGTCCTGTCGCCGTGGGGGGTTGCTGGGGCATCACTAGGGTTCGCGCTCCTTTTGGCCTATGCGACCGCAATCGCGCTCTCGGTGCGGCCCGGCCGCTACGAAAGCCATCCAATCGCCCTGCGACTGCTGGTGGCGTTCTTCCACGTCGCTCAACCTCTGGTCAGGGCCCAAGCTCGCCTGATAGGGCCAAAACCTCCAATGGGAGCCCCGGCATCGGGCTGGGACGGCGAGCGGAGCAGCTGGCTCGACCGACTCCAGGGCGATCTCAATACCAGGTTCTGCAGGGTACGTGCGGGAAACGAGTACCAGGGGTGGGACCTCGAGGTCACGATCGCATCGCTCACGCGGTGTGTGATCAGGACGGCGCTCCTATGGGTCTGGACGCCGGTCTACAGAGTGTCATTCAGACTGGGGCCCGCGGCGATCTTGGGAATCATTGTGGCGCTCGGCCTTGTGGGCGTTGATGCCTCACTAGGCGTGAAGGTCCTCGCCACCGTGGTGGTAGCGACCTTGCTCGAGGGCCTGCTCCTGCGGCTCCTCGTCCGCAGATCGGTGAAATCGACGACCGAGGAGTCTGGCGCGTGATAACGCGCGAGGATGTGCGCGCAGGATGGTGGTTTCCCACCAAACCGAGATTGGGACCGGGAGTTAGGAGCCAGCATCGGGATGCGCTTCTTTGTTTCCGCGTGCTCAACCAGGCGCGACCCTACTGGCGCCACATGGCCGGCATCCTCCTGCTCGACGTCATTGCCACACCCTTGATGCTCCTGACCCCGCTGCCCTTGAAGATCGCGGTGGACAGCGTCGTCGGGAACCAACCCCTGACGGGCCCACTTCGGTGGCTTCTGCCCGGCGATGGAGCGGGCTCCAATGTCCGGCTGCTCACGATGGTTGCCGTACTCCAGGTCTTGATCGTGCTCCTGGTGCAACTGCAAAACCTGGGCAGCCACGCGCTGCGGACTTACACGGGAGAGCAACTCACGCTACGATCGCGCACTCGCCTGTTCCAGCATCTCCAGAACCTGTCGCTCACATACCACGATTCCAAAGGACTGGCCGACTCCGTCTACCGGATTCAGTACGACGCGATGTGTTTTCAGCAGATCGCGGTCGACGGCATCCTCATGTTCATTTCGTCGAGTGTCACCATCGCTGCGATGGTCTACGTCACCCTCCGCATCAATTGGCAACTCGCACTGGTTGCTCTGGGGGTGTGCCCCCCCATGATCTTGCTGATCCGCTCATACAGAAAGCGAATCCGCTCCGGGCACCACGCGGCTAAAGAGCTTGACACGCACGCACTCAAGGTGGTCCAGGAAGCTTTGGGAGCGCTTCGGCTGGTTAAGGCGTTTGGGCGCGAGGGTGCCGAAGAGACCCGCTTCCTGATGCGGTCTTCCGAGGGCGTGCGAACTCGAATCCAATTGGCCATCGCGGAGGGAGCGTTCGGTCTCCTCATCGGGTTGGTAAGCGCAGTCGGTGTAGCCGCCGTGTTGTTCGTTGGAGTTCTCAACGTCGAGGCGGGGACGCTAACGCTTGGCGCGCTATTGATAGTGATTTCGTATCTGGCGCAGCTGTACTCACCTCTCAAGACCATCAGTAAGAAAGTCGCTGCCATGCAATCAGCCCTGGTGAGCGCAGAGCGTGTCTTCGAGTTGCTCGACCTGGCTCCCCAAATCCAAGACAGGCCGGGTGCACGACCCTTGATCAGGGCTGAGGGAGCCATCCGGTTTCGCGATGTCTCCTTCTCCTACGACGCCGAGCGGCCGATCCTGCGCGAGCTGTCATTCTTTGTTCCGGCCGATACCTGCCTTGGAATCCGTGGAAGAACGGGAGTTGGAAAGACTACTCTGGTCAATCTAGTCGCGAGATTCCATGATCCTAAATCTGGGTCCATCCTCCTAGACGGGATCGACCTGCGGGATTACCGGCTTCGAGATTTGAGAAACCAGCTGTCCATCGTTCTTCAAGACGCTCTGCTCTTTTCGGTGACCATCGCCGAAAACATCGTCTATGGACGGCCCGACGCCACGCCCGAGGAAATCGAGCGTGCGGCGAGGGCCGCCAACGCTCACGATTTCATAATGGATCTGCCCAACGGCTACGACACGCTGGTCGGCGAGCGAGGCATGCGCCTTTCGGGTGGCGAGCGGCAGCGGATCGCCCTTGCCCGTGCCTTCTTGAAAGACGCTCCCATATTGATACTCGATGAACCGACGAGCGCAGTGGATACAAAGACCGAGTCAGCGATTATGGACGCCATGACACGCCTGATACGAGGACGTACGACACTGCTGATCACACATAGGCCGAGCCTGCTCAAGTGCTGCGATGCGCGGTTGGATCTAGAGAACACTCGGTACACCGACGGCTATGACGCCCGTAGTAAGGGAAGTGAAGAGCCCGCTACAAGCAGTTCGGACCTCTACCGGGTGGACTGGCCTTGAACTCGCCGGCTACCGTTGTCCGAACCCGGCAACGCGTCTTCGCTCCCGTCATACAGGACTGCCTGAGCCGCATCACCTACGATACGGATGGGTGGGCACAGCAGCTGCGGCTCCCCGTCTCCAGGAGTGTGATCGTCGACCCACTGGCCCAAGGGGTCCCGCATTTTCTTCAACCGGTGGTGGCACGTAAGTCGCTGTCGCCAAAGTGCTGCCTGGTGGGACCGATCCAGTTCTGACGGCCTCCCGTCAGGCCCCCAGCTTCGCCAGGTGCTTGTAGAGGGCTCGTGACGAGGCCTCGCCCAGGCGCAGACTCTCGAGCCTGAAGCTCTCGTCCGGCGCGTGGAAGTTGTCCTCGGGGCCGGTGAAGCCGCTCAGGATCGTGGGTATCCCCCGTTCGGCGAACGCGGCCAGCACCGGGATGGAGCCGCCCGAGCGGATCAGTGCGGGTGGCGCGCCGCAGGCCTCGGCGAGCGCGTCGGCCCCCAACTTCAACGCCGGATCGGCGGGATCGAAGGCCGCCGGGTCGCAGCCGTGCAACTTGATGTCGACCTCGGCCCCCACTGGTGCCGCGGCCCGCAACAGTCCCTCGAGCACCGGCCCGATCTCGGCTGCGCGCTGGTCCGGAGCGAGGCGCATCGACAACTTCGCGCTCGCGACGGCAGGGATGATCGTGCGCGTTTGGACGGCGTCGCCACCCGCGATGCCGTTGACGTCGATCGAGGCGTCGGCCCAGTTCTGCTCGTAGTAGGTCTCCGCCGAGGTCTCGTGGATGGGCCTTCCTCCGACCTGCTCGAACAACTCGGCCGCGTTCGGCAGTTGGGCCCAGGCCTTGCGCTCGTCCTCGGTGGGCTCGACGAGGCCGGCCCGAAGCTCCGGACGCAACCTTCCGTCCGGTCCCGGCAGCACCGCGTCGAGCATCTGGGTGAGCGCGTGCGTGGCATTGAGCACGGTGCCCCCGAACAATCCCGAGTGCAAATCGCCGCGCGCGGTGCGGACGTCCACCGCCACCGACACGATGCCGCGCACCCCGAGCGTGATCGCCGGGGTCGAGTCGTCCAGCATCTCGCTGTCGAAGACGATGGCGACGTCCGCACCGCGCTCGTCGGCCATGACCCAGTTGACGACGCTGTCACCGGCTGCTTCTTCCTCGCCCTCGACCAGGACGCGCACGTTCACGGGAAGCTCGCCCTTCCGAGCAAGCTCACATGCGACGTATAGCAGCGGGAAGAAGTTGCCCTTGTCGTCGGCCGCTCCGCGTGCGTAGAGACGGTCGTTTCGGATCTCGGGCTCGAAGGGAGGAGTGGTCCAAGCCTCGATCGGATCGGCGCTCTGCACGTCGTAATGGCCGTAGATGAGAACGGTCGAAGCCTTGCGATCGGCCGCGCGTAACTCGCCGACGACCAGAGGGTTCACGTCGCCCGGTACGACCTCTGCCTCGCCCCCCGCGGCGGTTATGTAGTTGCGCGCCCATTCGGCAGCTCGTGCGAGATCCTGCGGATCGCCTCCTCCCGAGGAGATCGACGGGATGCGAAGCCATTCGATGAGCTGGTCGAGCAATTTGTCCGGCACGCAGTTCCTCCTAGTTGGATCGACAACCGCGTGGCATACGCTATCGAACGATCATTCAACCAACGACAAGGGGGAGCGGAGTGGTCCACGAGGTCCGGGGAGTCGTCTCCCGAGCCAAGGGCGAGCCCGTCGAGGTCACCACCATCCTCGTACCGGATCCCGGGCCCGGCGAGGCCCTCGTCACCGTGCAGGCCTGCGGCGTGTGCCACACGGACCTCCACTACAAGGTCGGAGCCATCACCAACGATTTCCCCTTTCTCCTGGGTCACGAGGCCGCCGGCGTAGTCGAGGCCGTCGGCGAGGGCGTGACCGAGGTGGCCCCCGGCGATTTCGTGATTCTCGCCTGGCGAGCTCCCTGCGGCGAGTGTCGCTCATGCCGGCGCGGCCGGCCTTGGTACTGCTTCGGTTCGCTCAATGCGACTCAGCAGATGACGCTGGAGGACGGGACGCCCCTCACTCCCGCGCTCGGTATCGGCGCGTTCGCCGAGAAGACCCTCGTTGCTGCAGGGCAGGCAGTGCCCGTGAACGAGAGCGCGCCCCCCGAGACGGCGGGCCTCATCGGGTGTGGGGTCATGGCCGGTCTGGGAGCGTCCATGTACACCGGCGACGTCGGCCCGGGCAATTCGGTAGCAGTGTTCGGATGCGGGGGTGTCGGCGACGCAGCGATTCTCGGAGCAAAGCTCGCGGGCGCGACCACGATCATCGCCGTCGATCTCGACGACAGGAAGCTCGAGTGGGCGACCGACTTCGGTGCGACGCACACCGTCAACGCGTCCACCGGTGATCCCGTCGAGGCGATCAAGGAACTGACGGACGGTTTCGGGGTCGATGTTGCGATCGAGGCAGTGGGGCATCCCGACGTCATGAAGCAGGCCTTCTTCGCGCGCGACCTCGCCGGCACCCTCGTCCAGGTGGGCGTTCCGGATCCGTCGATGACGGTGGAGTTGCCGATGATCGAGTTCTTCGGTCGCGGTGGCGCGCTCAAGCCCTCGTGGTACGGCGACTGTCTGCCGACGCGCGACTTCCCCATGCTGATCGACCTGTACCTGCAGGGCAGGCTCGACCTCGATCGGTTCGTGAGCGAGCGGATCAAGCTCGACGAGGTCGAGGACGCGTTCAACAAGATGGAGAAGGGCGACGTGCTGCGCTCGGTGGTGGTCCTTTGAGGATTGACAAGGTCGTCACCAAGGGAGTGTTTACTCTCGACGGCGAGGACTTCGACGTCGAGGACAACATCTGGATCGTCGGCGACGGCGACGAGTGCATCGTCATCGACGCGGCCCACGAGGCCGACCCGATCGTGGAGGGCGTCGGCGGTCGGAACGTGCGCATGATTCTCTGCACACACGCTCACAACGACCACATCAACGCAATCAGCGAGCTGCAACCACAGTTGAACGCGCCGGTCGCGCTTCATCCGGCCGACGAGGAACTGTGGAACCAGGTCTACCCGAACAAGAGGTGGGACGAGGATCTGAAGGACGGGGACCTGATCACGGTCGGCGGCGCACGCCTGCAGATAATGCATACCCCGGGCCACACCCGCGGGGGCGTGTCGATCTATGACGGTGAGGGCAATGTTTTCGTGGGAGACACGCTGTTCAAGGGCGGTCCCGGAGCGACCGGACGCTCGTTCTCCGATTTCCCGACGATCATCCAGTCGATCCGGACTCGGCTTCTCGGGTTGCCGGGCGAGACGATCGTTCACCCCGGGCACGGCGAAACCACGACGATTGCCGCCGAGGCCCCACAGATGGATGAGTGGATCGAGCGCGGCTACTGATCTCCCCAGCAGGAAATAGGTTTGGCGTAATAGATACCGACGATTTCTCTGGAGGCGCGCGTGGGCGAGTTCGTTAACTACGAGGTGTCCGATAACGGAGTTGCCACCATCAGGTTGGACCGGCCCAAGGTCAACGCGCTCAACGAGCAGGTGGCGACCGAGATAGGTGAGGCGGTCGACGCCCTGGCGGTCGACGAGAGCGTGAGGGCGGTCGTCGTCTGGGGAGGCGAGAGAGTCTTCGCCGCGGGCGCCGACATCAAGGAGATGGCCTCCCAGGACACCCCGTCGATGTACCGTTACATAGGACGTTTCCAGAACGTCTTCACACGGTTCGAGCAGCTCCCTCACATCACGATCGCCGCGATCACGGGCTACGCGCTCGGGGGAGGTTGTGAGCTCGCCCTTGCCTGTGACCTGCGGATATGCGCCGAGGACTCGCAGCTCGGACAACCCGAGATCCTGCTCGGCGTCATGCCGGGCGCGGGCGGAACCCAGCGTCTGCCGCGGCTCGTCGGGGTGGGGCGAGCAAAGGACATCATCTACTCCGGGCGGTTCGTGGCGGCCGAGGAGGCTCTCGCGATCGGCCTGGTGAACGAGGTCGTCCCACCCGACAAGGTCTACGAGCGAGCCCTCGAGACCGCGGAACGTTACGCAGCCGGACCCGCGATAGCGCTCATGGCGGCGAAGCAGGTGATTCAGAACGGCGCCGACGTCGACATGGCCACAGGCCTTCTTCTCGAGCGCCAGGCGTTCGCCTCGCTGTTCTCGACCGAGGACCAGAGCCACGGGATGGAGTCATTCGCCGAAAAGGGACCGGGGAAGGCAAGGTTCACCGGCCGCTGAGATGAACGGCACCGAGAGCCCACGAGTCCTGGTCACCGGGGCGACCGGCTATGTCGCGTCGCGTCTCATACCTCGCCTGATTGAGGCCGAGTGGATGGTGCGGGCGACCTCGCGCCATCCCGAGGACATCGGTAAGAGGCATCCGGAGGTCGAGGCGATTGCCTCGGACCTCCAGGATGCGTCGTCCCTCGAGCGCGTTATGCAGAACATCGACGTCGCCTACTACCTCGTGCACTCCATGGACTCGAAGGGCTTCGCCGACATGGACAAGAAGGCGGCCCACAACTTTGCGGACGCGGCCGCCGCCGCCGGCGTTAAACGGATCGTCTATCTCGGCGGCCTGGGAAATCAGAACGACAAGCTGTCTCAACATCTTCGATCGCGCCACGAGGTCGGGCGCATCCTCGCCGAGGGAGCGGTAGAGGTGCTCGAGTTTCGCGCCGCGATCGTGATCGGCTCGGGTTCGGTTGCGTTCGAGATGCTCAGGCACCTGACCGAGAGACTGCCGGCGATGATCGCGCCTCGCTGGCTTAGCACGCGCATACAACCGATCGGGGGGTGGGACCTAACGAATTACCTGGTCGCGGGCGCGACGGTCGACCTCGAGGAGAGTCGAATCGTGGAGGTCGGAGGGCTGGACGCGCTGACCTATAAGCAGATGATCCTCGACTACGCGGCCGTGCGCGGGCTGAAGCGCATCATCGTTAGCGTTCCCGTGTTGACTCCGCGACTCAGCTCCTACTGGGTCAACCTGGTCACTCCGGTGAAGTCTTCGATCTCGCAACCCTTGATCGAAGGACTTAGAAACGAGGTCGTCGTCGACGACGACTCGGCAACGAGGATCTGGCCCGAGATAAAGCCCGCCTGCTACAAGGAGGCGGTCGGGCAAGCGCTCCGGAGCCAGATCGACTTTCTCGACTCGCCCACGGATCCCGAACTGAAGCCCCCACCGGGTTCGCTGGACGGACTGTTGGTCGACATGCAGCGGGCGCGCTCGGGGGCCGAGGAGGACAGACTGCGCGAGGAGATCGCGCGCATCGGAGGCAACGCACGCTGGTACCCGCTTCGATGGACTTGGTGGATCAGGGCGCGCCTGGACGACGCGGTGGGCGGCACCGGCCTGCGCTGGGATCGTCCCGACGGGCCACTCGAGCCGGGCCAACGGGTGGACTGGTGGACGGTCGAGGACACGGGGCCCGACCGGCTGCTGCTGAAGGCCGAGATGAAAGTGCCGGGAGAAGCTTGGCTCGAGTTCAGAGTCGTCGATGCGGACGGGGGCTCGGAGTTGCGCCAGACCGCCTACTTCCGCCCCCGAGGGCTTCTCGGACGACTCTACTGGTGGGCCCTGTGGCCCTTTCACATCTCGATCTTCGGGTTGATGGCCAAACGGCTCGCCCGCCGGGCCGAGTTCGGAGGAAGCGGCCGGAAGTACACACGTCAATGGTTTAGTGAGAGGGTCGGGCGATCGGGCGACAGAGGCATGGACCGCCGCTCCGGAGGAGAGATGAAGTGACCAGCAGGATCCACTCCGTCACCTTCGATTGCTCCGATCCGGCCCGGGTGGGTCTCTTCTGGTCGCGCGCTCTCGGCTACGAAACGATTCAGAGGGGCGACGACTATGTCTGGGTAGAGTCCTCGATGGGTTCGGCCACGCCCCTGTTATTCATCAAGGTGCCGGAGGACAAGCAGCGCAAGAACCGGGTTCACCTCGACATCGAAACGAACGACCGAGCGGCCGAAGTCGACCGGCTCATAGAGTTGGGTGCGACCATCATCGACATCGGTACACCCCACGACGCATCGTGGACCGTGATGGCCGACCCTGAGGGGAACGAATTCTGTGTCGCAAGCGAAGACGAAGACGGGGCCTGATAGGAGGAGTCATGACTAGCGAGCTGTACACGGTAACTCTGGACGCGGCGGATCCTCATCGCCTTGCGGAGTTCTGGAGCGAGTTGCTCGGCTACAAGGTCGTCTACGACGACGACGACGAGGTTGCGATCGAGAAACCGGACGAGAGCGGGCCCGCCGTGCTGTTCCTCAAGGCGCCCGACGTCAAGGCGGGCAAGAACCGGATGCACTTCGACCTGAACCCCGACGAGCAGGCTGCAGAGGTCGAGCGCGCGCTGTCGCTCGGCGCGACGCATGTCGAGATCGGGCAGGGGCGCGACCCGGACGTCACGTGGAAGGTATTGGCCGACCCCGAGGGCAACGAGTTCTGCATTCTGACTCCGCGCAAGGACTGAGGAGCTGCGTTCTAGACCTCGGGCGGCCGGATCCAGTTGCCCGCGGATCGCTCCCGCCGGGAACTGGTTATTGCTCCCGCTGTAGATGTAGCCGGTAATCGGCGTGTCCACGTTGATGGTCTGGACATCGAAGCACGCCGCTCCGGAACTGGAATCAACCGCAATGTGCCCGTTTGGCTCGCTCCGAGCGCGCTGGGTGTCGGCCCGGGCGAACGACGTTAACGCGAGAACCGGCGACACGCTCCAGGTGATGGCCGGCGTCACTATCAAGGCCTCAGGTTCCCTCCGAGGTCTCGCCCAGCTTGCGAATGATCCTCGTCACGTGGTGCTTGACCGTGTGGAGGCTGATGTTGAGGCTCTGTGCGATCTCCGAGTTCGTGCGGCGATGCAGCTTCAGCGTCAGCACCTCCAGCTCTCTCGGGGTCAGGCCGGGAGCCGCCGGGTCACCCTGGAGCATCGACGATGCCTCGATGCCCTCGGGCACTGTCCAGATCCTCTCTCCGGCGGCGGTCCTGTGCACCGCTTCGAGGATCGCGGCGCGGTCGCTGCGCCGAGGCATGTACGAGTCGGCTCCGGCCAAAAAGAGGGGCAGCATCGCCTCCGCAAAATTGTTTCCGGCCAAGGCGAGAACCCTGGGTGGGTCGGGCGCGCTTTTGATTGAACGGCAGACCTGAGCCCCGTTCGGCCCCGTCGAGAGGTCGTAGCCGAGTACGAGAAGATCGGGGCCCTGCTCGGCCACGAGGCGGAGAGCGCCCTCGCCGTCGTCCACCTCGCCGACCAGTCGGATGCCGGCCGCGGATCCGAGAAACGCCCGCAGCCCGGCGCGCGCAAGCGGGTAACCGTCCACCACTCCCACCCGCAGATCGGGGTTGTTTGTTCGTCCCATTTCGTCGTTTTGCCCTAAGACAATACGGACGAGCACCCTAGGTCGGTTCCTCAACCGATGCTGGACGATCCCGGACACGCGGGCATCTTGGGGGGGTCACGGGCCGATCCGATGCCGCCATCTTCAACTTTCGGGGTACAGTGCTTGCTATTGCAAGCACCCTGTCCTCCGGCAGGCAATCAGTAAGAAAATGGAAAGGAAGGCGTTTTGAATATCGCGGTGTGCGTGAAACACATCCCGGATCCGAACCTTCCGGGCGAACTGGACGGCGACCACCTCAAGCGCGAGGGCGTTCAGGGCGTCCTCGACCCGGGCGACGAGTTCGGAGTGGAGACAGGTCTGCAGCTCAAGGAGGCCCACGGCGGAGAGGTAACGCTTGTCTCGATGGGGCCCGTGGCCGCCCTGGAGGCGGTGCGCAGAGGGCTTTCGATGGGCGCCGACAAGGGCGTGCTCGTCAGCGACGACGCCCTGAGAGGCGCCGACGCGCTGACCACGGCCCGGGTGCTCGCGGCCGCGATCACCAAAGCCGGCGGATTCGACCTCGTCATCGCGGGGGTCGAATCGACCGACGGCTACACCGGCACCATGCCGTCGACTCTCGCCGAGTTTCTCGGGCTGCCGCAGCTAACCTTCGTCAAGAGCCTCGAAGGGGCCGACGGCTCCATCAAGGTCAACCGTCAGACGGCCGAGGGCTACCACGTCGTCGAGTCGCCCCTTCCCGCGTTGATCTCGGTGACGGCGGGCGTGAACGAACCGCGCTACGCCTCCTTCAAGGGGATCATGGCCGCCAAGAAGAAGCCCGTTGAGCAATGGTCGCTCGCAGACCTCGAGCTCTCGGGTGACGACGTGACCGTGAACCAGAGCGTGTCCAACATCGGCAAGGCCGAGGCGCGTCAGGCGGGCGAGGTGGTCGAAGACGATGGTTCGGGCGCTGCCCGCATCGCCGACTTCCTCAAGGAAGCAAAGGTGATCTGACGAGCGATCGTCTCGACGATCGCGAAAGGGGCAACATGGCCAAAGTTTGGGTTTTTGCAGAGGTTCACAACGGAAAAGTCGACTCCACCGCGCTCGAGATACTGACGCGGGCGCGCGACCTCGAGGGGGCCGAGGTCGAGGCGGTTGCGCTCGGCCCGGGTGCAACCGACGCGGCTGGGCCGCTCGGGGAGCACGGCGCGAAAACGGTCTATGCGAGCGACGACGAGGTCTACGGCGACTACGTCGCACAGCCGGCCACCGAGGCGTTGTACGAACTCGTTCAGGGGCATTCGCCCGAGTTGGTGTTGTTTGCGGCGAACTACGACTCGCGCGACATCGCCGGTCGCCTGAGCGCCAAGACCGGCTCAACTCTCATGAGCAACGTGGGGGCCATTCAAGACCTCAACACCGCTCAGCATGCGATGTTCGGCGGTACGACGCTCGTCGATGTCACACTCGAGGGCTCACCAAAGCTCGTCTTGGTGCGGCCGAAGTCGTTCGAGGCAACTCCCAGCGGCGGGGCGGCGGAGATCGTTCCGGTCGAGGTCACGATCGGTGACGAGCTCAAGAAGGCGAAGCGGCTCGAGCGACACGAGGAGGCCACGACCGGCCCCAAGCTCGAGGAGGCGCCCGTCGTCATCTCCGGGGGCCGGGGCCTTCAGGAGTCCGGCAACTTCGAGCTCCTCGACCAGCTTGCTTCGAGCATCGGCAACACGGCGGTCGGTGCCACCCGCGCCGTGGTCGACTCGGGATGGGTGCCCTACGCCATGCAGATCGGCCAGACCGGCACCACGGTCAAGCCCAATGTCTATCTCGCATTCGGTATCTCGGGGGCCACCCAGCACATCGTTGGAATGAAAGGTGCGAAAAAGATCGTTGCAATCAACAAGGACGAGGAAGCACCCATCTTTCAGATCGCAGACCTGGGTATCGTTGGGGATGCACTGAAAATCCTGCCTCAGCTGATCGAAGAGGTGAAGTCCCGAAAGGGATAGGAGACAACGAGCACGTTGGGAATCGGCGACAAGTGGCGCAATCTCTTCAATAGGAAAAAGGCCCCCGAGTTCCGCCATCTGTATGAATGGGTGGATCGGCACAGGGGGGTTGAAGGCTATATCGAGCCCCGAACCACGACCAACCCGACCTCGCTACTGCTCGTCGATCGCGACGGAGACCATACGCGGGCGCCGGTTCGTGATCCGGAGCAGGGACGCAAGTTCTGCGAGCGCCATGGCATTCCCGTCTACGACGCTCAAGTCATCGGCTATCCGAAGCGGATGAGGGACTTCGAGCGGCGTCGAGGCGGGGGACCGAGAGCGGACCTGGACAAGGAGATCGCCGATCTCGAGCGACGCCTCATGGAAACGCCCGAGGAGGGCCCCGACACCTAAGGGGAGGGGCCGCTCTCCCTCAGAGATGAAGCGGTCGCCTCGGCGACCGCGGGAAACCTGTAGCAGACAAACCGGCTGTGACCTGCGTGTATCGTTGCGGCGCCTCGCGGGTAGGCCCGATTCAGCTGCTTCGCAGGCCCTCGACGGGCGCGGCACCACAAGGACGATGGAAGGAATTTGACGAATGCGAGTCCTGATCTGCGGAGTGGACGGCTACCTGGGGTGGTCGCTTGCACAGCACCTAGCCGCTCGCGGCCACGAGGTCGCAGGCATCGACGACCACTCACGCCGCCGCTGGGTGGCGGAGATGAACTCGGACAGCGCGCTGCCCATAGCCCCGATGGCCGATCGTCTCCAGGTATTCGAGGAGACCTTCGGCCGCGAGTTGCGCTTCTGGGAGGGAGATCTCAAAGAGTACTCGCTCGTCGAGCGAGCTTTCGGGGAGTTCGAACCCGAGGCCGTGGTTCATCTCGGCGAGTGTCCCTCGGCTCCTTACTCGATGATCGATGTCCATCACGCCGTCGACGTTCACAACAACAACGTGGGGTCGACCTTTAACTTGCTTTTCGCCATTCGCGACCTAGCCCCCGAAACCCATCTCCTGAAGCTCGGCACTATGGGCGAGTACGGGACGCCGAACATTGCCATTCCAGAGGGGTTCTTCGAGATCGATTACCGAGGCCGTTCCGACAAGCTTCCTTTTCCGCGCCAGGCCAACTCCTTCTATCACTGGAGCAAGGTCTCGGGCTCGAATCACGTCATGTTCGCGAGCAAGATCTGGGGTCTTCGCGCTACCGACGTGATGCAGGGAGTCGTCTTCGGAACTCGAATCGAAAACATGGGTGACGACGAACGGTTGCTCACGCGCCTCGACTTCGACCAATGCTTCGGCACCGCGATCAACCGGTTCAGTTGTCAGGCGGTCATCGGGCACGCCCTCACTCCCTTCGGCAAGGGTGGACAGAAGCGTGGCTTCCTTCCACTGCGAGACTCGATGCAATGTCTGACGCTTGCGCTCGAGAATCCGCCCGAGCAAGGCGAGTATCGCGTCTTCAACCAGTTCGAGGAGGTCTACGACCTGGCCCAACTCGCACACAAGGTCCAGAGGGCGGCGGCGGGTCTCGGGATGGATGTGGAGGTGCGTAGTGTCGAGAACCCGCGTACCGAGCTCGAAGATCACTTCTACGAGCCCGACCACCACAACCTTCTGAACCTCGGCTACAGGCCGACGAATGACGTAGAGGCCGAGATCACGATCATGCTCGAGGACCTGCAGAAGTACTCCGACCGCGTCGAGAGGCACAGGGATGTCTTCATGCCGGACGTTCGCTGGGACGGACGACGCGTGAAGAGCGATTTCATCTAGGGAGCCCGCCCAATTGTGCGGAGCACTGGGGGCAGCTCGATTAAGCGGGTGCTGAGGGGTAACTGGGCTTTTCTCCTGGTCCTGACCCTTGGGACGGTCCTGAGGATCGTCACGATGGTCGGTTATCAACCCATCCTCATGCTCCAGCGCGACACCTACATCTACCTGTCCCTTGCGCTACGGATGGACGTAACGGGGTGGAGACCTTCGCTCTACCCAATGCTCATCAAGCCCCTGGCCGAGCTGGGCAACCTTCAGTTGCTCTCACTGGTCCAGCACCTCGCGGGTCTCGCCGTTGCGGTCATGTTCTACCTGCTCATGCGCCGCCTCGGGCTTTCGGCGTTCGTTGCGGCGCTCGGGGTGGTGCCGCTACTGCTCGACGGCTACGTGATCAACGTCGAGCATTACCTGCTCACCGAGGCTTTCTTCAACCTGTTCGTTGCGGGGGCCCTGATGTTGATTGCCTATCCACGACGATCGTCCGTTGTGGGAGTGGGAGCGAGTGGCTTCATGATCGGGTTGAGCACGTTGCTGCGCTTCGTAGGAGCCGTGACACTCGTGCCGGCCCTTCTCTACTTGCTACTCCGGCGCCTCGGTGCGGCTCGGACCCTAGCTCTGATCGTGGGCTTTGCGATTCCCCTGGGTGCGTACGGTCTCTACTTCTCGACACAGACGGGAGGCTCGTTCGGGGTCACCGACCGCAACGGATTGTTTCTCTACGGGCGGGTCGTTGAATTCGCCGACTGCGACGAGGTCGAGGTTGCCGACGAACTGCAGGAGTACTGTCCCGCCGGACCGATCGAATCGACCACGAAGGGGGTCTTCACCTCGGGACTCGAGCTGGGCAAAGTGCAGGAGGATCCCCAGGGCAACGCAAAGCTGCTTCGGTTCGCGCGACAGATGATCCTTGCCCAGCCGGATGCCTACGCCGGTGCCGTCGCCTCGGATTTCGCCCGGTTCTTCGAGCTCAAGGCTCCCGAGGAGCAAGAGCCGAATGTCAAGCGTTGGCGTTTCGTTCGAACCATCGAGGAGGCGGATCCGCGTCAGATCGTCCTGACGAACGAGGGCGCGCCACCTCCCGACAGTGGCATTACATCGGAGTTCACCATCCGACGCGGCCCGGCGGAGTTTCTCAGGGCGTACCAGAACGTCGTCTACACGTACGGGCC
>JBOGWS010000013.1:0-12783 GCA_050693895.1 Actinomycetota bacterium | reverse complement strand
TGCTAGTTCACCGGCCCCCTCAGGGATGGTGTCGGTGAACTTCATGATGTCGCCCGGCTTCGATCCCTCGACCTCGTCGTCCAGCTTCGGGGGGCCCTGGCCGGATCCGACCTCGTGGAGGAGGTCGGGGGCGCTGACGCCCTCGACGAGCTCCTCGCCCCGGTAGCCCTTGAGATCGATGACCACGAAGTCGCCCTTGCGGGCCTCGCGACCGATGGTCTCGAGTTCGGCGAGACGGTCCCTCAGCCGATCGAGCTGGTTGCTCAGGTCCTCGTCGCTGATCTCCGAAGAGGGCGCCTCCACAGTGATGTCCGAGTACTCGGGCAGGACGAACTCGGGCCTGAGGTCCACGGTCGCCTCGAAAACGATCGGGACGCCCGACTCGAACGTGACGACCTCGATCTCCGGCGGAGCGATCGCCTCGAGCTCCTCAGATTCGAGGGCCGAGACGTAGAGGTCGGGCAGTGCTTCGCGGAGCGCCTCCTCGCGGATGGCCTCTGGCCCCACACGCTGGTCGATCAGCTGGCGAGGAACCTTGCCCTTGCGAAAGCCGGGAACCCTGATCTCGTTGGACCAGCGCCGATAAGCAGCGTCGAGTGCCGGCTTGAGCGACGCCTCGGGCACCTCGACCCGAAGCTTTGCCTTATTGGATTCGAGCCGCTCCGAGGTGGTGGTGAGTGATGTGTTCATGCACTCATCCTAGTTGTTGGCTTGGCGGCCCCGAATGCTGCGGAGTTCGGCTACTCGGTGCGCCAGAAGGAGGGAGAAGACGCGCGGAGAACCAGGAGGGTAGGCCGGGGGGCGTTACCCGCAGGGATACCCGGGTTGGGAGCCAGAGACCGCGCTAGGCGGACGAAGTGGGGATGACGGCCCCTGGCCCCCAGCCGAGGCATCCCTGCCAACGGGGGAATCTCGTCCTGCTGCTGCCGATGGACGACCATCACAACGACGATCGCCCACCCGAGGGTAGCTTATTCGCAGTCTGCGCCCTTAGCCTTCACCGGGGCAAGGCTCAGGCGCATCCTTTTCTAAGAATTCTCGGCGTGGCTGGCGTAAACCCTTCCCGGCTTATTCACACGAAACCGGGCGAAGTACCCCAGTCGACCGCCGATGCGCTCGTCGGGCTGGAGATCCAGCCTGACCGCCCGGTCCACGAGCCGTGAGTAACCGACCATGTGGGGATCCCCAAACAGCTCCCCCACGACCACTCGGCCGTCGTGTCGCACGACTCGATGCAGCTCGGCCAGAGCTTGATCCGGTATGGGGATCTCCCCGAGCACCGTGACGAGAAAGGCCCCGTCGAAGTGGTCCTCTGAATAGGGCAGAATTCGAGCGTCGCCCGGCGTCGGGACGATGTTGGCGAGCCCCGCGCGGTAAGCCCGGCGCATGGTCTGATCGAGCATCTTGGGTTGCTTGTCGAAGACTTCGAGAACCCCGTTGGGTCCGAGCTCCCTGGCAACGTCGACCGTGTAGTAGCCGGTTCCCGGACCGACTTCCAGAAGACGCTCGCCGGATGCGGGGGCCAAGATCTCGTGCAGGCGCGCGGTCGTGATGATGGGGCGGGGTATCTCGAGGAGGATGCGACCCCCGTAGGGACAGGCCGACGGGTTCCTGCGCCGGTAAAGCGCGACGGCGGCAAACCCCGCGGTTCCAAGCCCGCTCAGCGCGGTTCGAATTCTCACAACCTCCACCTCTTGTTCTGCTGAGTGCGGGTTTCTTGTCTATCGCACCCCCACCAATGTTGTGCCTTTCTTCACCAGGACAGAAGGCGGAGAAACGAACGAGATCTTCACGCAGAACCAGTTCAAAAAGGACTAACTAGTCCTAAACCTTGGGGTGCAAAGTGCCTAGACGTGCACAGTCCGCCATAAATAGATTGATGCGGTCAATCCATGCGGGGTGGATTTTTCAGTCATCCCAGACAACAGGGGGAGTAGCTCGTGCGGCGAATGTTGGGAAGATTCACTTACTTGGCAGCCACTCTGCTGATGGTTTCAATGGTCGGTGGCGTTGCGGTTGCCGACAAGCAGATTGGATCGAGGCAGATTGAGGAAGACGCCGTGCGATCCCGGCATATCAACGATGGGGCCGTCAAGCTGAATGACCTGAGCAACGGCGTCCAGGGAAAGCTCGAGGAGGGCGGACCGAAGGGTGACCAGGGTGAGCCAGGTGAGGATGGCGAGGATGGCGAGCGAGGCCCCCGCGGCGATGATGGTGTCTCCGGCTATGGAACGGTCGGCCCGCCTAGCCACGAGACTCTGTGCGAGGGGCGCTTCAACGGCGCCGCGCACACGAATTGCCGGGTGACCGAGGTTGGTTTCCACGACATCACGGTGAACTGCCCGGTCGGCAAGGTAGCGCTCGGAGGCGGCATCGAGACGCTCAACGAGAACGAGAGCCCGAAGGTCACGCTGCACGGGACCCATCCGGCAGCGATCGACAACGCTTCCCCGTGGCACGCCCACGCATGGGAGGCCGAGTTCACCATCGCTGAGGCCGGGCCTACGGTGCAGGCGTTCGTCGTTTGCGCGACGGTGACCGCCGAGTAGCAACAACCCAAGGTCGGCGCCCCGCCGACCGGACAAAGGCCCCCGGTTCTCCGGGGGCCTTTGTCGTGCTCGCGACAAGCAGCATGGTGCCTCATGGGAGGATTGGCCGACCGGGGCGTGGCCCAGCTTGGCAGGGCGCCTGCTTTGGGAGCAGGAAGTCGGCGGTTCGAATCCGCCCGCCCCGACTTGGCAACCGGCACCGGGTACGCTTCCTGACTGCCGAGTCTGTGCGGGTGTAGCTCAATGGTAGAGCTCCAGCCTTCCAAGCTGGTGATGAGGGTTCGATTCCCTTCACCCGCTCCGCATCCGCACTCTTGGACCAGTAGGGGCGTGTTTTGCGTGACCTGAGGGTCCGAGAGTGGATATCAGCCCGCCGAGGCTCGCTCCAGGGCTCCTGCCGGATCCGCCAGGAACGCCTTTCGACAGCCCGGCGCGCAGAAGTAATAGGTGGTCCCCTCATGGGTAGCGGTTATGGCCCCCTCGACAATTGCCACGGACATCCCACAGACCGGATCGATCGCCTGGGCAGAGCCCGCGGCCGGCTCGCAGAACTCTTCGGGGCGCGCGGTCTCGAGCTCGTGCCGTTTCGCGACCATCTCCGCCAGGATCGCAAGTGCGATTTCCTGCTGCGTCGAGGGTCCGAGATCGAAACCGGCCGGTCCGTGCAGCCGTTCTAGAGCCTCGGGCGCGACTCCGCGAGTCAGGACGAGCTCGACGAGCTTGTCGATGCGCTTCTTGCTTGCGACCACGCCGACGTATCCGGCGTCGGTGGCGAGAGCCGCTTCGGCGCCCTCGGCGTCGTAGCGGTTCATGGTCGCGATCACGACTGCGTCCTCGCCACGAAGGGCGACCGACTTCAGGTCCGCCAGCGCGATGGTGTCGTCGGCCGAGGGAATCCGTTCGGACGGCGCATCGAGAGCTGCGCTGACCCGGTACCCGAGAGTGCGCGCCAGCTCGGCAAGGGTGCGGGCGACCGGCGAGGAACCGACGATCATGAGATGCGGTTTAGCCAGACGAGGTTCGACGAAGACATCCAGGCCCCCCTCCGATTCGCATGCCGTAATCTCGACGACTACTCCCGGTTGGGAAGGTTCGAACGGAGCCTCCGGCGGGCGAATCCTTACGAGACGCGGCCGGCCGTCGCTCAAAGCCAGCAAGGCTTCCCGCACGACAATCGGCTCGGAGCACGAACCTCCGACCCATCCCGACAACCGCCCTTCAGACGTGATGACCGCGCGATCGCCGGGCTTTGCCGAGACCGGTCTCTCGACCTGGATGACCGTGGCCAGGGCGAACGGCTCGTTGCGAGACTCCAGTTCGGCCGCCCGTCGCAAGCTGTCGTTCATGTCTTGGCGTCCTGAATCGCCTGCCACACCTTTGCCGACGTCACGGGCATGTCGATGTTGGTCACGCCGAGATGCCGGACGGCATCGACGACGGCATTGACGTAAGCGGCCGGTGATCCAACAGTCGCCGACTCCCCAACACCCTTCGCACCGATCGGATGGTGCGGCGATGGTGTGACTGTCTCGTGAATCTCGAAATGAGGTGTCTCCCATGCCGTCGGGATGAGGTAGTCGGTGAAGTTGCCGCCGATACAGTTGCCGTCTTCGTCGAAGTCGATCAACTGCATGGCTGCGATGGCGTAGCCCTCCGTCAGCCCTCCATGAATCTGGCCCTCGACGATCATCGGGTTGATTCGGACCCCGCAGTCATCGACGGCGACCATCCGGCGAACCTTCCACTCGCCGGTTCCCTCATCGACCTCGACCGCTACGAGGTAGCTGCCGAACGGATAGGTCATGTTGGGTGGGTCGTAGTAGTGGACGCCCTCGAGACCGGGCTCCATGCCGTCCGGCATGTTGGTGTATGCCGCAAACGCAATGTCCTGAATTGATACCTTCCTGTCGGGCGCGCCCCTGACCGAGAAGTGATCGGTCTCCCAGTCGAGATCGTCCTCGGACACCTCGAGCAGGTGGGCGGCGAGCGCGCGTCCCTTCTCCCTCAGCTTGCGCGCGATTACGGCGGTAGCAGCTCCAGCGACTGGAGTGCTGCGAGACGCGTAAGTGCCGAGCCCGTAGGGAACATTGTCGGTGTCTCCGTATTGCACGACAACGTCTTCGGAGGGAATGCCGAGTTCGCTCGCGACTATCTGAGCGAACGTGGTTTCGTGGCCCTGGCCTTGAGTCTGCACACCGATCTTGAGAATCGCCTTGCCCGTGGGGTGCACTCGCAGCTCGGCCGAGTCGAACATCTTGAGCCCTGCGATATCGAACTCCTTCGACTTCCCGGCCCCCACGACCTCGGTGAAGCTGGCGATTCCGATACCGAGCAGCTTTCCTTCCTCGCGCAGCTTCTTTTGCTCCTGGCGCAACTGGTTGTAGCCGAGCTGTTCCAGCGCGAGCTCCAGGGCGCGCGGGTAGTCGCCTGAGTCGTACTCGAATCCTGTGGCCGACTTGTAAGGGAACTGCTCGGGCCTTATGAAATTCTTGAACCTCAGCGCGGCGGGGTCGGTGCCGAGCTCGTACGCCGCATTCTGGACGAGCCGCTCGATGAGATAAGACGCTTCCGTTACGCGGAAAGAACACCGATACGCGACACCACCCGGCGCCTTGTTCGTGTACGCGCCGTCGGCCTCGATGTGAGCCACCGGCATGTCATACGACCCGGTGACGATGTGGAACAGACCCGCACGGAACTTGGTCGGTTGAGCGTCTGCAAAGAAAGCGCCGTTGTCGGAGACGAGCTTGACGCGCAAAGCAAGCATCTTCCCGTCGCTGGCAAGCGCGAGCTCACCACTCATATGGAAGTCGCGTGCGAAACCGGTCGATATCAGGTTCTCGCTGCGCGACTCGATCCACTTCACGGGGCGTCCGATGAGAAGAGACGCAGCGGTCGCCGCAACGTAGCCGGGGTAGATCGGCACTTTGTTACCGAACCCGCCTCCGATATCGGGTGTCTTGATCTGGATGTTCTGTTCCGGGAGGCCGGCCACGATGGCGAACAGGGTGCGATGCGCGTGGGGAGCTTGGGACGTCAGATGGAGCGTCGCCTTTCCTGTGGCCGGGTTGACGTCTGCGATGATCCCGCAGGTCTCAAGGGGGGCCGGGTGACAGCGAGGGTAGTGCGTGTCGAGGCTGACGACGACCGCAGCCTTAGCGAAAGCGGCATCGGTTGCCTCCTTGTCGCCAGACTCCCAGTGATAGCAGCGATTGTCGGCCTGGTCCTCCTTCTCGTCGCGGATCAGAGGAGCTCCGGGCTCGAGCGACTTACGGGGGTCCACCACCACGTCGAGCGGGTCGTACTCCACCTCGATTAAATCCAGAGCGTCATAGGCGATGTAAGGGCTCTCGGCCACGACTGCGGCCACTTCCTGCCCCTGGAAGCGGACCTTGTCCGTAACGAACACGGCCTGGGTGTCGCCCGAAAGGGTCGGCATCCAAGCGAGGTTGTGCGCGGCGAGGTCGGCACCGGTGATCACCGCGACAACCCCGTCAAGTGCAGCAGCGGCCGAGGTGTCGATCGAGACCAGCTTGGCATGCGCGAGCGGGCTTCGGAGGATGGCCATATGCAGCATCCCGGGAAGACTGATGTCGTCGACGTAGGTGCCCCTGCCACGGATAAAGCGGTCGTCTTCCTTGCGCTTGATGCTTTGTCCGATGCCGTGGACGTGTGACTCTGTGGTCGCCATGACGTTCTCCTAGGCCGTGGTCGCGTCGGCGCGCTCGGCCTTGATCTGGCCCGCGGCCAACTGAACGGATTTGACAATGTTTTGGTAGCCGGTGCAGCGGCAGATGTTTCCCGAAATGGCCCAGCGAATGTCTTGCTCGCTGGGGGCTTCGTTTCTTTCGAGCAGGGCAGCAGTCACCATCATCATTCCCGGCGTGCAGAATCCGCACTGCAGGCCATGCTCCTCCTTGAAGGCGGCCTGAATCGGGTGAAGTTGACCGTTCGTGGCGAGTCCCTCGACCGTCGTCACCTCGCGGCCATCGGCTTGAACCGCGAGCATCGTGCAGGACTTGATCGGTGTTCCGTCCACCAGGACCGTGCATGCGCCGCAACTGGTCGTATCGCACCCGACGTGGGTAGCCGTCAGCCGCAGGTCGTCTCGCAGCCAGTGGACGAGGAGGCGACGTGGCTCGACGTTGTCGGCGATCGGCTTCGAATTGACTGTGACGTTGATGTCCATCTAGGTCCTTCCCGATCGGGCGCGCGCCTGATCGCGCGCCTTTGCCAATCCACGTTTTACGAAGGTCCCCACCACGGCCCGCTTGTAGGTTGCCGGCCCTCTTACGTCGGACACCGGGTCGGCCGCCTCGGCCGCCAGACGAGCAGCCTCGGCGAACAGTTCGTCGCTGTACTCACTGCCCCCGAGCGTGTTCTCGGCGTTGGTCGCCTTGATGTTGCGGGAACCGACGGCGGTGAGCCCGATGCCGGCACGTGTGATCGTGTCACCGTCGAGTTCGAGGTGAACCGCCACGCCGACCGTGGCGAAATCTCCGACCTTGCGTTCGAGTTTGAGGTAGTCGCCTCCGAACGAACCCTCGGGCTTCGGGACGAGCACCCCGGTAACTATCTCGTCCTCGTTGAGCGAGGTCGTGAAGATGTCCACCAGGAAATCGTCGATCGGAATCTTCCGCTCCCCCGTGGGCCCACGGGCCACGACCTCGGCGTTCAGGGCAAGCATCACCGATCCCCAGTCTCCGGCTGGGTCGCCATGGGCGAGTGACCCACCTATCGTCCCGAGGTTTCGAACGAGGGGGTCCGCGATCTGGGGAGCGGCCGCGGAGATCGTCGGATAGCGCCGGCCGATCAGAGGATCTGCGGCGAGCTGGTTGTGACGAGCAAGGGTGCCTATTCGGAGGTGTCCGTCGCTCTCCTCCACCACGTCCAGGCCTGGGATCCGATTGATGTCGACCAGTGTCGCCGGAGCCGCAAAACGAAGCTTCAGG
The DNA here is from genome assembly GCA_050693895.1 of Actinomycetota bacterium. Taxonomy (GTDB): domain Bacteria; phylum Actinomycetota; class CADDZG01; order CADDZG01; family WHSQ01; genus WHSV01. The sequence goes on along the minus strand of JBOGWS010000013.1, from coordinate 5,282 downwards.
AGTGGGATCAGACTCTGCCCCCCGGCGAGGACCTTGGTCTCGTCGGCCCGCCGGCCTAGGGTGGCTAAGGCCTCGTCCAAAGAATCGGGAGCGGAATAGTCGAACCGGCTGGGAAACACGGTCTGCTTCCTCCCTCTGTTGGCCCGTTTACTCGAACCGCGCCACCACCCGCAAACGATTATGGCACCCCTCCGGATTCAAACAAGAGTGACTCCGACAAACGTGTCTCTTCTCTAGGCTGGAGTCGTTGACACGTATGGGTTCATCTACATAAGGGAGCGACTGCCTGCTCGGGGCCGAGGGGGTCGTGAGCGGAGCAGCTGACAACAGAAGATGCTTTTTCCAACCACAGACTTTGCGATCTTCTTCTGCATCGTCTTTTTGATGCACTGGTTGCTGAAACCTTCCACCACCCGGTGGAAGGTTTTCATGATCTTCGCCAGCTATGTCTTCTACGCTTGGTGGGATTTCCGTTTTGTCGCACTCCTGGCGGGCGTCAGCCTGATCGCCCAGCTTGGAGGAATCGTCGTTTGGCGGACCGAGAACGAGCTTTTCCGTCGCCTCGCTCTCCTCCTGGCAATCACCGCGACCCTGCTCCCGCTTCTCTACTTCAAGTACTACTCGTTCTTCACACTCAATCTGACGAATGCCCTCGACAGTTTCGGTGTTGGCTCCGTAGTACCCCTGCTGCAGATCACGTTGCCGGTCGGGATCTCTTTCTTCACCTTCATGGCGATCAGCTACATCATCGACATCTATAGAAAAAAGCTCGTACCGACCGGGTGGATGACCTTTTTTCTCTACCTTTCGTTCTTCCCTCACCTAGTTGCCGGACCGATCGTTCGCGGAGACGAGCTCATTCCTCAACTGAAGCGTCCGAGGAACCCACGCCGCATCGACTTTTCGCGCGCTACGTGGTTGATCCTCGGTGGACTCTTCAAGAAGGTCGTCATATCGAGCTACGTGGCGACGACCATCGTCGATCCGGTTTTTGCCGACCCCGGCCGCCACGCCGCGCTCGAGGTGCTGCTCGCCATCTACGGCTACGCCGTCGTTATCTACGCGGACTTCAGCGGCTACACAGACATCGCGATCGGGATCGCGATGTTGCTCGGCTACCGCTTTCCCGAGAACTTCAATAACCCCTACATCGCGCGCTCGCTTCAGGACTTCTGGCGGCGTTGGCACATCACCTTGTCGCGCTGGCTACGCGATTACCTCTACATCCCGCTCGGGGGATCCAAGAAGGGCGGAGTACGCACATACGTCAACATCATCATCACCATGGTTCTCGGAGGGCTGTGGCACGGCGCCGCCTGGACCTTCGTGGTCTGGGGGGCATTACATGGAACAGGCCAGGCGGTCGGGCATTTCCGCCGCACGCGCCGGGTCGCCGCCGGCCTTTCCCCCCAAGCGAACGAACCGGGGGCCATCGCGCGCCAGCGCATCGTTACCTTCCACATCGTTTGCCTCGGCTGGGTCTTCTTCCGAGCCGACTCGATTGCAAGCGCCTTCGACGTGCTGGCCCGACTCGTTACAGGTTGGGCCGACCCCGCAGCGCTCGTTTCCCTGCTGCTGATTGCGGTCATAGCCGGAATGATCGGATTGCAGTGGCTGCCTGGACGGGTGAGCGGACGGCTTCAAGTAACCTTTTCCAGGATGGCGCCGGCGCTGCAGGGAGTCCTCTTGGCGTTTGCCTTGTTCGTCATCACCACGCTCGGCCCCCAGGGGGTCGCCCCATTCATCTACTTTCAGTTCTAGTTTGGTACCTGAATGAAAACGCTGGACAGACCAGAGACACAAGAGACGGAACAGGTCGTAGAGGCCAGACCGCATAGGCGAAGGCGGCGCCGCCGTGGACGCAGGGCGGCGCCCGCGGGACGGGTCCTCGTCGTGATGCTCGTGGGGTTCATGTTTTGGTTGCTCCTCGCGGCTCCCTCCCTGAAGCGTTCGGCGGAAGCGTCTCCGGATGGAGCGAGGCGCACTGTGTCTCTGGCGGTCCTCACTCCCATCGCCGCGGCAAGCGACGTTCTCGGATTGGAGGCGGCGACCGACGAAGTGGAGCGCGCCATCGGCCGTGATCCCGACGCCCCGCCCGGAGGCGAGCTCTTCGCCGACGAGCCCGAGGCAATCCCAACGGACTTCGGCGTCGACCCCTCGGTCCTCTCTTCGCCGGATCCCCTCCAAACCATCGACCCCGAGCGCATCGACCAAGCCGATGACGATCTCGACTACGACCCGATCTATGCGTTGCGCGAACCGACCTCCAGCAACAAGCTGCGCGTGGTCGTCGTCGGTGACTCCCTGGCGATGGGTTTGAGCACCGCACTCGGCCGAGTGTTCGAGCCGTCGGTTGTTCAGTTCGTCGACCAGGCACGACTCTCTACTGGATTGGCGCGCTCCGACTACTTCAACTGGATCAAGGGCATGCAGCAAATCACGGATCGCTTCCGGCCCGACGTCGTGGTCGTTCTGATCGGAGTCAACGATGATCAGTCGATCATTCTTGGAGGAGGGAGCATCATTCCAGAAGGAAGTGAAGAGTGGATGGAGGTATACGGGGAGCGTGTGGATGACTTCCTTGTGTCCGCGACTGATGCAGGTGGTCGCGTCGTCTGGGTTGGGCTTCCACCACTGGCCGATGAGCGTCACAACTCACTGTCCCGGGGTTTCAACGAAAGCTTCGATGCAGAAGTTCAGGACTATCCCTCCGCCTACTACTTCGACACCTACAAACGTTTCTCGCAGAACGGTGAGTACGCACCATTCGGTCGGGATGCCAAGGGCAACGTTGCGCAACTGCGCGGAGGAGACGGCGTGCATTTCACGACAACTGGCTACGACACACTGGCGCGCGAAGTGGCATCCGTACTGGTCAAGAAATGGGGTCTGACCCAGAAGGCGATAAAAGATTAGACAGAGAGCGCTCTTAACTCCTAGGGCAATCGCAAACCGGCTAAAGATCCTCACGGGTGTCTTCCTCGACCATCAATTCGAAAAAAGGTCTCCCCTCCTCGCGCTCTCGCCCCAGTTGCTGAGCACCATTCGCTCACTCGAGATCGTGCTTCCGCCACGCAAGCACCTGGAGAAGCCGGGGGGCCAAACTCTCGAGGGCCTGGTGTTTCTTGCCGGTCTGGTGCGCGCGCTGAACGTCTCCTCGGCTTTCGAGATCGGAACCTTCGACGGAGTCACGACCTGGACGCTCGCTCGGAACATGAGTTCCGGCGCCGTCAACACGCTGGACCTTCCCGCGGGCGAGCGCGCCGAGTTGATCTTGGAGGACTCCGACGAGGAGGTCAGAGGATTGGTTTCGGGCCATGTCTACGATGAGCTGCCTCATCCCGCGGCAATCCAACAGCACTGGGGTGACTCAGCATCCTTCGACTTCTCAGAGTGGGACGGTGCGTGCGATCTCGTCTATATCGACGGAGCTCACTCCGAGCCCTACGTCGAGAGCGACACGCGCCACGCCTTCGAGATGTTGTCCGAGCGCGGAGCCATCGTCTGGGACGACTACTGGCGTCAAGTCGAGGGGGTGCCGAACGTGCTGCACAAACTCGCCGCTCCGAGGCCGAGGCGGATTCCGGGAACCCGATTGGTGGTCCACCTGACGCCGAGAGCCGAAGCGATCTTGAGCCAGACGAACTCGCCTTTTCGAAGTTAGTTCAAGTCTCAGTTCTGAGCGAGCCTCGCCGTTTAGGTTGGAGACATGGTCGGACCGTTGATGTACTCGGAGATCGCCGATTGGTGGCCGCTGCTGTCGAGTCCCGACGAGTACGAGGAGGAGGCGGGGTTCTTTACCCGCACACTCGTCGAGGCCGTCGGTGAACCGCCCAAGACGGTTCTCGAGCTCGGCGCCGGTGGAGGTAATAACGCGTTCTACATGAAGAAGTACTTCGAGATGACGCTGGTTGACCTCTCTCCCCAAATGCTTGAGGTCAGCAAGAAGCTCAATCCAGAATGTGAGCATGCCGTGGGCGACATGCGAACCGTCCGGTTGAGACACGAGTTCGATGCCGTTTTCGTACACGACGCGATCGATTACATGACGTCCAACTCTGATCTAGCTGCGGCCGTTGAGACGGCCTTCGTTCACACACGGCCGGGAGGCGTGGTCCTGTTCTGTCCCGATCACATTCGGGAGAACTTCAAGCCGTCGACGGAGCACGGCGGATCTGACGCCGATGGCCGGGGGCTTCGCTACCTGCAATGGACCTGGGATCCGGATCCCGAAGACTCCAGGTGCACGGTCGACTATTCCTACCTCCTGCGTGACCCTGACGGAAGCGTGCGCGCCCTCCACGATCGTCATGAGTGCGGGCTCTTCGGGGCCGAGGAGTGGAAGTCGACCCTGCGCAGCACCGGATTTTCTTCGGCGATCCTGCCCTATGAGCATTCGGAGGTCGAGGGGGATCTGGTGGTCATCGTTGGGACGAAACCGGGTTAATGCCTCGACGGCTTGGCCGTCTCGTGACCTTGGACCGAAACATCGACCTCCGGAGGCGAACACGACTCCCTTGTATCCTCAGGACCTGAGACGCACACCTGCGCCCGTAGCTCAGTGGATAGAGCGTCGGACTTCTAATCCGAGGGTCGGGGGTTCGAATCCCTCCGGGCGCGCCAAGCAAGATCGCAGGTCATCGTGCACTTCCGCGCGAGAACATCTGTTCGGTCCCGTTCGTGGCAGACCCAAATACAGCAGAAATACAGCAGCGCGAACGCGAAACATCGAACACTTGGCGAAGGTAGGCGTATCGGGAATGAACGCAGTGCAACCTAGAAGTGGATGCGATGGGCATTCGCTAGCAGAAAACCCAACACGGCTGTGAGCAAGTCCTTCGATTTGGTTGCGACAGAAAGCAGCTTGTCTGCCCTTTCGAGGGTGATCAGCTGATCATCATCATCGGGTACAGCAGCGACTGCATCGCCCTTCTGCACCGTATCCAACTCCTTTGACGTCGCAAGGAGGGTCCGAAGTTGGTCCGCAGTAACGTTGATGTTCGCCACTGCCTCTGCATGGGCTTCCGCCTTGTTGCCTACTTGCTCGATGTGAACAAGAGGAGAATCTCCCGGTCCTACTCGAGGAGAGGCTTCCAGAGCGGCTCGCAACAACGCGACCGCCGTCTGGAAATCCCGGTCGAACGCCGCCTTGTTCCGGTCTGGGGTTTGTCGGGGCTCGCCATTCACCGTCATCTTGGGATTGAAGTAGAAATCGAGCTCCAACAACTCTGACGCCTGCGCCGAGTCACTTCCCAGCTTGTCCCCTAGGGCCGCTTCAGCGC
>JBOGWS010000012.1:0-14160 GCA_050693895.1 Actinomycetota bacterium | reverse complement strand
CGTCCTCGACCGCGAGGTGTCCCTTTTCCATTGCGACGATGTTGGCGTGGAAGGCGGTGGGGGTGTGGTTCTCGTTGCGGGTGACCTGCATTACCGGACAAACTTCGCGACAGAACTTATGTCCGGAACTGAAGCATCCGTACGCCGAGTCGCGCCATTCCGCCACAAACTCCTCGGTGAGGCCCTCGGGTCCATGTCCGTTCGTTCGGCGTCCTTCATCGACCGACGTCCGGTCCCCGGACTCCCGTATGCCTGTCATCGAGACTTCCTCTCCCCCGATTGAGCGTCTCCTCTTTTCTATCCTCAGCCGCACGCGATTCCAAGACTTGCCTGAGCATGTGACTAAGTGATATCCCAAGGCGAACGGGGGCGAAAGAGAGGATGGGTCATGGTCAGGTTCAGCTACGTGCAGGTGCCGGCGTATCCCTTGAGTGACTCGATCGACATGATCAAGACCGCCGACGACCTTGGGTTCTACGCGTGTTATAGCGTCGACGAGACGTATCACAAGGACATGTGGTTGCTGTTCGCCGCCGCGGCCGACAAGACCAAGAACATTCGCTTCGGCCCTAACGTCACACACGTCATCCTGCGTGAGCCCACCCTGATCGCTCAATCGCTGGCAACGCTCGACGAACTTACGGACGGCCGCGCCGAAGCGGTCGTGAGCTTCGGGAATCTCGTGATGTTGAACCAGTACCACATCCCTTGGACGACCTCGAAACCCTTGGCGCGGGTGAAAGAAGGGCTTCAGGTGATGCGCACATTCCTCGACGAGGGAGCAATCACGTTTGAGGGTGAGTTCTTCAACTACACGGGTATGTTCACGGCGGCCCGCCCAGTACAGGAACATCTTCCGCTCAAGATGGGAGCCATGGGAGGCCCCAAGTCATTCGAAGCGGCGGGCGAACTAGCCGATGGCATGCACCACGCGTGCGGTTACTCGCGTGAGAACTACGAGTATGTGGTCGAGCACGTTAAGGCGGGAGCCACGAAAGCCGGTCGCAATCCCGAGGATCTCGACATCGGCGCCTGGCTTATCTGGGCGTGTGGGCCCGACTCGAAGGCCGCCAAGGAAGCGGCGCGCATCATGGCCGCGTTCTACATTCCCGCAATGCCCAAGAGCCAGGTCGAGCGTCACGGCATCGAATACGAGAGTCTCCAGCCCATCACCGATGCGTTCGCAAGTGGCGACGTCAATCGCGCTCTCGAACTCACGACACCGGAGTTGGGTGACACCCTGTCGGTCTCGGGAACACCCGAGGAGTGCGTCGACAAGCTCAAGGGCAACATCATCCCGACCGGGATCAACCACATCATCGCTTCGGTCACCGACCCGTTCCTCGTCAAGCACTTCACGGGTCAGGAACTCGAGGGCGTACCCGACGTGAAGGGTCAGCTGAAGCTCATCCACGACGAGGTGATACCGGCCTTCAACTGACTGGATTCGAACCAGCGTCCAACGGACTTATGAGGTCCTTCGACGAAGCTCGTTACTCGAACCTGAAGCGCGTGGCATTCTCGGGGAGGCTCGTCCAGGCGAGGACCCGGCGCGGCCGCAGGACCGACACGCCTCCCATGTAGACGGTCGGCGCGAAACGGCCATACTGCGGATACTTGGCATACGACTCGTCGGCGAGTCGCGCTGCCATCTCCTCCGTAGGCTCCTCGATCACGACTGCTCCTTCGACGATGACCGCCTCCAGACCGTCGCCGATGTGCACCACGAGGTGAGGATTGTGAGTGATGTTGCGGTAGTGCACGGTCTTCGGGCTGCCCCCGTAGTAGAGACCGCCGTCGAGCCACATGCCGTCGCGCGGGATGACATGTGGGCGCCCATCTGGTCTGGTGCTCGCGATCCAGTACACGGTCGCACTCTCGAGCCTGTGCTCGACATCCGCCCACTCGAGGCGTTTCGTCGGGTTCCCGTACTCGGGTGGAATTTCGGGCCTTTCGACCACCGGCTCCTTCAAGTTAGCGTCCTCTCCCTGGGCGTTGGCCCTAACGTAGCGCTCGTTCTCGGCTCAAGGATGAGCAGCGGCCCCAACGAGCAAAGTTCGGGCACGGTCTGGGCGTTACACCGTGATAACGATCTTGCCTCGGGCGTGGCCCTCCACCATGTAGCGGATGGCCGCGGGGACGTCCCTGAGCGGATAGGTCCGGTCGATGACAGGCTTGATCTCGCTCGACTCGATGAGCTTGCTAAGGACTTTCAAGTCGTCGGCGTTCTCCGATGAGATGAACGTGCCCAGCTTCTGACTGACGAACGGTGACAGCAGGACCGCCCGTAGCTGACGGTCGCTGCCGCCCAGCCATCGCCCATCGGTCTCGCCTCCGGTGATGACGAGCCTCCCCTTGGGGGTGAGGGCGCGCCGGAGGTGAAACAGCCGATTGTTGCCTCCGATGTCGAGAATCACGTCGTAACGGTGTTCGCCGTCGGCGAAGTCGTCGCGTGTGTAGTCGATGACGTGGTCTGCACCGAGGGCACTGACCATGTTCACCTTCGATGTGCTGCACACACCGGTGACTTCGGCTCCGAACGCCTTGGCGATCTGCACGGCGAAGCTGCCCACTCCTCCCGACGCGCCGATGATCAGCACCGTCTGACCGGCCTGGACCCGTCCCTGGTCGCGCACGCCCTGAAGGGCGGTGAGCGCGGAGATCGGAACGGCTGCCGCCTCGTCGAACGAGAGATTCGCCGGCTTGGCTGCGAGCTTGTTCGTTTGGACGCGTGCGTACTCGGCGAACGAGCCGTCGCAGATGCCGAACACCTCGTCGCCCGGTTCGAAGCCGGTCACGTTGCTGCCCACGGCTTCGACCGTTCCCGCGAGGCTCCGACCGGGATTGAGGTACTTCGGTTTGCGGAGTCCGAAGCCCGCGACGCGGATCGGATAGGGCAGGCCGGCCATCACATGCCAGGTGCCCCGGTCCACGCTGGCCGCGCGCACTCGCACCAGGACCTCGTCGTCGCGAATCGTCGGTCTGTCCACCTCTTCGAGCCGGAGGACGTCCTCGGGCATGGCGCCGTACTCCTCCTGAACGATCGCCGTCATCGTCTGCGCGGCGGCGGTCACGGACATCGATTCCATCGGCTCGTCGAGCTGTGCGTCCTTCATCGAGTCTCCCCCGGTGGTTTGCCTGCTTACACCATAAGCTATATACTTACGGTGTAAGTAAGTCAAGCCCGACGACGGGAGGACGCAGAATGACCGCACCGAGCGATGCTCTTTCAGCGCCCCGTAACCCGCTAAGCCGCCATCGGGTTCTGCACGCCGCGGTCGCCTTTGCCGACGAGAACGGGATCGAGTCGCTCACGATGCGCAAGCTCGGCGAGGCGGTCGGGGTCGAGGCGATGTCGCTGTACAACCACGTGGCAAACAAGGAGGACCTCCTCGACGGCATGTTCGACGTGGTCTTCAGCGAGATCGAGCTGCCCTCCGGCGAGGACGACTGGAAGACGGCTATGCGTCGGCGAGGGATCTCGGTTCGCACGATCCTGTCGCGACATCGCTGGGCCGTCGGTCTGATGGAGTCGCGGGCCTCGCCTGGTCCAGCGACGCTGCGGCACCACGACGCCGTTATCGGATGCCTTCGGGATGCTGGCTTCTCGGTCGAGCTAGCCGCGCACGCGTTCTCGGCCCTCGACAGTTACATCTACGGGTTCGCGTTGCAGGAACGGAATCTGCCGTTCGATACTCCAGAGGAGACCTCAGAACTCGCGCGAGCCATGCTGGCGCAGTTCCCAGTTGACGAGTACCCGCACCTCGCCGAGCTGACGATCGACCACGTACTCCGGCCCGGCTACGACTACGGCAACGAGTACGAGTTCGGCCTCGACCTGATCCTCCATGGCCTCGAAAGAGCCTGGGAAGGGGCCTGATCCCGACCTGCAACGAAATCCTGACGGAGCAAAGTGGCCGGCGTTCGCAGATCTCCTTGACCGGTTCGTATGACATCTCGAGCTCCGCCGTCTGCGGGTACTCGTCCTTGTCGATCATGTTCTTGTCGCTCGGGGATCTGGGGTCCGCTCGGATGTTTCAAAGCCACATGTCATACCTCCCCGTAGTCGGACATCATCGATTGTCGGTGTGCGCCCACTGGAGGCGAGGGGTGGTGAAGGAGCTCGTCGCCGTCCTCTACGCGCACCGCTATCAGTCGCTAAGCAAGCCTCGGTTGCTCAAAGCTCAGACAGGCCTGGTCTTTTGAACCTCGTAAGACGACCCCGGCCGCGGTGGGAGTATGGCGCCAATCAACCATAGAAAAGGCAGGAAAATCCCAAGAATCCCAAGTGCGACATGTCCCTTCCGGAAGGTAATCGCGCAAACAGTGAAGAGACACACGAGATAGAAGGAAGCCAAAGTGATCCACAAGATCCACTCCATCCCAGTCATGTTTGACTCCTTTCATCGCCGTTGGTTGATGGGTGCTAGTGAGAATGCTGAATTGACGACGCTGGCTCTTCACCCTTGCCGGTAACTCACCTGGGTGGCTCATCTCCCCATGTGGTGCCGGACCGGGAGGCGTCTGAACCCCCGGCCGTCCTCGTGTTTCAACTGACCCGTTTCAGTCACGAGCTGAAGCCGCCGGCTACTGTCTCGCCATGGCGATCCGGTAGCGCTCGTCCGCCGAGATCAGGTGATCGGCGTCCTCGGCGTCCTTTCCGAGGTCCATCTGAACCCAGCGCACCCGGCCGGTGAACACCGTCTCCTTAGGTCCGAGATCGTCGGTCACCGGGGTCCCGCTGTCGGAGCCTACGTCGGTGGTCTCGTCTGCGGAGAAGACCATCGGTACCGTGGCGTCGACGCGCCCCTCAGCCACCTTGTTCCCGTCGACGTAGAGCGTCGCGGTGCCCCCCTTGCCCAGTCCGCCGCCGTCGTAGTCGAACTCCATACGGACCTGGTGGTCTCCGGCCGAGATTTCCTCCTCGCCGTAGACCTTGAAATGCTGGAGGCCGAACAGGTTGTAGCAATAGGCCGGTTTGCCGTCCCTCAGGTACAGACTCCATCCGCCGAACGCGCCTCCCTGAGCGACGATCACACCCTCGGCGCCGGTATCGGGCACGACGACCTCGGCAGTGACCGCGTGCGACTTGTTCTTGAGCACGACCATCGAGTTCTCCGAGAGTCGCCCCATGCCGCCGAACAACACCTGCGAGTTTCCCTTTATCAGTTGCGGGCGTCCGGCAAGATCGGCGTTGAACCGCTCCGCGCGGCGATCGTCCAGTGGCAGGACGTTGTACTTCGCCGCCTCGATCAGGAACAAGCGTTGCAGCTCGAGGAGCTTCTGGGGCTGCTCCTTGGACAGGTCGTGTGCCTGCGTCCAGTCGTCGGGGCTGTAGAGCTCCCAGACGTCGTCTTCGATGGGCGGGCTCTCGGCAAGCACCCACGGAATGCTGTGGCGCGTGACTGCCGTCCAGCCCTTGTGGTAGATGCCGCGGTTCACGAACATCTCGAAATACTGAGTCTCGCGGCGCTCAGCTGCTCCGCCGTCGTCGAACGAATACACCATCGAGACGCCGTGGAGCGGCATCTGTTGCACGCCGTGAACGCTGACGGGTTCAGGCAATCCCGCAGCCTCGAGGACGGTGGCCGCAACATCGATCACGTGGTGGAACTGCGAACGTACCTTGCCCTTCGCTTCGATCCCGTTCGGCCAGTGCACGATTGTGCCATTGCGTGTCCCGCCCCAGTGAGACGCGATCTGCTTCGTCCACTGGTAGGGGGTGTCCATCGCGTGTGCCCAACCCACCGCGTAGTGGTTGTAGGCCTTCGGCGAGCCAAAATCGTCGATGCGCGAGGACATGAACTCGACCGTCTCGAGCCCGAACGCTCCGTTGAGGACTATGAGCTCGTTGAAACATCCGTTGGGCGTGCCCTCGCCCGAGGCGCCATTGTCCCCAATGATGACGTAGACAAGCGTGTCGTCGAGGACGTCGAGGTCCGACAGGGCGTCGATTAGCCTGCCGATGTGGTGGTCGGTGTGCTCGAGAAAGCCCGCGTAAACCTCCATCTCGCGCGCGAGCACGGGCTTGAGGTCGTCCGGCATGTCGTCCCATGCCGGGATTTCCGCGGCACGCGCTGTGAGCGCGGCGTCGGCCGGGACCACGCCGAGTTCCTTCTGCCATGCGAACGTCTCCTCGCGGAGACGGTCCCACCCCTGGTCGAACTTGCCCTTGTACTTGTCGGCCCATTCCTTCGGCACGTGGTGAGGAGCATGGGTGGCGCCCGGTGCGAAGTAGGTGAAAAACGGCTTGTCGGGCATGAGTGCCTTCTGTTGGCGGATCCACTCGATCGCCCGGTCCGTCATGTCCTCGGTGAAGTGGTAACCCTCCTCGGGTGTCCGGTCCGGCTCCACCGGCACGGTGTCCCGGTAGATCGCTGGCGCCCACTGGTTGGTCTCGCCCCCGATGAAGCCGTAGAAGTGCTCGAAGCCACCGCCGCCCGACGGCCAGCCGTCGAACGGGCCCATCGGACTGGTTTCCCAGACCGGCACCTCGTGGCACTTGCCGAACTGCGCGGTCGAGTAGCCGTTCAGCTTTAGCGTCTCGGCCAGTGGGGCCGCCGTGTTCGGCCTGATTGAGTTGTAGCCGGGCGCGGAGGTGGCGATCTCGGTGATCCCTCCCATTCCGACCGCGTGGTGATTGCGGCCGGTTAGCAAAGCCTGGCGGGTCGGCGAGCACAGCGCCGTCGTGTGGAACCGGTTGTACTTCAGACCGTTTTCGGCCAGACGCTCGAAGGTTGGCGTGGCGATCGTCCCCCCGAATGCGCTCGAGGCGCCGAACCCACAGTCGTCGATCAGGATGACGAGGACGTTGGGGGCCCCGGCGGGGGGACGCAATGGTTCGATCTTAGGAAACGACGCGTCGGGATCCTTGGCGTCGTACGTGATCAGACCCTGGTATGCCCGATCGGGTATCGGCAGTACCTCACGTTGAGTGCGATCGGTCACGATGTCCTCCCATGTCTTTCGGGCCTGTAAGCAATAGACCCTCATGGGGCAGCGCGCGACCGGCATCGCACGAGAAGCGATCTCACCCGGGTGAGACGCTCAAGCAGGACACCCTCTTAGGTTCTCGGCCGTCGCCCGGCAGGTTGCAGATAATGAGCGTCATCCATGCAAACAGCGATCGACGTGACCATCCAGATCTTCGTAGTCTCCACGATGTTGGCCCTGGGTCTCCAGGTCCCGCCCGCACGAATCGCGCGCGGAGTGCGCGATTGGAGGACCATAACGACGGGCTCGCTGCTGAACTTGGTGATCATTCCAGCGCTTGGACTATTGGCAGCATCCGGCCTCGATCTCGGCGCGGAGATCAGAACCGGCTACCTACTGATCGCATTCTCACCTGGAGCGCCATACGCGGTGAAGCTGATAGCGATTGCTCGGGGCGAGGTCGCCTCATCGATCGGGCTGATTATCACGCTTCAGCTAGCAGGACTGGTCTCCGTTCCGGTGCTGACGCGCATCTTCATCGACTCCGCCGCCGGCCTGGAGATTCCACAACTGCTCGCAGCGATCCTCTTACTTCAGCTGGTCCCCTTGGTCGTCGGTCTGATCGGGCAAGGTAAGAAGTGGATGGGCTCACCTAGCGTGACGCGAGCGATCGGTGCGCTCTCCAACGCTTCGTTCGGCATTCTCGTCGTCCTCATACTCATCCACGATTTTCCCCGGGTTGTGAGGATTCTCGACGTGCCGGTTCTGACGGCCGTAGTGGGACTGATAGTGGCGTCGCTCACGACAGGCGCGCTCTTTGCCGGCCACGACGCGACCGCGCGGCGATCGCTCGGCCTCATCTCCGCTGCTCGTAAGGGCGGCCTTGCGTTGGTGATCGCCACGAGCACTTTCGGCGGTGACGCCGAGGCAGTGATCATGATCGTCGCCTACGCTCTGATCGAGCTTGTCCTGCTAACTATGTTGGCCGCATGGTGGAGAGCTTCCGGTTGACGCTTCGTCGCCCACGTCTCGGAATCCGCACCTTCGGATCCGAGATGAGCGTCACCCTGGTGAACACCGAACAGGGGTGAGGCGCGCTTGTCTCCGAAGGAAGACGCTTGGAAGTGACCGAAACATGGGTCCCGTGGGAGGGCCGATTGAGAATGACCGACCAGAAGGGCGTCAGTCGAAGAAGGCGGTACCGGATCGTGGTGCGAGGCGAGTTCGGAGAGCTCCTGTCGAGTGCCTTCGGCGAGATGCCAGTGCTGCCACATCGTGGCACGACCATACTCGTGGCAGACGTTGCCGACCTGTCCGAATTCTACGGCGTCCTCGACAGGCTCCGCGATTTTGCCATCGAGGTCGTAAGCGTGAACGAGCTGGAGGCGGAGACCTAGCGGGTCGCGCCGAGTCGAGATCGATTCCTCCTGGGGGCAGGCGAGGCCCCCGCGCCCGCGCGACGGTCTCTGCTCGCGACTGGACCTCTCGTTTCCCGAAGATTGATCTCACCTGAGACTTGACGGTCGTCACCCGACCATCCCACTCACCCGGGTGATTGATGGCCATGGGTGATGGCTCTCGCAAGCTCGCTCGTTAGAACCAGTACCAAGCTGTACGCGACAGAAGGGGAGGGTTTCATGTCACAGACACCGGAGGCTCGTGCGAGGAGTGGTTTGGCCATTGGCTTCACGTATTTCGCCGCCCTCATGATGCTGATGGTGGGAACGTTCCACGCGATCATGGGTTTTGCGGGAATCCTAGAGAACGAGTTCTTTGTCGTCACTCGAAACTATGCGTTCGAGTTCGACGCGACCGCCTGGGGTTGGATCCACCTGATCGCAGGAGTGATCGTTGTCTTCGCTGCTGTGGGGCTATTCAGCGGTTCTGTCTGGGCGCGAACGGTGGGAATCACAATGGCCGTCATCAGCGCGATAGCGAACTTCGGATTCATCCCCTACTACCCGGTGTGGTCGATCGTCATCATCGCCTTGGATATCGCCGTTATCTGGGCCCTTGCCGCGCATGGCCGTGATATCTCTGCATCTCGGTAGGACTACGAGGCCTCGCTCTTCGGAGTAGCCGTCTCGGCTGTCTTCGTCCGAGACGACTTTCGCGCCGCCACGTTGCGCAGTTTGTCGCGTTCGCGACACTCATCCTCCAGCAATTGGGACGCGAACACTCGTTCATTGAGAATTCACCGGATGCTGTGGGCATAGATCGCAGAGAGTACTTGTTGGGACTTGGGAACGATGCTTGATTTGTCAGCAGCGTTGCGGCTGACAACCAACCGACACTGACGCATTGCGGGGATGACAGGTGGACTGGACAGTGTCTCTTGAGAAACGAGGCGCACTTGAACCAGACCATTCCACAGGTCGATCGCCATAAGAGTCAAGCGTCCGAGTCCCAAGGAGTGGTGTTTCTTGAAAGCAAGCTTCACCCGCCCCCGGTGCGACGCGAGTGGGTTGCGCGTAGGGATCTCGTTGACGACCTCGTAGCCTCGGCGGACCGGTCAATTGTCCTGATCGATGCCCCTGTCGGGTACGGAAAGACGACTCTGGCCACCCAGTGGAAAGTAGTGGATCCACGACCCTTCGCGTGGGTGACTCTGGACCGGCTGGATAACGATCCGAACCACTTTTGGAGCTATGTCATCGAGGCACTCCGCCGAGTCGAACCAGCGATAGGCGACTGGACAGAAGTCGTTCCCGCATCCAAGGAAACTCTGCAACACATCTTTCTTCCCCGCTTGCTCAGAGATCTGAGCCGCTCGTCCAACCGCATCGTCCTCGTCCTGGACGACTACCATCACATCAAGAACGTCAACTGCCACGAACTGATGATCCTTCTGCTCGATAACCTTCCCGCAACAACGCAGGTCGTCATCTCTAGTCGCGCTGATCCGCCGCTCCACGTGGGGCGCCGTCGCGTTGGAGGAAGCATGGACGAGGTTCGCGCAGCCGAGCTTCGATTCTCCTACAGTGAAGCGGATGAACTGCTGACTGAGGTACTGGGACGCAAGCTGACCGGCGAGCAGATTCAAAGGCTCGTAGATAAGACCGAGGGCTGGCCGGCAGGTTTGTATTTGGCCGCCGTGTCGCTTCGTGATCACTCCGACCCAGACAACTTGATAGAAGAATTCACCGGCAGCGAACGCAATATCGCGGATTACCTTACAAGTGAGATCGTAAGTCGCTTGCCCGATAACGTGCGCCGATTCTTGCTTAGAACCTCAATCCTGACTCGCTTCAGTGCACCGTTATGTGACGAAGTCCTTGGGTCCAACGGGGCCGCGGCGATTATTGATGATCTCGAGCGTTCAAATCTTCTGATCGTTCCACTCGACGAGCATCGTGAATGGTATCGATACCATCAACTCTTTGGTGATCTGCTCAGGAGCGAGTTGAACCGCACGCACCGAACCTCGGTGCGGGAACTTCACCGGCGCGCCGGTGGTTGGTTTCAACGGACGAAAATGGTTTCCCAGGCCGTGCACCATGCAATCGAAGCAGGAGATCGGCGCGCCACTAGAGAGTTGATCTCCGCTAACTGGTACTCATACTTGAACGCGGGCCGGCTCGAGACCGTTCGCTCGTGGCTCTCCGCCGTAGGCGACGAGGAGATAGTCACCGATCCGGTTCTCTCCTTGACGGCCGCCTGGTGTTCCGCCCTCGTTGGTGATGTTGACGAGGCGGAAAGATGGTTGGCCGCCGCCAGGATAGGTTCTGTCGACGGGCCCTTGCCGGATGGTGCGCGGTCACTCGATTCGGGCATCGTGCTCGTTACCGCGATGTTCGGTCTGGGGGGCGTTTCAGTGGCGATCGATGATGCCCGTCGCGCGTTGGAACTCGAGCCGGATCCAGGACATTGGCGCTCTGTTGCGCTGGTCGCGCTGGGGTGTTTCTCGTATCTGAGCGGCGACCTAGAAACTGCGCAGGCGACCCTGGCAGAAGCGATTGCGCCTAATCACTTGAACCAGCCGGTGCTCGAGATAGTCGCGCGCTGTGAGCTGGCGCTGGTGAGTGCCGACAATGGAGACAAGAAACGTGCAAGCGAGCTGACCCAAGAAGCCAGACGAATGATGGAGCAGCATGGTCTCTCGGGGCTCCCGCAATCGTCACTGGTCTACCTCGCTCTGGGCCGCATCTCAGCGGACAACGGGGATCTTCATGAAGCGCGAGCAATGTTGGAGACTGCTCTCAAGACCCGAAGCCGGCTCCCACGATTGTCTCCTTGGGTAACGTTGCAGGTGCTGCTGGAGCTCGCTCCGGTGCGATTTTCGCAGGGAGATCAAGACGGAGCTCGTGACCTGCTGAGAGAAGCGCGAGCAATTCTGACATCAAATCCGGATGCCGGCATGCTTGCCAAGCAACTTCAAAGGCTGGAGCGGAGCCTGGGCCACTCGTCGCAGCGGCCTGCCATCTTCGGGGATTCCTTGACCGACCGTGAGCTTGCGGTCCTTCGTCTGTTGACAAGCCAACTTACCCACCGAGAGATCGCGAAGGAGCTTTTTGTTTCGCTGAACACGGTGAAGAGCCACGTTCGCGCGATCTATCGCAAGATGGGCGTCACGTCCCGCGTCGGTGCGGTTGATAAGGCGCGCGAGTTGGAGCTGGTCTGAGCTGTGGGTGCGTTCGAGTCAATCACCCCGGTGAGGTCGAGCTGGGGGTGTGGATCGTTCGTCCGTTTACCAGTCATTGATTGAGTAACGCGCCGGTCTGAGTGCCATCAGGGTTCATGAGAGTTCGGCAATGGCCACGCACTGATATACCGCCTCGGGACGCGCTAGAGGCGCCAATCTGGGGTGGGTTCGCGATGGGAGCATTGAATCAGCTGGGTACCCGTGACGCAGGTGAATGATCCTTCCGGCGCTTCGCGCGATAAACCATGATCGGGATGACGGTCGTTGCGGCTGTCTTCATCCTGTATTCGCTCGCGGCGTCCCGACTGGACCGGGTCTCCGTTTCAGGCCCTCTTGTCTTCGTCGCGGCCGGCGTGCTCGTCGGACCGGCAGCCTCGGACGGACTCCCCAGCGCGCTCGGCGGTGAATCGGGAAAGCTCCTTGCGGAGCTCACCCTCGCCATCCTGTTGTTCGCCGACGCATCTACGGTTCGACTGCGTGACGTTCTCAGTGATGCCCTCCTCCCGGCTCGCCTACTCCTATTCGGTCTGCCCTTAACGTTGGTTCTCGGAACCCTCGCGGCCAAGCTGCTGTTCCCATCAGAGGGGTGGGCGATGGCGGCGCTGATCGCCTCGATCCTTGCGCCCACAGATGCGGCCCTGGGATTGGCGGTCGTGACCAATCGGGCGGTCCCGGTACGCATTCGTCGCGCGCTGAATGTAGAGAGCGGCCTCAACGACGGTATCGCGACGCCTTTCGTCACGCTGTTTCTTTTGGTAGTGGCCGCCGAAGAGGCCGTCGGCGGAGGCGACTGGGCGTCCGAAGCCCTGAAGGAGCTTGGGTTAGCGATCGTGGTCGCAATCGTGGTTGGTATCGCCGGCGGGTTCGCGGTGACGGCCGCCCGCAACCGTTCCTGGACATCGCCGCTGTCCGAGCAGCTTGCGGTCCTTTCGTTGGCGCTGCTTCCCTACTCCGCTGCCGTGACGATCGGTGGGAACGGTTTCGTAGCAGCGTTCGTCGGCGGGATTCTCTTCGGAGCGGCGACTGGCGGCCGTCTTGCGGAGCAGACTGAGTTCACCGAGAACCTGGCCCTATTCGCGAGCTTCATGGTATGGACGCTCTTCGGAGCTTTCCTCGTCGGGCCTGAGATTCGCGATGGGATCGACGGCAACGCGATCGTGTACGCGCTCATCAGCCTGACGGTTGTTCGGATGATCCCCGTCGCCGTGTCGCTCTGGGGATTGAGACTTCGCTTCGAGACGCTGGCTTTCGCGGGCTGGTTCGGCCCCCGGGGCTTGGCCTCGGTCGTCTTCCTACTGATTGCAGCAGAGGACCTTCATGGACAGCCGTCGACCGCGACGCTCACGGCCGCGGTGACCTTTACGGTCCTGTTCTCGGTCGTTCTCCACGGCCTGACAGCGGGTCCACTAGCGTCGAGTTACGGCCGCAGGATCGAGGCAGCCGGTGAAGGCATCCCGGAGCTGGCGGTCGCGCCGGAGCCTCGGGTCAGACGTCGTGGTCTTTCGCATCGCTCGGGCCAGTCTGATCGGCCTACACCTGGCTTTGAGCATCACCCCTCGTAGGCAAATCTCCGGGCCTTTTCAAAGACTCAGGTCCACCGTCATCGGTGTCGCCCGCTCCGAGGCGCACGAGCCAGAGCTCGTAAAAGGCGATCAAACCGCCGAGCAACAGGAAACCGAGCCAGGAGAGGTCGAAGAACAAAAGGAGAAGGACGAACACGATTCCGCCGCCGAGCTGCAGGGCTTCTCGGTGCGCCCGGACCCAAACGACTGTCGACTCTTGCCGAGAGGAGTCGCTTGCGGTGTTGACGACCCCTCGAGCGAGGGCGCCCGTCTTGGCGCGGGTGGTAACGGCCCAGCCGTAGGGCCCCGTGATGAGCGCGATCACCACGATGGCCAAGCCCACGACTATGACTGTGGCGGTGACCATGAAGAATGAGCCGAATACTTGATCGGTGATCGCCCCTAAAGCCCGCTCTCCGTCGGGTCTTTGCGCCAGGTCGACGACCTCATCCTCGACCCACATGGCCAGGCGTCTGACCACGACGATTCCCACCAGGGAGCCCACGACGAGCTGGAGCAGCGTTCTGCGGCGACGTCGCGATATCCAAAGCGCCAGGGAGATGAGAACCAGGGTGAGGATCACCAGGAACACGATCGCGCGGTCGAAGAAAGTGACGGCCGCCTGGGCTGCCTCGAGCCGGTCCGATTCGAATACGACGATCTCACCAAAATCCTCGGGCACCTCGACCCCGAGGGCCGACGAGATCTTCTCGCGCGCCTCGTCGGGAATTTCTCCGCCGGTGATCGCTGGGAGGTCGACGTCTTTCTGGAACAGTCCCGCCGCCTGCGATTCGATCCTCTGTAAGGCTTCGTTCACGACCGGAAGAAGATTGAGAACGACTCGGCCGTCCGCGGTGTCCACGATTTCGCTCTCGTTTCTTAGAACGGCCACGATTTGGGAATGCGCGAATCGATTCGCCTGGATCCAACGGTCTTCAAATCTGTCACTCGAAAGTACCTCGTCGACCTTGTCGCGGACGAAGTCCTCGATCCCGCCGGTGAGAGGCCCGGCCAGGATCTGCC
>JBOGWS010000011.1:0-3866 GCA_050693895.1 Actinomycetota bacterium | reverse complement strand
TGGTTCTGGCAGGGATTGGCCTCGTCTTCTATATCGCCCTGTGGATCTTTGTCCCGTACGCTCCCGCTGCGGGCAGCGAACTTTAGGACGAACGAGAAGCGGTGCCCTGGTGATGGAATTTCGGGTTCGGCCATCACCTTAGTCGCTTCCAAGAATCTCCAAGTGCGACTACCCTTGCGGAGGGACAATTGGAATGCTGCAAGATGGAGAGCTCAAACATTGGTGGAAGAAGCCGAGCGTTATGCCGAAGAACCTCGAGAGTCCGCAACACGACCGACGTCCACAGCCGGCGGCTCCAACAAGAGAGGGGAATGGATGACGGTCGCGCCTGCCGAGGTTGTCGGTAAGTCTTTTTCCATTGTCAGACGGGGATATGACCAGGCGGAGGTAGATGAGTTCTTAAGAGCGGTCGCTGCCGACTACAAAACCGCCGTTGCCAAGATTGCACTCGCGGCCGGAGAGGTTCTGGATCCAGAGAGTATCGGCAAGGAAGTCAAGGACATCCTGCTTGCTGCACACAACGCTGCGGAACGAATGAAAGCCAAGGCGCGCGAAGAAGCCGATGAGTTGGTGCGCGCGGCCACTACCAATAAGCAAAGCGCAGATAAAGAAATCGAAAGAATCAGTCGCGCCGCCGAGGGGAAACGCGTTGCCGCAAAGACTGAAGCGGAAAGAATTCAGTTGGAAGCCCAACAGAAGGCATCTCGGGAGACTAGCAAGGAGATCGAACAAGCAAAGAAGTACGCTCGTGAGCTGCGCGAGTCGGGAGAGCGCCGAGCGAATGATCTAGCCGCCGAGGTGAAACGCCGTGAAGATATGCAACAACAACTCGCGCAGGAGATGCTTTCGAGAATCGGCAAAGTCGACGGGCTTATGCAGGAACTCAGAGCCCAATTTGAGATGCCGGATGGGCTCGCTTTTCGTGACCCTGAAACCTCTGATGAATAATCCGCACGCGATCTAAAGCGCCCCATAACGGCACTCATCAGGTAAGGGCAAGAGCGAGACCCACGCCTGCGAGCGACAACGCATGCGCTCGCATTGATGGAAGGGGAACACTCCCGATTATGGGGTATCCCACTGTTGCCACCCACGGCCTTACCCTATGATTGGCAAAGACTACCAAGGCAATTCTTGGGGGGGCAGTGGAGTCGAAATCGAGTCGGGGCACGGTCCAACCACTTGTCCTCACCCGAGCACAGTTCCTGCGGGGTGCGCTCTGGACCGGTGGGATCGTTCTTGTTGGAGGTGTGCCGTTGATGTCCCGCGCACCGAGAATTGCCCAGGCGGTCCAATCCCCCGAAACGGACGCCAAGATCCTCAATTTTGCCCTGCTTCTGGAGTACCTCGAAGACGCCTTCTACTCAGACGCCCTGGCAAGCGACGCTCTGTCCGGAGAGCTCCTTCGATTCGCCGAGGAAGTTTCACGGCACGAAGCCGCTCATGTGGAGCTGCTACGAGACACCTTGGGAGATAAAGCGCGGCCGCGTCCGAGCTTCGAATTCGATGACGCCACGAGCGACCCGGAGCAGTTTTCGTCCGCAGCCGTGCTCCTCGAGGAGACCGGAACCGCGGCGTACATCGGCCAGGGCGCCAATCTGACATCCGCTGTAGCGGTCACTGCCGGCCGCATTGCTTCGGTGGAAGCGCGCCACACCGCCTGGATCAGAGACATAGCCGGTCGGCATCCAGCCCCGCACGCGGCCGACCGCTCGATGACTGAGCAGGAGGTGTCAGCCGCGATCCAGCGGACGGGCTTCTTGCCCTGAGCAGCAAGAGAGGGGAAGGGCGATGGATGACTTGACTCTTGAACCAACAGCCGACGGCACTCACGATAGGGACCTTCATGGCCTCTTCGGTCGATCGCGGGCCGTCTTCCTGCGTTCGACTGTCTTGGGAGGGGGAGCGTTCATCGCCTGGCGGGCGTCCGCCGCCCGAGCTGCCGAACTGGATCGTCATGACATCGACGTCCTGAATTTCGACCTCACGTTCGAGCATCTCCAGGCAGGGTTCTACGAGGAAGCCCTGAGATTCGGAGCCCTCGGACAAGAAACCATTCGTTGGGCCCGCGTGATCGGAGCTCATGAGCGCGCACACGTGAAGATTCTCAGCGAGGTCCTCGGCCGACACGCCGTGAAGAAACCGTTCTTCGACTATCAGGGGGTGACCGAGGACGAGGACGCGTTCACGAAGACTGCCGTGGCGATGGAGGATCTGACGACCGACCTTCTTATCGGCCAGCTCAACGAATTCCGGGCGCCCGCCCTCGTCTCCGCGCTCTTTTCGTTGTTAAGCGTTGAGGCCCGTCACGCAGCGTGGGTGCGACATGCAGTTGGCGTGCTACCGATCGCAGGGCCGCTGGATCAAGCGAAGTCCCTGAAGGAAGTTGCCGAGGTCATCGGAACGACCCGATTCATGAAGGAGAACCCGATCACATGGGCGAAGACGGCTCCGCGATTCACCGGCTGAAGTCGGCCGGCCCTCGAATCGTTGTGATGGTGATCGCGTTCGCGCTGGGACTCGCGCTGCTCGAGGGACTAAGTGCGATTCTCCATTTCCCCACCGAGCAGACCCCCGGCGACACCACTCGTTCCAAGGAACGGCCGCGCGATCTTCACGTGCCGGAGCCCGTGGCCCCTGCGTTCGCCGCATCCGACCCGTACCCGATCCGACCGGACAAGTGGGATTCAGTCTGGGGAGTTGTCAAACGACGCACGGACGTGCACGCGCGCCCAGCCCTCGACTCACGCGTTGTAGGGCGTTTAGGGCGTGTGACGCCGGAGGGAACCGACAATATCGTTTTGATCCTCGACCGAGAGACGGCTCTTGAGGGCCGGCTTTGGGTGCGCGTGCTTTTCCCGTCGCTGCCGAACGGCGGGGCAGGGTGGGTTGCTCGAGATACCATCGGCGGCTATGGAGTGGTGCATACCCGCTTGGTGATCGACCTCAGCTTGTTCAGCGCGCGACTGTACGAGAGAGGGCGGGTGCTGTTCGATGCCCCGATTGGAATCGGAAAACCAAAGTGGCCGACGCCCGTCGGTGTGTTCTACGTCCGCAATCGCCTCGCCGGCTTCGGCGACCCCATCTATGGTCCCGTGGCGTTTGGTACAAGTGCTCGCTCTGTGCGGCTCACGGACTGGCCCGCGGGTGGGTTCGTCGGGATCCATGGGACGAACACGCCCGAGCTGATCCCTGGTCGCGTCTCTCACGGCTGCGTAAGAATGCGCAACGACGACATCCTCGAGTTGGATCGATTGATGCCCGTCGGCACTCCGGTGACTATCCGGCCATGAACTCCGCCAGGAAGGGCCTCGCGATCGTCATTCTAAGCATTGGTATTGTCTGCCTGATCGTTGGCTCCGCAGCGTCTCAAACCGAGCGCGATCGAGAGGAAGTGGAACGGAAGCCCAACGAGCTGTGGCGTCTTTACCCCCTTGATCCCGAGGTTGGACGGAAGAGCCGGACTCAGAGCGACGTTGCGGTATCACCATCCGCTGCCCCTGCTCAAGAGTTGAACGGTCGAAGCGAAGTTGCGCCCGAGGGCGCAGGGGGTTCGACCGCGTGGCCTTGGCTCATCGCTGTCACGCTCGGATTCGCGGGGGCGCTGCTGGCGATCCTGGCCGTACGTCGTAGCCCCAGGCCGGGCCCGTCTACCCCAGCCACGATGCAGAACATCCAAACGGATTCGGGAGCGCGCCCCGAATTCGAGCCGGCACCTGCGGACGTCAAAGCGAATCCCCCTTTGGAGAGGCCGCCTGAGCCGAGCCTCGTGCGTGTTCATCTGAGAGATGGACGCATGATGGAGGGAGCCGTCAAGCAGGCCCCCACTCGAGACAGTCCGGTCCTGTTGCTGGACGTCGTCGGTG
>JBOGWS010000010.1:0-104072 GCA_050693895.1 Actinomycetota bacterium | reverse complement strand
GCGCGCCCCACGCTGCGAACCGAGTTCATGTTCTTGACCTCGACCTTCGTTCCATACTCGGTCTCGCCCTTGAGCCTCACGGAGATGTTCGCATCGACGCGCAGCGAGCCCTCCTCCATGCGGACGTCGCTGACGCCCAGACCTTCGAGCAGTATCCGGAGCTCGGACACGAACGCGCGCGCCTCGGCGGCCGAGTGGATGTCGGGTTCGCTGACGATCTCGACGAGTGGTGTTCCGGCCCGGTTGAAGTCCTCGAGACTGTAGGCCGAGTCGTGAATCCGACCCGAGCCCCCTACGTGGACGGACTTCCCCGTATCTTCCTCGAGGTGCACGCGCGTGATTCCGACGGTCGTGGTTCCCCAATCGCCGGCGATGTCCACGTGCCCTGCGTAGCAGAGAGGAAGGTCGTACTGGCTTATCTGATAGTTCTTGGGCATGTCCGGATAGAAGTAGTTCTTTCGGTGGAAGAGCGAGTATTCGGCGATCTTGCAGTTCATGGCGAGCCCGATCTTCATCGTGTACTCGACCGCCTTTTCGTTGGCGACCGGCAAGGAGCCGGGAAGGCCAAGGCACACGGGACATGTTCGGGTGTTGGGCTCGCCTCCGAAGTCGACCCTGCAGGCGCAAAACATCTTCGATGCGGTTGCGAGTTCGACGTGAATCTCGAGCCCGCAGGTCGTCTCGAACAGGTCCTCCTTCGTTGCGCTCATATCGACGGCCTCCCCTCGTCCGATCCGGCCCACCCGAGGTCCTGCTCGAAGGCGTAGGCCGCTCGGAACATCGTGGTCTCGTCGAGCGCCTTGGCGATCAACTGCAGTCCAACCGGGAGGTCGTCGTCCGGCGACGTTCCGCACGGCACGCTGATCGCCGCGTTTCCGGCGAGGTTCACCGGGACGGTGAAGACGTCGTTCAGATACATCGACAGCGGGTCGGCGGTTTTCGCTCCGAACTCGAACGCGGTCGATGGTGAGGTCGGAGTGGCGATGAGGTCGACATTCGCGAACACGCGTTGGAGGTCTTTGATTGTCAGCGTTCTCACGCGCTGCGCTTTGCCGTAATAGGCGTCGTAGTACCCGGCGCTGAGCGCGTAGGTCCCGAGCATGATGCGCCGCTTGACCTCGTCACCGAAGCCCTCGTCGCGCGTGCGCGACGTCATCGACACGACGTCGGGGCCATCCTCCCGCAGCCCGTAGCGCACCGCGTCGTAGCGCGCCAGGTTGCTCGAGCACTCCGCGGGCGCCACCAGGTAGTAGGCCGAGATCCCGAACTCGAAGCTCGGCAGGCTAACCTCGACCAGCTCGGCCCCCAGTTTCTCGAGCCTTCGGTAGGCCTCGCCGACTCTTGTCTTCACACCTGGTTCAGTGCCCTCGGCCTCCTCGAACTCCTTCACGATGCCGATGCGCATGCCCTCGATCCCGCCACCAATGGCGCCGAGATAGTCGGGAACGGCCTGCGGGATGGAGGTCGAATCCATGGGGTCGTGTCCGCCGGCGATCTGAAGAAAAGCGGCTGCGTCGGTGACCGTGCGCGTGAGGGGGCCGGGCTGATCTAACGACGATGCGAACGCAACCACCCCGTACCGACTCACGAGTCCGTAAGTGGGCTTGACCCCGACGAGCCCACACAGCGAGGCAGGCTGCCGCACCGATCCACCGGTGTCGGTTCCCCACGACCACGGCGTCCCCCCAGCCGCGACGAGAGCCGACGACCCGCCGGACGACCCGCCCGGAACCGTCTTCGTGCTCCAGGGGTTCCTGGACGGTCCGTATCCGGAGTTCTCTGTAGAGGAGCCCATCGCGAACTCGTCCATGTTGAGCTTCCCCTGAAGCGGTAACCCCGCCCCGGTGGAGCGCTTCACCAGCGTGCCGTCGTAGGTGGGTGTCCATCCCTCGAGGATGCGAGAGCCCGCCGTCGTTGGAACCCCCTTGGTGACGAAGAGGTCCTTGTGCGCCGTCGGGACGCCGTCGAACCGGGACCTCGTCCGGCCGGATGCACGGCGCTCGTCGGAGGCGCGCGCCTCGTCGAGTAGTCGCTCATCTGTTCGATGCAGGTAGGCATGAAGCTGTCCGTCGACCGCGTCCGCCCGCTCGATCAGGGCCTGAGCAATTTCGACCGCCGACACCTCTTTGCTATCGAGAAGCTCGGCCAGCTCGGTGGCGCTCCTCCAGTGGAGGTCGGTCACGGCGTCTCTTCTTCGAGGATGCGTGGCACCTTGAAGCGTCCGTCCTCGGCCTCGGGAGCGCCCGACAGCGCCTCTTCCTGGGTCAGTGACGGCCCTGCTTCGTCCGGCCGCATCACGTTGCGGATGGGTATCGCGTGACTCGTGGGCTCGACTTCGTCGAGGTCGAGAGCCTGGATCTTGGCCGCGTGCTCGAGGATGTTGCCGAGCTCTGTGGTCATCCGCTCTCGCTCCTCGTCGGAGAGGTCGAGGCGCGCCAAGCGCGCCACATGGTCGACGGTTGCTCTATCGATATCCATAGCCCCGCATCCTAATGGGGCCTAAGAGGCGAAAAGCGCTGGTCGTGCGAAGCTTCGCTTGCTACCTTTCAGCCATGGCCTTCCCACGCGATCTCCTCGCCGAGCACGAAGAACTGATCTTCGAGAAGCGGCCCCACTGGGTCGCTCTGGTCCCCGCCGCGCTGTGGACGATCGGGCTCCTGGTGGCCCTTCTGCTCGGCTACAGAGCACTCGATGCGATTTTCGACCAGGCTTCGACACCGAAGGCCGTTCTTGGTCTGGTCGTCACGGGGCTCTGGGTGTTCTTCGCGGTCGTGGCCTTCATGAGGTGGCGGTTCACTCTCTTCGTCCTTACGACGGACCGTCTCATCACCCGGTCCGGCGTGATCGCGAAGCACTCGAAGGAGGTACCGCTCGAGCGCATCAACGACGTGACCTTCACACAGTCGATCGTCGAGCGGATGCTCGGCGCGGGAGATCTCCTGCTCGACTCCTCGGGTGACCTCGGCCCCGCTCGGATCACGGCCGTCCAGAAGCCGGAGGAGGTCCAACTGCTCATCTACAGGGAGTCAGAGAAAAACGAGAACCGAATGCGGACCCCCCACATGGCCGGCTTTCAGACACAGAGGGAGCCGTCCATCCCCGAGCAGATCGAGGCGCTCGACCGCCTCCGCGAGCAGGGCACTTTGAGCAGGGAAGAGTTCGAGGCGAAGAAGCGGGAGTTGCTGAACCGCATGTAGCCAGACCCCTGGTTTCGGCTAATCGGCGCCTGTAAGCTACGTCGTCGGGGGCAAGGTCGCTCCACAAGTCGAGGGGAGAGTTCGCTCTCCCCTTTCTCGTTGCGGCGTTAGTCGAGGAACGACGGGTTCACCGCTACTCCGGTCCCGTCGGTCGGAGGGAGCAGGTCGATCTCTCCCTCCTCGTCGATGAAGCCAGACAGTGGCCCCGTCGGAAAGAGTCCAGGCGCGAACCGAGGTGACCGTCCACGGCCGTTCGTCCGCCGAAATTCTCACATCCATCCCCAAGCCACGTCCACGCCTCAAGTCTAGGGTAGTCCGTGTCTCATTTATCGTGAGGTCATGGACTTCGCGATCCCCGATGAGTACCGAGAGCTGACCCGCAACCTCGCCGATTTCGTGGAGCGCGAGCTGCGACCGCTCGAGGCTTCGGGGCTCGATCCCGAGCGAGACGATGTTCCCCTCGAGTTGCGGGACAGCGTCCGGCGGCGGTCCGCGGAGCTGGGATTCTATGCGGCCGATTTCCCCGAGGACCTGGGTGGAAGCGGCCTGCCTCAACTCGGCATGGTGCTGCTAAGGGAGGCCGCGGCCCGAACCGGATGCCGTCTAGCAGCGTTCGCCACCTATGGGCCCGAGGGACCGACGGGCGTGCTCCTCTCCGGTACCGACGAGCAGAAGAAAAAGTACCTGGCCCCCCTCATCAGCGCGAAGACCTCGATGTGCTTCGCCCTTACAGAACCCGACGCCGGCTCGGACGCGCAGAGCATCTCCACCACCGCAACGCAGGACGGTGACGAGTGGGTCTTGAACGGCACCAAGCACTTCATCACCAACGGCAAGCACGCCGACTACGCGCTGGTGTTCGCAGCCAACGACCGATCCAAGAAGGCACAGGGAGGGATCACCGCCTTCATCGTCGAAGCCGGAACGCACGGGTTCGGGGTGGGACGTTCACAGATCGGAATGGTCGAAGGCGAAGGTCAGTACGAGCTCGTCTTCGACAACTGCCGGGTGAGCGAGGAACAGGTCCTGGGCGGACCCCAGAACGTGGGCATGGGTTTCTACTCCGCCATGCAGTTCCTGGCGATGGGACGGCTGTCGATCGGTGCGATGTGTAACGGCATCGCCGAGTACTGCCTCGACCTCGGCATCGAATACGCGAAGGAGCGCACGGCATTCGACCGGCCGATCGGCAAGAACCAGTACGTACAGGGCCACATCGTCGACTCGGTCGTGGAACTCAAGGCCGCCAAATTGATGACCTACGAGTGTGCGTGGCGTTACGACCAGGGAGAGCCGGTCATTCAAGAGTCGTCCATCGTCAAGCTCTACTCCGCCGAGATGGTCAACCGGGTGGTGGATCGCATGATTCAGGTGCACGGTGGGATGGGGTGGATGCGCGAGCTGCCGCTCGAGCGCATCTACAGACTGGTGCGAATCTTCACCCTCGTCGAGGGCACCAGTGAGATTCAAAAGTACATCATCGCCAAGTCCGTCGGGCTCTGACGAATCACGCGGGCCCGGTTGGGTAGGGACGGGAACTAACGGCACACCAGAGCGAGGAGGAAAAGGCATCGTGGCTCAACTTCCAGACGGAATGAAGATCACATGGCTCGGACACGCAACCTTTCTGATCGAGACACCGGCAGGCAAGCGGCTGATGATCGAGGCCTTCACGACCAACAACCCCAAGTGTCCGGACGGGTTGAAGAATCCCGGAAAACTCGACGCCATTCTCTTGACCCACGGGCACACCGACCACACCGCCGACTGCGTGGAGCTGGCCAAGGCGGGCGGCGACCCGCCGGTCGTTGCGATCAACGAGGTCGCCGCATGGTTCGAATCACAGGGTGTGAAGAACACTGTGGGCTTCAACAAGGGCGGGACCTACGAGGTCGCGGGAGTCAGGGTCCACATGACCGACGCGAAGCACTCGTCTTCTATGCCCGACGGTTCCTACGGGGGCGAGCCCGCCGGGTTAGTGCTCGAGTTCGAGGACGGCTTCAAGCTCTACCACGCGGGTGACACATGCGTGTTCGGGGACATGGCGCTCATCGGCAAACTGCTGACGCCGGATCTGGCCCTGCTGCCCATCGGGGACCACTACACGATGGGGCCCGCGTCCGCCGCCGAGGCGATCCGGCTGCTCGGCGTGAAGCGCGTGATCGGGATGCACTACGGGACGTTCCCCGTGCTGACCGGCACTCCCGAGCAGCTTCGTAAGGAAGCTAGCGACGTCGAGGGGCTCGAGATCATCGACCTGCAGCCGGGCGACTCCATCGGTTAGAGGGCTAGAGGTTGAGGGCCGCCGTCACGGTCAGGTAGGTCCCCAGCGCCGCGATCGTCGCCGCCGAGCAGATCGGGAACAGGGTGTTCGCGCGCTCGCCAAAGCGGCGCGCCAGGAAGGTTCGCGCGCGCAGCACGGCCATCCCGAGCAGCGTAAGGGTCGCGGCCAATCCGATGCTGAAGGCTGCGACGAGCGTCAGTCCGAAGGCGACGCGACCGAGGGCGATGGAGCCCAGGAGCACGACGAGTGCGCTCGGCGACGGCAGGAGGCCTCCGGAGAGCGCGATCGCGGTCAGACCGCGCCACGAGGTCACGGAGACGCCCGGGGGTAGTTCGCTCGGGGAATGTGTGTGATAGCCGAACCCGTGATCGTGCCCCTGCCGATGGGGCAGTTCGGGACCCCCCGCACCAACGAGCACCCGCTCGTCTTCATGTTCGTGGACGAGTTCATGTTCGTGGGCGTGATGGTGGTGCTCGTGCGGAAGCCTCGCCTTGCGGGCCTTCAAGCGGATCCCGAGCAGCCACGACCCGAGTCCGAGCACGACGACACCGGACACGAACGACAACCACGGGTACACCGCGTCAGCGGGAAAGAGATTGGCGGCCCAAAGCGTAAGCAGACCCAGCACGACGACCGACATCGTGTGCATCGCGGAGACCGCTACTCCAACCGCCACGGCGTCGCGTACTCGCCCTTCTGCCCCCACGAGGTAGGCGGCCATCACGGTCTTGCCGTGGCCCGGCCCGAGCGCGTGCACCGCTCCGAAGCCCAGCGCGAGCAGCAGTGCTACGAAGAAGAATCCAGGAGTCAGCTCACGTTCGATGAGAGAGGCGAACGAACCTCCGAACAGGTCGGATCCCGGAGTGGACCTGCGCCCCTCCGGCACCGAGCCTGTCGCCCCGGGAGCCAACTCGGCTTGCGCCTCCGTCTGGTTCAGTGGACTCGACAGCTCGTCCTCCGGATAGGCGCGCAGGACGTCCGATGAAGATTCTGAAGGGACGGTGGAGCTCCGAAGGCCCTGGCCTCCGGATGGGTAAACGATGATCTCTTTCCAGCCCAGCCGGTTTCTAAAGTTGTCGTCGGTGTAGTCGAGCGCGACGACGTCGGATGGTAGCGCCCCCGCCCAGTCGGCTTCGACGCGAAAGACATCGAGCGAGCCCTCGCCGGGCAGCAACCGTGCCGACGATCGTTGGAGTGCCAGCTCTACCGGCTCACCATCGCTCTCGAGCGTGATCCCGGACAGCAGCCGCGGAATCAGCTCCCCCGCGTAGGCATCGAGTCCGGCCTGCTCGACCCGTTCGCCCGGCGAGATGCCCAGTTCTTGAATCGTCGGGATCTCGGCCATGTCGACCACGTAGTGCACTGTCACTTCGTCGCGGGTGACTTCGATCCCGCTGAATTGATTGATCGTGAAGTTCCCGAGCGGGTGAGCCGAAGCCGGCGCCGAGATGATCGACGTGAAACTCAATGCCATAAACGTCACGGCCAGGGCGCGTGCTGCCGATCTCATAGCGATGCCTTCAGGTCGCCCAGCGTCCTTCGTGCGAGAGGCGCGTGCAAGAAGGAAAAGTGAGGATTGATCTCGAGGGAGGTGGAGAGATGCTCGATCGCACCGGCTCGGCGCCCCAGCTTCATCGCGATCATCCCCGCGTGATAGTGAAACAGAGCACTGCGCGTCCCCAGCCGCAAGGCCTCCCGCGAGAATCGTGCTGCGGTCTCATAGTCACCGTTCGCGTGGAGGGCCCACGCGAGTGCATCGGCAACGTGAACGCTCCGACGCCGTTCGTACTCGGCGCGCGCGACGCGTAGCGCGTCCTCGGCGCGACCGTGGTCCGCGTCGAACAGCGCCTGCTCGAGATCGACATTCACTCCGTTGGATCGGTATAGCTGAGCGATGGTGGTCGCAAGCTCGTACTGCGCTTTCGCTTCGGCCGGCCTGTCGGCGGCGCCGAGCAAGTCGCCGAGCAGAACGAGGTACTCGCCGAAAGGCTGACGACGGGTAACTCTCTTCAGGATTCGGATCGCTCGATCGACGTCGCCGGTCGCCCCCGCAACCCTCGCGAGTCCCACCGCGGGCAGAACCGATACCGGGTCCAGCCGCCGGGCCTCGCTATAGAACCCCTTCGCCCTGTCGTATTCCCCGGAATTGAAGAACAGCTCGCCGAGTTGATATCCGGTCCACGATTCGTCGCTCGACTCACCGGCCGCGCTGCGCGCGAACTTCATTGCCTCTACCGCGCCGATCGTGTCACCCCTCAGCTCACGTGCGTAACTGACCCGCGCATAAGACGAAAGGTCGGGACGAAGGTCGATCATGTCCTGAAACGCTCGGTCGGCCGCGCGGTACCGACCCAGCTCAAGGTAGGCGTCTCCAAGAAGGCCTAGCACCTGAGCGTTGTGCGGGTTGAAGTCTCTCGCCCGGCCCCCCCACTCGAGGGCACGTTTGAAGTCGTGGCGGGCGAGAGCCAGCGCCCCCAGCCCCACCATGGCTTCAAAGTTGTCCCCGGGCTGGGCCTCGAGAGAGCGACGCAGCACTTCCTGCGCCTTCGGATAGAAGCTCGAGTCGGTTGAGATGCGCGCCTTCTGGATGTAAGCGAGGCCCAGCCTCGAGAGGCTGAGGGCGTCATCGGTTTCGGTCCGCAGTCTCTGTTGAAGCCCGGCGATGGTGTCGTCCAGATCTCCGGCCGCTGCCGCGGGGGCCAGCAAGGAGCCGACCCCCGACGGGGCCACAGGTTGCGACCCCGAGGAAGGGTCGGACCGCAGGGGGCCGAGCGCGCCGGCGATGAGCAGCACGAATGCAATGCTCGTCGCCGACACGACTCTGACCGTCTTGCTGGTCACCACCACTCCCCTGCCTACAGCTTTGCTAGTTGTGCGGGTTCTCGTCGGACCCCGCGGTCGGCAACGGCACGTATGGGAACGAGTCACCGAAGTCGAAGTCGTTGGCGTCGACCGCATCACCCAGGTCGTTGGGCTGTCCAACGAGTTCGCCCATGACGACCTGCAGCGAGATATCGATCACGTCATCCGCCAGACGGCGGCCGTTGGGGTATCCGGCGATGTCGCCGCCGATGACTCCCAGCCTCGAGTAGTCGGTGCAGTCGGGCGGTTCACAGGGAGGAATCGACATGTTCAGCCGGATCATCTCGCTCGGCTTCACGTTTGCGGGCTTGTTCAAGTCGTCGACACCCGTAAGGAACACGGACACCAGGTCGTCGCGCGGTGGATCAGGAGCCTCGAGTCCCGTGGCGTCACCGTAGATCGCCTCGATAAGCTTCGCAAGCTCCGGGTCGACTACGTACTCTCCGAACTGTGCATCATTGTTGGGTGACGATGAGTTCCACTTGTCCTTGTCCTTCAGAGGGATGACCACCTCGTTCACGAGAGGCATGCCGAGGCGAGACACCTGGCGGTAGTTGTTGGACACCCTCTTTCCTCTGCGCGTCTTGCGGACCTCGAGACGCTTGCGCTCCGCCGTGCTCCACACGCCGACGATCGGATTGCGATTCTCTCTGCCGTTCTTGGCCAGGAGCTCCTGGGGCACTTGGAGTGCGAGCGTGTTGACGTTGAACCCTGCGAGGGTGTCGTCGCCGACCTCGCTGAGGTCGGCACCGTAGAGAAGGTCGAAGACTCTGAGGTCGAGGAAGAACGGATCGTCCGCCTGTCCGGCAAACGCGTTTCCCCCGCCCCTCACGTCGACGATGCCCTCGTCACGTAACGCAGCGTAGTCCGGCATCGAGGCCTCGCCCACGTTGCTGGGCACCGCTCTTGCGTTGTCGACGAGCGTCTTTGTCCTGGTCTTCCTCCCGCTTTTGTCGACCAGAGTTACGTCGTAGGTCTGGAAGGCGTTGAGGGTCTCGTCCGTCAGAGAGTTCACGGGGCCGGTGTTGTAGAGGAAAGTGTTTCCGCTACGACGTTTGTTGGTGAACTCGAATCGGAACGTCAGGTCCGCCTTGGCATCGTGGTCATTGTCTATCTTGATGCTGTAGCGACCGGTCCTCTTGCTCGCGAACGGATAGAAATTGGGTCCTCCGGCCGGCTCCTCGAAAGGAACGAAGTTGCTCACGAGGGTCACCGTGCCCGGCGCGTCGGGAGACACGAACGCGTAGACATCGGTGTTGTCCACTTGAGGGTCGGCCGAGATCAGCGGAGCCTCTCGGTGACTCGAAGCATCGCTGGAGCCGGGACCGAATTGGCCCAGAGCCAGACCAGCAACCAGGATCGCTGCGAGAGCAGCGAGGACGAACCGACGTCCCGGCGATGAGCCACCCACATCGGTAGTCATAAGCAGACCTCCCAAGCCGTGCCGCTCCCCATAGGAGCAGCGACGCATCTCATTCGTACGTTCGCATCGCTCGGGATTGCAGGACGACGAAATGCAATGGGTTGCAATTAGCGATCGTCTCGACGATCGCGCGCATTCCCCGACGGCGCCGACTGGTCGGCTGCGTGAGCGAAGCCGCCGCTTGTGGGGGCGAAGCGGGAGGGAACCAGAAATTACGGCTTGGAGGTCTCCGAGGCGTTGTCTTCCTCGGCGAGGAGGTCTGAGGCCGAGATCGCGGCGGCCCATCCCTGTTCGGGATCCTCGACTGCCATCCGTAGCACCCAGCCCTCCGACCCGCGATCGCGCGGTGAGGAGGCGCGTTGAGACTTTTCCGGGCGAGGTTTCTCGGCGCGCTCGTCCTCGTCCCATCTGTAGAAGTTGAGTTCGTCCAGGGTGTCGGCCAGCTCGTCGAAGTCCGGGGGCCAGGAGAGGTCCGTGATCAGGGCTCCGGTGTACAGCGCGGTAAAGCGGCCGAGGGCCGCGCCCCTGCGTCTGCCGTGTGCGCCGCCGCTCGAGGCGGCCCATGCCATGCGTTGCAGCGCCTCGTCCGTCGTCAATCGGCCGATTCGAAACTCGTCGACCGCCAGGCACGAAGCGGCAGCGACGGCATCGTCCTCGACCACGACGGCGCGGGCGGCTCCGTTGGATTCCGTGGTCCACGGAGTTACGAGCTCGAGAAGGGCCTCGGTCAGCTCCGGCTCATCGAGCTC
This sequence comes from Actinomycetota bacterium, assembly GCA_050693895.1. Lineage (GTDB taxonomy): Bacteria > Actinomycetota > CADDZG01 > CADDZG01 > WHSQ01 > WHSV01. The sequence continues at coordinate 93,557 of JBOGWS010000010.1, read as the reverse complement.
GTCGCTGGGGCGCGGCAGCACCAGACTCATCGACTCCTTGGGCTCCCACGGCTCGGCGACCTCGACCGCGTGCTTGAGGTACTTCGCCAGGCAGTACGTCGGCTCAAAGCTGAGGAGCTCGACGGGCAACTCGAGGACCTCGGAGTGTGCCCGGTCGTCGCCGCCGAGCTTCTCCCCGCGCACCACGCATTCCTGAGCCACGTAGGCCGCGACAACCTCCGTTTCGAGGTAGTCGGCAAGCGCGTGCCACGTGTGCGATGAAGCCGCGACCTCGGTTAGGGGACCGAGCACGAAGCGAGACGGGTCCGGGCCGAGGACGCTGCCCGCGTAGTCTCCCGGTGCCTCCAGTGCGAGCCGGTAATCGATGTGGTCGGCGATGGGCCACAGTTGCTTTCCTCGCTCGAGAGCCTCCTCGCACATATCGGCGAGATCGACGAGTCCGTCCCAATCGCGCCGCTCGCATAGCCCGTCGACCGCGCGCAGCAGCGCGTTGAGGTCCGCCGCTTCGACGAGTTCTTCGAGCTCTGGCATCGCCTCTCCTTATACGGCCATCGACCCAACGATCGCCGGAAGAGGCGAGATTACTTCCTGGAAGGGAAGTGCACTCGAAGGGCTCCTTCGTGGGGCGCTTACTCGACCTTGTCGAGGGAATCCGGCTTGTAGGCGGCCTCCTCGCCGGTCTCGTCGCTGGCGACCAGGTATTGCGGGTCCTCCTCGGAAGCATCGACGTCGCGCTCCTTGATCTTGGTGCGCGCGGTTAGCCTCCTCTTGATCTTGCCTCTCACTCTGCCCCGGGGGCCATTCCACTCGACCGAGTCTCCGATGCGGAAAGTCTTCGGCATGTTCTCTCCTCTCCTTCTTCTCCAGGTTAAGCCAGTCGTTCTGCGATCTTGATGGCGGCGCGGTGTGCGATGCCGTAAACCGTCAGCATCGGGTTTACGCCGGACGCCGTGGGAAACGCAGATGCGTCCACGACGAACAGATTCTTCACCTCGTGTGTCTCGTTGTGGGCATCGATCGCGGAGCTTGAGGGATCGGTTCCCATCCGGCACGAACCCATCTGGTGGTAGGACGCCAGTGTGGCCGCTCCGTGTGCATAACCGAGTTGCTTCGTCTCCTGCACCCATTTGTCGTATGCACCCGGAACTCCAGGCACGTACGACGGCGCCTGCTTGTGCATAGAGTAGACCTTGCGCGCCCCCGCGGCCTCGATCACGCGGCCCGCCTGGGCAACTCCATCGCCGATGCGGCGTTCGTCGTCATCGCTCAGGCGATAGTCGACCGTCGGGCGTCCGTCGCGCCCTATCCGTACGCGGCCGGAGGTGGAGTCGCGCGGCAGGGCGGCGCAGAAGCCCGCCTGGGCGAAGTGCGTCATCAGGGCGCGATGGTGAGCCGCCGAGCGCCAGCTCATCGCCATCGACCACGACCCCGGGTGCACGGGCACCGTCTCGAGAATGGGCCCCCATCCACCGTCCCAGTGACGAAATTCGTTCGAGTAGCGCGCCTGCGACGTCCCCTCCCACATGTGGACGTCCTCGTCGAATATCCCCCACGCTGCGGTCCCCGGGTGAAGGTGCAGGTTGTGCCCGACTTGGCCACCAAGCTTAGAACGCAGCAGGAGCGCAGGCGTTTCGATCGCGCCGGCCGCGGAGATGACCGCGCGCGCATTCACGGTGAGCCGGTGAGGTCCGACCGAACCAACCACACCGGCGGCGCGTCCATCGGAGATCGTGACTCGATCGATGTCGGCCCCAACGATCAGGCGTGCGCCCGCATCGAACGCATCCTGCAGGTAGACAAGCATGGTGGACTGCTTGGCCCCAATGCGACAACCGAAACCGCAGTAACCGCAATTCTCGTCCTGGGTACATCCGCGTACCGCGCGCGGCATCATGTCGACGTGCCACCCGAGTTGCTTGAGGCCAACCTCGACGATCTCGTCTCTCTTGCCCGCCGCGGATGAGTCGGTGTTGACGCCGATGCGCTCGGCCGCGGCATCGAGATGCTCGTCGAACTCACCCGACGCGAAGGCCTCTACACCCGAGACCTCGCGCCACTGTTCGAGAACGTCCGGTGGCGTCTTGAACGAGGTTGCGTAGTTGACCACCGTCCCGCCGCCGAGCGTCGAGCCGGCAAGGATCAGGACACCCAGATCACTCGTGGTCAAGGTCGCTCCGTAGAGATACATCTCGCGCAGCGCGGCAATCTCGTGGTGGTGAAAGTCACTCTCGTTTCGATAACCCCCCTTCTCGACGACGATGACGTCGAGCCCGGCCTGCGCGAGCCCCGCCGCGACGCAGCCCCCGCCCGCACCCGATCCCACCACGACGACGTCGCACGACAGCGTTTCGTTGGAGGTGACGACCAGTGGTTCGAGCATCTTCGCCACTTTCGGGGCCTCGCCCAGCGGGCCTGGGTATCCGAGCGTCTTCCAGATGGGCCCCTCGTATCCGTAAAGAACCTGTCCGGCCAGTGACGAGAGTGCACTGCCCAATCTTCGGCGCGCGCCAAACCTGCTGTCGATGAGTCTCTGCAGCACCGCTTCAGCCTCGCCGGGAGCAAGCCACGAGACGGGCACCGGCCTGCCTGTGAGAGCCAGGGCACCGGCTCGTGTGCCGAGGGCTCGCAAGGCCCCGAGGAGTTGAGTGCGCTCGGACTGGGAAGCAACGCTGCGTATCGACGCCATCATCCGGGCGGGCACGCCTGGTTCGTAGTCGTCGGCAAGCGCCCCTCTGGCGAGGGCCGCAAGGACCGCGTGCTCTGAGCGTGTCATGCCGACGCTCGTAGTCATGGTGAGTTTGTACCGCACTTACGCTCTATCGAATGGAGGAGTCCGAGGTCACCACCGTAATCACCGGCGCGCGCGCTCTGGTCGGTCCAGATCTCGAGCCTGTTGAAGAGGCCACGTTAGTTATCAGAGATGGGTGCATCCTCGCTGTTGGAGCCGCCTCCGACATCGAGACGCCCGCCGGCGCTGCGATCGTCGACGCGACGGGCTTCGCGCTGATACCTGGGTTTATCGACTCTCACGTTCACATCGGTTTCGCCGAGCCAATCGAGGTTCTCAGAGGAGGCGTGACGACCGTGCGAGACCTCGCTTGGCCGCCTGCGGAGATCTGGACCATGTCGGCGGAGTCCACAAGTGCGAGCTATCGAGGACCAGAGATTCTGGCTGCCGGTCAGATGCTCACGGTGCCGAACGGCTACCCGCTGCGAGCCACGTGGGCTCCAGAGGACACGGGGAGAGCCGTGCGCTCCGCGGCCGAAGCGCGACAGGCTGTCGACGAACAGGCGGAATCAGGTGCGTGCATCATCAAGGTGGCCCTGAACTCGATGGCGGGCCCGACACTCGATGCGGCGACTCTCGAAGCGATCGTCGAGGCGGCCCACGCGCGCGGTCTGTCCGTGACCGGTCACGTCCACGGGCTGAGCGAATTGCAGAAAGCGCTCGAAGCAGGCATGGACGAGTTGGCGCACATGCTCATGAGTCCCGAATCGATCCCGCCCACCACACTGAAGCGGATGGTGAACCAGTCGATGACGGTCGTGCCGACGCTGTCCTGCTTTTTCGACCACGACCAAGCGATCGCTGTAGATAACCTGCGCGCCTTCCTGGACGCCGGAGGTCGATTCGTCTACGGGACCGACCTGGGCAACGTGGGTCCACGCCCCGGAATCGACCCCCGAGAGGTGGATGCGCTTGCGCGCGCCGGGGTTGGCGCCACCGACATAGTGGCGTCCGCAACGACGCGAGCGGCCGACCATCTCGGGCTGACCGATCGCGGCATGCTCGAACCGGGACTCTACGCGGACGTCGCGGCCGTGCTGTGGGCGCCGGGCGGCGAGCCGGTGGAGCTCACGCAGGTTGGAATGGTCTGGCGACGCGGCCGCAGGATCCGATGATCACGCGAATCAAGCGGGCTTGACTTCGACGACCTCGACCTTGAGTTCGCCGGCGGGAACCTGGGCGACGACGGTCTCGCCTACCGACCGGCCGATAAGCGCTCGACCGAGCGGAGACTCCGGGGTCAGGATGTCGTGCTCCCCGCCCTTCTCTTCCTGGAGCCCGAGCAAATACGTCTCGATTTCATCGTCACCCTGATAGCGAAGCGATACCAGCTTGCCGGGGCCAACCACATCGTCGTCGCTCGTCTGGATGACCTCTGCGTTCTCGAGCATCGATCGCAGCCTTCGGATCTCGCTCTCGTTGAACCCCTGCTGCTCGCGCGCGGCGTGGTACTCCGCGTTCTCGCTCAGGTCTCCGTGGGCGCGCGCTGTCGCGATCGCTTCGACGATCTCCGGGCGTTTGACGTCCTCTCTGTTCGCAAGCTCCTCGGTCACTCGCTCGAGGGCCGCCTTGGTCAGTGGAACCTTCTTCTTCTCATCGGCCATCGGTCAATCTTAAGGGGCTAAGTGCGCTGCCCATTAAGATGCCCGCCATGACCAACAGACTCGAAGGGAAAGCGTGCATCGTCACGGGGGCGGGAGGGGGCATCGGTCTAGCCATCGCCAAGGCCTTCGCCTCGGAGGGCGCGCAGGTGGTCGTCAACGACATGAACCGGCAATCCGCCGAGGCGGCCGTGGCCGAGATCGAGGGCGCCGGGGGCCAAGCCGTCACAAACCTCGAATCGATTGGAACGGTCGAGGCCGCTCAGAGCGTGGTCAAGAGCGCGCTCGAATCGTTCGGCCGCCTCGACGTGCTCGTTAACAACGCAGGCCTGTTGCGAGACAAGATGACTCACACGATGACCGAGGAGGACTTCGACCTGGTCATCAAGGTTCACCTCAAGGGGACGTGGGCATGTGGGCGTGCGGCCCTACAGCACTGGAGGCCACTCGCCAAGAAGGAGGCGGAAGCCGGCACGCCGCAGCATCGCAAGATCATCAACGTGACCTCCGCCTCGGGGCTCATGGGAGCGGTCGGTCAAGCAAACTATGCCGCGGCCAAGATGGGGATCGTCGGTTTGACCAAGACTTGGGCGAAGGAAACGGGCCGGCTCAACATCAACGTCAACGCGATCGCCCCGGCAGCGCTTACGGCTATGACCGAACCGCTCGTCGAGGATCCAGAGGCCGCCAAACCACGACTCGCACGCTTCGCGCTGGGCCGGTACGGCCTGCCAGAGGAGATCGCTCCGAGTTTCGTCTTTTTCGCCAGCCGGGAGTCGGACTACATCACCGGACAGGTGCTGTGCGTCGACGGCGGGCTGGTCATCTAATGAAGGAAAAGCGAGTGTCGGTGCCGGAGGACTTCGTCGGTGAGACCGTCGAGGGCGTGGAGGCAATCGTCATCCGTATCGGTGCGGGTGACGCTCAGTTGGTCCTGGTCGACGCGGACGGTCGGTGGGACCGCTGGGTCTACCACTCGGTCGAGGAGTGCACCGCAAAGGCGAAGGGTCTAGGGGTCACGGCCGTCCATGAGGGCGAGTTCCCGGAGATGACCCGCGTGCGCATGAACGCCTACCAGAAGCCCGAACAGGAGTACGCCTCCGCCGCGTACCCCGAACAGGGTCAGGTCGGCCCTGTCATTCCCTATCCGGAGAACCGTCGTCGCCCTCCACCCGATGCTCCGGTTGAGCGATCCGAGGAGGAGAAGAAGTCCCACTAGGGGAAGTTCGGCTCTTCTCCGACCCAGCGCGTCTCTCCCGTACGACCCTGGCCGTGTAGACACCACCCGCCATCGTCGGATTGCGCCTCGCGAGCTTCGCGAAGATCACCGTCGTGAAGAAGCGCTTCAGCGGAGCGCGCGTGAACGGCAGAATCAGCACCAAACCCACGATGTCGGTGAGGAACCCGGGCGTGAGCAACAGCGCCCCACCGAGAAGTATGAGGAACCCGTCGGTCAACTCCTTGCTGGGGACCCCACCGCGCGCGAGGACGTCGCGCGCCTTGAAGTACGTCGCACTGCCCTCTCTCTTGAGCAGGACCGTGCCGAGCACAGAGACTCCGATCAGTAACAGCAATGTGAGAGGAAGGCCGATGAGGTCGCCCACCTGGACGATTACGTACAGCTCGGCGATGGGGATCGCCAGTAACAGGATAAAGAGTAGTAGTCCCATGTACTCCAGTATTGGCCCTCGTCGTCGATACGAGTGCGCCGGCGCGGCATCGTCTGGTATGAGTGTGAGCCATGTTGACAAGTCCTTCCGCCCGGACGTTGCCGTTCGAGGAAGCCGCGGCCGCCGTCGAGCGGGGAGCTGCCTTCGTCGACCTCCGGCCCGTCGAGTCCTACCTCGAAGTGCATATTCCGGGCTCCCTGGCGCTTTTTTACGAGTTCGGGCCCGGCATGGCTTCGAGGGCGAGGGACTGCTTGCCACTCAGCGTTCCCCTCGTACTTCTCGATCTGGGACATGGAGACCTTGCTCACTCGGCTGGATCGTTGAGGGGCAAGGGGTTCACCGTCCCCGGGCAGGTGGTCGACGGCATCAACCAGTGGGCGGCCGCCGGCGGCTCACCCGTGTCGACCGAGCTCGTCTATCAACCTCAGGGTCGCGTTCTCGACGTCGGCGATCCGGGGGCCGAACCGAGCGAGGACGCTACGCGCATACCCGTCGAGCGGCTATGGGCGCGCGCCTCCGAGTTGGGCGACGAAAAGGCGATAACCGTGGCGAGCGGCTACGGCGTGCGCGCGGCGCTTGCGGTGGGGATACTCGAGCGCTTCGGTTACGAGGTCGTCGTCTGGGACTCACGCTCTCGTTAACCTCCTTCCTCCATTCCCTTCGCAATCAGAAACCCGCGCGCTCGCTCGGTCAGGGGATACCGGTTCACGAGCTTCCAGAAACGCTCGGAATGGTCTGGCACGATCATGTGGGCCAACTCGTGCACGATGACGTAGTCGCGCACCCAGGTCGGGTAGTCGGCGAGAGCCAGCGATAGCCGGATCTCTGAGTCCGACGGAGAACAGTAGCCCCAGCGGGACACCTGTGTCTCGATCCACGCGATGTCATCGACTCGGACGCCACCGAGGTAGAGATTCGACAGCTCCCGCGCCCGCGCCGCCAAAGCTCCATCGGTGTTGAGGCGGTCTCGCTTCTTGCGCTGGGACAGTCGCAGGGCCATCTTGCCGACCCACTCCTGCTCCTCGGCGCGGCTGAGGCGGGCCGGGATGGACACCACCAGAGCATCACCAACGATCTCCGCGGAGATGGTCTTCTTGCGCCGGGTGCTTCGCCGGACCTCGATGCGACTGAACTCCCCCTCCGCCCCGGGGGCATCGAAGGGCAGGCGGTTGCTGGCCATGTTCCGTTTCCCTCACGTTCCGGCACCCGCTCGGGTGCCCTCCACTCACGCGCATCCTATGACCCTGGGAGGGCCCCCCTTGGGTTGTGCCTCAAATACAACGAAAGGGACTCTATCTGTTCCTTGCGCCGCCTTGCGCATTCATGTGAAACGAATCACAATGTGAACAAGCGACAAACAAGTCCCCCATCCGGGACCACTGAGCCCCCTCCGTTTCCGCCCATCCCCCCGACGGAGGGGGCTCCTTTTTTTCTCCGGGCTCCTTTCACTCCTGAGCCTTCACCAAGATCTCGAGCATGTCCTCGACCGCGCCCTGAAGCTCCGCCTCGATGCTCTGGTCGGCCAGCCACTCGAGAACCTCCCTCGGGTTTCGGATGACGTAGGTGACCTTGTCCTTGCCGTACCTCGTGACTCCGCGAAGCCCCCGAGCGCGCAGCAGGCGCCAGAGCGTCGAGCCTTCACGCACGACCGCCTTCACCGTGGTTCCCTTCCCCTTGAGCGCGATGGAAAGAGCTGCATCCTCTCCAAGCCTCCAGACATCGGGTAGCAGATCGGTGGTCGTTGCGATGCGTCGGCCCGAGTTCCACGCCTCCTGGTCGCCCTCCTCGAGACACGGAAGCTGCGCTCCCCGCAAGAAGCTGTGGGCCATGGCCAGAGGTTCGGGGTTTTCCACGATTCCCCCATGACGATTGAGTCCGCCCAGCAGCTTGTCCGGGTGTCCGTCGACGGCGCGATTCGGCTCGCCCGGCCACCGAGCGTGATCGGCCGCTACCACGATGTCGAAACCATCTTGAATTGCGAGCACCCGCGTCCCGAAAGCGACATCGTCGGTAGCGAGGTTGGTGAGGAATTGCGAGCCAGGCTTCATCTGTTGGATGGAGCGCGCGTAGGGGTCGGGCACGACCTCACTCGCTTTACGCGTCGCGAACGACATAACAGCGTCGGCAATCGGCACGGATGGGCTGAAGTGCTTGAGCGCCTCGGGGATCGGCCACGGATCTCGTCCGTCGTGAGCGCGGCTCAGTCCGTCCAGCGCGAGCTTGCCGCTCCAAGAACCCGCCAACTCTTCGGACGCGCCGGCCAGCGGTGCCCCCTGGTGGGGAGCCGAAAAGGTGACGAGGTGATCGATATGCGGACGACGCGAATTCAATCTTGCGCCGGACGTTTCGAGATAGTAGCGAGCAACGAGGCCGCCTTGCGAATGAGCGAGGAGATCCACCCCGGTGTCCGGGAACTCGGCGGCTATCCGCTGAAGCAGACGGTCCAGGCGGTGGGCGACCGATCGCAGATCGCCGAAGGTATCCGCGCGGTCGTAGGCGTCGGGATCATCGGAGTAAGAGAGGACGTACGACCGCTCCCTTTCGTACCCGAGCCGAGGCGCCAGGTCGCTGACACTCCCAGGTGCACCGCGCTCCCAGTTTTCGTTGATTCCACCGATCGAGATCGCGACGTTGTCGTTGGGGGGCCGCTCGTACCGAGCCGATCGGAGAAGCTCGCGCGACGTGCATTCGATCGTGTCGAGTCCCTCGAGCTCGTGACCCACGGCGAACTCGAGGGCGCTGCCCCAGGTTCCCTCGTAGTCGTCGGTGACCGGAATGAGATGGATCGCATCGCCGGTATCGATCGGGCCCAGGTAGCCCTTCGGATCGACGTAGATGTCGTCAAGCTTCACGCCGAAGTGAAAGCGGTCATCCGTTTCGCCGAGCCAGTGGCCTTGGTCGATGGTTTCTCCGCGAACGACGTACAGCTCGCGCATCCCCGTGTACGTCGTTTCGAGACCACCCTCATGGTCCAACGTGACCGCGACCGTGCCCGCGACCGGCCCGGCGAAGGTCACCGTTCCGCTTCCCGCAGCGCGCACCGGGGCACCGGCGACCACGGCGTAGTCCAATCCTCGGTTCCCCGGCCCAAACTGACCCTTCGGTAGATCGAAGCCGCGGGCTATCGCCGCGTCCACCGGCGGAATCAGCGTTCGTTGCTGCGGGTTCGCGATCGCCGGCAACGACATGCACACCAGCAAGACCGCAAGCCCCACCGTCCCCGCGGCCGGGGCGCCCCGTGGCCGGTAACGCGGTTCGAAAGGCTTCAAGAGGCCCATGCTGTGCAGCCTCCGGCCTCTTGGGGCGATGCGCTGTGACCCACGTCACATCCGGGCGAACTTTCAGGGAGTGATTCTGGTTCCCGTCACGCCGTCGAGAGCCTCTACGCACCTGTCGATCGACGTGATGACTCCGGTTCCTCCCCTGGCCTCCACGAAACGGCACAGGGACTCGACCTTCGGACCCATGCTCCCCGCAGGGAACTCGCCTCTGTCTCTTAGGTCCCTAGCCTCCGCGACGGTCAGGTGGTCGAGCGGGCGCTCGTGAGGACCTCCGTAGTCGAGGCTCACCTTTTCGACATCGGTGAGAATCAGCAGCGCGTCGGCCTTGAGGTCGGCGGCGAGCAGAGCGCTCGCCAGGTCCTTGTCGACAACGGCGGGAGCACCGGACAGCCGGCCTCTCTCGTCCTGGACGACGGGAACGCCCCCGCCTCCCGCCGCCACGACGATCACCCCCTCGGCCACCATCGCCCGAATGGCCGACGCCTCTACGATCTCAGTCGGGTTTGGGGAAGCAACAACTCGGCGCCAGCCCCCACGGGCCTTGTCCTCTTTGAGCTTCCATCCGAGCCCGCGGTACTCGTCTACCTTGTCCGACGAGATCATCCCGCCCACCGGCTTGGAGGGGTCGCCGAAAGCCGGGTCCTGCGCGTCCACGATCACCTGTGTCACGAGTGACGTGACCACCGCGGGAAGCCCGGCCTCGTGGAACGCGTTCGAGAGGCTCTGCTGGAGCATGTAGCCCATCCCGCCCTGAGTGTCGGCCACACAGACGTCGAGGGGCAGATAGGGAAGCCCTCCCCGCTCGACCCCCAATTCGCTGCGCAGGAGATGGTTGCCTACCTGGGGACCGTTGCCGTGAGTGACGACGAGTCTTCGGCCCGCGGCTGCGAAAGCAACCAGATGCTTGGCGGTCTCGGCCGTGTGCTCGAAGTCGGCCGCGACCGAGTCGTCGCCGCCGGGGCGCTGCATCGCATTGCCCCCCAGAGCCACGACGGCCAGAGGTGGTTCGACCGAATCCTCTTTCACTCCCCGATGCTACGTCGAGGAGCCGGGCAATCTGTGGGACTCAGACTCAGCGCCTCGTCGACCGCAGCCTTAGGAAGCGGGAGCCGGCGACGACCCCGTCCAAGCTCGCCGTGTCCGACCGCTGCTTGTTGGAGCCGCGGACACTGAGCGTCGCAGAGAGATCATTGCCCTTTGGCGCCTTTTCGAGAGAGTCGATCAGCTCGTCGAAGCTGTCCACATTTCCCGCCCGCGACGAGCACGGCCCGAGTTCCTCGAAGCAGGCGAAGGACCCACTCGACGAACCACCCTGGACCTCAAGGAACCCCAATCGGAAGTTCCGTGGCACGTTCACCTTCAGCTTGACCTCCTTGTGGGGACCACCGCCGATGCTTGCGAGATCCACACGGAGGGTCAGGATCGAACCGGGCCTCACGCGGATCTGCCGGCCGCCCCTGAAGTCGCCCTCCTTGGTCTTGTGGAGGACCTTGCCGATTCGGTAGCCGCTGCGCCCCTCCTCGACCGTCGCGTTCAGCTCCACCGAATCAAAGTCGATCTCTGTGAAGCGATTGTTGAGCAGGCGGGAGAGCTGGTTGAGGACCTCGAACGAAGATTCGATCGAGATATCGAAACCGCTCGAGTAAAGGTTCGAGCGACTCAACGTCCAGGGCTCGCCGGACTCGGTCAGTCCCGTGACCATCCATTCGACCTGCGAGCTCCCCTCGCCGATTGAATCGAAAGTCGAGTCGATGTTGCTGTAGAGGTGGAAGAAGCCGAGGATCGGAACGATGTCGTCCGTGACTCCCTGACTGCTTCCCTCCTCGGCGCGACCGATGTCGGGAGCGCTGACCGAGCTGTTGATCGTGCGTAGATGGGGGGTCGCTCCCAGGAGCCCTCGAATCCCCGCCAGCCGGTCCTGGTCCACCGTCCCGACAGGCTCGGTGATGTTCGCCAGCTTGTAGGGACCGAACAGCGGATCGTCGACGATCGCGTGGGTCAGTCCACGATTGGCGCCCAGCTCGGTTCGTCCGGTCCACGAGAACGGGTGGCCGAACGCGACCGCCCGTCCGTCGCAGACGAGAGCCGTCGTTCCTATCCCCGCCATCGTAATGTCGCCGTACGACATCGCGGCGGCGAAAGTGTCGCCCGCACCTACGGTGGCGAGCTCCGAGCCCGGCTCGGCGGCCCGAGCCGACGAGCCCTGTGTGACCACGTACTTGCCGCCCTCCTTGCGAATGGCCTTGGCGAGAACGTCGAGCCCGCGTTCCGTCAAGCCGGAAACGCTCAGAGGCGCGCGCAGACGCCTCAGGGTGAAGTCTGTGCGGGCGCCGCTCTCTCGCTCGGCTACACGACGCTCGAGCCCGCCCGACAATGCAACGGTGCGCGCGGCTTTAGGGGCCAGACCGGACGGGTAGTTGAGGAGATCGGCCATGTCCTCTGCGGGGGTGAGTCCCCCGATATGCGAGGGCCCACCGGAGAGGCTGAAGGCAACCGCGCCCATGAGGCGGCCCGAATCGTCGTATACGGGCGAACCCGACATGCCGAACCAGATGCCGCCCGCTTTGTCGATCGCAGTGCTGGAGGTCTCGACCACGATCATGTCGCGACCCGGCGCAACGCCGTTCTCGAGCACCCCGAGGACGTCGACGTCGAACGGCTCGGGGTCGCTGCCCTTGGAGACCGTGAAACCGGTGCCCGTCATGCCGGTCTCGATGTCGTCCGTGGGCATGACTACCGGGCAGTTCTCGGGGCCCGAGACCTGTGCTGCCACCGGTCCGGCGACCGCTCCTGTTGCCGCAAGCGCTACGGTAGACATGACGGCAAACCCTCGGAAGACCAGTGAACGCCCTGCCCTCTTCATCTGACGATCCCCTCTACTTATCTGCGGGAAAAGGCCCGCCACACCCTTCAGGCATTGTGAACCAGACAAGCCTCAGACGTCCCGGGGTTCTGAAAAGTTGCCGCCATTGTTGAGTCGCCATCGGCGGAGGGCCCAAGGGTTCGCCAATAGACTCGCGACCCATGACAACAGTCACGCTGATCAATGGAGACGGCATCGGCCCGGAGGTTTCGGCGGCGACCCGGCGGGTGGTGGACGCCCTGGGAACCGGCATTGCATGGGAGATTCACGAGGCGGGAGTTCCAGCGATCGAGACTCACGGAACCCCTCTTCCGGCGCACGTGCTCGACTCGATCAAGGCCAACAAAGTGGCCATCAAAGGGCCGGTGACCACTCCGGTTGGGACCGGTTTTCGATCGATCAACGTCGCCCTCCGTCAGGACCTCGATCTCTTCGCAAGCGTTCGTCCCTGCAAGCTCTACGAGGGAGTGCCCTCGCGCTACGAGGACGTCGACATCATCGTCGTGCGCGAGAACACCGAGGATCTGTACGAGGGAATCGAGTTCGAGATGGGATCGTCCGAGCTCGAGAAGCTCCGAGGCTACCTGAAGTACATGCACAACTTCCCGGTCAGGAAGGACGCCGGGGTGTCGGTCAAGCCTATTTCTGTGACGGCCACGCGCGACATCGTCAGCTTCGCCTTCGAGCTTGCAACCAAACACGGTCGGGAGAAGCTGACCCTCGGACATAAGGCCAACATCATGAAGTTCTCGGACGGGGTGTGGCTCGAAACCGGCCAGAAGACCTCGACCGACTACCCGGACGTGGAATTCGACGAGATGCAGGTCGACGAGATGGCTATGTACCTGGCCTGGATCCCGCGGGACCTGGACATGGTGGTCCTCCCCAATCTCTACGGAGACATCATCTCGGACCTCTGTGCCGGGCTCGTCGGAGGTCTCGGCGTGGCCCCCGGGATGAACCTAGGCAAGGAGTACGCGGTGTTCGAGCCCACGCACGGCTCCGCCCCCGACATCGCGGGCCGCGGCATCGCCAACCCGATCGCGATGATGCTCTCGGCCACACTCATGTTGAAACATCTCGACCTCGATCGAGAGGCCGGTCGGCTCGAGAGGGCAATCGCTCGTGTGCTCAGAGAGAGAAAGGTCATTCCCGCCGACCTCCGTCCCACCGGTGCGCCCGCGACCACCGAGGCGATAACGAACGCGGTCATAGACGGACTGGGCGGGGACACGTGAGTGGATGAACTTCGGCGCGCGCTGGACTTCATGTCCTGGTTCGAGAACTCGTGCGCCGAACGCGTGGTTCCGTGGCGCTGGGGCGTAACCCTCTTCAACAGCAAGTTCCCCAAGCTCTACATGCTGAACTTCGTGCGCGTCGAGGGGACGCCTCCCGATCTCAACTTCGAAGAGCTGGTTGCCGAAGCGGATGCTCTGCACGGCGTGGCGGGACACGCTCATCGGGACGTCGTCATCGAGGACGCTCACGTCGGTGCCGCGCTCGCGCCGGCGTTCCGAAAAAGCGGATGGGAGGTCTCGACCCTGGTCCTAATGGCCTACCGGGGTGAACGCAGGCTTCCCGCCACCAGATACGACGTACACGAGCTCACTTCCGATGAGCTCCGCGCCATGCGGGCTGACTCCTATTCAGTTGGCCCCTCCGCAAGGGACCTCGAGACGGTCAGGCAAATGATCGACAAGGACGCCCACATCGCTCGAGCCGGTGGAGCCCGTTTCTTCGGAGCCGTGGTCGATGGACAGGCGGTGTGCAGCGCGGACCTCTATTCAGATGGTGCAACGGCTCAAATCGAGTCGGTCCTCACGCTCGAGCCGTTCAGGAAACGTGGGTTGGCTCGCGCGGTCGTAGCCGAAGCGATTCGAGCGGCCTTCGATGCCGGTCATGATTTCGTCTTCCTCCTGGCCGACGACGAGGACTGGCCGAAGGAGCTCTACGCTCGAATGGGCTTCGAGCCGCTCGGTCGGTGCTACGACTTCCTGAAGGCTCCGGACTGATTCGAAGGGCTTGGTGCTGCACAGCACGAACCGTGAGGGTGCGATGATTGGCGGCATGATGAAAACCCCGGTTTCGTTGTCGAAGATAGGTGGCTGAGGGCGACGAGGCGCTCATCGCTGTTGCGGTGAGTGAGACGCCTCTCGACATTCCCAACGCGATTGCGGGAGCATTCGGACCGGACATCGGCGGGGTTGGGGTGTTCGTCGGAACCGTGCGCGACAGCTCTTCGGTGGAGACGAACGCCGAAAAGCCAGTCGTCGCCCTCGACTACGACAGCCACACGAGTCTCGCCGAGCAACGGCTTCGCGAGATCGCAATCGAAGCGACGACGAAATGGGATGTCCGCAGGGTCGTTGCGATTCATCGCGCGGGTCACTGCGAGCTCGGCGAGCCAACGGTAGTGGTGGTTTGCGGAGCGCCCCATAGAGGCGACGCGCTCGAGGCCTGCCGCTGGATCATCGACACGATCAAATCGACCGTTCCAATTTGGAAGCGAGAGGCTTACGCCGACGGATCATCCTGGGTCGGCGACAACACATGAGGGCGCTGGTCATCGACGACGGGAAACTGCGCGTCGAGAAACGTCCGACGCCCACTCCCGAAGCCGACCAGGTGCTCGTAGAGGTGGCCTCGGCGGGGCTCAACCGCGCCGACACCCTGCAGGCGCGCGGCTTGTACGCGGCCCCGCCTGGTTGGCCCCCGGATGTACCCGGCCTCGAGTTCGCGGGGACGGTTGCGGGGATTGGAACCGGAGTCCATACCCTGCGGGAGGGTGATCGCGTCTTGGGGATCGTGGGCGGAGGCGCGCACGCCACTCACCTCATCACCAAGGAGGACCTCTGCTCGCGCGTCCCCGATCTGCTCGACATGGTCGTTGCGGGCGGGGCTCCCGAGGCCTTCGTCACAGCGCACGACGCGCTCGTCACTCGGGCAGAACTCAGGCCCGGTGAGCGCGTTCTCATTCACGGTGTCGGGAGCGGCGTGGGCACGGCCGTCGTCCAGGTCGCCGGCGCTCTAGGTGCAACGACGGTCGGCACCTCCCGCACCGAGGACAAGCTGCGAAGGGCGCGGGAGCTCGGGCTCGGTCAGGGTGTAATCGCCACCGACACCATGGCGGACGAGATCGGCGAGGTCGACATCGTCATCGACCTCATCGGAGGTGACTATCTCTCAACGGATGTGAAGGTCTGCCGCTCCCGTGGTCGGATAGTCCTCGTCGGCTTGCTGGCCGGCGCGAAGTCGCCGCTCGACATGCGCGCGGTGCTGACGAAACGGTTGACGATCCGGGGAACGGTGTTGCGAAGCAGGCCGGACTACGAGAAGGCGCTCGCGACGCGTGCGTTCGAGCGCGAGGTGCTTCCGTTGCTGGCCCGCGGCGACGCGCGAGTGGTTGTCGACAAGGTCTTTATGCTCGATGACGCAAGCGCTGCATATGAACACATGGTGACGAACGAAGGTTACGGGAAAACGATCATCGATTGCAGGGGCGGGCTCGGCCGGACCGCAGAATAGGTGGTGAGTACATGGAACTTGGCTTGAAAGGCAAGGTGGCATGGGTGCTCGGAGGTTCCTCGGGCCTGGGACGCGCGTCGGCGCATTCGCTCGCGCGCGAGGGAGCCCTGGTGGCGATCTCGTCGCGTGACGAAAATGCACTACGTGAAGCGGCGACTCACATCGAATCCGATACCGGGAGCAGGTGCATCGCGATCCCGCTCGATGTGATGGACTCTCAGGCAATCGCCGAAGCCCACAAGAAGCTAACCGGCGAGCTCGGCCCGGTCGACGTCCTGGTGGCGAACGCAGGTGGCCCCCCCGCCGGAAGCTTCGAGGACCTGGACGACGAGACCATGCAGGGGGCGTTCAACCTCACGACCGCCTCGGCGTGGCGGTTGGCCCACGCAGTGACTCCATCCATGCAGGAGCGCGGCTCGGGCGCCATCCTGTTTCTCACGTCCACCTCCACCAAGGAGGTCGTCGGAGGTCTGCTGCTCTCGAACATGATGCGGGCCGCGGTCGTCGGCATGGCCAAGACGATGTCCAAGGAGCTCGGAGCACACGGCATCCGCGTGCTGTGCGTTGCGCCGGGCCGGGTCGCAACCAAGCGGCTCGAAGAGTTGGACGCGGGCCGCGCCGCCAAGACCGGCGAGACGGTCGAGGAGGTCGGACAATCGTGGGCCGACATGATCCCGCTGGGTCGCTACGGCAAGCCCGTGGAGTTCGGCGACGTCGTCGCCTTCGCGGCATCGGAACGAGCGAGCTACGTCACGGGCACGACGATCATGGTCGACGGGGGCCTGACGAACTCGACGCACGCCTGAGCCAGAGCAAAACCAGACCGGCGCGTTGTGTGACCATCAACCGTCGCATAGCATCGGGTTCTTGGTCACAGAAGGAAGATCACCGTGAGCGGGCCTCGACGATGACCAGGAACCAACTTCCCCCCGTAGGTGCCGTCTTTGGGTTGCCTCAGGCGCGGCGCGTCGAGGCCGAGCGGCCCGCGAAGCCTCGAGCCACGACCACCCCAAAGCCCAGCAGCAGCCCGATCAGAAAGGTCATCAGGTAAACGCGCACATAGGGGGTGTCGTCCGAGGTCGGTTCGTTCGGTCCCGCCGCCGAACCGCCCGGGTCGCCCGTCTCGGTCGGCTCCGGCGTGGGTTCCTCGGTGGGTGTCGGAGTGGGGCTCGGCTCGAGTGCCACGCCGGTCACGTTGACCCTGTAGCGGGTCTTGAACTCTCGCTTGCGAACGGGGCTGGTGCGATCGGGACCCGCAATGCGGAAGAACTTGAGCGAGAAGTAGTAGGTCCCCGGCTGAGCGAAGAACTCGACGTCCGAATCGAACTCCGGACCCTCCAATCCGACCTCGGGAGTCTCGATGCTCCACTTGTCGGAGTTGGACACGCCGTCGAAACCCTCGATCTCGTTCGGAGGCCACCTGTCCCGCAATGGGCTGTAGATTTGCAGCTGGCCCACCACGGCGGGATCGGTGGGCCCGCTCCTGTCGCCCAGCAGCTGAGCCGCGACCTTCAGGGCCTGGCCCTCCGCAAGCTCGACCCCGTAGAACAACTCCTCGGTTAGACGGATGGTGTCGGAGTAGTTTCCCTGCTCGAGGAGCGGCGCGTCGGTGAAGCTTCCGCCTCCCTGGACGGGCGCTCCCCGCTGAGCGGCGTTCGCCGGCAGGGGAACCGCAACGAGGAACACGGCGATAACGAGGGCGCGCTTCATCGAGTCCCCGCAACCTTGCGCCCCACCAGCGCCCCGAGCGCGGCACCCAGCAAGCCAAAGGCGATGCCTCCGACGGCGAGCATCACGGTGTTAGACGACGATGAGTTGTCTCCGGGGACGGCCTGGTCCGAGTTGTCGTCGTCGGGGGGCGTTTCTTCGAGGGGCGTTTCTTCGGCGGGCGTCGGTTCGACCGCCTCGCCGGTCACGTCGACGACCATCTCGATCGGATACTCGTCCGCCTCGTCGCCCTGAGAATCGAGTGCGAGGCGGAGGTAGTAGGTGCCGCCGGCCTGCATATCCGGGTCGGTCGCCCCCGGCCCGACGGTCTCGGAGCGAATCGCGATCGACTGGAGGCTCTCGCCCGTCGCAACCGCAGCGTCGTCCGCTATGAAGTTGTCCTCGGGACTCGTCAGGGTCAGCGTCAGCGTCCCGAGAAAGTCGATCTCGCCTACCGTCGACACTGCGGCGCCCACCGCCTGGCCCCCGCCGAGCTCGGCCGCGTAGTACAGCTCCTCACCCGGAGAGATGGTGTCCGTGAACTGGCCCGACTCGAGCAGCGTTGCGCTCGCCGAAGAACTTCCCCCCGTCACTTCGGTCCCCGACACCTCGAACGTTCGCAACGCCCGCAGGGACAGTTGGGCCAGGCGATCGGACAGCTCGGCCGAAGAACCGGCGTCGACGTAACTGCCCTTGGCGACGCGGGCGATGCACTGGAGCTCTCTGCGCGCCTGCGGGTCCACTTGAAAGCCAACGGTGTCGATGCGCAACTCGACTCCCTGCTTCGAGAGTCTCTTGGCGACCTCGCAGGGCGGGGGCGGAGCGCAGGTGTCGATTCCGTCCGAAACGAGCACGATGGTGCGCTCACCCTCCGCGGGAAGGTCCCGGGCCCCCTTCTGCAGCGACAGGCCGATGGGCGTGAAGCCCTTGGCGTTGAACGAGCGGATCTGCCGTCTCATACCGCTGCGGTCGAGGGGGCCGACCGGAGAGATGAGCTCGGTGTCCCTGCATCCTCTTTTCTCGTCGGTGTTCGGAATGCGATGACCGTAGACCCGCAGCCCCACGAGAGAGTCGGCGGGCAGGGCGTTGACGACTCCGTTGAGAGCTTCCTTCGCCGCCTGGATCTTCGAGCCCCCGCCGCCGTCGCTTGCGTTCATCGACCCGGAGGAGTCCATGATCAGCAACAGAGCCGGGTCGGCCTCATCGTCCTCCTGAGCAGCAGCGATCGAATCATTCGGCGGAGCAACCAACAGCACGACGAAGCCGATGAGGATCATCAGTCTGATCGTTCGGGGGGCGGGGCCGACGAGGCGCGCCGCCACAGCACGTGAGCTCATCGGTGGCGACACTACCCGCGGGGGGAGCCAATTAGTTCTCAACAGGGACAAACTGGATGTCGAACACAGACGGTCCGTAGCCGCTGCCGGCGAAGTCGGTGCCGATCAATCCGGGGCGGGCTCCGCCGAGGTCGACGTGAAGGTGGTCGAAGTGGCCCTCCGAGCGCCAGATGACCCCGAACCCAAGCGAGTTCAATTGAGGAATCAGAGGGTCGATGGCGGCCATCTCCGACGCGCTCTGGCCGGCACCGAAGTTCACGTCGATCGCACCGTTGCGGTAGTGCCACGAACCGTTCGTATGAACCGGAGCGACGCCACCGAACGCAGGGTTCTCGCCGACCTGGAAGCCATGGTTCTGGAGAAACACACCGAGGGCGACGACGTCGAGGGGCCCATCGGCGAAGTCCTCTTTGAATTCCTTCCAGTCGCTCCCTGGGATCCGGCCCCCTCCGTCGTTGCCACTGATCCCGAGATTCGGAATGTTGCCGTTCATCACGAGGGGCCGAGCGTCGAGCTCTGCCCTCGAACGTTGGGCCCCCTGGTAGTCCTCGGCCTCGATCGGCTCCGCAGCCTCGCCCAGTTTCTCTTGTGTCACAACGGCCACCTGAACCTCGAGCCCCTCGCGCGCACACGAGGTAACGACCGAGTCGTTCCGGGCCGCGTAGTCCTCGGCCGCCGAACAGACCTGAGCGTCGTCCACGAGGATGAGGTCCGAGAACCCCATCCGCGACGCCATGTTCACGAGCTGGGTCCGCAGGTTCTTGGCGGCGGCAAGGGCAGCCGCGTCGGCTCCCGTCTGAGCGGTTGCGGAGAGCCCCGATGCCCTGCCGACCTGGAAGAGGATGGCGCCCGCGGCAAGAAGCGCGGTGAACAGCAAGAGGAGGACAGGCATGACCTGTCCTCCTTCTCGACGCTTGAAAAGGCTTGCCACCATCCTGAGCCCGGAACTAGAGGCTGGAGATGATGCTCTGGATCCGACTGACGATGGCGTCTCCGATGTCGGTGTTGGCGGCAAAGATGACACCGACCACGGCTGCGACGAACGCCAGAATTCCGACGTACTCGGCTGCGGTCTGGCCGTCCTCGTCGACGAGGGTCTCCCGCACGCGAAGTGGCATGTTCTCGAGAGCAACGTAGGTTCGAAGCGCCAGATCCTGCATCGTTGTCTCCTCCTTGTGGGCTGCTGCCCGGTCCGTGAAGCACCTGCTTGGCTGACCAAACTTGACGTGCGTCACGCTATCGATCCCCTCGGCCCGCTTCGAGGGTCCCAAGGCCCATATGCGCCTCTGGGCCGGGCCCAATTAGTCCTTGGGTCCCCCGATGGCCCGGCCTGGGTCCCCGCCCGTTCTCCCCCTCGGGCGGAGGCCGAGACGATCCCGGGTCACGCCTCCTGCCCCTTGCGAGAGACGCCCAGATGGGCCGCGATCGCCTCCGCCCTGTTCGTGACCCCGAGCTTTGCGTAGATCCGATTGATGTGGTTCTTGACGGTCTTCTCGCTGATGAAAAGCTCGGTAGCGATAGCTCCGTTCGACCGTCCCTGCGCGAGCAGGTTCATGATCTCTGCCTCCCGCTCGGTCAGCGCGGCCGGCCCCTCCGGCTCGGCTCCGCCGCCTCCATCCCTGAGCGCGTCGAACACCACCGACACGACCGATGGCGATATCACGTTCCGGCCTTTGGCAAGGTCGAGTACCGCCCGCTCGAGTTCCTCGGGCGAGAACCTGCCGTGCACCAGGTAGCCCGATGCTCCCGCCCTGATGGCCTTGGAGACGCGCTCCTCGTCCTCGGCGTAGGTGAGCATCATCACCTTGGCGATCTTGCTGAGGGGGCCCGCTGCGGCGATGCCGTCCATGACGGGCATGCGCACGTCCAGAAGGACGATGTCGGGGGCCACCTCCTTGGCCACCGCAATGGCCTCCTTGCCGGTGCCGGCCTCCCCGACTACCTCGATGCCGTCGGCCGCCTCCAGCAGGCTCGCCACGCCGCGGCGCAACACCGCGTTGTCGTCGACGATCAGGACGCGCGTCACGATGCATTGCCCCTCTCCGCCGGCACTCGCGCCGGAACGGTCACCCGCAAGATGCAGCCCTCGCCGACAGCCGATTCCACCTCGAGATGCCCCCCGACGTGCTCGGCGCGCTCGGACATGCCGATGACTCCGAAGTGACCGCCGTCCCCAAGCCCCTCCAGCTCCGTGGGGATCTCGAACCCGTTCCCGTCGTCGGCGATCGTCAGCACGATGTCGTCGTCGTCGTATCCGAGGAGCAGTCTTACCTTGTTGGCGTGTGCGTGACGCTCGACGTTGTGCACAGCCTCCCGAACGATCGAAAAGAGCTCCCAGCGCGTCTCGGGGGCCGCATCACAGCTCTCGTCGGCATCGCACACGGCAGAGATTCCCGAGCGATCCGACCAGCTGGCCAGAAAGCTGCACACCGCGGTGCCAAGCGGTACTTCGAGCATGTCCGATCGCATGTCGGTAAGCAGCTCGCGCGCCTCCGAGCTTGCGAGACGGGCCGCGTGCGCGATCCGCTCTGCCTCCGCCACCGCTCTGCCGGTGTCGCGCTTGACCCATACCGGCAGCGAGGACGCGCTCAGCGAGATCCCCTGAATCGTCTTGGCCAGCGAGTCGTGCATCTCACGCGCGAGCCTTGCCCGCTCGCGCTCGACGACCGTCACCCTCTCGGCCTCGGCCAGCTCCGCCTCGACGTGTGCCTGGCGGTCGAGGAGGTTTCGCACCGCTGCTCCCCCCACAGCGCACAACGGATAGAGAGCGGGCAGTCCGATGACGAGTTGAAAGGTCTCGACGTCCCCGCCGGTTTCCGACAGCGACAGACCACCCCAGTAAAAGGCCAAGATGGCCACCGAGAGGACTCCGGCTCCCCTCCACCCGTAGAGCACACCGGCCAGCAACGCGGTGCCCAGCGTGAAGTAGAAGAACGGGCTGTCGGCGCCGGTGATGGTCAGGATTCCCATCGAGATGAACAGGTCGCTCACCAAGAAACTCGGGTGCCTCAGCAGGATCGGGCCGTACCGGTCCCAGAACAAAATCGGCAGGAAACTGGCGACCGCCGCGATACAGAGAACGCCCAGGAGGAGGCCGAAGTCCTCGAGCTGCGAGGGCATCCAGAGCACGACCACCGACAGAGCGATGAGTCGGAAGTTGAAGATCAGGCGGCTCAGCGCGCCGACTCGTCCCATGGACCTTCCGATCTCCCGCTCGAGCTCAACCACCGAAAAAGTTCCCGAAGTCGATGTCCGTGCCGGCGATGACGGAGGCGACGATGAGCACGATGGCCCCCGGAACGATGACAGTTGAAACGATGAGGCTGACGCGCGGCGACGCCTTGGCGGCGCGGCGCCGGGCCGCCTGGTTGAACGAGCGACGCATGTCCTCGGCGAGGTTGCCGAGCGCGTCGGCGAGCGGAACTCCCAACTCCTCGGCCTGCAGCAACGCGGTGACGAACTGGTTGAGGGACTCGGACGAGTTGCGATCCTTGACTCCCTCGAGCGCCTGCCGGCGGCTCATCCCCAGTTCCATCTGCCGGAGAGCGGTCATTATCTCTTCGCTCAGCGGGCCCTCGAGCGCCTCCGACACGCGCTCCAGAGCCGAGCGGAAGGCGACCCCCGCCGACACCGTAACGGCAAGGATGTCGAGGAAGTCGGGAAGGTCACGCTCGATGCGGGCCTGGCGAGCGCGCGCCACTCCGGAAAGCCAGATGTCCGTGTAGAACCAGCCGAACGCGATGAGCAGGGCACCGAGCAACAGGCTGCCGCGAAGCGCGAACAGCGCGCCCGCGCCTCCCATGATGATCGTGTAGCCGGCCTTTCGACCCGCGTATCCCTGAACGGTCATGCCACCCGGCCGTCCGGCCGAATTGAGCTTGCGTCGAATCGACGCTCGTTTGTTTTCGCTTAGATAGCCAAGCACACGCGGCGCAAAGCGATCGCCGAGGTAGTCATAGAGACGGGACACAAGGCTGGTGCGTCCGGTGGCCCCCGCGCCGCCCGGTACTGCGGTCTGGAGTCGCGACGCCGGACCCCGGTCACGCATGAGCCGCCAGCCCCAACCGGCGAGCAGGAAGCAGGCCGTCGTCGCTCCGCCCGCGAGCAGGGGGTTCATCTAGCGCTCCGTCCAATGACGTTTGCGGGCACTAGACCTCGACCCTCGTGACTCGGCGAATCAGAAGAAAACCAACCGCGTAGAGACAGGCGGCGATCCCCACCGCGATGAGCCCCGGGACCGACGACGTCAGGTCGTCCAGCACCCCGGGGGTGATCGCGTTCATCAGGAAGACCGTGATCGCTCCCAGGCCGGCCACCATGTATCCGGTCGCCACCGATCCCGCCATCACGGTCCTGATCTCGCGCGTAAGGTCGCGACGCTGGTCGAGCGTGTCGGCCATGTCCTGAAGCGCGTTGACGAGGTCGCCGCCCGAGCGTTGCTGGATCACGAGGGTCGAGATGAGCACTCCCACGTCCCGTGACGGCATCCGCTGCTCGAGATTCTGCAGAGCTCGACTCACCGACTGTCCGAGTGCCAGCTCTTCGCTGACGAGCCGCAACTCCTCGGACGCTGGAGAGTCCAGCTCGTCCGTGGCCATGTCGATCGCCGCGCGGATCGCCAGCCCCGCGCTAGATGCGTTCGACAGCAGCCTGGCGACCTCGGGAAGCTGGGTCACGAAGGCGAGCCTGCGCTTCTCCCTCTGCATCTCGACCCACACGAAGCAAAGGCGCACGCACACGACTCCTCCGACCAGGGCGAGCCATAGGGGCACGACGATGTTCACAAGAACGGTCCCCAGAGAAAAGGCTCCGACGCTGAGCAGGAGAAAGTCGATCGTCATCATGCCGACACCGGCGGAGCCGATGCGAATTCCAAGCGACCGTCCGAGCGCGGTTCTCGCCAGTCGCCGGTCGATCCGGTAGCGAAGGCGCGACGCGCGCTTTTCCGCGAGTTCCAGCGCGCTCCGCTCGGCCATCGCGGCTCGCTCCGCCCTGTCCCGCAGGAACACCCGCACCGCGAGCAGGGCCACGATCGACGTGATCAACAGGAGCCCCAACGCGACGCCGGGGGTGTCGACCTCCATCACACGGCCTCGCGCTCGGGGGCCACCGGAGCCTCGGCCGCTTCGGTGAACTCGCGTGCGATGTCCTCGCCCGACAGCTGCAGGCGCTGACGCACGGCGTCCGGCAGAGGAAAGTGCGCGAAGCGGCCGGTTGTGCGCCGGTCCGGGCCGATCGGATCCGGCTTGAAACCGGCGACAGTCGCGAGACGGAACTTCTCGCGCCGCTGGGAGGCGACGACGGCGATCTCGGCGATCTTGCGCTGCCCGTCGACGGTGCGCGTCAGCTGCACGATGACATCGATGGCGCTGTTGATCTGATCGCGCAGCGCGTCGTAGGGGACGTTCAGGTCGCTCATCGACGCCAGGGTCGAGAGTCGCACTATCGCGTCCTCGGTGGAGTTCGCGTGCAGCGTGGCCACGGACCCCTCGTGGCCGGTGTTCATGGCCTGGAGCATGTCCAGTGTCTCGGCCCCGCGCACCTCACCGACGAGAATGCGGTCGGGACGCATTCGTAATGAGTTGCGCACCAGGTCCCTGATCGTGATCTCGCCCTTTGCCTCGACGTTCGGGGGCCGGGACTCGAGCGAGATGACGTGGGGCTGCTTTAGCTGAAGTTCCGCCGAGTCCTCGATGGTGACGATGCGTTCGCCCTCGGGGATGAACTCGCTCAGCGCATTGAGCAGGGTCGTTTTTCCCGTGCCCGTTCCTCCGGACACGATGATGTTGAACTTGGCACGCACGAACGAGCTGATCAGGCTCGCGATGGAGTCATCCATGGCCCCCAGGTCCATGAGCTCCTTGAGCGAGTAGGCGCGCGGGAAACGCCGAATTGTCAGCGTCGGTCCCGTCAGGGCGAGAGGCGGAATTATGACGTTCACTCGTTCTCCGGACGGCAGGCGAGCATCCACCATGGGGCTCGACTCGTCGACGCGACGGTTCACGGCCGACACGATGCGGTCGATCGTCAGATAGAGCTGGTGCTCGTCCGCGAATCGGGCGTTTACCCTCTCGAGTCGCCCGTCGCGCTCGATCCAGATGTCCGCCGGCCCGTTCACCATGATCTCCGTGATGGTCTCGTCGTTGATGAGCGGCTCGAGAACACCTAGACCGAGCGATTCGTCGACGATCCGACGAATCAGCGATGATCGCTCGGCGCTGGTGAGGACGGGGCCCTCGCGCGTCAAGATGTGGCCGACAACTCGTTCGAGGCGGGCGCGGCGCTGCGAATGACTCAGCGCCGCCAGCTCGTTTAGGTCGACCTCTTCGAGAAGCTTGCGTCTGTAAAGGGCGACCGTGTGCTTCTCGCCCGAGTCGGTGACGACCTGTTCCAGGTTGTCGACCGCGATCCTGTCCTTCAGGCCCACAATTACCCCTTCATCTCAGTCGGTCGATGGCAGCGTGGCGGTGCGCGTGATGGCGAAGTTCTCGCTCGTGATCTGAGGCAGAACGATCGGGATCTCGACCGTGACGGTGGCCCTCTCCCCATCGACGGAGGCCGTCGCGTTGTTGCGCACGAAGGGCGCAAGCGAATCGATCGCCGCGGCGCTTCCGTCGCCTCCGCGTCCCTCTACCCGGCTCCCGTTGCGCGCCGCGTTCTCGGTGTTGACCGCGATGTAACCCGCGACCAGCACCTGCCACGCGAACAGCGCGGCCATCAGCAGGTACGGGAGCATGCCGATGGTCTCGAGTGACGCCGAACCGCTCTCGTTGAAGCGTCTCCTGCTCTCGTAGTCGCTCATACTCCGCCTCACTGGTCGTCCTCGTCTTCGAATGCATCCGGCAGCGGTTCGTCCTCGAGCACGGCCCCCGACCGAGCATCCACCTCGAACGGACTATCGAGACCGGGCACGATCAACGGCACCTGAAGCGTGACCCTGACGAAGTCGTCACCCTCGTCGATGGAGACGTCATCGCGCCAGATGGAGTGGGTTTCGTCGTTCACCTTCTCGCCCACGTTCTCGCCCACCGACAGCGCCCTCGCGCCCTCGCGAGCGCCGTGGCCCGCAACGACGTGCGTGAGCCCGATGAGCACCATCTGCCAGGCGAACAGAGCAAGAAGGATGATCAAAGCTGCGAGGCCGACCGTCTCGACGGCCACCTGCCCGTTCTGTCCCAGCAATCGTCTGGGCTGCCCCGCGCGCGCCTTGGCCTTTTTCTTCTTGTTCCCTTCGGGCGTCATGAGGCCCACTTCCTCGGCTAGCCCGGCGAGTGAGGTCCTGAGCGATCCGTCGGTCAGACGATCGGGAACTCCCGTGTTCACCGCGGGCTCGAGGTCTCTGAAACCGGCGGGAAGGATGGTATGGGCGAGCGGCGCCTCGACCACCTTTCTCACGAGGTCGGGTTGCACTTCCGAATCGCGATGCGCTCGGTTGAGCACGATCAACACGTCGTTTCCCTTGTCCGCCTTGAGCGACCGGATCTCAAGGCGATTCCACATCTCGAGCAGGCGGTTGGCTGCACGCAGAGAAGGCACGTCGGGAGTCGCGACCATCAGCACTCGATCCGCCATGTCGATTGCGACCGCGTTGGCCTCCGTGACGACCGAGCCGACATCCACGATGACGACGTCGAAGTTCGACTTCAGCGCTCCGAGAATCCGGCGCGCCGCGGGCGCGGTGACGTCCTCTTCCTGTTCGCCGTATTCGGGGGCAAGCAGGACCCGCAGACCCGACTGGTGAACGTAGAGGGCATCCTCGAGCACGCGTGGCGACAGCTCGTGCGCGACGTCGAGCAGATCGAAGACGCTGCGGCGATGACTCAGATCGAGAAGGATCCCCATGTCGCCCGACTGCAGATCGAAGTCCACGAGGCAAACGGAACGTCCGCGGCCCCCCGCCGTCGCCGACAGGGCCAGGTGCAGTGCCACCATGGAGCACCCCGCACCCCCTTTGGCCCCCGAGACCGCGACCAGCTGGCCCCCGATGCCGAGGTTCATCGTGCTCGCGGCTTCACCTCGCGCACGCTCCCGTAACTGCTGCGTCCAGGCGCCCGCGGCCTTCACGCCCTGCAACTCCTCGAAGCTCAACGGGATGGCCAGGACGTCGCGCGCCCCCGCCTGCAGCGCCGAGCGGAGGATCTCCGCGGTGCGCTCTCGTACGACGAGCACGATGCTGACCTGGGGGTAACGCTGCCCGACCTCTCGCGCGAGATCCATGACGGGCAGCGGGCCGATGTCCTCATGAAGCACCACGACGTCGACCTCCTCGGATGCCAGGGTCGAAATGACGACCCCGGCTTCATGCGCCGTCCCGACAACCGCGAGGTCTCCGTCCTCGGCCATGAGGTCCGCCGCCTGGCCGGCGAGGCTGGACTCGGCGATGCCGAGCAAGACGTTGTAGGCCACTAACCACCACCCCCCTCGAAGGTCAGGCCGGGTGGAAGCGAGCAATCTCCCGGGCTGGGCACCCTCGCCCCCGTCGATCCGACCGGTCCGGTGTCGACATCGGTGTCGGCGGTCGCCCCCCGGACCGCGAGTCGAACCTCCTGGGCAAAGCTTTCTGCATAGACGAGCTGAACTCCTAGCTCGGGCGGTAGAGCAAAGGTCACGGGAATGACCGTCGAGACGTCGGGCGCGCCGGTTTCCGTCGCGTCCGGGTCGGGACGCTCGCCTCCGACATCGAGGATGGTGACGTCGCTCATCAGCAGCATCGAGCAGTCTTCGGACGAGACGTCGCCCTCGTCACCACCCCCGGGAAAGCTCGCGTAGATGTCCACCTTGGCCCCCGGGAAGATCTGTCCGATCACACCCGTTACCGCGTCCACAGCGATCGCGAGCTCCTGCTCTCCCTCTTTCAGGGCGGGGAGGGGGCCCAGGATGCCCTCCTGAAGGATCGTTCCCGCGGGGAGGTCGGCCGCCGGCACCAGCGAGCCCTCCAGCAGCTCGTCGTCGGTTATCGCACCCTGTGGGACGTACTTCTCGGGAACCTCGACCTGCTCGACCGACTCGGCCGGAAGCGGTTGGAACGCGATCGCCTCAGTATTGAGTTGCAGGACCAACTGCTTGGGACCGACCTCGCGCCTAACCTCCGCCACGTAGCTGGAGACCGAGAGGAAGACCGCGACCGCGCCGATTATGGCGAGGGCCAGCAGCAGGGTGCCCCGGCGTTGACGTGGGTTCAAGCAGCGCCTCCGACCAACGCGGTGCGGGCGGCATCCATCCCGCAGAACGGGCAGTGACGGGCGGCGATCGCTTCGGCACACCAGCGGCACAGGAATGGAGAGAGGTTCTGGGTGATTCGTCGGGCGGTGACCGGAACGTCAACGGGATAGGCGATCGCCTCCACCAACCGGGCCGTTCCCCACCAACGGGGGCCGAGCGGGGTTGCGTCGAAGCGGGCCGTGGGGGGCATCCCGAGCCCGGGGAGAACGACCTCCTCGACCCAGGTCATGTCTCCGCCATCACGGGCCGCCGTCGCGAGCATCATCGGCCTGAAGGTCGTGGGAAGGGATACCGCCCTGTCTTTCCTGCGAAGTGTCTTGACGGACGGCTCGGGCCAGAACGACACGCCGAAAGCGCTGGTCGGCCACAACGACGCGAGATGCTGGGCCAAGCTCGGAGAGGGCCGGTCCAGCTTCGAAACGCTCCCGAGCCATGCGAGCACAAGCAGCTCTTCCTCGAGGGTCGGGAGCGCCGCCAATAGCACACCGGGGGCTTTGATATAGGGGATCACGGCCGCCGCCAGGGCCGTGAGCGCGGCCCCCGCGAGCGGAGGGAGCTTGGTTCCGTAGGTCGCGAGCCGGCGCGTGTTGAGCGCGGTCCTCACGGTCTCGAGCCGCGCAAGCGAAGGCTCGGTCGCGTAATCGGGATAGATCGCGATCACGTGCCCGCTCTGGTCGATCGCGCTCCGGACGGTGTCGACGAGGCGTTCGAAGTCCTTGGGGGCCGGCTCGTGCGAAAAGGCAGGGATCGTGCCTCCGCCCGAAACGAAGGCTTCCGTCTTGAAGCCGATTGAGATGATCGCCGTCATTCTGCCGCCCTCGGCCCGGCGCTCGTCCTTCGCCCCCGCCGGCCTTCCTCATCGTGGTTTAACTGCGTCACGCTGTCATTCATTGACGCTAAGTGCCCGTCGTAAACCATTTCCTTCCACATGAGCCCGAGCGCGCGGCTCAAGATACACCCGGATTATCCCTGTTCGTGGTCGTTTGGAAACAATTAGTACCCGAATTCCGTCCCAAGGTGACCCGTTCCGCCACTCGAACCGAAAACCGGCACCAAAGGTGGGCCGGTTAGCTTCGGCCAATCGGAGGCCGCTCCGTGGGCCGACCGATGGGGTTCTTGGCCTACAACCGCTCAGCGGTACCGAGACCCAAAACGTGTCTGACGGTCGGCCGCAAGCTTGCGGACGTACGGCCGCTCAGCGGTCGCGGATCCGAATACACGCCTGGACGCGCTGGATGCCCCTTCTGCCCTTAGCGGACGACCTCCGCGGAGCGCGCTAACCTCACATGCAACCCTGACTATTCACTCTATTTACAGGGCAGCGATCGTCTCGACGATCGCGAGCATTACCCGACGGCGGCGCATCGGCGCCGGCGAGAGCGGAGACGGCCCGAAGGGACGTCGGAGTGAGAGGGAAACGGAAAGGGGCGCGGATGGTCGAAAAAGAGGTCGAAAGAGCGATCGAGGCGCTGCTCGAGGAGCGCCGCATCTTCAAACCACCGGAGGATTTCGCAGACCATGCGAACGTCAACGATGCCTCGGTGTACGAGTCGGCGAGCGAGGACCCCGATGCGTGGTGGGCGAGTCAGGCCGAGCGGCTTGACTGGTTCGAGAAGTGGGACACCGTTCTCGAATGGAATGCACCCCACCACAAGTGGTTCCTCGGCGGAAAGCTCAACGCGGCCCACAACTGCGTCGACCGTCATGCCGCCTCGGTGCCCGACAGGGTGGCCTACCAATGGATAGGCGAGCCCGAGGGCGAAGCCCGAACCGTCACCTACAGAGAACTGTACGAAGAGGTCTGCAGACTAGCCAACGTCCTGGTGGATCTCGGCGTTCGCAAGGGCGACCGCGTAGCCATCTACATGCCGATGATCCCCGAGCTACCTGCGGCGATGCTGGCGTGTGCGCGCATCGGCGCGGCCCACTCGGTGGTCTTCGGTGGTTTCTCGGCCGAGTCGTTGAGAGACCGCATCAACGACGCAGAGTGCAAGGTACTGATCACCGCCGACGGCGGCTATCGGCGCGGGCAGGTCGTCGAGCTCAAGAAGGCAGCGGACGAGGCCATTCAGAACACACCTTCTATCGAGAAAGTCCTGATGGTCCGACGCACGAAGGACGACGTGAACATCGTCGAGGGGCGCGACGTCATCTACAACGACGTCGTACCTCAGGCCTCCGCAGAGCACAAGGCCGAGCCCATGGACTCCGAGGACATGCTCTACGTCCTCTACACGTCGGGCACTACCGGTAAGCCAAAGGGCATCGTCCACACGACAGGTGGGTACCTCACAGGAGTGTCGTCGACCCACAGGGCCATCTTCGATATCAAGCCCGAGACCGACGTCTACTGGTGCGCTGCGGACATCGGCTGGGTCACGGGTCACAGCTACATCGTCTACGGCCCCTTGGCGAACGGGTGTACCTCGGTGCTGTACGAGGGCGCGCCCGACTGGCCGGACAAGGACCGCTGGTGGAACATCGTCGAGGAGCACAAGGTCTCGATCCTCTACTGCGCGCCCACGGCTATTCGCACGTTCATGAAGTGGGGCACGGACTATCCGGAGCGCCACGACCTCTCGTCTCTGCGTCTGCTGGGCACCGTCGGCGAGCCAATCAACCCCGAAGCCTGGATCTGGTATCAGGAGTTCATCGGCGGCGGACGGGCGCCGGTCGTCGACACCTGGTGGCAGACGGAGACCGGGGCGATCGCGATCACTCCCCTGCCGGGCATCACGACGTTGAAGCCCGGGAGCGCGACCAAGCCTTACCCGGGCGTGGTCGCGGACGTAGTCGACGAGCAAGGAAACTCCGTCGGCCGAGGCGGCGGTGGCTACCTCGTTCTCAGGCGTCCGTTCCCGTCGATGCTGCGCACGATCTTCGGAGACGACGAGCGCTACCGGGAGACCTACTTCGGCCGGTTCGGCGACGAGGTCTACTTCCCCGGCGACGGCTGCAAGCTCGACGACGACGGTTACTACTGGTTGCTTGGCCGCGTCGACGACGTCATGAACATCGCCGGGCACCGTATCTCGACCTACGAAGTCGAGAGCGCTCTCGTCGATCACAAGTCTGTTGCGGAGGCGGCGGTGGTAGGTCGTCAGGATCGGCGCGAGGGCGAAACGATCGCCGCGTTTGTGACCCCCAAGTCTGGAGTCGAGGGCAACGACGACTTCGCCAAGGAGTTGCGCGAGCACGTAGCCGGCGTCATCGGAAAGATCGCCCGGCCGCACTCCATCATCTTCACCGACGACCTGCCCAAGACCCGCTCGGGCAAGATCATGCGCAGGCTGTTGCGCGATGTCGCGGAGGAACGTGAGCTCGGCGACGTGACCACATTGCTTAACGCGCCAATTCTCGAGGAGATAAAGGCGAAGGCCGCTCAGGGCGCAAGCAAGGAGGAGTAACGGGAAGGTGCCGGGGCGGCAGAGGGGGGAACTCGATAGAAGCCGATAGCGAACCGAAGATCACGGGCGAGATACGGGGTGCTACGCAGGGCGCTGACTACAGGGCGCGTCTCGCCGCCGAGTTCTTCGGAGCCTTCCTGCTGGTGGCGCTCGTTTCCGGAACCGCCACCGCGCTGATGAGTGCCGAGGCAACGCGCCTGTCGAGCATCGAAGGCTTCGGAGATTTCGGGGGCCAGGGACCCTTCTTCGAAAGCCTTCTAAGCAGCTCGAGCGCGGACATGATCACAGTTGCACTCGCCGCACTCGCGGCCCTGGCACTTGCACTGCCCGCGTTCATGACCATCTCGGGAGGTCACTACAACCCCGCCGTCACCTTCGCGCTCGCGGTGACGAGACGCTTCCCATGGATCGAGGTAGGGCCGTATGTCGCCGCGCAGTTCCTTGGTGGCATCGCGGGCGCGTTCGTCGTTGCCGCCATCTACGGACAGAACGGAGCCTCGATCGGCTCCTCCGACATCCTTTTCGGCGCGCCGGTCCTGGCAGAGGGAGTCGCCCAGTGGCAAGCCATAGCGGCCGAGGCGACCGCCGCTCTGATCGTCATCGTCGCGATAGTGGTGGTCCAGTTGCGCGCGCACGAAAGGGTTGCCCCTCTGGGTGTGGGGATCGTCGTTGGGCTTGCATACGCCGGAGGCATCCTCGTCGCGGGGTCCGTCACGGGTGGGTCGGCGAACCCGTCTCGCAGTCTCGGCCCCCTTATCGCCTCTCTGCCGTTCGATGTCGGCTCGATACCCTGGGGTGACCTCGTGGTCTATGTGGCCGGGCCGCTCGCCGGAACGATCCTCGGCGCCCTTGCCATCGACGCAGTCACCGGTCGCGAGCGCCCGAGGCGAGAACGCCCCCGCGATATGGACGAAGAGCCCAAGCCCCAGTTCATCGTGGGCACAACCGACAGAGAATAGGCCTAGACATGGGCGAGCAACGGAGCTCCGTACGAGTACTGATAGCAGACGACCACCAGGAAGCGCGCGCATTGCTGCGTCGCATCATCGAAAGCGACGAGCGCTTCTCCGTCGTTGCCGAGGCTGCCACCGGTCCCGAGACGATCGAGCTCCTGGAGACCGCGCGACCGGACGCGGTGATTCTCGATATGGCGATGCCCGACATGGATGGACTCAACACGATCCCAATGATCGTCCAGCGCGCACCCCACGCTCGCATCCTGGCGTTGACGGGGCCCGAGGCGGAGCCGCACGAAGCCATCGTGGAGAGGGGCGCCCACGATTCCCTGGCAAAGGGAAGCGGCGTGGCCGAACTTCTCTCCAAGCTTGCCGCGATGTTCCCCGAGTTGCCCCCCTCACCCGCCGGATCAGAGGAGCAGCAAGAGGGGCCGAGGAGCAGCATCGACGAGATCCTGTCGCTGCTGGTACACGAGGTACAGGCCCCGCTTTCCGTAATCGAGGGTTTCTCACTCGCACTGCGCGGTGCCGTTGAGCGTGGCGATGACAATGCCATTCTCGAGACGTCTCAGGCCATTCGAAGAGCGAGCGCCTCAATGCGAGCCCTCATCCGCTCGTTCGCCGAGGTCGGAGCGATGGAGTCGGGTCGCCTGACTCTGAACGTACGCGAGACACAAGTCGTCCAACTCGTGAGATTGACCATGGACGATCTCACGAGTGGCGTTGAATCCCACACCATCGTTGTTGACGCAGCCGACCACTTCGCGGCCGAGGTCGATTCGGTGC
The DNA here is from genome assembly GCA_050693895.1 of Actinomycetota bacterium. GTDB lineage: Bacteria > Actinomycetota > CADDZG01 > CADDZG01 > WHSQ01 > WHSV01. The sequence continues at coordinate 60,414 of JBOGWS010000010.1, read as the reverse complement.
GCGTTCGACAGGTGCTCACCAATCTCGTCACTAACGCCGTGAAGTTCAGCCCGCGCCGATCGAACATCACCATCGAAGTGTGGCACGACGACGAATTCGCGCACATCAGCGTTCGAGACCAGGGTCCCGGTATACCTGCGCATCGTCACGACGAACTCTTCCAGAAATTCTCCCGGCTCGGCGCAACCGGGGCGGGGACGGGGCTGGGCCTTTACCTCTCGCTCGGCATAGCGCGAGCCCACAAGGGGGATCTGACGTGCGATAGCGCTGCCGGATTGGGCTCCACCTTCACTCTCTCACTGCCGCTGAAGCAGGACCTCGAAAAAGACAGCTAGCCAGCATCAGTGTCGCTCCGTCTTATGGTTGCGCTGCAATGGACTCTCCCACCACCGTGAACTTTCCGGTCGATCTGCCGGTCGTGAAGCGCGGCGAGCATTGGGTCGCGCGCGCGGGCCACCGCGAACTGCGCCTCTCGAACCTCGACAAGGTCTTCTGGCCCGACGAGGGCTACAACAAGGCCGACCTGCTCACCTACTACTTCGACATTTCTCCGGTGATGCTCCCCCACCTCGTCGATCGGCCGCTCACCATGAAACGCATGCCCAACGGCGTCAATGGGGACTTCTTCTACGAGAAGAACGCACCCAGGCACACGCCCGACTGGATGCCGACGATCCCGGTCTTTTCGAACGACACGCAAAAGACGATCAACTTCCTCAGCGTGCGCGACGTTGCCCACATGCTGTGGATCGTGAATCTCGGAGCCATCGAGTTCCATCCCCTGCACGCCAGAGGCGAGGATCAGGCGCACCCGAGCTACGCGTTCTTCGACCTCGACCCCTTCGAACCCGCGGGGTGGAACGAGGTGGCTCACGTGGCCGGGTTGATCAAGGTGGTGCTCGACCAGCTCGGCATCGAGGCCTACCCCAAGACCTCGGGGGCGACCGGCATGCAGATCATGGTCCCGCTCGACGGCACGCTGACCTTCGACGAGGTTCGGGGCTTCGTGGGAACGGTCTCCGACATGGTCCACCAGGTAGATCGCGAAACGACGACCCTCGAGTGGGAGGTCCGCAACCGCACCGGCAAGGTCTTTCTCGACGTCAACATGAACCGGTCCGGCGCGAACATCGCGGCCGCTTACTCGGTGAGGCCCGAACCCGGCGCGACCGTCTCGACGCCTCTCCGATGGGACGAGATCGCGGACGTCCATCCGGGCGATTTCACGATCGGGACGGTCTTCGATCGAATCGCCGAGGTGGGGGATCCCTTCCTGCCGGTGGCCGAGGGTCCCGGCCAGTCGCTCGCCGAGGCCATCGATACCCTTGGAGCCGAGCCCCGCAAGGCCCGGGTAGTCCGTCGCGACCGCTGACCCCTGGCCCGGGCGATCGATCGAGCCCATAATTCGGAGATGGACGAGCGCGCAATAGCCGAGTGCTTCGATCGTGAGGCAGGCTGCTGCTCTGAGAAGACTCGCCGAAGAAGGCGTTCCCGCGATCAGCCCCTCGCGGACGCATTGGCCGCGACGGGTATCCAAGGAAAGAGTGTTTTGGAGATCGGCTGCGGTGTCGGGGTGCTTTCACTCGAACTGGCGCGGCGAGGCTTTGACTCGGTACGAGGTATCGATCTCTCCCCCGAGAGTGTGGCCACGGCCACAAGCGAGGCTCGGGCGGATGGGCTCGCCGAGAAGGTCCGCTTCGAGGTCGGCAACGGCGCCACCGATCCGCTCGAGCCTCGAGATGTGGTCGTACTCGATCGAGTGCTCTGCTGTTATCCACGGGCACAGGAGCTCATCACCCACACGCTTGAAGCCGCTCGTCAGGAATACGCCTTCACGCTCCCGCGCAACGAAGGGGCCCTTCGTTACTACTGGCAGGCGGGGTTCGGGATCGAGAACGCGTACCACGCTCTGCGGCGACGCCGGTTCCGCGCCTATCTACACGATCTGAAGCTCATCGATCAATGGCTACGAGATCAGGCCTTCTCTCCCAGGCAGCGATTCTCACGCCGTGGCTGGCTCCACGCCGTGTACGTCCGTTCCCATTAGCACGCTCCTAACGGCCGATGAGTCGGTACGCTTGGCCCATGGGAAACCTCTATCTCGGCACCTCGGGCTGGGCCTATCGGGAGTGGAAGCCGGAGTTCTATCCGGCCGACATCCCACAGAGGCGATGGCTCGAGCACTACTGCTCGGCCCTCAGCGCTTGCGAGATCAACGCGACCTTTTACAAGCTCCAGTCGCCGGCGACGTTCGAGAGGTGGTCGGCAAACACCCCGGAGTCATTCCGGTTCACGACCAAGGCGCACCGCAGGCTGACGCATTCGAAGACGATCACTCTCGAAGCCGAGCACCGGCGTTCGTTCTTCGATGCGTGGCTCGCATCGGTGAGGCAACTCGGCCCCCGGCTTGGTGCCGCGCTGTTCCAGTTTCCGCCGTACCGAACCAGAGACGACGATGCGCTGAACGCGCTCCTCGCAGCGCTCCCCGAGGGCCTGCGCGTCGCGTTCGAGTTCCGTCACGAGTCCTGGGAAGACGACGTCGTCCCCAAGATGATCGCGGAGGCCGGAGGCACGGTCTGCATCTCGAACACGAACGGCGAGGTGCCCGAGTCGCTGCCTCCCGGCCCCCTTGCGTACGTTCGACTGAGGACCGAGCGCTATTCCCCCGAGGCGCGGGCCGGTTGGCTCGATCTCCTGAAGCGCGAGTCGACCGAGCGCGACGTGTTCGCGTTCGCCAAGCACGAGGGAATCCCAACGGGTGACGAATACGGTGGCGTCGGTCTCGCGCAGTGGATGGCGCAGCAGGTGACCACCGGTGGCTGAGAAGACGCGCGACTACACCGACAAGAGGCGTTTCGACGAGACTCCGGAACCGGCGGCGACCTTCTCGGGCAACGTCGACGTCACGACCGCTCGCCCCGGCGACTCCTTCATGATCCATCAACACCACGCCACCAGGCTGCACTTCGATCTCAGGCTCGAGATGTTCAACGGCGACACGCAGGTGCTCGCCTCGTGGGCGGTGCCGAAGAACCTCCCGCTCACGAAAGGAAAGCCGCATCTCGCAGTGCACGTCGAGGATCACCCCTTCGACTACGGGCAGTTCTCCGGGACCATCCCCGCGGGCAATTACGGCGCCGGCGAGGTTCGCATCTTCGATTCGGGGACCTACGAGGTGCTCGAGCAGGAGCCGGGGAAGCTGACCTTCAGGCTCAAGGGCGAGCGCTTCGACGGGGAGTGGCACATGATCCTCCCCGAGAAGATGTCGGCCAAAGACGAGTGGCTCGTTTTCTTCCGGAAGAGCTACCGTCCATCCCCGGAGAGCCCACCCGAGCTCAAGCCGATGATGGCGACACTCGAGCGCGAGCCTTTCGACGACGAGAGTTGGATGTTCGAACCCAAGTGGGACGGAGTGCGCGCCCTTGCGGTGTGCGAGCGCGAGACCATGCTCGTTTCACGCAACCAGAAGAACATGACCGCGTCCTATCCCGAGTTGCACAGGCTCCACGAACAACTGGTCGCTCTCGATGCGATCATCGACGGCGAGGTCGTCGCGTTCCACAGGGGGCGCCCGAGCTTCGAGAAACTCCAGAGTCGGATCAACCTCCAGAACCAAGCACAGGTAGCGCAAGCGATGAAGTCGATTCCCGTGTCGTTCATCGTTTTCGACGTCCTTTACATGGACGGTCGGCGACTGGTGGACGAACCGGTCGACCGTCGCCGGGAGCTGCTCGAGGAGATCGTCGTACCGAACGGACGGATTCAGATCTCGCAGGCGGTTGTCGGGGAGGGCACGGCCCTGTCGGAGGCCGCCAAGGCCCAGAACCTAGAGGGAATCGTCGCCAAGAAGCTCGGCTCTCCCTACCGGGTCGGCAAGCGCACGCGCGAATGGCTGAAGATCAAGCTCACCTACGACGCCGACATCGTCATCGGCGGCTGGTCGCCGGGCGAGGGCGCCAGAACGTCGTCGTTTGGCGCGCTCCTGGCCGGCGTGTTCGACGACGAGGGCCTTCGCTTCATCGGTGCGGTCGGCACGGGCTTCACCGACAGGACGCTCAGGGAGCTGCAGCCCAAGCTGAAGGAGCTCGAGAGCGACAGTTGTCCTTTCGTCGAAGATCCCACGGGACTTCCTCCTAGTCGCTTTGGCAAAGCACTTCGCAATGCGCGCTGGTGCGAGCCACGACAGGTTGCGATAGTCGAGTTCCGGGAGCTCACCAGCGGCCTCCGTCTGCGGGCACCGTCGTTCAAAGGACTGCGGACGGACAAGGACCCCGAGGAGTGCACGCTCGAGGCGCTCATCGAGGCCGCCGGTCTCGACCCCCGGTGAACCGCGGCCGCGAGGTCATCAAGCGGACCATCGCCAACCTCTACTCGTGGTCCGCCGACCGCGTCTACGAACCAGTGGTCGTGCAGCGCGCCTTTCCACTCCTCGGCGGTGATCTCAACGACCTCGCCCTCGAACAAGGCCGCCGGGCCGTTGCAGGCGCCGGCACGCGGCCGCTCCTCGATATGCCGGTCGGCACCGCGTTCTTCACCGTCACGGCCGCGGCCGCACATGATGGGCTCGTCGTGGGCGCAGACATCGCCGCAGGCATGGTGCAGCGAGCGAAGCGAGCGGGAGCCGAGGCCGGTGTCGACAATCTCGTAGCCGTCCAGGCAGACGCGCACAGATTGCCTTTCTCAGACAACTGCTTCGGCGCGATCCTCTGCACCAACGGGCTCCAGGTGATCCCGGGGCTTGAGGAATCTGTTGCCGAGCTGGCTCGCGTGCTCGCCCCCGGCGCATCCCTTTACGCCTCGGTGATCACGATGCCCGTGGCAGCCGCGCTGCCTCCCAGCGTGGGACGCAAGCTGCCCACGGTCCTCAAGTCACGGCGGGAGTTGGTGGTTGCGCTGACGGGGGCCGGCCTGGCGTTGCGCTCGGTCAGAAGCCAGCGCTTCGCAACTCTTATCGAGGCCCTGAAACCAGTCACCGGCTAGAGCAGTCGGACGCGCACCTGGGAGTTGAGCAGGAAGTTGTAGACCTTGTCCCAGTCGCTGTACGTCTCGCCCTCGGCGACGACTTCCTCGATGCCCGAGTTGGCGATCAGCTTCGCGCACCCGAAGCACGGGACGCCGGTGATGTAGATCGTCGCCCCCTCGCGCTCCTCCGGGGAAGAGTAGAGGATGGCGTTGGCCTCGGCATGGATCGCGATGCAGTCGTCATGATTCCAGCCGCTGGGCGTCTCACCCCGGGCGCGGGGGCAGGCCCCGTCACTACAGTGGGGATGTCCGGAGGGTGGGCCGTTGTACCCGGTCGAGCGGATGCGCCGATTCTTGACGATCACCGAGCCGTGTTGGCGCCTCACACAATTAGACCTGGTCGCCGTCTCTCTCGCGAGGTTGAGAAAGTATCGATCCCAGTCGGTTCGCTGGGTGGCTCCGCCTATGGTGGACACGCACGAGATTGTAGGCGACCGCGCGGGGCCGGCTCGGCGGGACCGCGGGAAAGGCGGGGCCGGCTCGGCGGGACCGCGGGAAAGACGTATCGCCTCGGCCCCCTTATTTTCTATTGATGAGCCGCGACCCGAGGCAGGACGTCGTCACCGACCTGATGCGGAGCGCGTGGGCCGTCGAGACCGCCCGCTCCCTCGTCTACCGGCGCTGGGCGGCGGCCGACCGGCGCTTCGAGGCCTCGTCACACACCGCCCTTGACGCCGCGGCCATCTTCGAACGAGAGCTGAGCGAGCGAGGCCGCCGAACCGACCCTCCGATAGCCGAGGGACACGCCGAGTGGATAACGAGCCTGGTCGGCGACGACCCCGGCGCCACGCCGCTCGCCGACTGGTTCGTGACCCGGCTCGCCGACTGGGTCGACGCCCATGCCGGCGACCTCCTGTCCGAGGGCGCGGACCGGCTCAAGGAGCTGCACGAGAGCGACAAACAAATCCTGAGCGCCCCCGAGATGCCGGCGGCGCCGCCTTACGAGGCAGTCCCTACGCCTCCGGTGGAGCCTCCCGGCGACGTCGCGTTCCGCTTCGCCATCCTCGGGGACATTCATATCGGGTCTCCATCGGGTGAGGCGATGGCCCGAGCGGCGATCGCCGACATCAACGACTCGGGGGCCGACCTCACGATCCAGTTGGGCGACCTCGCGGATCACGGCAAGCGCGACGAGTTCGCACAGGCGGCGAAGATCATGAATGAACTGGCCATGCCCTGGGAGGTGATCACGGGCAACCACGACATGTACTCGACCGAAGAGGAGCGTCTGGCGGGACGGGAGTACTTCACCGAGCACTTCAACAGATCGCCCGATGGGCACATGACCGAGCACGAAGGTCACAGATTCGTGCTACTCGATTCGGCCGAGGAGGTCGCCTCCCCGTTCGCCCCCTACAACCTGGTGTCCGGACAGTTCATGGACGGAAACGGCGGAGCCATAGTGCGCGGCGCCCTCACGACACCGCAGCACGAGATCCTCGCCGAGGTCGCGGCGCCGGGCTCCCCTCCGGCCTTCGTTTTCCTTCATCACCCGACCCAGCCATTCACGAGCTTTCCGCCAATCGTCTTCGGTCTGCGCGACGCGGACTCCGGCAGGCTGCACGCCGTCTGCGACTCGGGCAATGTATTCGGGGTCTTTGCGGGTCACACTCACCGCAACAAGCTGTCGGGACGCTTCGGCATAGTTCCCGTGACCGAAGTTGGGATCCCGCGCGACTACCCGTTCGGCTATGGACTTGTGGATGTCACGGCCAACGGCTACGCCTATCACTTCCACCAGATCTCCAACGAGGATCTCCTGCGCGAGGCTTATCCGGTCTCCGGACAGATCCACCGCAACTACGCGCGCGGGGCCGAGTCCGATCGAGCCTTCAGTTGGACTCGCTGAGCATCTGACGTAGTCCGTCATCGAGGCTGCGCGGCGAGTAACCGAGCTCGCGACGCGCCTTGTCGTCGGTCGCCCAGTAGGTGACACCGTCCGATGCCTTTACCAGCTCGCGCAGGTTGGGGGGAAGCCCCATAACCTTCGCGATGACCGGGCCGAAGGGTAGCGACGCTCGAATCAGCGACGTCGGCAGCGACAGCTTCGGCGGTCTGTGACCTGACAGCTCGGCCACGCGCCGCACGAGCTCCCCCATCGTGCCGATGTGCCCTCCGAGGATGTACGTCTCGCCCACCTTCCCCTTGTCGAATGCGAGGATGATGCCGTCGGCGACGTCCTCCACGTAGACCATGTTGATCCCGAGCTCGGGGAACATCATCACCTTCGCGCGGCCCCGCCGTGCGTCGGAGATCATGAGTCCAACCTGCGAGTGGTCCTTGGGCCCGTACACCGAACCGGGCTGCGCGATGACGATGGGGGCACCGCGCTCGATGTACTCGAGTGCGAGTTCGTGGGCCCGGTACTTCGTCTCGTCGTAGCACGAAAGAAAGTCCATGGACGGCCGCTCGTCGCCTTCCTTCAGGACGCGCCCGAAGGTGTTGCCGAAGTAGTTGATGGTCGACACGTACAGAATTCGATCGACGCCCGCCTCCAAACCCGCCTCAAACAGCAACTTGGTGCCTAAAACGTTGCTCCGATGCATGTCCCTGCACTCGTCATCCGTGACTCCGAGTCTGTAGTCCGCGGCGATATGGACGATCCCATCGCAGTCGGAGACTCCGGCGCGTATAACGTCCTCGTCCGTCAGCCGTCCCTGCACGAGCTCGCATCCGAGCCTCTTCAGGGCCCCGGCTCTGTCGGGCGATCGCACGAGCGCCACCACGTCGCCCCCGGCGCGCAATCGCTCGACGACGTGGGTTCCGATGAACCCTGTCGCCCCCGTTACGAAAAGCTTCATGAGGCCCTTCCCTCGGTGCGTGCGTCTGTCCCCTCAGACTTGCGCCGGGACCGCACTTCGTTCAACTTCAGGGATGCCCATCGGTGTAGCGGAGGAAGCAGGACGCGCGGCAGTTGCAACAGGTGATACCAGCGCGGTACGAAGCGCTCCATCTTGCGGTTCTCGATGGCGTCGATGATGGCGGTCGAGACGTCCTCGACCGTGCCGAGAGTATGTTGCATCAGGGAGTCCTTCTGTAAGTCGTCGTGAGGAAACCCCTCTGTGGGAATGAACCCTGGTTCGATCAAGCTCACGCACACATCCCGGCCTGCGAGATCGATGTGGAGTGACTCGGAGAATCCGTTTACGGCGAACTTGCTCGCACTGTACGAAGCGTTTCCTCCGAGCGCTAGCCGACCCGCAACGGACGAGACGTTGACGATGCTCGACGGTGCGGACCGAACGATCAGCGGGAGTAGTTCGCCCGTGCAGTAGACGATGCCGTAGAAGTTGACGGCCATGACCCGTTCCAGTCTTTCGATGTCGTCCGGGCCGTCGAACGTCCCGTCGTCTGAGTAGCCGGCGTTATTGACGAGGACGTCACAGCGCGCGTATGTGGCAGAAACGTGTTCGGCCAGTTTGCTCACCTGCGCGCGGTCGGAGACGTCGCATACGAACAGGGTGTGTCCCCCATCGGAGCCTCCGAGATCGGCCAGGACCTCATCGAGCAACTCGTGCCGCCGGGCGACGACGCATACGCGCGCACCTTTGCGGGCTAGGTCGAGGGCGGTGCGCCGGCCGATGCCGCTCGACGCTCCGGTTACGACGCAGACGCTGCCTGACAACTGCATGCGGCGCTTCTCCTTGCATTGCTTGACGAGCCGGCGTCCCGGGCGAGGCGCCGAACCTATAACGGATTCCATCGAACCCTCGAAGCCCCCGAATACCTGCGCGTCGACGCAGGTCGGAGAGCCCCTCCCTCGTTCTTGCTTGCTTTGCCTGGTTCGCGAAAATTGTTACGAAGTGTCAGTTTTGACGCACCGGCCGGGGGTAGGAATCGGGCAGAGAAAAGATGGTTCTTCGCTCGGCGTGGACCCGCGACCATCCCGAGCCACATCACGAGAAACGGCCCCCCTCCAGGCTCGGGGGGTCGTTCTCGCGTTCGGTGAAATTCGTGTTCTATCTTTGCTCCATGAGCGAGGCGAGAGAGCAGTTTGCAGATCCCAAGGGCGAGAACGTCATCGCGGCCGGCCGCGCCCTCGGCATCGACGTCCGGCCGGTGACCTTCGACGAGGAGACACGCACCGCCGCCGACGCTGCCCGACACGTGGGCTGTGAGGTCGGCCAGATCGTGAAGTCGCTCGTCTTCGAGGCCGACAAACGCCCGATCCTGCTGCTCGTGTCGGGGGCCAACCGAGTCGACCTCGCCAGGGCCGCGGCGGCCGCCGGCGTCGATTCGCTCGACAAAGCCGATGCCCAGGTCGCCCGGGCCGCATCGGGATTCTCGATCGGCGCCACTCCCCCCTTCGGGCACGCTACCGAGATTCCGGTGTTCATGGACGCCGACCTCCTCGCCTACGACGAGGTCTGGGCTGCCGCCGGCCGGCCCGACACGGTCTTCCCCGTTGATCCCAGAGAGCTCCAGGAAGCAACCGCCGCGCCCGTTGTCGACCTGAGTGCGCGTGACTCCTAGGGTGCGACTCGGTAGTGATGCGCCGGCCAGCGCGTCATCGGCAGCTTCACCACAGCTTCGTCGAACGTCACCTGGTAGGGGCCGGTCCGGGGAGTCGAGTACTGCGTAGAACCGGTTGTGATCTCGAGCTCGAGCTTATGCCCGCGCGGCAGCATCCAGCTTACGCCGTGCATGTCGAAGCTCTTCTTGAATTCGCCGAGGGGAAGCGCGCGCGGCATCGTCTGATCGTCCAGCGTCACGCGCGTCCCGTCGGGCGCAACGTCGATGAGCTCGAAGAACGAATGGCCCTTCACCCCCAGCACGCTGCCCTCGATCGAGATGCGCGGGTTACCGAGAACCGCGCGCGGTCGATTGGCCTTGCCAAGAATCGTGGCTCGGTGAGCGGTCGTGCCGATCTCTGTCTGCGGGGCGGGTCCGCCGGAGGCGAGCTCGTCACCACCGGTGGCACCCGGCCCGGTCAGCGTCACATCAGTGGTTGGCCTCGTCGCCCGGCCCCTCGTCATGGGAAGCGGAAATGAGGGGGACTCGTAGTAGTAGCCGTCCTGCGCCTGCCACTCCACGGGTGCTCCGGTGCCGACGCCCTTGTTACGAACGTGGCGATCGAGCCACGCAAGAATGCGCTGATCGGGTAGCGAACGCGCCTCACTGACATTCTTCGGGTCGCCGCTGGTCCCGCCGGGATATTCACAGCCGAGCGTGTGGCCGCCGCAGTAGGTAATGAGCTTCACGGGGGTGCCCGCGCGCAGGAGGTGACGGTAGTTCTCGAATCCGTCGTTGAGCGGGAACAGCGTGTCGACGCTCCCTTGAATGATGAGAGTTGGAGCGTCGACTCTATGGGAGCGGACCGTCGTCGAGCGCTTCGAGAACCACTCGATGAGACTGTCGTCCAACTCCCCGAGCGCAGCGCCTTGGACGAACGCCTCGTGAATCTCCTGGGCGAAGATCCCGGCCTGAGGTCCCGCGGGCGACCAGATCCCGAGTGTCGCCGCCGTCGCTCCGCCCGCCCCGTAGAGGATCAGGTCCCATGTCTGCTTCAGCACGTCGCCGGGAAGGAGATCTCTCACGAGGTTGCCCCACGAGATCTCAGGAACGAGAGCGTCGACCCGTTTGTCGACGGCGGCAGTGTTGAACTGCACGCCCGCAGCGTTGGACCCGCCGATCCATCCCATCTGCGGATCACCTGGAGAGTCCTGAAGGATCTCCGATCGCCTCGCGACATAGTCGATGAGCATCCGAGCGTCGGCTACCTCGAAGCCGGGCGCTCCAATGTTGGCCTCTCCCCCGGACTCACCGAAGCCCCTCGAGTCCCACGTCAACACGGCGTATCCGCGCTCGAGCAGGACGCTCAAGAGTTCCGAAGGCGACTTCGCGCGCGTCCCTCCCCAACCGTGGGTCTGGAAGACGACGGGTGCTGGTGAAGTCGCCGACGCGCCGGGCGGCAGCATCAACGTCGCCACGATCGGCGTTCCGTCCTTCGACTCCAAGATGATCGGGTCCTCGATGGTGACCCGGTCGGAGGTTTGCGCGGCGCTTAAACCGACGACGTTGACGAACGACGACGCGAGCAGAATGCAGATAACGACGACGCGCAGGGCGGGCTTCATCAAGATCTCTCCCAGGTCGTAGTTCCGGGCCTTAAGAGAGATTCGTCACCGGGCGGCGGAATCCTTGCGACGCTCTGTGGCCGGAGATTCGCCTCGCCTGGACCTCGAAGGCGTTGTCCCTGTAGAAGTGCCTGCCTCGCAGCAGGGCTCCCAGCGTCGCCACGAGATAAGCGGGGAGAAACGCGACGCCCCAGCGTTCCCACTGATCGACGTGGACGAGCTCGTGCTCGAGAGTGCCCTCGTCGATGTCATCGACGCACAGCACGACGTGCCCAAGGGTCATCGCCCTGTGGCGGAAACCGAGCCTGCGGGGCCAGTCGGCACCCTCGCAGACCATGACTCCTCCCACGATGCGCCTGTCCCCGAAGAAGGGCGCAACCAGAAAACCCACGATCGAGCCGGGAGACGCCCATAGAACCTTCCAGAACGGTGGCAACTAGCGCTCCGCCCGGTGACGTTTGCCCCATGATGTTGTTGGGTGGCGCCCCTTGCGGATCATCCGCTCACATAGGCACTTCGGACAGGACGATGATGCGGGGCTCGGTCATCTCTTCCATGGCGAAGCGCAGGCCCTCGCGCCCGGCCCCCGAGTCCTTGGACCCTCCATAGGGCATCTGGTCTGCTCGGAAACTGGCGACGTCATTGGCGATAACTCCTCCGACCTCGAGGTCACGCCACGCGATCATCAGCCGGTTGACATCGTTCGTGAAGATACCCGCCTGAAGGCCGTACCTCGAGTTGTTGACCTCTTTGATCGCGGCCTCGAAATCGTCATACGTGCCCACGGTAACCACCGGTCCGAAGATCTCCTCGCAGCGCACCTTCATCTTTGAGTCCGTGTTGGCGAGCACGGTCGGAACGTAGAAAGGGTCCTCGCGCTTGCCGCCGGTGAGGATCTCGGCACCGGCCTGCACGGCCTCATCGACCCACTGCGAGATGCGTTCAAGCGAGTCGTGATCGATCACCGGGCCAACGTCTGTCTCGGGGTCCATGGGATCGCCGTTCTTCAACTTGTTCACTTCACCGACGAGCAACTCGTTGAAGCGATCGGCGACATCGGAGTGGACGAGCACGCGCTGCACCGAGATGCAAGATTGACCCGCCTGGTAGTAGCCGCCGAAGGCGATGCGCTGCGCCGCTCGTTCGAGGTTGGCGTCGGAATGGATGATGACGCCGGCGTTTCCGCCGAGCTCAAGGGTGATGGCTTTCTTCGGAGCCTCCGATCGCATGTTCCAACCGACCTCGGACGAGCCCGTGAACGAGATCTTGGCGTAGCGGTCATCGGTGACCAGCGCGCCGGCCTCGCTGCCGCCGATCGGCAGCACCGACATCATCTGTGGAGGCAGATCGGTCTCGGCGAAGAGTTCTCCGAGCAGCAGGGCTCCGAGCGGGGTGGCGGTTGCGGGTTTGACGACTATGGGCGCACCGACGGCCAGCGCGGGGGCAACCTTGTGCGCCACGAGGTTCACGGGAAAGTTGAAGGGCGATATTGCCAGGACGGGACCGAGCGGAAAGCGTCGAATCAACCCGAGTCGCGAGCCCAGCGACGCCTCCGTATCGAGTCGCATGATCTCGCCCGAGTCGGCTCGCAGAACCTCGGCAGCCCACTGAAAGGTCGAAATCGCTCGTGCGGCCTCCACCTTCGCCCACTTGAGTGGTTTCCCGCCCTCCTTGACGATCGACTCCGCGACCTCGTCGCCTCGTTCGGCGAGCCTCTTCGAGATGTGGGTAAGCGCTTCTGCGCGCGCATGCACCGGAAGCTTGCGGGTCTCGTCGAAGATCTCGTATGCGGCGGCCGTTGCGGCCTCGATGTCGTTCTTCGTGGGCTTTGCCACGGTCGCCACCGCCCCGCCGTCGAAGGGGGACCTGACTTCGAATGTCTCGTCGGATGTCTTGAACTTCCCGGCGACGAGATAGGGCCTGGGATCGGACATGGTCGTGCTCCCTCCGTCTTCAATTTCGGGTTGGTTCTAGCGTTCCATCTTCCCAGGTGTTGTCAGGTCCGCGTGGCGCGGCCCTCATCGCCGTCGCCGCCCCCGATGGGGCGCCCGTCTGCGTCGAAGAAGTCCACCCGATCGGGTCCCTGCCTGTGCAGAAGGCCCGCGGCCTGTTCGACCATGCGAGCGTCCGCGTGGTGGACCCCGATGAGGATCGACCCCTCGGTGACGGCATCCTGGTAACGCTCCTCCCACATCTTCGTGATGCCACCTGCCACCCCTCCGGCCGTCGCACCCGCGGCCGCACCACCAGCGATCCCCGCGGCGGCCCAGATGCCGGCCCCGATCGCCGGTCCGACTCCGGGAATTGCGAAGGCCGCGGCACCCGCAAGAAGTCCCGCGGCTCCGCCCGCGGCGCCCCCCGCAGCCGCCGACTTGGCGGAGCGACCCGCCACCTCGCCCGGCAACTCCTCGGCCTCATCTCGAGCAACCTCTTGCGAGACGCGCTCTTCGGCCGAGCGTGAGAGCAGCGATATCTGCTCGTCATCGAAATGCTGGTTGCGCAACGCAGATACGGCCTCCCTGGCTTGGCCCGGGTCTCTGAAGGTCGCGATCACGTTGTAGGGGGCGAGAACCTCTGCCATGGCGGTTGCTCCTCTCATTTATCGTCTGGTGATGCTCTTAGCCATCTGCCACCACCGCGAAACGGGATGGCAACAGGTCTCGGAACTCGCTCGGATATCCGATCTTCGCTCGAAGGGCGAACTGGTTTGGGCTGAGGCCGACGTCAAGGATCTGACCGAGAGCGACGTCGCCATGATCGCCGAGGAGTTCTCACTGCACGAACTCGCCGTCGAGGACGCCGTGACCTTGCGACAGCGTCCCAAGTTCGAGAAGTTTCCGGATCACCTGTTCATCGTTCTTCACCAACTTAACGAAGAAGACGGGCAACTGGAACCGGCCCAACTCTCGATATTCGTCGGCGATCACTACCTCCTGGCGCTTCACGGCGGCGCCACGCGCACACTCGAAGAAGCGCGACGACGTTGGAAGGAAGAGGCCGGCGAAGATGCTGGGCCCACGTGGCTGCTGCACACCGTCCTCGACACGGTGGTCGACGAGTATCAAGGGATTGCCGACGACCTCGAGCAGGAGATCGAAGATCTCGAGGAGCTCACGCTCGAATCACTCGACATGCCGACACGTGCTCGAATGGCCATCGTCAACGACGGTTCGATGCAACGCCGGCTCTACTCGGCCAAACAGCGCACTTCTCGTTTGCGTCGTTACGGGCACCCCGCGGCTCGTCTCGTCCAAGACCTTTTCTCTGAGCAGGAAATCACCCTTGTCGATCACAAACTGGCTCCGCGCTTCGCGGACGTCAAGGATCACGCTCTTCGCATCGGGGACCAGGCCACCAGCGTCGAGAGTTTGGCCGACGCGCTGCTTGATCTGCGGCGCGGAGAACAAGCGACCACACTGAACGAGGTAACCAAGAAGCTGACTGCGTGGGCCGCTATCATCGCGGTTCCCACACTGATCTCGGGCCTCTACGGCATGAACTTCCATCTCTATCCGGACTTGGGCGACCGCTCAGGATTCTGGTTCGCATTGTCGGTCATGATCGTGGTGAGCGTCGGGCTCTATGTCTACTTCAAACGGCGACACTGGCTTTGAGACCTCCGCCGGACTGCTAGCATCGCGCCGACATGGCAGAGAAAAAGCAAAAGAAGATCACTCAGAGGATCACGCTCGACGTCTATTTGACGGCGCCCGGCGGAAATGTCAGGAAGTCCTACGCGGGCGAGCTCAAGCGTCTGTCGAAGCTCGGATTCCGGGAAACCGACCGCAAGCTCGGCTCGCGCGAGGATCAGGTCAAGGTCACGATGGAGCGCGAGGTCGAGCGCTATCCCGGTGTTCCGGCCCCCGGCGTCCATCCCTACATCTAGTCCCTCTCTTTAAGGGTCCTCAGAACCTCGCGTTGTCGCCGACGAACGGATTGTGCGCGCGCTCGGCGCCCAGAGTGGTCGTGGGCCCGTGCCCCGGATAGACCGCCGGGTCACCGTCCAGTGTGAACAACTTGGATCGCACGGCATTCAGCAGAGCTTGCCCGTCACCGCCCGGCAGGTCGGTGCGACCAATCGAGTTCGCAAACAGGGTGTCGCCGGAGAAGACCACGCCGGGCGTTACGAGTGAGATAGACCCGGGCGAATGCCCTGGGGTGTGAACGACCTCGAGCTCGACTTCGCCGGCAGTGATGCGATCGCCTTCTTTCGCCGAGGTATCGACCTCGGGTGGGGGTGGAAGCTCGGCGCCGAGGAAGAGGCGGCCCGATTCCTGCATCCAGTCGAGTAAGGGCCGGTCATCGTCGTGCAACATGAAGGGTGCTCCGGTCAACGCGCGCAACCGCTCGGCCGCGATGATGTGATCGAAGTGAGCGTGCGTCGCAACGATGGCTGTGATCGTCAGCCGTTGTTCGGTGATCTCGGCCGCGAGCTCTTC
The DNA here is from genome assembly GCA_050693895.1 of Actinomycetota bacterium. Classification (GTDB taxonomy): domain Bacteria; phylum Actinomycetota; class CADDZG01; order CADDZG01; family WHSQ01; genus WHSV01. The sequence continues at coordinate 44,876 of JBOGWS010000010.1, read as the reverse complement.
TGCGTCTCCGCCGGGATCGATCACGATCGCTCGGCGCGTCGCCTCCTCGCCAACGACGTAACAGTTGCACGCGAGTGGGCCCACCGCGCGGTGCAGGAAGAGCTTCATAAGCTAGTCGCTCATCTATCCGGGGACGGACCGCGATGCTCCGTGGTGGGAGGAGCAGGTTGATTGGGTTTGGACACCGGCCTCGACGGCTCCTGGCTGTAGCCCCGCGGAGCGGACCTCTGCTCTTGCCGGTGCTCGGGATCTTGGGACGGCTGTCTCGGCGCGTCCGGATCCTGCATCTCGGCGAGCTTCCAACCGGCGAATCCGAAGAGTGCCGCCCACACCAACCCCAGTAGGGCAACGAGGAGAAAGTTCGTGTTGACGACGCCGATACTCACGCCCTCAACGCCGCGGAAGCTGAAGCCGTTAAGAAGCGCAAGGACCGCAAGTGTTCCGGCGTAGACACACGCGGTGGCAACGAGGACCTCGATCATCTTCGTGCGGTCTAGGGACTGGCGGTAGGCGCTGAAACCCCCGAGCAGACAGGACAACAGGGGGATCAAGAGGAGCAACAGAACGAGGCCACCCGAGGTCCGGCCCCCGAAGCCCACTATCGAGATGCTCTCGCTCGCCCCAAGCGTGTCGGCGACTCCGGACAGCGGCGCGCCGAGTGAGACCGCTGCGATCAGGGACAGTACATTGGGAAGGGTCAGCGCGAGCACGATCAGAGCCGCGACCACGCTGCCGATGGTCAGTCCGTCGAGGGAATCGCCCCGCGCTAGGGCGATGATGATTATCAGGAGGAACGCGGCCGCCGACGCCAGCGCGGTCGTCCCAAGCATGACTCCGGCCGCGGCGATTCCCTCGTAGGTCGAGCGCCGCTTCGACTTGGCAGACTCGAGCAAGCGTCCCCAGATCACCGCCAGCGGCTCTTTAGACCTGAGTCCACCCAAGGCTCCGAACAGGGCCCCCCACAACAGGCCGAGGAAGAGTGCCTGAGGTGCGCTCGCGCCGAGGGTTCCCACGTCGCTGATCTTGAACAGGAGCGCGGCAAGCAAACAGTAAAGCGCGAACGGCAGGGCCACCTTGGAGCCCTCGATCATCAAACCTCTGAGACTGTGCGGGCTTCGTTGGGCGACCACGCGCGCCGTCGCCCAACTGAGCGTGTAGCCGAAAATCGCGAGGGCCCCGAACCAGATCATCCCGAAGGACGGGCCAACGGGACCGAGATTGCTGAACTCGAGACTCACTCCCATGATCGAGAGCCCGAACACGACGACAAGTGACAGCACGTCGAGAGCGTTGATTCCCGGAAAGCCGCCACTACCGATTGCCGCGGCCGCAACGATCAGAGCGCCGAGACCGACGAGAGTGAGCCAGCCGATGGCCGCGGCACCCGCGAACTGGCCCCACCCACCCGATACGAACGACTTCTGCAGGGCGACCGCAAACTCGCGCACCGGCAGCGCAGAGCCCTTCGATTCAGCGGCATCCGTTCGCTGGGTGGGGTTGGGCTGCTCGATTCGTTGGCCACCCTGATACCCGCCGTAGGGGCTCTCGATCGAAGGTCTGTCGGGGGGGCCGGGTCGTCGCCGAGCCGTGACGGCTCCCTCGACGGGTGGTTCGTCCGCCCCGGGAGCGGGGCCGGGATCGTAGCCGGGCTCGCGGCCCTGCCCGGTTGAAACGGCACTCTGCTCATCGGTCGGGGGCGCGGTCGAAGCCTCATCCTCGCGCTTCAGAGGAGTACCGCAGCGCGCGCAAAAGAGCGCGTCGGGCTCGCGCACCTCCGCACCGCATGATGGACACTCCATAACAAATGAGTGTAAGGCGCACCAGGCGGGCGCGGCCAACGCCGAACTCAGGCCCAGTGCGGGGCGACGGGCACTAAACTCCCGCGGTGGCACAAGACCGCGAGAGAATCTTTCGACTCATCGAAACCGCCGACAACTTCGTCAAGTACGCCGCTGCCGGCAGGGAAGCTCGTGCGGAGGCGAGGGCGAGGAAGCGATACCTCAAGGCACAACGATTGGCCGAGCAATCTCGAGACGATGAACTCGTCGATCAGGTTCGGCTGCGGCTTGCCGACCTCGAGCGGCGCTCGACTCTTGAACCGGCCGAACGCGATGCCGGAGGAGACGACGACACCATCACCTCGGAGCCTCCCGCGCACGCAACCGGCCGGGTGCCGCCGGGGCAGCGGATCGTGCGGGGCTGGCCGGTATTGCACGAAGGACGCATCCCTCGTTTCGATGAGTCGAGTTGGTCGTTCGTCGTCGACGGATCCTGCGCCAACGCGTTGACCTTGAGCTACTCCGAGCTTCAAGACCTCGGCGCCCTGGAGATGACGAGCGAGTTCCACTGCGTGACCGGGTGGTCCAAACTGGACAACCACTGGCGCGGTGTCGCGAGCAAAGAGCTACTCGTGCGCGCAATCCCGGACGCGAACGCAACCCACGTTCTCGTTCACGCCGATCAGGGCTACACCGCGAACGTTCCGCTTGATGTCCTTCAAGAGGACGAGTCAATGCTCGCCTGGGGACATAACGGCAAGCAGCTCGCGCCCAAGCACGGTTGGCCGCTCCGCTTGGTGGTGCCGCGCCTCTACGGTTGGAAGAACGTGAAGTGGGTGCGACGCTTCGAGTTGCTCACGGCCGACCAACGTGGGTTCTGGGAGGTCCGCGGTTACCACAACCGGGCCGATCCCTGGCTCGAAGAGCGTTACTCATATCAGGAGAACTGAGCCGACATGACCGAGACTCGATGACCGACTTCCTTCAGGGTTTCAAGATCGGGCACTACACGGACGAGGCCAACCTCACGGGCTGCACTGTCGTCTTGCCACCCACCGGCAACGTGACCTCGTGCGACATCCGCGGCTCGTCGCCCGCCTCGCGCGAGCTGGCTCTCCTCGACCTGGAGCGGAAACTGACCGAGGTACACGCGATTCTCCTCACGGGAGGCAGCGCGTTCGGTCTCGCCGCTGCCGACGGCGTCGTGGCATGGCTGGCCGAGCACGATGTCGGTTACGACACCACGGTCGCGCGCGTTCCGATCGTGCCCGCGGCGGTCATCTTCGACCTCGGGTCGGGACAGGCCGACGTGCGGCCGGGACCCCAGGAGGGGCGCGCCGCCTGCGAAGCCGCAGTGGCATCGGGAATCGCGACCGGAGCCGTCGGAGCCGGTACGGGAGCCACCGTCGGCAATTGGGGTGGGCACGAGAGTGCGGTGCGCGGGGGCCTGGGCATCGCGCGGGCCGAAGCCGAGGGGATGGCGGTCGCGGCGGTCGCGGTGGTCAACGCGGTCGGCGACGTCGTTGGTCCCGACGGTCGGTCGATCGCTGGGTCGTCGCTCGAAGGTGGGCGAGTTCAGGCGCCCCGCCCTCCCGGCACGGATGACGTTGCGCCGGTCAACACCGTTCTCGCATTGGTGGCGACCCACGCTCGGCTCGACAAGCGCGAGGTCAAGTGGCTGGCCGGACGCGGTTCTGACGGCGTGACGACTTCCGTTCGTCCGGCGCACACGCGCTACGACGGAGACGTCTGCTTCGCGATCGCGGCACCGCCCTTGGATGGAGCGGCGGAGACGAACCTCGACGTGCTTGGAGTGCTCGCGACCCAGGCCGTGGCCAGCGCGGTGCGCAACGCGGTTCGGACCGAACCCTGACCCCCTCACCCAGATGCCCAACGACTACACATAATGTAGTGACGGGGCATCTCAGTGAAACGCAGCACGGGAGATCCCGTTAGGGGATCTCGACCACTACTTTGCCGAAGCGCTCGCCCGCGTCGAGATATTCGAGGGCCTCGGCTCCCTCGTCGAGGGTGAAGGTCCGATCGATCACGGGCCGAATCTCTGCCCCCGCTACGAGACGGAGCATGTCGGACACATCAGAATCGCTGCCCATGGTCGAGCCGATGATGCTCAACTGGTTCCAGAAGACGCGCCGCAGATCGATTTCGGGTTTCGCGCTTGCAGTTGCGCCCGCGTTGACCACTCGGCCGCCCTTTCGCAGGGCGCGCAGCGATTGTTCGAGGGCCGGCCCACCCGCCGAGTCGGCGACCAGATCGACCCCCCGTTTCCCGGTTCTGGCGCGGATCGCCTTGCCGACGTCCTCGTCTTTGTAGTTGACGCCCGCATCCGCCCCCATCTCGAGCGCGCGATCGAGCTTGGCGTTGTCCGATGAAGTCACGTAGACGCGTCCGGCGACGGGGCGAGCGAGTTGGAACAACGACTGCGCAAGCCCGCCGCCGATGCCCGTGATCAGGACCCACTCGCCCGGCTTGAAGCGCGCTCGGGTGAACAACATCCGGTAGGCGGTGATCGCCGTGGTTCCAAGAGCGGCGGCCTCACCGAACGAGAGATGTTCGGGGACGGGAAAGACGTTCGTCGCGGGGAGGCGGACCCTCTCCGCCAGGGTGCCGTCGCGGTGCTCCCCCATCATCGAGAAGGTCGTGCAGAGGGACTGCTCTCCGGCCCGGCAGAACTCGCAGGCTCCGCAATGGATGGCGGGGTTGACGAAGGCGCGCATTCCTGGGCGCAGGCCACCGACGTCCTCGCCCACCGCTTCGATCTCGCCGGAGCCGTCGGCGCCGAGAATGTGGGGGAACTCGTGCGGAATGTTGAGGGCCCCCGTGAGGGTCCAGAGGTCGAGCCGGTTCAAGGCCGCGGCCCGCAGCCGGACCACCACCTCATCCCGCCCGGGTCCGGGGTCGGGCAGATCCATGACGGTCACGTTCTCGAGGCCGTATTCGTTGATCGCGATCGCTTTCATGTGACCCTGAATACCCGAGTCGCTCCGCCACTGTCCACCGCCCCTTTCTCTGTCACACACCCGGTGTAAGCTCGATTGGCCGCGCTCACCGGGGCCATGGGAGGTAGACATGGTCGCCAGAACCAAGAAGGGCAGACAGAGCAAGTCGATAAAGGCGTCGCAGCAGGCGAAACGCAAGCTGCCGCGTTGCAAGGCGTGCGACAAGCCGATTCGCATCCCCGAGGGGTGGAGCACCGGAGCCGGAGTTCGTCGCCACTACTGGAGCAAGCACCGCGAGGTGATGCTCCCGGACGAGCCGTCCTAGTGGCAGCCGAGCCCAACGAGCGCGAAGGCGACTGTGATCAAATGGGCGAGCTGATCATGGTTCTCCTCGCGTGCGCTCTCGCGAACCTGCGCGACCGACTGTGCGCCGACGGCTACGACCAACCCGCCGGGGTCGTAGCCGACCTCGTCGAGATCACCAACGACTATCTCGACCGGTTGCCGAAATAAGCGCAGGCACGCGCTCGGTTCAGACTTCATCGGGCGACCAGCGGCTGGCGCTTGACCCGAAGCTCTCCGCGCAATCGACGCGACCCCGACCTCACGCGGAAAGGGGCTTCGTCTACTTACCGGCGGAAGTCGGCGCGGGTTCAGCCCTCAGGGCCAGTCGTTCACGGCCTCGAGCGGGGGCCGGTTGAGCGGGTCGGTGGTCTTCGGGCCCACCTCTTCCTCCTCCGACGCCTCGACCATTGCCTCGAGTTTGTCCCTGAAGCGATCGAGACGGCGAGAGCCCTCCTCGTACTTGCCGCGCGCGTTCCCGAGATGGCGGCCGAGGGTGTCGTACTCGGCCGCGAAGCGCTCGAAGTCCTGCTGCAGCCGGCCGCAGTCTGCCAGGATCTTCTCCGCCCCCCGCTCGACGCTGAGGCAGCGCAGGCCGTAGAGCACCGTCTGCAGATAGCCGTACAAAGTCAGCGGTGACATCGGAACAACGCGCGCATCGATAGCGGTCTCGAATAGCGGGCGCTTCTGGTGGGCGAGACGAAGGACCTCGGAGTAGACGCCCTCGGCCGGGACGTACATCACGGCGAACTCAAGCGTGTCCTCGTCGGGAACCACGTACTTCGTAGCGATCGATTTGATGTGGTTCTCCACATCGCGCGCGAAGGCGCGCTCCGCGTCGAGCCGCTCGACCTCGTTGTCGGCATCGCACATGCGCCGGTAGTTCGACAGAGGGAACTTGGAGTCGATGCATACGATCCGACCCCCGGCGCGCACGACCGCATCCACCGTCGCGCCCGACCTGAAGCGGTGCTGGACCGCATAGGCGCTCGGTGGGAGCACCTGGCCCAGCAGCTCTACGAGCATGGCCTCGCCCAATCCTCCTCGCGCCTTGGGGGCCTTGAGCAGATCGGCGAGCACGTTGAACTCGCGCGCCTGTTGGGCCACGACGTTGGTCGCGCTGCGCAGGTCACCGAGAGACTCGAAGATGTCGCGCGCCATGTCGCTGTTGCTCGACTGAGTGTGGCTCATGCGCGTGTCGATGCCTTCGAGCCGCTGCGCAAGCCCGCCGGTGGTGCTCGCCAGCCGCTCCGACAGCGCCCGAACCTCCGCCCGCATCACCTCGACGTCTGAGGGGGCCGACGGGGCCATGCCACGCCTGTTGGCGAGGATGAGCCCGCCGACGATCCCGGCCACGAGGGCCAGCAGAAGAACCACGATGATGTCCATGACCCGACCCTAGAGAGGGTCTGTGACAGTTTCGGTGATTTACGTCGGCTAGTTCCACGCCCCCTCGAGCGGGGACCCCGGGGTGGGAACGAACTCGCCCGCCTCGAGCGAGGCTCGAAGGGACTCGATGACGGTCGCCCGACCGACGTCGTTGAGCCACGGCCTGGCCTCCGTCGGTCGAGAGGCCTCGTCGAACATTCTCAACGCTGTCCCCAGAGTTCTGGTCATCTGCATCCCGATGGCCACGAGCTGCACCACGGCCTCGCCGCGCGGCACCGCGGTCTCGTCCACACAGTCGAGATAGTCCTCGCCCCCCGCAGCCTCGATGACCGCCCGTCCCAGCCGATTCCCTGCTTCTTCCACGTCGAGATCGACCTGCTGCAATAGGGAGGCGAAGACCAACTCGCATTGAGCTGCGAAGAAGCCGCCGGTCGAGATCGGCGTTCGAGCGGCCACTCGCCACAGCCTGACCGGGTCACCGAGCAGAACGCGCCCGGCCCACGTGATCGTGTCGCGCCCACCGGCGCGCTCGATCGCCCCGATATCGCGCGCCAGGTAGTGCAGAGCGTCGATCTCGCTGAAACCGCGCTCCCCATGGGGCGTCTCGGGCTGCGGATTCCATCCGAAACGGGCGTTGCCGATCGCAGTGAAGTCGCGAGATGTTCCCAACTCGTTGGCAGGTATCCCGCTCACTGCGGCGCGTTCGATCAGCCACGCAAGGGGTTCCATGGCCCAGCGGATGCGCTCGATGTCGAGTTGGTGCTCGGCGCGCAGTTCGGCTCGCAGCGGACGGAGGAGCAGCAATCGGGCGGGTCCGACGCAGCTGCTCCAATCGTTGAAGCGCTGGTCGAAGCGGTCGTCGAAGGTGCTGTCGTCGTTGCTCGGTCGGTCGTCCATGAGGGCAATGCAACCTGAGGAGTGACATCGGCGCTGTGACGCACGTCACACTTTCGGCAATTTCGTGGCTACCGGGGGGCCGCCGACCGGGAGCCGTGGCAGTATCTGAGCGAGATGTCTTCCTACGAACGCCTGACCGTCCTCGACGAAATGTTCCTCCACCTCGAGGGGCCCGCGACCCACATGCACGTCGGCGGGATCGCTCTCTTCGAGGGCGAGGCCCCCGACTACGACGACGTCCTCGAGATGATCGCCGGGCGACTTCAGCACGTGCCCCGCTTCCGCCAGAAACTGGCCACCGTGCCCTTCGGCCTGGGCCGGCCCGTGTGGGTGGACGACCCTCACTTCAACATCGAGTACCACGTGCGCCACACGGCGCTGCCGGGCCCCGGTTCGCGCGCCAAGCTCAACCGCCTGGTGGCGAGGATCATGAGCCAGCAACTCGACCGAGCAAAGCCGTTGTGGGAGATCTGGTTCGCCGAGGGGCTCGCAGGTAACCGCTTCGCACTCATCTCCAAGACGCACCACAGTCTCGTCGACGGCATCTCGGGGACCGACATCATGTCCGTGTTGCTCGATCCGTCTCCCGAACCGCCCGACGTCGATCGAGACGACTGGCGCCCGAGCGTCGAACCGAGCTCCGACCGCTTGATGGTCGAGGCGCTGCGCGAGCGACTGACATCTCCCGGCGAGGTCATGCGCTCGGTCCAGAGCGCGACTAGCGACCCCGCGAAGCTTCCCGGGCGCCTCATCGAATCCCTGCGCGCCCTGAGCGATTGGGTGGGCAGTGGCTTCGCGGCACCGGCCTCATCGCTCAACCGTCCCATCGGCCCCCACCGGCGCTTCGAGACCGTGAACGTGCACCTGGATGATCTCAAGCGGATCAAGAACTCGTTCGGCGGGACGGTGAACGATGTCGTGCTCACGATCGTCTCCGGCGGACTTCGCCGCCTCCTGCAGGCGCGCGGCGAACGCGTCGACGACCTCGAACTGCGCGCCATGGTCCCGGTGTCGGTACGAGCCGATCATCAACGCGGCTCTCTTGGCAACATGGTCGCCAACGTGTGGGCGGTTCTTCCGATCTTCGAGCCGGACCCGTTGGAGCGCCTTCAGGTCATCTCCGAATCCATGACCGACCTGAAGGGCTCGGGCCAAGCCGTCGGCGCGCAACTGCTCACGAGTCTCGGTGAGTTCGCTCCCCCGACGATCGTCGCTCAAGCGTCGCGCGTGGTTGCTCGGCAGCGCGCCTTCAATCTCGTCGTCACCAACGTCCCCGGCCCCCAGATCCCGCTTTACACGCTCGGGCGCGAGATGCTCGAGGTCTATCCCGTCCTACCGCTTTCGGGAAACACCACCCTCGGTGTAGCGCTGCTGAGCTACAACGGCTCGGTTGGTTTCGGTCTGCTCGGTGACTACGAAACGACCCAGGACATCGGTGAGCTGGCCGAGGGCATCGAGAAGTCACTCGCCGAGCTCCTCGCGGCCATCCCCTAACGGAACACAGATACCTCGGAGCGGCCTATCTAGAGCACGGCCGCTCTTATCTGCACGCCCGCGTCGTACAGAGTCTCGAGGAGATCCCGGACGAAGGGATGCTCGTCCGAGGCGAGGCCTTCGGGGTTGGCGATCTCGATGAAAGTCGTATTGCCGACATTGTTGACGCTGCTCGCAGCGGTGAAGTCACCGACGATGCCGGCAGCGTCTGCGGCGTCGGCGCGCGCGACCGCGATCTGAATCGGGCGCCAGTCTCCACCTAGGTTCGGCTCGACCTTCGCCCCCTCCGCTTCGAGCGCTGCGCTACGGCCGGCCGCGCTGCCTAGGTTCGTCACGTCGCCCGGCTCGGACGCCGACATCGGATAGAGCACCGCATTGGCGAAAAGGTGTTCGCCGCTCTCCTCGTAAGCGCGGAACAGCGCGTTGTAGGAGAACAGCACCGCGTGACCCGAACCCACCGGCTCGTCGACAACCGTCGCGGTCCCCTCGAGCGCGGTCTCGTTCTCCGTGAAGCCGTTGTGCCAGAAACGAGCTCCGGTCGGATAGGTCTGAACGTTGGTGCCCGTCGTCGACGGGTTGAGAATCGGGTCCGAATTGTTGAACTGGAAGTCCTCGGTCGGTCGCCCGAGACCAACCGGGCTTCCCTCGTTGGTGTTCACCCTGAAGTGTGCGCCGGGAACTACGTAACCCGGTGGTGGCACCTGCTCGGTCGTCGTGGTGAGCAGGGCGTTGCGAGCCATGCGTGTGCCCTGACGTCGCAGCCCGATGTAGGTCCCGCCGTCCGAGACCCACTGCCTCAGGTTCGTCAGGCCGTCCGCGGTCAGGCCTCCGGTGGAGCTGGACCCATCAGGGACCACGAGCACGTCAATGTCCTGCAACGCGGCCGAGTTCGTGTTGACGTCGGTGGCCGTGATCGGTGCGGCCGATGTGCCCCAACGTTGCTCGAAGATGTAGCGCGCCTCACCATGGGATCCGGCGAAGGAGATGCCCGAGCCCTCGAAGAGCCCGATGGAAGGCATGTCGATCAACTCACCTCGTAAGGGAGCCTTGGCCCACTCGACGTCGATTCCGTAGGTCGTCGCGAGCTCGTCCAGATCTCCGGAGTTGCCACTCGGCTCGAACGACACCTCGTTGCGCGCCAGGTCTCGATACAACTCATAGCCGTCGCCGAGCAGTCTGAAAGTCAGTGCTGCGGCCTGTGACGAGTCGAGCGTGTAGCGGTAGACCCTGTTCTGGCCGTTTGGCTTGGGCGCGCCGCCGTCGGGATTACGGACGAGCACCGACGCCGGCTTGATGTCGTCGCCCGTGAAAACGGTGTTGATACCCATCAGAAGGGGGTTGCTCCACGACGAGACATCGTAGAAATAAGCGAACGGAGCGTAGCCGTCCTCGCCCATGATCGCCTGGATCCAGTGCTTCTGCGGTTGTGCCATGGGGATCCAGTACGACCCCTCGGGCACGGCGAGGTTCGAAGCGGTGTCGCCGCCCATGATGCGGGCGTTGGCGACCACGCGCTGCTTGGTCATTCGGTAGACCTCGACGTCGAACGAGCGGAGACGCTCGACCATCTTGCGTACGTCGCCTAGGTTGCGATCGGACAGCAGGAAGTAGGAGCGGATCTTGATGTCGGGGACCTCGAACTGCACCTCGTTGCCGGGCTGCAGGACCTCGTTCGGCTCGAGCAGTCCCTGCTCGCCCTGAGCAAGCGCGTCCTTGGAGATCCTGTAGTAGTCGCGCAGCAGTCGCTCGCGGTTCTCTGACGCCCAGCCGATCGTCGCCCACTGGGTGCGGAGTTGCTGGTCCACGCGGAGCTCAATGGGTGACGAGCTCCCCTTCTCGTACGTCATGCCGGCCGCCCCGAAAGCCGTCGAGGGTACGGTGTCGCCATAGCCCATGAAATACAGGTCGTAGATGCTGTAGTTGAAGTAGCACTCCGTCGTGACGCCCGGTCCGCATGCCCCGTTGTAGTTGAATGCGGCCTTGTTCGCGTCGCCGATTTCGTTGATCCATGTCACGGGCTCGTCTGCGACCTCGTGATGGATCGGGTCCGCGTTCGGCGGAAAGAAGTACTGTCGGCCTCCCATCTCGTGCACGTCCATGAACACCTGCGGTGGGTACTGTTCGACGACGTCGATCTTGATGTCCGTCTCCACCTGAGTGCGCGCGAACCAGTCGCGGTTCATGTCGAAGCCGTAGTTGTTCTGCCTGCGGTTGTTGTCGCGACCGTCCGGATTCTGGCTCGGCTGGATGACGGTGACGACGTTGTCGTTGATCTCCGTCACTTCGCAGTCGGTGCGTGATGCAAGGTCGTAGAGCACCTGCAACGACGCGTCCAGGCCGCTCTTCTCTCCGCCGTGGACGTTGGCAGAGTCCCACACGATCGTTGGTGTGTCCGCGGCGATCCTGTCCGCGACCTTCTGCTGGAGCTTTCTCGGGTCGCGCAGCGAATCGATCGCGCCCACGATCTCGTCGAGGTCGTTCATGTTCTCTTCGCTCGACACGACCGCGTAGACCAGCGGACGTCCGGTGGAAGCCGTGTTGCCCATCGACGCCGAGATGACGCGGTCGGACGAGTCGTCTATCGCCGCGACGTAGTCGTCGCTCTGGTCGGTGGTGACGAGTTGCGTCTGGCCGATGCCCAACGGGAAGCCAAACTCCTCCTCGGGACTCGGCACCTCGGGGAGCCTCTGGCTCGGATCGGGAACACACTCCTGCGCGCTGGATGCCGATGACACGGTGGCTCCGGCGCTATTGGTTATCTGCAGCGTCGTCATCATCATGAGCGCGGCCGCGACTACAAGACCCACATGCCTCTTCAATTCACACCCCCTGCTTGGATCCGCCCCTTGCCCCCCAGCACCGAGCCATCTTCGCGCGCGCCCTCCCCGCCCGCCACTGGTGGGGACGGGGTGGGTATTCGGATCCACGACCGCCGGGCGTCTCTACTTCCGCAAACTTGGCGGGTCGAGGCTAGGTGGTCCCTCGGGAAACCGAGTTGCTCGGACACATAGAACTCGAGAACGGCCCGAGCCGCTCGGCTACTTGTCGTCGTCGGTGAGGTACTCGTCGAGGCGACGGACGACGTCGATGGCCCGGCGCTCGATCTCGTCGTAACGGCCCTTGGCGGCGGCGTCGGGGCTGCAAACGGAACCGCTGAAACCGACGAGCTCGACCCCCGCATCGAGGTAGCCGAGGTAGTTCTCAGGCGTGAGCCCGCCCGTGACCATGAGGGGGATGTCGTCGAGGGGCCCGAGGACGTACTCGATGTAATCGGGCCCTCCCAGAGCCTCGGCGGGGAAGACCTTGACCCAGTCGGCACCCGCTTTGCGTGCGGTGAGGATCTCGGTGGGGGTGGAGGCTCCCATGACGACCGGCAGGCCGAGCCCGTGAGCCGTCTCGACGATCTCGGCGGACACGATGGGCGTCACGATGAACTCGGCGCCCGCGTCGTAGGCCTCCTTGACCTGCTCGGCCACGACGACGGTTCCGGCCCCCACGATCGCGTCGATCCGGCCCGCGATCTCGACCAGCGCATCGGTTGCCCCGGGCGAGTTCATGGTTACCTCGACGGCCTCGAAACCGCCTCTCACGACCGCTCCCGCACCCTCGATCGCGTGCTGCGGCTCCCGCATCCTGAAGATCGCGATGACGGTGGCGTCCGAGAGACGCTGATAGCGCGATTCGAAGAGCTTTGGATTCATTCTCGGAGGTTACCCGAGCCCCGGACAGACGAAGTCCCACCCCTGGACTGCTCTCGGCGCGCCCAAACACCGAAAGCTGTCGCAGGCCCGTTCTAGGGTGTCCTCATGGCTCAGTTGCGGATCGATCCCTGGCGCTCGGACTTCGGTTCGGGGGCCGAGGTCGACCTTGAGGGCGAGGTCAGCATGGCTGTCACCGACCCCCACGTCGAAACCACCGATTGGTCGCGCCCGATCGTGCCGGCACCCCAGCGGCCCGAGGCGTGGGTGTTCGTCGACGGGGTCATGCGCTCGGAAACGAACGTGATGGCGGCCGAGGAAGACCGGCGCGCCTGGGGCCGGTTTGGGTCTGTAGCCGCCGGCGGCGTCAGGTGCGACGGAGCAGCCACTTTTGTCGCCCAGGATCGGCCCATTCGGCGGGTTCTCGTGGTGGGCAGTCGAGTCGAGGTGCGCGATGTCACGGTCACCGTGGGAAACTCCCAACTTCACTATCCCGTCTACCCCGTCGCGGACGACAGTCCGCAGGGCCTGCGGATAGGACTCCAGCGCGCGATGTTTGCGGAGGAGCAACAGCTGGCGATGTCTCTCGTCGATCAGGGGCTCGTCTTCGTGGACGGTCGCCTCAGTCCGGACCTCATCGGCGATGCACCGATCGTTGGTGTTGTGAAGCGCATGGTCAGGGCGTATTTGGATGGGGCCGAAGCCGAACTATTGGGACGCCTTGCCCCGGGCCAAAGGACGCCACTCTTTGCCTTTGGCAGCGGGCAGCCGGATCGCTTCGCCTTTCATTTGCGATTGATCCCGCAGGAGGCAAGCTGGCACGAGCTCGCCGGCCTCGTCCGCTGTGAGGTGCCGATGGGAATCGGACGCGACGCGGCAATTGCGATCGCCGACCGGGTCGCATGTCATCTGCCGAGCTTCGCGGGGAGGCCCGGCGTCGACCCGCGCGCTCCGCAGAACCTGAACCCGGTGGGCGCGCTCGAGGCCCGGCTGAAGCACCGCCTGGGAAGCAGGCTGATGATCGAGCGCGCGCTCAAGGCACACCTGACGGAGGCGATCCATGCTTGACGAGTTCCTTCCGACAGAATCCGAGCCCATCGGCATCGTGCTCGGGACCGAGGACTCGACCCCGCTGGCCTTCTGGGTTGGGGTCGCCGAGGGCTCGTACCTGCAGCTGGACGATTCCGTGCTCGTCGAGACCGACGTGCCGGGCCGGGGGACCGTGCGCATCTCGGGGCTCGTGCAGGAGGTGCGCGCGCGCCACGAGGGCCTGACGCTCGACTCCGACGTGTTCCTCGTCGACAAGGGAGTCCTGCCGGCAGGCATCGCCCAGGCCGCGCTCGTGGTCGCGACGCGCTTCGAACCCGAGATCTACGTCCCTCCCCTGCCGGGCCAGCAGGCGCTTCGGGCGCGCGCCAAGGACCGAGACGAGGCGCTCTACCTCGACCAGATGGAACACAAGCTCGGGGGCGGATTGTCGCGCGACGGCGAACCGATCTACCTCGACCTCGACTTCCTCGACGGATCGCGCGGAGCGCACGTCAACATCTCGGGAATCTCCGGCGTCGCGACCAAGACCACCTACGCGTTGTTCCTGCTCTATTCGATGTTTCACTCCGATGTGCTCGGCAAGCACCGCACGAACACGAAAGCAATCGTCTTCAACGTCAAAGGCGAGGACCTGCTGCACCTCGACAAGCCGAACTCGAGGCTCGACCAGGACGAAGGCCGGGCCCGGCGCGAGTACGAGCGGCTCGGTCTTCCGGCCGGTCCGTTCGAGTCGGTCGGTCTGTGGGCTCCGGTCAGCGCGCGCGCCGGGGGCCAGGCGATCCCCGACACGGGTGGACGCAAGGAAGGCGTCCACCCCTACTACTGGACGGTGCGCGAGTTCGTGCGCGAGGGCTTCCTCAAGTTCATGTTCGCCGAGGCCGAGAGCGAGCGCAGCCAGATCGCCGACATGGTCGCGCGCGTCGAGATGTTCCTTAACAACGAGTCCGAGGACGACCCCCACCACGACGCTTGCGTACGGATCGGGGGCCGGACGATCGAAAGCTTCGATCAGCTCATCGAGCACGTTCACTCCGAACTGGATGACGACGCATCGGGCTGGCGCGGGCGGCTCGCCGAGGGCACCGTCGCCGCGTTCCAGCGCAGGCTCGACTCGGCTCGGCATCGCATGGGGCACCTCATCTGGGGACGTCAGGCCGAGGACCCCAAGGGGCATCGCATCGACTGGGACGCATCGCAGGTCACGGTCATCGACATTCACAACCTGCACGACAGGGCCAAGCGCTTCGTTACCGGCGTTGTCATCAAGAAGTTGTTCGAGCACAAAGAGCGCCAGGGGCAACGGCTCCCGTTGACGTTCCTAGTGCTCGACGAGCTCAACCGCTACGCGCCGCGCGACGGTTGGAGTCCCATCAAAGAGGTGCTGCTCGACGTCGCCGAGCGCGGGCGTTCGCTCGGGATGATCCTCATCGGGGCCGAGCAAACGGCGAGCGAGGTCGAGCGACGGGTCATATCGAACTCTGCCTTCAGAGTTGTGGGTCGTCTGGACTCGGCCGAGGCCGAGCGCAGCGAGTATGGGTTCCTCCCGGCGATCACGCGCGCGCGGGCGTCGATCCTCAAGCCCGGATCGATGATCCTCCAGCAACCGCACGTCCCGATACCCATGCAGATTCGCTTCCCGTTCCCCTCGTGGGCGACGCGGCATGACGAGGTCGCGCCTCCTCCGACGGATGGCGACGTGTTCGACAAGTTCAGGGGAGACTAGGTGGCCCACTGATGCGCTTTCTGCACACGGGCGACTGGCACGTCGGCCGCACGATCAGGGGCCGGTCGCGCAACGAGGAGTTCGCCGGTGCGCTCGACGAGGTCGTAGCGATCGCCGTCGATCAAAAGGTCGACGTCGTACTCCTCGCGGGTGACATCTACGACAAGCACGTGGTGTCGCACGAGGCGGACGTACTCGTGTTCGGGACGCTGATCCGTCTCTTCGAGCAGGGCATCCAGGTGGTTGCGATCCCGGGCAACCACGATTCCGAGGCGCGGCTCGCCGCCTTCGCTCCTCTGCTCTCCCGGGTCGGCACTCACATCGTGGCGCGCGTTGCGCCCCCGGATGCCGGCGGGGTCGTCACGGTCGCCGGGCGCGACGGCAAGCAACGCGCGTCGATCGCCTGCCTCCCGTTCATCTCACCCCGTCGCTTCTCGGGTGCGGCCGAGTTGTTCGAGAGCACGTCGAAGGGTTACGTCGACTTCGATGCGGGTGTGGGCCAGGTGCTGCGGGCCTACGAAGAATCGTGGGACGACGGGCACGTCAACATAGTGATGGGACACATCTTCGTGTCGGGCAGCCTGCCCGGCGGAAGCGAGCGCGAGATCACCGTCGGCGCCGACTACGCGGTCTCTCCCCAGCAACTCCCGACGACGGCGAACTACATCGCCCTCGGCCACATCCACAAACCTCAGAAGGTCAAGGGCACGGCCGCGGACACGCGCTACTGCGGTTCGTTGCTGCAACTCGACTTCGGTGAAAGAGGTCAGGACAAGTCGGTGACGCTGGTCGATGCGTCGCCCGGCAAGCCCGCGAAGGCAACGGACATACCCATAACGTCCGGGCGCCGGCTGCTCGACGTCGACGTAACGATCGCGGACCTCGAGCGCATCGCGGGTGAGGTCGGCGATGCCTACCTCCGCGTCAACCTGGCGGTCGAGCACGCAACTCCGGGCCTCGCCGACCAGGTGCGACAGTCTCTTCCCAACGCCCTGGACGTCCGCCTCGTACTCCCCGAGCGCCCCGACGAGATCGAGCGGCGGTCGCTTAGGGGGCTCGACCCTCGTCAGCAGTTCATCTCCTACTACGAGCACGCTCACCAGAGCGAACCGCCGGAGGAGATTCTGGTCGCCTTCGACCGCGTGTACGAGGACGTGAACGGCTGATGCGGCCGCTGGCTCTTCGCATCAAGGGGTTCACCTCGTTCCGGGACGAACAGACGATCGACTTCACCGACCTCGATCTCTTCGCCCTTTGGGGGCCGACGGGATCGGGAAAATCCAGCGTCCTTGACGCGATGACCTACGCGCTCTACGGCAAGGTCGACCGGGTCGAGCACGCGAGCGCGCTCGTCAGTCAGGGCCAGCCGCGCATGTCGGTGAGTTTCGACTTCTCGGCCGATGGCCGCTCCTATCGGGTAACTCGCTCGACGCCACCGACCAAGGTGCGCCTCGAGAAGCTCGACGAAAGTGGACGGTGGACCAGCTTCGGAGTGGGTGCGGACAAGGTCACAGAGGTCAATCGCTCTCTGATCGATCTCATCGGTCTCGACTACCTCGCGTTCACGCGCTCGGTGTTGCTGCCTCAGGGCAAGTTCGCCGAGTTCTTGGCCGGGGACGCGACCGACCGGCGGAAGATCCTCACGGAGCTGCTGGGACTCGAGCTGTTCGAGAAGATGGCGAAGCGGGCCAACGAGATCCGCAAGGAGCAAGCCTCCCAAGCGGACATAAAGGAAGACGTCGTCGGTCGCTCGTTTACCGGCGTCGATGCCGAATCGATCGCCGTCGCCCAGGGTGGGCTCGAAGCCGCGACCAAGCAGGGGGGCCGGGCTGCGGCCGTACTGGTCGAAGTGGAGCGGTTCGGCGAGGAGCTGGCCGAACTGAGGGCCTCCACCGAAGCGGTGTTCGCCTGTCGCACGGAGATCGCTGGCTTCGCAACGACTTTTGAGGGGCATGCGGCTCGGCTCGGGGATGTCGCCCGCGAGGGCGCGTCGTTCCGCGACGAGCTCGACCGCGCGAGCACGGCGGTCGCCACCGCGGCCAAGTCTCTCCAGACGGCGGCGGAGGAAAAGGGCCGGGCCGAGAGGCGATGGGGCTCCGTGGACGCGCTCGCCGCGCTGACCGAGCGAGCGAAGAATCTCGATGAGGTCACCAAGACGGCGGTCCGTGCCGACGGTTCGCTCACCGAGGCGCGGGCGCGCGCGAAACAGGGTTCGCTCGTCACCGACTCCGCAACCGATGCGCTCGAGAAAGCCCAAGGCGCCGAAGCCATCGCGGCCAAAGAACTCGCGAGGTGCAACGCCGCTATCGACGAGGCACACCGGCACGACCGGGTTGGCTCGCTCGTCCACGGAAAGTCGACGGGCGACCCTTGTCCCATCTGCAAGCGGCCGCTCGAGACCGTCCCGTCGTTCGATTCATCCGAGCTCGAGGCCGCGGCGGCAGCGCGGAGCTCCGCAGAGAGGAGCCACAGGGAAACTCTCGCACGAGTGAACGAGGTAACGACCGCGCTGGCGGTTGCGCGCAGGGACCATGCGACCGCTCTCGAACAGATCGTGTTGTGCGAGGAGGCTCTGAAGGAAGCACGCACAAGGCAGGCCGCTCTGGTGGTCGAGCTCGCGCCCGCATTCGAGAAGGGTTTCCCCGAGGATCCCGCCGGCGAGCTCGAGCGGAGAGTTCAGGACTCGAGGCAACTCGTTGCCGCCGAGGGCGAGGCGCGCTCGACCCACGAGGTGGCCTGCGCCGAGCTCGTCGCCTTCGACGAGCGCCGGCGTGTGCTGCATGAGAAGACTGCCGAGATACGCACGCGCATGGACAGTGGCGGTCTGAACTCGGCCCTGGACAGGGTCGTCGCCGCGTGCCCAGATATCGAGCGCCCCGACCTCCCCGCCCTTGACTCGCTGCCGACCGCCGCCGACGCCCTCGCGGGCGAGGCGGAACAGATCACCAAGTCGTTGAAGACCCTCGGTGATGACCTGGACGATTCTCTCGGCCGCAAACGCTCTGCCACCGAGGACGTCGTCGAATCGATGGGCGCGGCCGTTCCCGCCGAGTTCGACGTGCGCGCAGAGGAGCCGACCGCGCTCGTCGGCGAGCTACGGGAGCTCGAGAAGAAACTCGCGGCGCGCATCGCGGTCACAACCAAGGAGGTCGCCGAGCTCGAGGCAAGGCTCGAACAACGACGATCGCTCGAGGACGAGATCGCCCATCACCGCGAGCAGCAGGCCGCCTACTCGGACCTCCAGAAAGAGCTCAAGGCCGACCGGATAGTGCAACACCTGCAGGCAGAGGCACTCGTCGTGCTGGCCGATGCGGCGAGTCATCACCTGCGCGAGCTCTCGGACTCCCGCTACCGGCTCGTCTACGACGAGGATCGTTTCTACGTCGTCGACGCGTGGAACGGCGACGAGAAGCGCAACGTCAAGACGCTGTCGGGTGGCGAGACCTTCTTGACGTCGCTGGCGCTGGCCCTGGCGCTGTCGGAGCAGATCCAACTGCTCTCGGTCACCGAGAAGAGCCGGCTCGAGAGCCTGTTCCTCGACGAGGGCTTCGGCCAGCTCGACACCGACCTCCTCGACGTCGTGGTCAATGCCATCGAGCAGATGCGAGGCGCCGACCGTCTCGTAGGCGTCGTCACGCACGTGGCGGATCTCGCGGAGCGGATGCCCACGCGGCTGGTGGTGTCGAAGTCACCCAGGGGCAGCACGGTCACCCGCTCGGAGGCCGGCGCTCCGCTCTAAAGCCTTCGCCGAGGTTCCCGTTGACCACAATATTTGTAGTCGTTGGGCATCTCGACAGAAAGAGTGGTGCGCAAAGCAATGAAGGAAGGGGCGGGTCGGCGCAGGCGTCGCCTCGAACCAGCGAGAGATCCATAGACGTAGTCATGAAGGGGACCTGTGACAAGAACTCGCGCGCATCAGCGCTGCGGCTTGGCCGCCGGATCCTCTCGGTGCCGAACCGACTGCTAAACGACCTCGGCGACGCCCGTCAGGACCCGGTCGACCATCTCGTCGGTCGCCGTGCGGCCCATCAGGCCTACGCGGATCGACTTGCCCTGAAGCGGCGGCAGGCCTCCGGAGATCATCAACGAGTGGTTCTTCAGCAGGTGGCCGAGTATCAGTAGTGGCTCGTCGGCCCACATCGCGACCACGAGGTTGGCGCCGTAGCCGGGTTGTGCTACCGACTCGAATCCGAGGTCGATGAGGCCCTGCCTGCAACGGTCGGCCAGGGCTGCGCGGCTCTCCACCCACGACTCGATTCCGGCCTCGGAGATGCGCCTGATGCTCGAGTACATCGCAAGCAGGAGGTTCGTGGGCATCGTCACCGGATGGGGGTGCCACGACCCCCACTCCTTGCGGTACCAGTCCCACCGTTTGAGATCCAGATAGAAGTTACTCGGCCTCTGGCTGCGAGCCTCTACCCGCTCCCGCCCGCCCGATCCAAGAGCGAGGACGCCGAGCCCGGGCGCAGCCTCGAGGCCCTTCTGGGATCCGGTCACGACACAATCGATCCCCATGGCATCGACGTCGCAGAGCTCACCCCCGACGGAGGCGATTCCGTCCACCACGTAAACCGCGCCTGCCTCGTGGACGGCCTCGGCGATGTCCTCGATGGGATGGCGCACCCCGGTCGCGGTCTCGACATGGACGGTCAGCACTCCTTGTGCGCTCGCGGCGGCCGCGCCGATCGCCTGCGCGTCGATGGGGGCCCCGGTCTCCACGGGGAACTCGACGACCTCGAGCCTGTGGGCGGAGGCTACCTCCATCAGACGGTTGCCGAAGAAGCCCGTATTCGCAACGACTACCTTCTGGCCCGCCTCGAAGAGGTTTCCGACGGCAGCATCGAGGCAGAGGGTCCCCGATCCGGGCATCACATAGGGCGGATCGGCGGCCCCGAGGAGATCGCCGAGGGCGGTGATGCAGTCCTGGTGGAGCTGCGTCCAGACATCGCCGTAGTGGGCGATGACCTGGTGACCGAGCACGTCGAGATCCTCCTCGTGAAGCTCGACCGGCCCGGCGATCATCATTTCGGGCATATCGGGGAGCTTCCTCGGGTCGTAGGGCTCCATTGCACCTCTCTCTCGTGACCGCGGCCCGCACGTCGCGTGGATCACGTGACAGCCTGAACGACTTGTTCTGCCTAGTATCGCCTGAAAGCGATCCCCAAAAAGGCCATTTCCTTGCCCCATTCGGGGGCCGAGCAGGAATCTACGACCAGTCAGGCGGTTGAAAAGGGACAGATGAGACCCTCAGACGTGACGCGCCTCGTTCTCCTCGCGGGCATCTGGGGCGCATCGTTCCTGTTCATCAAGGTCGCCCTCGACGACATGACCCCCCTACAGATAGTGGCGACCCGAATCGCGGTCGGCGCGCTGTTGCTGGTTGGCCTTCTCTATGCGCGCGGGGGCAGGATTCCTCGGGACCGCGAACTCCTTCGCACGCTGACGATCATGGCGTTCATCTCCAACATCGTCCCCTTCGGGCTCATCACATGGGGCGAGCAGTACATCACGTCGAGCCTCACAGCCATCCTCAACTCGACGACGCCGCTGTTCACCGTATTGATCGCGGCGGCCGTCCTTCCGGGTGAGGCTCTGCGCACCGTGAGACTCACCGGCGTCGTGCTCGGCTTCGCCGGCGTGGGAGTCATCGTCGGATTCGACTCGGGTGGATCGCTCCAGGGAATCATCGCGGTGACCGTCGCGTCGCTGTCCTACGCGGCCGGCTTCGTCTACGCGCGCCGGCATCTGTCGGGCCGGAATCTGCCTCCCCTCGCGCTACCGGCGACTCAGTTGCTCATCTCGACCGTGCTTACGCTTCCCTTTGCCCTAGTGGACGTGGCGCTTACCCCGCCGACGCTGACACTCGAAGGAACGGCCAGCACCCTTGCCCTCGGGCTCCTTGGAACCGGCTGGGCTTATGTCCTCTACTACCGCCTGATCGCCGATATCGGGGCGACCTCGGCCTCCTTTGTTACCTACCTGATTCCCATCTTCGGGATCGCGCTTGGAGCCGTCGTGCTCAACGAGGATCTCGGGCTTAACACCCTTGCCGGCGCGGCTCTGGTGATCGCGGGGATAGGGCTGGCCGAGTTCGGCAATAGGAGGCCCACACCATCGGAGGCCGCCGCCTGCGAGACGGAGGAGGCCGCTACACGGTCCTCCGAAACCACAGCGCGCTGAGGGTCGCGGCGGTCACCATCAGCAGCAGTCCACCTCCGACGAAGGCCTGAGTGAGCTCGACCCTCTCGACCGCCCTGGATGCCCGCTCTCCGATGCCTCGATAGATGCTCTCGAGCTCTCCGGCGGACGGCGCGGAGAAGAAGCGTCCATCGGTCAGGTCTGCGATCTGCTGAAGGACTCCCGCGTTGGATGAAAATTCCTCTGTCGTCGTTCCCGTCACGACGGTGTTGATCTTGACGTCGAGTTCCACCGCTTCATCGGCAGCCACCAGGGGTGGGACCTCGCTGCCGGTGTCATTTCCGTCGCTGAGCACCACCAGTTGGACGGAGTTTCCTCCCTCGGGCACGTTCGCGAGGCCGGCCAGGATCCCGTCACCGAGATAGGTTCTGAAGCGCGTCTCTATCGAATCGAGCGCCAGGGTCAGCGCATCGCGATCGGTCGTCGGCGCGCTAAGGGTTCTGGCCTGCCCGTTGAACGTGACGATTCCCACCCTGTAGCTCTCGGGCAGTTGATCCACGAGGGCCCGGGCCGCATTGCGCGCCGCTTCCAGGCGGTTGGGAGAGATATCCGTTTTCTCCATCGACTTCGACGCATCGATCACGAGCATGATCGTGCCCCCGGTCCGGATGACGACCTGAGATCGTCCCGGCCGGGCCGCGCCGACCAAGAGTGAGGCGACCGCAAACAACATGAGGATCGCCGGAACGTGTCGCCTCCATCCAGGTGGCGATGGCACGATATTGGCGCGCATGGGAGCCGAGGCGAAAGCAGCAGCCGCCCCCGCGCGACGCCGCTCCATGGCCGCGTAGGCGATCGCCAGAAGGGGCACCGCGAGGAGGAGCACCAAAAGGGCCGGCAGCTCGAAAGTCACGTCGTCATCCGACCACGAAATTCGTAAAACATGAGTAAAAGGGTCACGCCTCTGAAGTGTCGAGGTCCGGCACCTCGGAGTTGTCGAGGTCCGGCACCTCGGAGGTCTCCGCGTCGCCGTCGTTGCCGAGAGCCGGAATCCAGATCACGAAGGTCGACCCGCGACCGACTTCGCTCGATAGTTTCACCAGACCCGAGTGGGCCTGCGCCACCTGCTGCACGATCGAAAGACCGAGGCCGCTGCCTCCGAGGGTACGGGAGCGCGACTTGTCCACTCGCCAGAAGCGTTCGAAAACCTGATTGCGATGCTCGGG
This sequence comes from Actinomycetota bacterium, assembly GCA_050693895.1. Lineage (GTDB taxonomy): Bacteria > Actinomycetota > CADDZG01 > CADDZG01 > WHSQ01 > WHSV01. The sequence goes on along the minus strand of JBOGWS010000010.1, from coordinate 22,181 downwards.
CGCGATCCCCGGCCCCTGGTCCTCGACGGCGGTCCAGACCCATCCGTCCTTGGTTCCCGCGGCGATCGTGATCGACGAATCCGCGGGTGCGTAACGAAGGGCGTTCTGCGCCAGGTTCGCTAGCGCTCGCTTCAGAGCGTAGCGATCACCAGCGACGAAGATCCCAGTCGAAATCGACCGGCGCAGCGCGACGTCGTGCGACCGGGCAACGGCCGTGAACTCCTCTGCAATCTCGTTGGCCACCTCTCCTATGTCGACCCGTTCGTCGAGTTGTTGAGGGGATTCGAGCCGAGCGAGAGCCAGCAGATCGTCGACCATCTTGGACATGCGCTCGGTTGCGCGTCTGACCACGGCGGAGGTATCGCGCAACGCGCTCTCGTCGGCATTGGGATCGCTCATAACGACATCGAGGTTCGTGCGGATCACCGCCAGCGGGTTGCGAAGCTCGTGCGATGCGTCGGCGATGAAACGCCGTTGAGCGACGAAGGCCGCGTCAAGTCTCTCGAGCATCGAGTCGAACGTGTCCGCCAGGCGCTTCAACTCGTCCTCGGGACCGACCAGAGAGATGCGCCCCGAGAGATCGGTCGCCTGTATACGTCGCGCGACATCGGTTATTCGGTCAATGGGTGCGAGCAACCGCCCCGCCACCACCCAGCCCACGCCGAGGCTCACTATGAACAGGACGCCAAGGGCGAGAAACGAGTACGTCTTCAGCAGCCTTAGCGCGTTGTCGATGACCGCGCGCTCGAAATCCTGCGCGCGCACGAGTTGAGGTTGCGTGGGCTCGATCGGATTTCTAACGACGACGAACTGTTCCGACATGGGTTCGTCCTCGATGGAGGAGCTCAGCGCAAAGTAGATGCTGGCGAGCAAGAGACCGCCGATGACGAAGAGGCTGGCCGAGTAAAGGACCGCCAGACGGACGCGCGCGGACCGCATCCATTCGGGCAAAGACCTACCGGACCAGTCGAACTGCATGATTCCGCTCTACACCCGCTGCAAATCTATGTGTCCTCTCTCAGCCTGTAACCGCTGCCGACGACCGTCTCGATCGGTTGCTCGCCCCCGGCCACCTCGAGCTTCCGGCGCAGGGTCATGACGGTCACGCGCACCGTCTTGGTGAACGGGTCGGCGTTCTCGTCCCACACATGCTCGAGCAGGTCCTCCTGGCTGAACACTGTGCCGGGGTTACTCATGAAATACCGGAGCAGCGCGAACTCCTTGGGGCTAAGCGACAGCTCTTTGCCATCGCGACGAGCCGTGTGGCGCGCGGTGTCGAGCTCTAGGTCGCCGATCTTCATCACCGCGGTGGACTTGGCCGCATCCCTGCGCAAGAGGGCTCGGACGCGAGCGCGCAGCTCATCGAAGTCGAACGGTTTGACGACGTAGTCGTCCGCCCCCTCGTCGAGCCCACTGATTCGATCCACCGCCTCGCCGCGGGCGGTGAGCATCAGGATGCGCGGCTGCTCGCCCGGCAACTCGACCTCGCCGGCCCTGATGCTGCGGGCGATGGCCAGGCCGTCGGCTCCCGGGAGGTTGAGATCAAGGCAGATGAGGTCGTAGTCGTTGACCTCGACCTTCGACATCGCTTCCTCGCCGTCGTAGGCGACATCGGTCGCGTAGCCGTCGTTGCGAAGGCCGCGCGCAACCGCGTCGGCGAGGTCCCGCTCGTCTTCCACTACGAGAATGCGCATCGAAGACTCAGGATACGAACGTTCGGGGTGGCTTTAACTCCCTTTTAGTCGTCATCGGTCAGACTGGAGCCAACGGAGTGGGATAAAGGTCAGGCAACGCCACAAAATTACGCGGCAAGAAAAGAGGAGAACACATGTCCCAACGCCCATACTGGGAGGTCGACCATCAGAGTCGCCCCTACGGGCCGCCCGCCGGCGGGGTGGGTGGGCCGTACGGTGGGTCCACCCAGACCACCGAGCCGATCCCCCACCACTCGCCACCTCCGCCACCCAGGAGGAGGGGGCCGAGCGTATCCACGATCGTGGCGGGGATCCTCGCGGCGCTTCTCCTGATGACGGGTGGCTTTCTCGCGTCGGAGCTGACCCAGGAGGAGCCCACGCAGACCACCACCACCGCACCGCAGAACGCTCCCGCGGGGCCGGTGTCCGTTCGGGTCAACGAGCCCGTGGCGGCGGTCGCCAAGGCTCTTCTCCCCTCGGTCGTCCAGCTCGAGACCGGCGGCGGACTCGGCTCTGGTGTCGTCTACAAACAGGGTGGCCTCATCCTGACCGCGGCGCACGTCGTCGAGGGCAACACCGATGTGATCGTCCGCCTGAGTGACGGTCGACGGGTCGACGGCCGTGTGCTCGGCACCGATCCCGACACCGACATCGCGGTGATCGATGCGGAGGCAGACGACCTCGAGCCTGCGACCCTGGCGATCGAAGTGCCTCTCGAGGTTGGTCAGACGGCCATAGCCATCGGCAGCCCCTTCGGACTCGAATCGACCGTGACGGCGGGAATCGTAAGCGCCGTCGGCCGCACCCTGGCGACTCAGAACGGCGGCGCCGTGAGCACGGTTCAGACCGACGCTCCGATCAACCCCGGTAACTCGGGCGGAGCACTTGTCGATCGCACCGGGCGCGTCATCGGAATCAACGACGCCATCCTCAGCGGCGGGGGCGACAACGCCGGAATCGGCTTCGCCATCCCCATCGACACGGCCTTCCAGGTGGCCGAGGCGCTCGAAGAGGGCGAGACTCCCACCATCGGCTTTCTCGGAGTCACACCCACTGACGGCACCGGGGGCCAGCCCGGCGCTCTGGTGACGAGCGTCATCGAGGGGTCCGGCGCCGCCGAAGCCGGGATTCAGGACGGAGACCTGATTGTCCGATACAAGTCGGAGCCGGTCGAAAGCGCGGCCGACCTCGTCGCGACCATACGAGCCACACAACCCGGGACTACCGCGACAATAGAGATCGTGCGAGATGGACAGAGCCAAGAGCTCACCGTGGACATCGGCGAGCCCCCAAACGACTAGAGACTAGCGATCGTCTCGACGATCGCGCCGAAAGAATCGACCGAAAGGACGTACATGACCGACGGGCGACTCCACGTGGCCGGCGAACCCGACCACGTACACGGCAAGCTCCAGGACGCGCTTTACGAGATCAAACGAGTGATCGTGGGGCAGGACCAGATGCTCGAGCGGGTGATGGTCTGCCTCCTCGGAAACGGTCACCTGTTGCTCGAAGGTGTTCCCGGTCTCGCAAAGACGCTGACCATTAGAACCCTCGCCGGGGTACTCGGCGGCAAGTTCCAGCGTGTGCAGTTCACCCCCGACCTCGTCCCGTCGGACCTGGTCGGGACGCGCATCTACCGGGCCGACAGTCACACCTTCGACACCGAGCTCGGCCCCATCTTCTGCAACTTCCTGCTTGCCGACGAGATCAACCGCGCACCGGCCAAGGTTCAGAGCGCGCTGCTCGAGGTCATGCAGGAGCAACAGGTGACCATCGGGCCGAAGACCTACAAGCTCGACAGCCCGTTCCTCGTCATGGCGACGCAGAACCCGATCGAGTCGGAGGGCACCTATCCTCTGCCCGAGGCCCAGATGGACCGCTTCATGATGAAGGTGGTCGTCGACTATCCGAGTTTCGGTGACGAGATGGAGGTCGTCGGACGTTCGCTCGCGAATCCGGTCGAAGTCAACGAGGTCATGGGAGCAGATGAGGTCGTTGCGTTTCAGAAGTCGGTCGCTACGGTCTACGTCGATCGTCCCGTCTCGGAGTACGCCGTCGCACTGACGATGGCAACGCGCAACCCGGGAGCGTTCGGGCGCGGCGAGCTTATGGAGTACATCAGTTTCGGCGCGAGCCCGCGCGGCTCGATCAACCTCGTTAAGTCGGCGCGCGCTCTCGCACTGACGCGCGGCCGCCGGTACGTGCTCCCCGCCGACGTGAGCGAGCTCGCCAAGGACGTCCTGCGCCACCGAATCGTCCTCAGCTACGAGGGCCTCGCATCCGGCGTAAGCGCCGACGACATCCTCGACGCGGTACTCGAGTCCGTCCCCGTGCCGCGCGTCGAGCTGTCGACGCAGACCTCGAGCGCGTGAAGGTCGGTTACCTCAAGAATCGGCCGACCCGGTCCGACCGGCCCGGCCCCGGCCCCCTGCCCGACCAGCTCCTTCGGGCCCTCGACGTCAGCATTCAACAACGCATCGACGGGCTCGCCGCGGGCGACTTCCGCTCGACCGTTCTCGGCGAGGGCACCGAGTTGGAGCAGGTCCGCCCCTACGTCGCGGGCGACGACACGCGCCGCATGGACTGGAACGTCACCGCCCGCACCGGTGAGCCGCACGTTCGAGTCCACGTTGCCGAGCGGGCGCTGACTACCTGGGCGCTCCTCGATTGCTCGGCGTCCATGGCCTTCGGGACCCAGGACCGGCGCAAGTTCGATGTCGCGGAGGGTGTCGCGCTGGCGTCGTCGCACCTCGGAACGCGCGGTGGAAACCGGTTCGGAATGATGACCTTCGGTGGACGCAAGGACGAGATCTGGCCGACGACCTCGCGCCGGGGAGGTGTTGTCGGGCTCCTGGCGAGTCTGCGGGTCGAGGATCCACCCAGGGGGGCCACGACGTCGACGGCCGAGGGACTCCATCGCGCCGCGCTCATCCTTCGAACCCGCGGTCTCGTGATGGTCATCTCGGACTGGCGCGACGAATCGAAGTGGCGCAAGCCGCTAGCGATGCTCAACGAACGGCACCACGTCATCGCCGTCGAGATACGCGACCACCGCGAGATGGAACTGCCCGACGTGGGAGACACGTACTTCACCGATCTGGAAACGGGCCGCCAGGTACACGTCGACACGAGCGACTCGGCGGTGCGCAAGAAGTTCGCCGCTGCTGCGCTCGCCGAGCGAGAGCAGGTTCACCACGAGATCCTGGCCGCGGGGGCGGAGCACGTCGTGCTCCATACGTCCGGTGACTGGCTTCGACCCTTCGCCGCATACATGTCCAGGAGGGAGCAGTACCGGTGACCTTCGACTCACCGATGTGGCTGCTCGTGGCGCTCGCCGTGCCCCTTCTGTTGGTTGTGCACTGGGCGATTCAGAAAAGGCGCATGCACTACGCCATTTCGTACAGCAACACGTCGGTGCTTGCCACCGTGGCAACCAAGTCATCGTGGCGGCGGGGAGTCCCAGTGGCCCTGTTCGCGCTCGCGTCTCTCGTCCTCGCCCTGGGAATGGCGAAGCCGCAGGCTGAGGTCGCAGTCCCTCGCGACGAGGCAACGATCATCTTGGCGCTCGACGTCTCCGGTTCAATGGCAGCGGAGGACGTTGATCCCGACCGCATGGCCGCCGCGAAGCAAGCGGCCTCCTCGTTCATCAACAGGCTGCCCGAGCGCTTCCGGATCGCCGTGGTCTCGTTCAACGACGTAGCAAATGTGCTCGCGCAACCGACCACCGACCGCTCGTCGACCCTGGACGCACTCGCTTCACTCGAGGCCGAAGGTGGCACCGCCATGGGGCAAGCCCTCATTCAGTCGATCGAGCTCGTTCAGGACGATCGCGAGCGCATTGCGCTGCCGATCCCCTCGGACTCGCCCTCTCCGAACGCGACACAGTCACCGGCCCCCGACGAGCGCGAGCGGGTCAGTGCGGTGCTGCTCCTGTCCGACGGTTACAACACCACCGGAGTAAGCCCTATCTCCGCCGCAACCCAGGCGAGCGAAGTGGACATTCCCGTGTACTCGATCGCGCTCGGGACGCCCGACGGCGTCGTCACCGTCCCCGATCAGTTCGGCAATCAGCGCCTGCTCCCCGTTCCACCCGACTATCGAACGCTCGAGGCCGTCGCAACGACCACCGGCGGCGAGTACTTCGAAGCGCCCACCGACGAGGATCTTCAATCCGTCTATGCGAGCCTCGGCGAGCGCATCGGCTACACGACTCGGCCCGACGAGGTGACCTACGCGTTCGCCGGCCTGGGAGCCATGCTGCTCCTGCTGGCCGCGGCCACCTCGATGCTCTGGCGAGGCCGCTTCCCCTAATAGATTCTGAGCGCGGGTGTCCCGCCAGACGAGCTCCATTGCACAAGAAAACTCTGGTCCTCAGAACCCACTCGGGGCGGCTCGGCGGTCCAGCAAGCGGAGACCCGCGAAGGCCGCGGCCAGTGGCAGCACCAGGTTGAGCAACCGGACGAGCCACACCGCGTCGAGCTCAGGAGCCACCCCCACCGAGTTCAAGACGGCGAACACTGCCGGCCCACTAAGGGCGGCCACGAGATGGCGCCGGGGATCACGCCGTTCGGGCTCTCGGTGGACGCGACCGGCCAGGCCGGCACCGATCAAAGCACCTACGAGGACGGGGGCTGAGATCAGAAGGTACAGCGGAAGGTCTTCGATGTCGGAATCGGCCAAGGGCGTTAGGAACAGCAGGCTAGCGAAGGCGCTGATGGCGCAGCACCCCAGCCCGAAGAGTAGTGGGCGCACGAAATCCATCCCTACGACTTCACCCGCTCGAAAGTTCAGCGGTAGTCACGAGATGCTGAGTGTGTCGAGTATCTCCTGGGCCGTTTCCTCATCGAGGTCTTCCTCGCTCCCCGCGACGCGAAAGATGACCTGCTCGCCGTCGGGCCCCGCGGCGAGGACGTCCCACGAGTGAACGTCTCCCTCGGGAGCGGCAAAGGTGTACTCGAGCAACGTCGCCGACTCCGCGCCGTCTACCTCGGTCTCCGATTGCTCGATCACCTCGAACTCCTCGAAGGTCGTGCGCAGTTCCGCGGCCAGAGCGGTCGCTCGCGCCGCGGGATCGCCCTCCTCGTCGGCCACGAACACCTGAACCCCGGTCTGGGCCCCGCCGTCGCTCGCGGGTCCCTCGATCTGGAGCTCGGCCCCGCCCGTCGGCGAGCTCTCCGACCAATTCTCGGGATGAGCAAAGGTCACGGGTCCCGCCTGAGCCTCGGCGAAGCCGTCGGGTACCTCCGGGCCCGAGTCGCAGGCCGCAAGAATGATCCCGGCCAACATGAGTCCGATTACTAGGCGCGCCATGAGGGCAGTATGCCTCCCCCGCCGGTCACTTAACCCACGCACTCGGTGAACGGAATAAGGGTTCGGTCCCCGTCCTCGGGCGAGTCCAGGAACAGAGCCTCGATCGCCGTGGCGTCCGTCTCGCTCACGCCGATGGCTCCGCCGAGCTTGAGTCCCAGTGCCACCTCGGCTGCGATGTCGAGCCCGGACTTCTGCCCGTCGTACTCGACAACCGAAACGCGAGCGTGGTCGTAGAGGAGTTGCGAGAACGCATCTCCCGCGTTGCCGTCGGCCGCGTCGACACCTCCGAACGGCGAAGCGTTTTCGATCGCGCCCCCGAAGCCACCCATGCCCATGAACCACTCCTCGGCCACGGCGCGGTCGGCCGGGTTCGTGAGATCGAGCTTCGTCGTCGACACGATCGTGTTGGTGTCCGAATCGTCGCTCGAGATGTTGAGGCTCTCGAGGTCCTGGAGCTCCTCCATGAAGAGACCCCACGTCAGCCGTCCCGCATCGAGGTCCGCGGTCAACCCGCTCAGGGAGCCCTCACTCGTGTCGACGATCTCGAGCTCGACGATCTCTGCGTTGGCGTCGCGCTTCAGTTTCATGACCCCCTCGCCGGAGTACCCGGCCCCCGCATCCACCGTGAGCAACCCCACGTCGAACGCCGCGTCGAAGTTCACGCTGAAGAACTCGGTCGACGTGTCGTCACTCGGATCGTCGAGGTCCTCGCCCTTGTCGTTCATACCGCCGATGGCGAGCGCCGCGCCTCCTTCGAGGCCACCACCCGCGGTGGCGATGTGCCCGGTCGCGCTGCCCTCGACGGACTCACTGACCTCCCAATAACTCTTGCGGGGATCGGGGATGTCCTCCTCGCCGCTCACCCACTCGTAGATCCCGTTGGCGATCCCGAAGGCCGGACTGAACGAAGAGATACGGTCCTCGTTCTTCTCTCGCCTGAGCCAACCCTCGAACTCGTCGGCCTCCTCGGGCGAATCGAACACCAAGGTGTCTCCGTTCGAGAGGCCGAGCTGCGCCTTGATGTCGGCCGAGACGTCCCCGCCGGCGTCGTTGACCTTGAACTTGGCACCGACACCAGCCTCGAGTCCCAGCTCGCCGAGATCGACGAACGTGATCTCGGTCTCGCCGTTGGATTTCTCGGTCCGGGTGAATCCGTAGTCCGCCCCCACCGTGAAAACGGCGACCTTCACCGTGCCGTTGTCGGAGGTAGAGCGCGTATAGACATCGCAATCGTCCGGGCGAAATGCGTCATTTGGATCGGCGACGTCGACCCCGCCCGAGCAGTCGCCGCCCGTCACGATGCAGAGGATCCGCTCGACCACGGTTCCGCCGATTCCCGGCCCGGCAGCCACGACCAGGAGGACGATAGCCACCACAAATGCCAGAATCCCGACGTATTCGGGAGCGGTCTGGCCCCTTTCCGAAACCCACATGAACCGGACGCTAGCAAGGCGGGGTTTGGTTCCCTAGGGCCTGAGGGCCCTACTTCACCCATGGGCCCCTCCTGGGCCCCCGGAGAGATCAGCCTTTTACCGGGCCTTTACCGGGTGGATGTTGGACTGGGCTCCAGCTCTCACATAGGGAGAACGCCCATGAAGAACCAGACACACAAAGGGTCGGCACCACTCACCGCCAAACCCTCTCGGCGCATCCTCAAGGAGCGCATGTGCATCCAGGAGGGCTGCACCACGAAGCTGTCGCAGTACAACCCGCGCGACAAGTGCTGGGCGCACGCAGACTTCAAGATCCCCCGGCTCCGCGGACGAGTCGGCGAAGCAGCCACATAGACATCACCGATCCCCCCGCACCGCCCGTACGACGGCCCCGCCCCCCGGGGGTCGTCGCTTTTTCTGGGTGATCCGCAAGATTTTCTAGATGATCGACCAGCGGCGCCTGCGACGATTTGAAGCTGACTTAAAGTCAGCTTGGTCTGCTAGCGCACCGAACAGGAGACTCGATGAAGGCGATCGTCCACGACATCTACGGCTCACCCGATGACCTCGAGCTCCGAGAAATCGACAAGCCGATGGTCAAGGAAAACGAGGTGCTGATACGAGTTCACGCGGCTTCCGTCAATGCTGCGGACTGGCACCTCCTGAGAGGCACGCCGAACATCATGCGGATCATGGGGAATGGGCTGCTCAAACCAAAGAGCACGGTTCGGGGCCGGGATGTAGCGGGGAAGGTTGATGCGGTAGGCAAGGACGTGACGCAGTTTCGCCCAGGTGATGAGGTGTACGCCGAAGTCGACACGGGAACCTTCGCCGAATACACATGTGTCCCGGAAGACCTGCTTGCGCTGAAACCAGCCAACCTCACGTTCGAGCAAGCGGCCGCAGTTCCTCTGGCGGCATGCACCGCCCTCCAGGGTCTTCGCGATCGAGGAGAGCTACGGCCGGGGCAGAAGGTCTTTATCTATGGAGCGTCGGGAGGTGTGGGTACCTTCGCCGTGCAGATTGCCAAATCGTTCGGAGCGGAAGTGACCGGCGTGTGCAGCACGAGCAAGGTAGACCTGGTTCGATCGATCGGCGCAGACCAGGTCATCGATTACACCCAGGAAGATTTCACCAAGAGTGGCCGGCGTTACGATCTCGTTCTCGATCTGGTGTCGAACCGTTCGTTGTCGGACTGCAGGCGCCTACTGACCCCCAAGGGGACTCTCGTACTAGCGGGAGGAGAAGGCGGTCGTTGGCTCGGACCTATCGGTCTCATCCTCAATGCGCTCGCCCATTCACCGTTCGCGAGCCAGACTCTCCGCCCGCTCTCGGCGACCAAGAGCAAAGCGGACCTGCTTGCTCTGAAGGAGCTCATTGAAGCCGGAAAGGTCACTCCGGTAATCGACAGGACGTTCCCGCTCAGCGAGGCACCCGAGGCAATCCGCTATCTCGAAGAGGGACGCGTTCGAGGAAAAGTCGTCATCACCATGTAATGGCCCCCTGATTGAGGCTGCCGTTCCAGGGAATGTCTCCCAAGGTGAGACGAGGTGACTTAATAGCGGATCGGTACGAGCTCACCGATGGGCTCGGCCGGGGTGGCATGGCCGAGGTCTGGTGTGCCCGAGACGTGCGCCTCGACCGTTCCGTGGCGGTCAAGTTCCTCGCCCGAGAGTTCTCTGAGGATCCCGAGTTCCTCGTCCGCTTCTTCAACGAGGCCCAGAGCGTTGCCTCGCTCGCCCACCCGAACGTCGTGTCGGTGCTCGACTTCGGAGAGTTCGAGGGACGGCCGTACCTCGTCATGGAGTACGTCTCCGGTGGATCGCTTGCCGACATCGTCGGCGAACCGCTGATGCCCGAGCGCGCCCTCGAGTTAATCGAGCTCGCCGCCCGCGGCGCGGGGGCCGCCCACGCCAAGGGGGTCGTGCACCGCGACCTCAAGCCGGCGAACATCCTGCTCGACGACGAGGGTCGCCCCAAGCTCGCCGACTTCGGGATCGCCGCATCGCGCGGTGGCGAGCGAATGACTCAGACCGGCCAGGCCATCGGCTCACCCCATTACATCTCGCCCGAACAGGTCTCGGGTCGGACGGCCACTCCGGCATCGGACGTCTACAGCCTGGGGATCGTTCTCTACCAGTTGCTTACCGGCGTGCGGCCCTACGAGCACGACAATGTGACCGCCGTCGCGATCAGTCATGTCGACTCCGAGCCCGAGCCACCGAGCGCATACGTCGACGACCTCGAACCCGCCATGGACGCGCTCGTCCTTAGGTGCCTCACCAAGGATCCCGAAGAGCGCTACGCCGACGGAGATGAGCTCGCCGGCGCGATCGCGTCCGAGTCCTACCTCTACGAGAACGCACACCTGCTCGACTTCGAGGACGACCCCCCGCGCCGCAGGGTCGGTAAGAAAGTTGCGCTTGGAGCTGCCGCCCTGCTCGCCGTGGCAGCGATCGCAATTGCCGGCGTCCTAACGTCGGGCTCGACCGACCCGGCCCCCGCAACGAACGAGGAACGTTCAACCGAGCAGGAGACCTCGGAGCGAAACACGCCCAGGCCCTCACCCGGCGAGACCACGGAACCAGCGGACCTCCCGGCCACAGATCCCTCCGAGGAGCCCGAGCCCGAGGACGACGCTCGCGCTCCGACCCGAGACGATGGCAGCGACTCGAGCGGCGACGGCGCGCCGGCCCCCACGGATCCCGATCCGGATCCCGCACCGGAGCCTGAACCGGAACCCGAGCCGGAGCCGGAACCGACAACGGAGCCCGAACCCGAACCGACGCCCATCGACGGCGGTGAGGGCACGACCTCCGACCCCGACGTCGCCCCGTAGCAACTCATCCACGACGCGCAGATCGCAGCCGGCTGCCTCGAGCACGGGGGTCGCCACGCTTCTCACCGAGAGGCCGGGTTGCCTAGCGCTCTCCCACCGGCCAATGCTCGACGGTGATCTCTGTCATCGGGAAGTCCTTCGGATTGCCCGTCGCCAGGATCGCATCCGCCGACAAGGCCGCGGCCGCGATGAGACAGTCGGCCTGCGACAGTGTCGTTCCATGGGCGCCGAACCGGCGTCGCCAATCACCGGCTTGCCAACCCTCACGCGCACCCAGTGGAACGATGGCGAGCCCGGTCACCAGCGTCGTCGCCACGGGCCTTTCCGAGGATCGCAGCCCCCGCACGATCTCCTCGACGTTGATCGCCGTCGTGCAGACGACATCACCGCGGTCTAGGACTCTCTCGAAGCGCTCTGCCGAGGGAGCGTTTCGCAAGTAGTCGATGAGGACGGTGGTATCTGCGAGGACCAGCATGTCGAGCTCGACTATCCAACCCGCTGGGCGTCCGAGCGCCTCTGGTCCCGGACCCAGCCGGCGAGATCCTCTCCCCAGTCCCCACCGGCATCGTCGATCGATCCTCGGATCGAGCGCAGTAGGTCTCTCTGTTGCCTCAGCCTGAGAGCCTGTTCCAGAGCCTGGCGAATGAACCGGCTGCGGCCGCGAGGTCCCGCCACCTCATCGATAGTGGCGACGAGTTCGTCCTCGAGCTCTATGTGCATACGCATGGGCTAAACTTAGCACATAACCCATCTCACCTCCCGGTTAATTTGCCGTCACAGGTGTCCGGCGCCCACAGGCCCGCATCGGTCGCACGGGCCTCGCGTTGCAGGCCCAAGAACAGCTCGCTGTGTCGCACGTTCGGCGGATAGGTGTAGGCGCTCGCGTAGCCGTTCAGCACCAGCCGGGCGTTGACCATCTCCTCACCGAGGTAGACGTAGCGCAGCAACCGCTCGTAGCCATCGGCCTCCTCGACGTCCTTCACGAGCGTCACGGTCTGACCCCCGAGCAACGCCTTCGCCGCGGCGCTGGCCTCAACCCCGAAGCACTCGACCGGCGAGCCCGGCTTCACCGACTCGGGCGTGTCGATGCCGATGAGCCGAACGCTGTAGGTCTCACCAATCTCGGCTCGGCCCGCGCCCGGCCCGTCGGAGCGCTCGGTGATGCGCACCTCGACCGTATCCCCGTCGACGATCCGGGTGACCTCGGCGATCTCGTGACCGTCAGGCTCCTCGGCCGCGGTCGCGGGCGATTGGCGCGCGAGGTCGACCTCGTGCCCGGAACAAGAGGGCAGTAGCAGGATGAAGCACAGGGCGCCCAGTCGTCTCACAACTCGGACGCTAACGAGAGCCTGTGACAAGACGTGCATAGCGAACACCATGCGCGCCAAGCCCGGCGCTCGACGGTGACGGACGTCACACTTCGGGGAAGGTTTCCTTCAGCTCGCTCGGGGCCGGCTCGCCGCCGCCAGAGCACAGACGGTCTGCCGGTTCTACGAGCGATTGTGCCCGCTCGACGGCGCGGATTACTTCCAGCCCCCCCATCAATAGGGACTAGTGGCACTAGTCCGAAAGGTTCATCTATTTGTGTGGTTAAGCGTCAACAACTTGCCACACTCGCCGAGAAATCGCAGGTCAGATACGGTTTGTCCCCCGGTGGCCCCAATTCACCCTTTTGGTCGAATTGCTTTCCAGTCGGAAGTTGATCGTGCTATGCCTCTTCCGCTAGCCGGACGTTCCGGACAATCACGAAGGGGGAAGCTCTTGCGCACAATCGCGCGCAGTAAGCCACTAGTTGCGATCGCAGCATCGTTGATGACCGTCGCGCTCATAGGCGGAACTGCAGTCGCAGCTCGTCAGATCACGTCCAACCACATCGAGGATGGCACCATCAAGGAGCGAGACCTGAAGCCCAGCCTCGCCGACAGGATCAACCGGCCCGGTCCGCGCGGTGAGCAGGGTCCCGCAGGTGAGCAGGGTCCCCCAGGAGATGATGGTTCCCGGGGTCCCGAGGGTCCTCGTGGCCCCGCGGGTGAGCAAGGTCCGCCCGGGGCCCCAGGGTTCATGCCCACTCGGGTCACCGCCTCCGACACCGGCCCCGACCAGATGTGGGACGCGTGGTCGGATGCCTGCGGTGCGACTCAAGGTGAGGCCAGCTTCGTCAATGGCGTCGACCAGACCCCGCCACTCGGCACCGGAGCATTCCAGGTAACGGGCGGACCGTCGGGCTACGGAGCGCTATCGACCGAGGCCTACGACGGTGTCGCCGTCGGGGATGTCAACACGCTTCGTTTCAGCGAGCGTTCGTCTCACGTCACCGACCACCCCTACGTCTATCTGAATCTCGATGGTGATGGTGACGGCCAACGCGACACCACCATCTACTTCATCGCCGCAAACAATGCCGACCAGGGTGCTACTCGATCGAACGCATGGCAGACCTGGGACACCGTTTCCGGTCTGTGGAACGAGGGTGGAGACCAGGGTCCGGGCGCAGCCAAGCCGCTGAGCGATTTTGCAACCCAGGAGATTCTCGGGGTAAGGATTGCCGCCGGCTGTGGCGCGGTGGACGGCACCTGGCAGATCGACGCGGTCGAAATCGGCGCTAACGACGAGATGCCCGCTGTCTTCGACTTCGAGCGAAACTAGGCTCGTAATCGAGCCTCCGGCTAACCCGACCTGCTGGTCAAGAAACGATTCGCTACGGTGGGCGTCTCAACGAGCAACGACGCTCAAGCGGAGGTGAAATGGCGTTCACCAAAATGCTGAAAGAACTGCAGACGGCGGGGTTGCTCGACTTCAGCTCCGATGTGCCCCATCTGACCGACAAAGGCCGTGATTACCTGCGCATCCTCGATGACGCGGGCACCCAGGAGGTCGCCGAAGCGGGCGAAGAGAACCAGGCGGATTTCGTGCTTTCGACCAACGCAGTCTGGCGTTAGACACACCAATACCGCACGGGGGGTAGAGAGCCCGGCTCGGTGAGCCGGGCTCTCTCTATTCCTCCCTAGGCGCGCACGTGGCCTCGGCGGGGGTGTAGTGCCGAGGCCCGGCCGTGCGCCCCGTTTGGCCTTACTCGGGGACGAGGGTGCCGCTCATGGACTCGCCATGGACGTTGCAGATGAACTGGGTCTCTTCGTCGGGCATCGTGAATGTCACGTCGGCCGATCCCCCGCTTTCGACGGTGTCGGAGTCGAAGCCGGCATCGGTGCTCGAGAAAGTGTGCGGGTTGTTGCCGTCATTGGTGAACGCGACGGTGACCTCTTCGCCCGCGGGCGCGCTGATCTCGGCCGGGTTGAATGAGTTGTCGGCCGCGCTCAATTCGATCGAGGCCCCGCCGCCGGTGTCGCCTCCCGTGTCGCCGCCGGCATCCTCGGACTGCTCGGAGTCGCCGTTTGTCGTGTCGCCTTCGTCGTCGCCTCCGCACGCGGCGAGCACAATCGCCGCGAAAGCGAGCATTGCGAGCAATCTCAGCCAGCCGTTAGTGCGTAGCGTCACAGCGTCCTCCTCGTGGAGTGGTACTCGCCCAGTCCCAACTCGATTCCGAGAGTCAATACGGGTGAACCCCGCGGCCCGGTTTGCTCGCACGCCACATTTCTTCACGCGTTTACGATGGCAGCCGACCCCACCGCAAGGAGAAAATCGATGCCCGAAGCCGTCATCGTCGCTGCAGCCAGGACGCCGATCGGGCGCGCCAAGAAGGGCTCGTTCGTGGACGTGAGACCCGACGACTTGATGGGCTTCGCCATCTCGGAGGTGATGAGCAAGGCCCCCGCGGTCGATTCCGGTGAGGTCGTCGACGTGATGATCGGCTGTGGATTCCCCGAGCAAAAGCAGGGGATGAATCTCGGCCGGCGGGTGGCGCTGCTTGCGGGTCTCCCCGAGCACGTTCCCGGCACGACCGTGAACCGCTTCTGCGCGTCCAGCCTGCAGACCATCCGCATGGCGTTTCACGCCATCAAGGCCGGTGAAGGGGATGTCTACGTCGCCGGCGGAGTCGAGTCGATCAGCCAGGTCGACGGCTACCCGAAGGATGCCGACGAGCTGCATCCCAAGCTTTTCGGAGACGACGCCCCCATCGCCAACGTCTACATTCCCATGGGACTCACAGCCGAAAACGTCGCCGAGCAGTACGACGTGAATCGCGACGAGATGGACCGCTTCGCCCAGCGCAGCCAGGAGCGCGCCGTCGCGGCCCAAGGTAACGGTTTCTCAGCGCGCGAGATCTCGCCCTATACGAAAGAGGACGGCACGATCGTCGAGGCCGATGACGGGCCTCGGCCCTCGTCCACCCTCGAGAAGCTGAAGAGCCTCGAGCCCGCCTTCAAGCCGGGCGGAGTCGTGACCGCCGGCAACTCGTGTCCTCTGAACGACGGGGCCGCCGCGGTCCTGGTGATGAGCGAGGAGCGCGCATCACAACTAGGGGTCAAGCCTCTCGCTCGGATCATCGCGTCGTCCGTCTCGGGGGTTGCTCCAGAGATCATGGGAGTCGGACCCATCGAGGCCGTGCGAAAGGTGCTGAAGACTGCGGGCATGTCCATCGACGACATCGACGTGATGGAGCTCAACGAGGCCTTTGCCGCGCAGGTCATTCCAGTCTGTCGCGAGGTCGGTATGGATCCCTTCAGCGATCGCTTCAACCCCAACGGTGGAGCGATCGCGCTCGGCCACCCCTACGGTATGACCGGCGCCCGCATCATGAACACGCTGCTGAACGACCTTCAGAGCACCGACAAGACCATCGGACTCGAGACGATGTGCGTCGGCGGGGGCCAGGGCATGGCCATGATTATCGAGCGGCTGATCTGACCCCGGCATCCGATCCCACATTTGCCATCCTGTTTGTCTGCACCGGCAACCAGTGTCGGAGCCCTATGGCCGAGGTCATCACGCGCGCGCTCACGGCGAGCCTCCCGGTCGAGGTGTCGTCTGCAGGCACCCTCCCGACGCACTCGATGCCTTCGCCGCCAGAGACGCAGCGAGCCGCGGCAAGACTCGGCTACGACCTGAGCGATCACTCGTCGCGCGGACTTGCCGAAGAGGATCCGGCCTCGGCCGACCTCGTCATCGGTTTCGAGCTGGGTCACATCGCTACCGCGGTCGTGGAGTACGACACGGAAGCATCGAAGACATGGCTGCTGCCCCAGCTCGTCAAGACGCTGGAGGCGACGCCACCTCTGAGTTCTCAAGATGACCCCCTCGTCCGGCCCGGGAGTCTCATTTCGGCCGCTCACCAACTGCGGGGGACCCGACCTCCGACGTTCGAGGACCAGATTGCCGACCCGATGGGTCGCCCGGCATCCATCCACGAAGCGATGGCACGCACGATCGATGATCTCTGCAAACGCATGGTGGCCCAGCTCTTTACGAATGACCTGGACGGTTGAGAAGGACCGGTAGGAGGTAAAGTCCTAGAGAGTTTGTAGGGCCGAGCATTGGAAGAACTGCGTCACGACAAGGGGGGCACAGTGGCCGAGATAGTTCTGGAAGACGTCACGAAGCGCTACGGAGACGGCACGCTCGCGGTCGACGGTCTCAGCCTCGAGATTCAGGACGCTGAGTTCATGGTCTTCGTGGGACCCTCCGGCTGCGGAAAGACCACGGCTCTGCGAATGATCGCGGGTCTCGAGACCATCAGCGACGGCAAGCTCAAGATCGGCGAGAACGTCGTTAACGACATGCAGCCGAAGGACCGAGACATCGCGATGGTGTTCCAGAACTACGCCCTCTATCCGCACATGAGCGTGCGCGACAACATGGCCTTCGGCCTCAAGCTCGCAAAGACGGACAAGGGCGAGATCGACGAGCGAGTCAACGACGCCGCCAAGGTGTTGGGCCTCGAGGAGTATCTAGACAAGAAGCCGCGCGCTCTGTCCGGCGGTCAACGTCAGCGCGTCGCCATGGGCCGGGCCATCGTGCGTAAGCCTCAGGCTTTCCTCATGGACGAGCCCCTGTCCAACCTCGACGCGAAGCTCCGCGTGCAGATGCGCAGCGAGATCGCTCGCATCCAGAAGGACCTCAGCGTCACGACCGTCTACGTAACGCACGACCAGATCGAGGCCATGACAATGGGCGACCGTGTCGCGGTCATCAAGAAGGGCGAGCTCCAGCAGGTCGGAACGCCCACCGACTTGTTCGAGCATCCCAAGAACCTCTTCGTCGCAGGATTCATCGGCAGTCCCTCGATGAACTTCGCATCCTCGACCCTCGAAGAAGCGAACGGGGGCGTGTCGGTCAAGCTCGGAGACCAGACGCTCAAGATCAGCGAGGAGGAGGTCGGCAACCGACCCGGGCTCAAGAAGTACGTGGGCAAGGAGGTCGTGCTCGGCATCCGTCCTCAGGACTTCGAGGACCCGGAGTACGCGCAGGAATCCGGTGAGGGGACTCGCCTCAAGGTCAACATCGATCTTATCGAGGCCGTTGGCACCGAGACCATGGTGCACTTCACGGTCGACGCTCCCCTGGCGATCACCGAGGACATGAAGGAGCTGGCCGCCGATGTTGGCGAGGCGGAGATCGCCCAGCTCGAGCGCAAGGCGAAGGAGGGCAAGAACGAGTTCACCGCCGTTCTGGACCCCCGGAGCAAGCTGCGTAAGAACGAGGACATCGAACTCGCGGTCGACACCTCGAGGCTGCACTTCTTCGACACCGAGACGAGCCAGGGCATCTACGACCAGACGTAGCCGCTCCGGCAACGGCGAGATGCCCAACGACTACTTCAGCGGTGATCGGGGGGATCCTCGGCGGTGGTTACTGGTTGGCGGCGACGGCGCCGGCGTGCTCGGAATCCTCCACGACTATCGCCACGCGGCGCGTGAGTATCCGCCCGAGCGCCTCCGCCGAAGGAATGTCGGGGATGTCGATTCGGGGTGTCGAGAAATTCAAGAATCTCGTCCTTCGGCGTCTGGCGGGTGAGGTCGGCGCCCAGCTCGCCCTTGATCCAGCCGAACGACACCTGTGCCACTTTTAGATCAGTCGGCGACCACCACTCCTTGACGGGGTTGAAGGTCGATGCGCCCGGGGACGTGCTCGTCGATGCGCCCACCTGCGGTCGAGGCCCTGACCGTGCCCTCGACCTCCTCGATTGTTGCGATGCCGTCGCCCATGTTCAGCGCAACCACGGTGCCCTCTCCCCGCCTGAAGACCCACGTGCCGATCGGCGAGTCCAACTCCTCGTACGCGCCGGATCTCAGGTCATCGGACTCCTTGCGAAGTTGGATGAGCGAACGAGTGAAGTTGAGCCATGAATCGGGATCGTCCCTCTGTGCCTCGACGTTCACGGCGGAGTGCTCGCCGAAGGGAAGCCAGGGCTCGACTCCGGGAGCCGTGAAGCCCGCCCCCGGCTCGGCGCTCCACTGCATCGGCGTGCGGCAGCCGTCTCGTCCGACCGTGACCTCGCCGAAGGTGCGCAGGCCGACGGGGTCCCTTATCTGGTCGCGCCTGAGCCTCGTGTCGGTCATCCCAATTTCATCTCCGTAATAGACGAACGGCGTTCCGCGCAACGTCAGGACCAGCATCATCAGGACCCGGCCCAATTCGGGATCGTTGTGACACATGCGGGTCACGCCTCGTCCGATGTCGTGGTTGGACATCATCCACACCGGCCACGCGTCGGGAGGAATCAATTCCTCGGACGCCCTCACGACCTCCTTCGTCTGCTCTGGGTCGAGTTGACCAAGCGCGAACGGAAAGTTGAACGCGAGGTTCAGCTCGTCGGAGCCGGTTCCGTAGTACTCCACCCACTGAGTGAGTTCGTAGACGAACGTCTCACCGATCAAAATGCGCTCGGGGTCGTAGGTGTCGCAGATCTTGCGCCACCGCTTGAGAATGTCGTGGACCTCGGGTCGGTTCATGTTGTAGATCTGACGCTGACCGAGCTGCTTCAGGTGGTCGTGGTCGTGGTCTCTCGCGGGCAAATTGTCTCGCAGCGCCCTGTCTTTGATCAGCGCGTGCGCAACGTCGATCCGGAAGCCGGCAATTCCGCGGTCGAACCAGAAGCTCAGGATGTGGTCGAACTCGTCCCTGACCTCTTCGTTCCACCAATCCAGGTCGGGTTGGGCGTCCAGGAAATTGTGCAAGTAGTACTGACCGGTGGGCTGGTGCCACTCCCATGCGCTTCCGCCGAAGACGCTGAGCCAGTTGTTCGGCGGACCGCCGGACTCGGCGGGATCGGCCCACAAATAGTAGTCGCGGTACTCGGCCTTTCGGCCGGTGAGCGCGTCCTTGAACCACTCGTGCTGGTCGCTCGTGTGATTCGGAACGATGTCGAAGACGATCCGAATTCCGCGCTCGGTCGCAGCTTTCACCAGTCGGTCCACATCCTCGAGTGTTCCCAGCTCGGGATGCACATCGCAGTAATCGGCGACATCGTAGCCCCAGTCTGCGTTGGGCGACGGCGTTACCGGATTCAGCCAGATGCCACCGATGCCCAGCCACTCGAGGTAGTCGAGGCGTTCGATGATCCCCTGGATGTCTCCCACTCCATCGCCGTTTGTGTCGGCGAACGAGCGCGGGTAGATCTGGTACAGAACCTCGTCAAGCCACCATGGGCGCGCTGCGTCACGATCGGTATTCGTCATGAGCGCGACCTTAACTGTCGAGGAGATCGGGCGATACGCGCTGGCCGCTACTCTCGGACGGTGACCAAACCTCGAGAGCGCCGCGTCGACGTGCTGGTTGTGGGTGGAGGCGTCGGCGGAGTCGCAGCGGCCATGGCGGCGACGCGCTTCGGATACTCCGTGATGCTGACCGAGGAGACGCCGTGGCTCGGGGGACAGCTGACCTCCCAGGCGGTTCCGCCCGATGAGCACCCGTGGATCGAGCAATCGGGCTGCACACGCACATACCGCCTGCTTCGCGACAGGATCCGCTCGCACTACAGGAACCATTTCCCGCTGACCGGAGAGGCCCGAAGAAAACCTCGGCTCAATCCCGGCGCCGCGTACGTCAGCGCGCTGGCACACGAGCCGCGCGTTGCATGCGTGGCGATCGAGACCATGCTCGCTCCCCTGCGCGCGTCGGGGCGTCTCGAGGTCCTTCGACGACACCGCCCCATCTCTGCCACAACCAATGGAGACCGCGTTGCAAGCGTGACGCTGCAGGACCTCGGGGACGGCAACGACGTGATCGTGGCCGCCGCCTACGTGCTGGACGCAACCGAGACCGGCGAGCTGCTACCCCTCACGGGCACGGAGTACGTAACGGGGGCCGAGTCGAGGGCCGATACCGGGGAGCCTCACGCGCCCGAGGCGGCCGATCCACTCAACATGCAGGCCGTCAGCGTTTGCTTCGCCCTGGATCACCTCGAGGGTGAGGACCATACGATCGACCGTCCCCAGAGGTACGGCTTCTGGCGCGACTACCGGGCCGGGTTCTGGCCCGCGCCCCTGCTGTCCTGGATCGCCCCCGACCCTCGCACCCTCGAACCCGTCGAACGGTTCCTCACGCCCAACCCAAAGCCGGATCCTTTCTTCGACGACGAGGCGGCTCCCCACAAACGGGGCGGCGACGTCGACCTGTGGCTGTTTCGACGGATCGCGGCTCGCCGCAACTTCCGCGACGGATTCATGGCGAGCGATATCACGCTGGTCAACTGGCCCATGATCGACTACTGGCTGGGACCGGTGTTCGAGGTCGATACCGTTGTCGCGCGCAAACACCTCGACGGGGCTCGCGGGCTCAGCCTCAGTTTCCTCTACTGGATGCAGACCGAGGCGCCACGGCCAGACGGCGGCACCGGATATCCGGGTCTGCGAATTAGGCCCGACATCGTCGGGACCGACGACGGGCTCGCCCTGGCTCCCTACATTCGCGAGTCCCGCCGCATTCGCGCTCGACACACGATCGTCGAACAAGAACTCGCCGCCGAGGTGCGGGGTCCGCATGGCGCCGCCCGTTACGAGGATTCGGTCGGGGTCGGCAGCTACCGGATCGACCTCCACCCGTCGACGTCGGGAAACACCTACATCGACGTCGCCTCGGCCCCCTTCGAGATTCCGCTTGGGTCCCTTCTGCCCGTCCGGATGCAGAATCTGCTCCCCGCCGGCAAGAACATCGGCACGACTCACATCACGAACGGCTGCTACCGGCTGCACCCGGTCGAGTGGAACGTCGGCGAGGTCGCCGGACTCGTCGCCTCCTATTGCCTCGGAAGCAAGATCGACCCCCACGGTCTGAGCGCGGGTTCGAAGGGCCTCGAGGAGTTCACCCGGGTGATCGAGAGGGAAGGCATCCAGCGACGCTGGCCGGAGGTGATCCCCGAGCCCTGAGCGCGAAAGGTTTTGTCCGGCTACTACCGCAATGGGAGCACAATCGCGCGAGGTGAGTATGATGACTCCTGCTGTTGGAGGTCGGGATGGGTGATCGAGCAATGGCACCCGTTGAAAACTGGACTGGGGGGCATATGAAACGAATGCAAGCTCGGCAGCGATTCCTCTTCGCAACGATCCTCGTCGTGGGGGCCCTCGTGGCTTCGGGCTGTTCCGGCTCGACACCTGAGGACGAGGGTGGGGGTGACGGCGGCGGCGAACTGACGTGGGCGATCGGCGGCTCCGAGGCCGCTCCCGGCGGAGTCCACAGAGAGGTTGCCGAACTGTGGAGCGAGGAGAACCCCGACACCCCCATCACCATCGAACGACTGCCAGATGATGCAGGCGAGCAGCGGCAACAGCAGAGTCTCGAGCTGAACGCGCAGGGAACCGGTTTCGATGTCCTCGGCATGGACGTCATCTGGACCGGCGAGTACGCGGTTAACGGATGGCTCGAAAGCCTCGAGGACGTCCGAGGCGAGATCGAAGACGTCACGATTCCGGGAGCCTTCGAGTCCGCGACCTGGGAGGGCGAGCTGTGGGCCGCGCCTTACAACAGCAACGCAGGATTCCTCTACTACCGTACCGACCTTGTCGA
>JBOGWS010000009.1:0-80762 GCA_050693895.1 Actinomycetota bacterium | reverse complement strand
CCGTTAGAACAGCACCACACACGTACACCTCCTCGAGCAGGAGCGCTAGGGGCGTGAGGCAACCCCTCAGCCCGACCCGTCGACTGGCATAAGCTCCGCTCGATGGAGAGTCTGGACGACAAAGCTACGCTCGTGACCGGTGGAACCTCCGGGCTGGGGTTATCGATCGCGGAGCGATTCCCCTGCCCCGATGACATCTGATGGGGAACTACGCGTGGACACCGGTTGCTGTACGGGTGTTCGCGTTCTCCGTGCTTCCGGTGCTGCTCGCCGCCCTTCATGTGCGACTTGACGCCAGCGCGAAGGATCGTCTCAGCAAAGTAGAGATGTACCTGATCTATCTGTTCATGCTCGGGGTGGTGCGCGAGCGGGCTCAGCGGCTTCTTCGGTCACGTCTTCACGCCCGATGCCGTCGCCGAATCGATCGATTGGCCGAAGGGTAGTCCGTTCCAACAGGAGATTGGTTTCGCCAATCTCGCACTTGGCGTCTTGGGTCTCATCGCTGCGGGGCGCAGGGACGGTTTTCGAGAGGCGACGGTGATCGCGGTCGAACTCCAGGGAAAGCTCGTGGGCATGATTCAGTGTTCGGGCTTTTCTTGACATACAATACCCCCCCAGGGTATATAACTCTCCAACCCGAAGACGGAGGGAGATCCACCACATGAGGACGACGACCGAAAACCAGCGGCCGGTGGCGCAGACCGACAGGCCTATATCCACCCACGGCCGCACCCGTCACCGCAGATGGAATTTCCTCCGCCACTACCTGGGGATGGTCGTCGCGATGTTCGTGGGCATGGCAGTCCTGGGCGGAGCCGTGAGAGGCATCCTGGCGATCGCGGGATTGGAGTTCCCAGCGCAATACCCGGAGTTGACGTCTCTGGAGATGGCTCTCACCATGTCGATCGGGATGGTCGTCTGGATGCGCTACCGCGGTCACAGTTGGGTGAGTACCCTCGAGATGGCCGGTGCGATGTTCGTCCCCGCCTTGGTGCTGTTCCCGCTGTTGTGGCTGGGTGTCATCTCGGGTGACTCCCTGCTCGCTTTCGAGCACATGGCGATGCTGCCGCTCATGCTTCTCGTCATGCTCCGACGCCGTGGTGAGTACGGAGGTTGAGCCAGGCGCACACGTGTTGCTTGCCCGGTCGGCAGCTGTCCATGTCGATCCGCAATGTGGCGCTTCCCGCACCGTCTCAGCGCCCCAGAATCCTCCCCCGGCCCTCTGCAGCCTAAGCTGCTGCCCATCGAACGGGAATCAACGGATTGGGGGGAAGTAATGCTTCTGGAAAACAAGAATGCGGTGATCTACGGCGCAGGAGGCTCAGTTGGGAGCGCGGTTGCCCGTGCCTTCGCCCGCGAGGGCGCGAACGTGTTCCTTGCCGGTCGCACATTGGCATCGCTTGACAATGTGGCCGCCGAGATCTCCGCTACAGGAGGAGAGGCCGAGACGGCGCGAGTCGATGCCCTCGACGAAAAGGCTGTCGACGAGCACGCGGACGCCGTGGTTGAAAAGATGGGCGGCATTGACGTCTCTTTCAATGCGATCAGCCATGGAGACGTTCATGGGCCACCGCTGATCGATATGTCGTTTGACGATTTTGTTCGACCGGTTATGACGGCCATAAGGACGCAGTTCCTCACCGCAAGGGCGTCGGCGCGGCACATGGTCAAGCGGCGATCCGGAGTGATCTTGGCGATCACCGCAACGACCGCCCGTCTGGCTATTCCCAACGTGGGAGGCACGGGCGTCACATTCGACGCCATCGAGGGTCTCTGCCGACAGTGGGCATCCGAACTTGGGCCACAGGGCGTCCGCGTGGCATGGCTGCGCACGACCGGCATCCCCGAAACCCTCCAAGGTGAACTCTTTCCCGACTATGGAACCGGCTCGGGGAGCATGACGCGTCCGCAACACATCGCTTGGAACCAGAACAAGACGATGCTGAACCGGCTGACGTCTTTAGCTGAGGTGGGGAACGTGGCGGCCTACATCGCCTCGGATCAAGCGTCCGCCATGACCGCGAGCGCGGTGAACCTCACATGCGGCTCACTCCCAGATTGAATCGCCTTCCATTGCGGACGCCTACAGGAGATTTTGACGCGGTGCAGACGAAGTGCCGGCCCCCCAAGCGCGTCCCCCGCGACACCCAGAAGGGGTGCCGCGGGCATCGCCACATGCTGTTGTCAGCGCAGCGCTTCGGCCAGATCGCGCATCGCGTCGGCGAGCGCCTGCTGGTCCGGGCTCCGCAACGAGTTGGCTGTCGCCTTTAGGTTGGCGATCGCCGCCTTCTTCCGCGGGCCGGACTGGAACCGCTCCGCGCGATCGATCGCAGCGTCGACGCGCTCGCGCTCGTCGTCCGTCAGTCCGTCGGCTCGCACCAGTTGATCCCGATGCGCTCGCACCACGGGGAAACTGGGGTCCCAGGTGATGCGCCGTATCGACATCGCGTTGTGCTCGTCGAGGTTCACGGTCTCCGCGGCTTCGATCTCGTTCTGGCTCAGCTGGTCGGTCGGCGTGAGCCCCAACACGTCCAGCCCGCGGGCGATCTCACCGCCGTAGACGTTGCCGTTGTACCAGTAGCCGGACCAGAATCCGCCGAGCACGATCTGCGGGTCGCCGGTTGTCGGGTTGCTGGGCGTGTCGATCGGGCCGCGGTCGAAGAATCCAATCTCGAACGGGTTCGCCGGGTCGGTCCAGTCGAACATCGAGATGCCGCCCTGGTACCAGCCCTGCACGATGATGTCGCGACCGGGCACCGGGACGATGTTCGCCTGGTGAGCCACACAGTTCTCGTGAGGCGTCTGCACCGCCGGCATCTTGAAGTAGCTCGCGAACTCCAGCCGCTTGCCCTGCGCCGTGTCGACGATGTTGAACAGGGCGTTCGCGCCCCACTCGAGCCTGTCCGTCGCCCGGCAACGAGCGCCGGTGCCGCCGCCCCACTCGTCGGTGAACATCACGGAGGTGCCGTCGTTGTTGAAGTTCGCCGAGTGCCAATAGGAGAAGTTCGGATCGGCGACCGCGTCGATACGTTCGGGGTTCGCCGGATCGGAGATGTCGATGAGCAGGCCATTGCCCTGGCAGGCGCCGGCAGCCAGGTCGATCTCCGGGTACACGGTGATGTCGTGGCAGGTGTTGGTGTTCGGCAACGGGGAGTAGGTCGTCGGCGTGACGGGCCCACAGCCTTCCGCAGTGGACGCGCAGGGGTGCGGCACCCCGGGCTGCATGTTCTGCAGTCCGTTCAGCCGGCCGTCCTCACCGGCGAAGAGCCGGACCTCGTTCACGATCTCCGCCGCCCCTGGGTCGTTCACGGGAACACGGATGACCTCGATCTGCCAGCGGTCGGTGTTGGTTCCGGCCGGCACGGGATCGGTCGTGAGCGCGTGGTCCTGGCAGTTCAGACCCGCTTCATCTGGGTGTCGGAACGACGAGGTGCCGCTGTTGTAGATGTAGACGACGCTCGGGTCGTCGAGATCCTCGACCAGGCGGTGGGTGTGCGAACCGCGGCAGGTCTGGACGAGGCCGACCTGTTGCGGGTCCGCGATGTCGCTGATGTCCCAGATGCGGATGCCGCGCATGCGGTCGGGGTTGGGCACGTTGGACGGACCTGCACCTCCGGTCCCGCAGTCGGTGCGGCCGGAGGATTCCTCCACGGAAGTGAACAGGAGGTCACCGTGAACCGTGACGTCGCCCTGCCCTCCCGGGCAGAGGACCGCGACCTCGAGGCTCGGGTCCGCCGGGTCGGAGACGTCATAGACCTGGAAGCCGCGCCAGTTGCCGTGGATGGCGTGGTTCCCGGTGAAGGCGAGGTCGGAGTTGGCCGTGCCGATGGCAGCACCGATGTTCGGCGAGATGCTGCCCGGATCCCAGAATGGACTGTCCTGTTTGTCGAAGAAGCCGACTTCCTCCATGGCCAAGGCCGCCTTCTCGGCGTCCTCGAAGCCGGCCCCGAGGCCCACGCGTGGGTCATCCGAATCGGGGAAATCGGCGCCGGCTGCTGCGGGCGGCCCGACGACGAGCAGAAGTGCAGTGGCGAGCGCGAGCAGACGCCGTCTTGCGCGTGATGCAGGCCTGAGTAAAGAGAGCCCTCCCATGATTCGACCCACCCTTCCATCCGTGCAGGTGCACGTTCATGACCCACCCGCGAGTCGTGGACTGCCCGAGCAAAGGTTGGCCCACGCCCAACCGTTGTGCCTGCGAAATCTATATCCTCAATGCGATGATGACAAGAAGGTGGCTTCCGGTACCATCCGCGCATGGTCAGGTCCTCCCGTTCCCCCTCAAATGACCGCCGCCGCACGGTCGGTCCGCCCCACGGGAGGGCCGCCACAGAGATGACTCGCAGATCAAGTATCTGCCTGCTGCTCCCGGCGATGCTCGCGGTCCTTGTCAGCGGCTGCACGGACTCGGTGGACACCGGGGACGCAGACGCCCCCCGGGTGGTCCAGCCGGGCGCGCCGGGTGAATCCGGCAGGGAGCTCACCGCCGAAGAGGTCGAAGAGCTCGACATCCAGCCACCGACATACATCCAGCTTGACGTCGCTTTCATGCAGGGCATGATCATCCACCACGGGCAGGCGCTCGAGATGACGAGTCTTGTTCCAAAGCGCTCCGCCCTCAAAGACCTCTCACTGTTCGCCGAGCGGATGGAGATCTCCCAACGAGATGAGATCGCGGTCATGACGTCGTGGCTCACGGCGCGCGGCGAGGAGGTGCCGGACATCGAGGCCGCGCAGACGCACCACGCCCACGGCGAAGGCATGCCGGGCATGCTCACCGACGCCGAACTCGCCGAGCTGCGGGCGGCCTCGGGCCACGAGTTCGATCGCTTGTTCCTCAGCTTCATGCAGCGCCACCACGAGGGGGCTCTGCAGATGGTCTCCGAACTCTTCGACGCCGGAGGGGGCGAGGAACCGGAGGTCTTCCAGTTCGCCAACCACGTCGACGCCGACCAACGCATCGAGCTCGGGCGCATCGCCGTGATGCTCGCGGAGGTAAACGGCACCGGCTGACCCGCGCCGATGATCGCCACGAACGAGAAGCACTCAGCCCGCCGCTGGCGGCCGATTTGGAGCGTTCCACATCCGTACGACGGGGGTTTCTCTTTCGTAACCCAGCAGAGAGAAGGTCGCAGTATCCAGAGCGAGGAACCTCCCGTGGGTGGCCGTGAGCCCGCACCAACGCGCCGCAAGGATTCGCAGGAGGTGGCCGTGTGCGAACACAACCATGTCCTGCCCCTCGTCTCTAAGGCGTTCGATCACGCGGTCTGCGCGCTCCCCCACCTCGTCGACGGACTCACCCTTCACGACCGGGTGAGTCCAGATACTCCACCCTGGGATCTCCTCCCGAATGGCTCTCGTCGTTCTTCCCTCGTATGCGCCGTAGTCCCACTCCCTCAGTTCGTCGACCTTCTCGCAGCTATGCGCAAAACCCGCGAGGCGACAGGTTTCGGCAGCGCGTTGGAGTGGGCTGGTAAGCGCGTAGGCCTTGCGCCATCCGGCAAGCATTTCCCCGAGAACGCTCGCCTGGGCCCGGCCGGCCTCGGTGAGGGGAACGTCGGTCCGGCCGGTGTGACGGCCGCTCTTGCTCCACTCGGTCTCGCCGTGGCGCACGAGGGCCACCGCCGGCCGAGCCCTGCTCTCCGTCATGGTCGTGCCTTGCAACAACTGAACTGGTGTCCGATTCGCATCTGGCTCACGGCAACCGATCGATCTTCGCTGCCATGATGAAGTCGTTGCGGGTGAGACCGTCGACCGTGTGCGTCCAGAAGTGGAGGTCAACCCGGTTCCAGGAGCAAAGCATGTCCGGGTGATGGCCCTCTGCCTCTGCAAGCAGGGCGACGCTTGTTAGAAACGAGAAGGCTCTTCGGAAGTCCTTGAAGGTGAACGTCCGCGCGAGTTTTCCATCCGCGATGGTCCATTCCGGCACCTGAGAAACCAGCTCGGCCACCTCATCCGCAGCGAGCGCCGGGGACCCGCTGGGATACTCGTGCGGATGCTCGTTGGCGAGCTCGATCATGGGTCCTCCTTTGCTCCGATGATCACCCATGCCTGGATCTCGCCCGAGGTGAACAGTCGCGCGAATTTTTGTCGCTCCCGGTCTACCGTCTCGTGAGCGGGATCGTCGCGATGCAACCGGTTTGCATGTGCCAGCGCCGAGTTCTGAGCATCGCGCCAAGCGGCGGGGGGCCCAGCAAGTGTGGTGGGCTCGGTGTTGAGGATGCGGAATCCACCGCTCTCGAAGTCCTCGACCAACGTTTCGAGTGGTTGAAAACGGTCCGCCATCGGGGCGTCGTCGATCCTGCTCTCGGTCGAGACAAAGGTATAGGCGGCCAGCCGGCCCTCGGGGACCAATACCCGGGAGAGTTCTCTCAGTGCTTCGCTCTTGTGCGCGATGGTCTCGATGACTCCGATCGCCCAGGTCGCGTCGAAGGTTTCGTTCCGAAACGGTAACGCCCGGGAAGTTGCGACGACGGTGCGAAGTCGAGGGAAGAGCCGCTTCAACCCGCGCACCGGTTCTTCCATCACATCGATCCCCACGACGTCGCAGCGTCGCTCGGATGCGAGCCAGGCACCCGGTCCGCCGATGCCGCAGCCGACGTCGAGCACCAACGCGCCGGGCCGGGCCCCCATGGCATCGGCGAGGACACCGAACAAGGTCGGATCACCCGCGCCGCGACACGCCGCCGGTATCGCGTCGAGGCCATGAGCCTCGATCGCTTCGACTATCCAGCCGGCGTGTCGGCCGAACTCGATCTCCAAACGCTCCCGACCCATCCGCGCCCACCCTACGGTCCTCGAGGCCGAAGAATCCTTTCTTCTCCAGGCTCGCCTTGATATGAAGATGGAGTCGGTTCAAATCGCCGCTCGCGCGGAGCCGATCATCGTCTCCCGCGCCCGGGGTACAAGACAGGACTCGAAGGGGGATGAACGTGGTCAAGACAGGCACGCGTGGAGGCGGCCTCGACGGCTATTTCAAGATCACCGAGCGAGGCTCCAGCATTCGCACCGAGGTCATCGCCGGGCTCACGACGTTCATGACGATGGCCTACATCTTGTTCCTAAATCCCCTGATCCTCTCGGGTCCCGACCGCGACGGCGTCACTCTCGCGCCGGCGGCGGTCCTGACCGTGACCGCCCTCGCCGCCGGTCTCTCCACCATCGCGATGGGAGTCTTCTCGAACTATCCCTTCGCCATCGCGGCTGGGCTCGGCTTGAATGCGGTTGTGGCCTTCCAACTGGTCGGGGGCTCGCAGCTGACGTGGCCCGAGGCCATGGGGGTCATCGTGGTCGAGGGCATCGTCATCCTGATACTCGTGCTCACCAAGTTCAGGCAGGCGGTCATGGAATCGGTTCCGCTGCCACTCAAGCACTCCATCGCCGTGGGGATCGGGCTGTTCATCGCGGTCATCGGTTTCGTCGACGCAGGATTCGTCACAACCACGACACTGCCGAACCCACCTCTACAGTTGGGCGCGGCCAACGAGCTCCAGGGATGGCCGATCGGCGTCTTTCTCTTTGGTCTCTTGCTTACGCTCTTTTTGTTCTCGCGGAGGATGAAGGGAGCGCTTCTGATCGGCATCGTCGCGACCACGATCGCGGCGGTGATCGTCAACGAAGCCTTCCTCGACGGCGAGGCGTTCGGGGGCAAGGCCAACTACGGCAGCATCGCCGACTTTCCCGCAGCGGAGAACTTCGATCTGATCGGGAACTTCTCCTTGGGATTCTTTGCCGAGCTGGGACTCATCGCCGCGATCCTCGCCATCTTCACCATCATGCTGTCCGACTTCTTCGACACCATGGGCACCGCCATCGGCCTGGGCCGCGAGGCCAAGCTGCTAGATGAAGAGGGCCGCCTTCCCGACGTCGGCCGCGTGCTGGCGGTGGATTCCGGTGCCGCGGCCCTGGGAGGCGCGTTCTCGGCCTCCTCCAACACGACCTATATCGAGAGCGCTTCGGGGATCGCCGAGGGAGGCCGCACCGGTCTCACGGCGGTCGTGGTCGGAGTCTTGTTCCTGCTCTCGATCTTCTTCTCGCCTCTCGCCCAGATAATCCCTTTCGAAGCGGCCGCTCCGGCACTGGTCATCGTCGGGTTTCTGATGATGACGAACATCCGTCATGTTCCCTGGGACGATATCGAGCTCGCCATTCCGGCGTTTCTCACGATCGTCGTGATGCCGTTCACGTACTCGATCACCAACGGCATCGGGGCGGGGTTCGTCTCCTACGTTTTCCTCAAGCTGGCACGAGGTAAGGCCTCCGAAGTCCACCCGATGATGTACATCGCGGCTGTGGCCTTCGTCGTGTACTTCGGAATCTTCTACGTGAGGCTCTACCTCACTTAGTCAGAGTCGACCTCGAGCGGAACGATCTCGAAACGGTCCACGTCTATCAGCCCTCGGTCGGTGATCTTCAGCGAGGGGATCACCGACAGGGCGAGGAAGCTCAGCGTCATGAATGGTGAGGGGATCTTCACGCCCATGTCCGCAAGGACCTCATGGAGACGGTCCATGCGCTCAACCACGGTCTCGACCGGTTCATCGGAAAGCAGACCGGCGACGGGAAGGGCCAGCTCTCCTGCCACTCGGCCATCGTCGACGGCCACGATGCCACCGCCGACCTCTTCGAGACGACGAACGCATCTCGCCATGTCGTCGTCGGAAACTCCGACGACAACGATGTTGTGCGCGTCGTGGGCGACGGAGGACGCGAACGCACCGCGTTGAAGCCCGAAACCGGTGACGAAGCCCTTGCCGATCCGCCCGGTTGCGTGATGGCGTTCGACGACCGCGATCTTGGCAAGGTCACGATTCGGGTCGGCGACCGCCGCCCCATCGTCAAGACTCGGTGCCTCGGCGCGTGCCCTCGTTAGCAACTGTTCGGGGATGACCTCGATGACACGCAGTTCGCTCCCGCTCGACGGGATCCGCAGATCCTGCGAGCTCACGGGTGCGTTCCGAACGGACCGCCGAACCCACATGGGCACGTCGCGGCCCTCGAACGGCAGGACTTTGCCGTCGGACACCACCAGCGCTCCCTCTTTGAAGACGTGCGTCGGCGCGAAGTGCTCGAGGTCTGGCATGAGGAAGAAATCGGCCTTGAACCCGGGCGCGACCGCACCCATGTCCGTCAGCCCGTGGTAGCGAGCAGGGTGTAGCGAGGCCAGCAGGATCGCGTCCTCCGGTGCAAGTCCGTGGTCAACCGCCAGCCGGCACATGTGGTTGATGTGGCCCTCCCTCACGAGGAAGTCCGGCTCGCGATCGTCGGTGCAAAAGGCGCAGTTCTCGGGGCCGTAGTCCTTCACCAGGGGCAGGAGATCGATCAGGTTGCGAGCGTTCGACGCCTCTCGGATCAATACCCACATTCCCTTTCGGCGCTTCTCGAGAGCCTCCTCGTAGGTGGTCGACTCGTGATCCGAACGGATACCAGCCGCGAGATACGCGTCGAGCGAGCGACCGCGCACCCCGGGGGCATGGCCGTCCACGTGCGTCGCTCCCTTGACTGCGAGTTTCTCGAGTTCGTCTGAGGCTCCCGCAATCACCGCGGGAAAGTTCATCATCTCGGCGACCCCGAGCGCGTGGCTGCGTCTCAGGATCGACTCCATGTCCCCGCTTGTGAGGGACCTGCGTGGGGATTCGAACGGACTGGCCGGCACGCAGGAAGAAGCCATCACGAAGACCTCGAGTGGCAGCCCCTCGCAGACGTCGAGCAACCAGTGGATTCCGTCGGTGCCGAGCACGTTCGCGATCTCGTGGGGATCCGTTACCACGGCAGTAGTGCCGTGCGGAAGAACCGCGCGCGCGAACTCGTCCACCATCAGCTTCGACGACTCGATATGGACGTGGGCGTCGATGAAACCGGGAACGAGATACTGATCCCGCCCGTCGACGATCTCGCCGCCCTCGAAACTGCCGAGCCCGGCCACCCGTCCCTCCGCCACCGCGACGTCGACGTCCAGCCATTCCTTGGTGAAGGCCGCGAACACACGCGCCCCGCGCACAACGAGGTCGGGCGCGGCGTCACCCCTGGCCACCGCGATGAGACGAGCCCGGTCGGTCATAGCGTCTCCCTTTCAAGTCCCACGATGTCCTCCGGCCGCACGGGCGCGCGCCGCAACGTCCTACCGGTCGCATTTCTAAGAGCGGCGATCACCGCAGGCGTCGAAGAGATCGTCGGTGGCTCCCCGACACCCTTCAAACCGTAGGGGGCATCCGGGTCGCCGAGCTCGAGCACGTCGATCCTCATGGGTGGCATGTCGAGCACCGTCGGTATCAGGTAGTCGGTGAATGATGGATTGCGAATACGGCCGTTGCCCACCTGGATCTCTTCCATAAGGGCGAGTCCAAGTCCCTGCGCGCTTCCTCCCTCGATCTGACCCTCGACCGCGAGCGGATTGATCGCCTTTCCGACGTCCTGCGCCGTTGCGAGCTCGACGACCCGCACGAGCCCGAGCTCGGTATCGACGTCGACAATCGCGCGGTGCGCGGCGAAGGCAAACGCGACGTGCGCATCGCCCTGCCCGGTTTCGGGATCCATCGGGTAGGTCTTGCGATGTCGGTACTCGCGAGTTTCCTCGATTGAGTCCCGCCCTAGCACATCCACGATCGAGACCTCCATCCCGCTCGGGGATACGACCTTGCCCCCCTCCAGGGAGAGGTGCGCCGGTACCTCGTCGAGTTGCTCCCCGGCTCGCTCCAGGAGGCGTGAACGCACGGCCTCGCACGCGCTTCTGACCGCGCCCCCGGTCATCCATGTCTGGCGCGACGCGGATGAGGACCCGGCTGAGCCGACCGTCGTATCGGCCGGCAGCAGGATCACGCTCTCGACGCCGAGCTCGGTGCGAGCGATTTGGATTTGGACGATGCCGACCCCCTGACCCACCTCCGCCGCGGCGCTGTGTACCTCGACGTGCGGCTCGCCCCCGGCGGCAAACAGACGCACGCGAGCGGTGGCAAAATCATCGAAGCCCTCGGAGAATGCGACATTCTTTACCCCGATCCCATAGCCGACGCCACGCTTGATTCCCTCGCCGTGCGTTGTGTTGGCAACTCCCCCGGGGAGGGCACGGAGATCCAGAGGCGTCGTGAGTAGCTGGGGCGGAAGCGGCATCTCCTTTACGCGCCGGAGTAGCTCCGCCACCGGTGCCGGTCCCTCGACGACCTGACCCGTCGGCATCGTCGATCCAGTGGTCATCGCATTCTTCATCCTGAGCTCGACGGGATCCATGTCGAGCGCTCGGGCGAGCTTGTCCATCTGGGACTCGTAGGCGAAACAGGCCTGTACCGCTCCGAAACCTCGCATTGCGCCGCACGGCGGGTTGTTCGTGTAAACGGCGAGCCCGTCGACCTCGACGTTGGGCACCTCGTAGGGCCCGCACGCGAAGGCAGTCGCGTTCGCGCACACCGCCGTCGAGGACGAAGCGTAGGCTCCGCCGTCGAGAACGATGCGCGCCTTGACGTAGACGAGTTCACCTTCTTTCGTCGCGCCGTGCTCATAGTGCATGCGCGCCGGATGCCTGTGCACGTGCCCGAAGAAGGACTCCTCGCGCGAGTACATCATCTTCACGGGCCTGCCGGTATGAAGGGCCAGCATGCAGCAGTGAATCTGCATCGACAGGTCCTCCCTCGCTCCGAACGCGCCGCCGACCCCTGCAAGTGTGATGCGAACCTTGTCCTGCGGTAGCCCGAGACCGGCTGCGAGCTGTTCCAGGTCGACGTGAAGCCACTGTGTGGCGACGTAGAGGTCGATACCGCCGTCCTCCGCGGGAACGGCGAGTCCGGACTCGGGTCCGAGGAAAGCCTGGTCCTGCATGGCCGTCTCGTAGGTTCCTTCGACCACCACCTCGGCCCTCGCCGACGGGTCGCCGCGACGAATACGCGCGTGGCGGATCAAGTTGCCCGACGGGTGGAGCTTGGGTGCATCGGGCTCGATCGCCTTCTCTGGATCCACCAGGGGCGCGAGCTCCTCGTAATGCACGTGCGCCTGCTCGGCCGCTCGCCGCGCTATCTCGGGGTGATCGGCGGCGACGAGTGCGACCGGCTCACCTTCGTAACGAACCTCATCCCACGCCAACACCGGCTGGTCGGCGATCTCCATTCCGTAGAGGTTTCGACCGGGCACGTCTTCGTGTGTCAGCACGGCGTGGACGCCCGAGACCATCAATGCATCGGTGATGTCGAGTGACCGGATCGAGGCGCGAGGATGCGGACTCCGCACCGTGGCCCCCCACAGCATCCCTTCGGCCCAGAGGTCGGAGGAGAACGCGAACTCCCCTTTGACCTTGGGCACCGCGTCCTGCCGACGAGCGCTGTCCCCCACGCCGCCGCGCACCGGGGGCGCGACGGTTCTTTCTCTCGTGGGAGTCCGGGCCCCGTTCAAACTGTCATCTCCAGCAGCCTGCGTGAGGCCTTGTCGAGGTCGGCCGCGATGGAGGACTCGTCCGCGGTGAAGAGCTGTCCACCTTCGACCACCACGCGTCCCTTGACCAGCAATGACTCGACCGGCCGCGGCGGACCGAAGACAAGCGCGGCGACCGGGTCTGAGATTCCAGCATGGTCGAGGTCATCGAGTCGCCACAGCGCGACGTCCGCCTGCATGGAGGGCTCAAGCGAGCCGATCTCATCCCGGCCGAGACAGCGCGCACCTCCGCGCGTTGCAAGGGCTAGCGCACCGCGCGCGGTGAGCGCGGCCGGCCCGCCCGCGATGCGTGCGAACAGCAGCGCCTGTCGGACCTCGGGGCCCAGCTCCCCTCCCTCGTTGGAGGCGGCGCCGTCGACGCCGAGACCGACCGGGGCGCCTGCGGACGTGAGTGACGCGACCGGAGCGATGCCCGCCCCGAGACGCGCATTGGACGTGGGACAGTGTGCGACTCCCGTGCCCGACTCCGCAAGACGACGCACCTCGGAATTCGAGAGGTGGACGCAGTGGGCCAACCACACATCGTTTCCGAGCCAGCCGAGATCGTCGAGGAACTCAACCGGACGGACGCCGAATCTCTCTACGCAGAACTCTTGCTCCTCGAGTGTCTCGGCCAAATGCGTGTGGAGCCGGACCCCGCGCTCCCGGGCCAGGGTGGCGGCCTCCTTCATGAGTCCGGCGGTCACCGAGAAGGGCGAGCAGGGAGCGACCGCGATCCGAAGCATCGAGCCGGGTGCGGGGTCGTGCCACAAGTCGATCGCCCGCTCCGTGGCGGCGAGGATAGCGTCGCGATCCTCGGTGACCTCGTTCGGAGGAAGCCCGCCGAGTGACCTTCCGAGATCCATCGATCCCCGGCATGGGTGAAAGCGAATGCCCAGCTCCCGTGCCGCAAAGATCTCGGCCTCGAGGAGGTCGCCCGCACCGCGCGGGAAGACGTAGTGGTGATCGGTCGAGGTCGAGCACCCCGAACGAGCGAGCGCGGCCAGCCCCGCGCGCGCCGCCGCCTGTTGCATGTCCACATCTATGTGCGCCCATATCGGGTACAGCTCGGTAAGCCACTCGAAGAGGTTCGACTGTTGCGCGCGGCCGCGCGTGAGCCATTGATAGAGGTGATGGTGGCAATTGATCAGACCCGGCGTGGCCAGAAGGCCGCGGCCGTCGATACGCCGGACGCCCGAATCGATCCCTGGTGCACTTCCCTCGCCGACCGCGACGATGGTGCCGGCCTCGATGACGATGTGGCCGGACGAGTGCTCGGTGAGCGCGCCGTCCATCGTCGCGATTGCGCAACCCTCGATGATGATTCGGTCTGTGGAGTTCATGTGCGATCTTTCCTGCCGGCCGCGGCGCGCACCGCGTCGAGGATCTTCTCGTAGCCGGTGCAGCGGCAGAGGTTGCCGGCCAGCGCTTCGCGTATCTCATGGTCGGTGGGCCTTGGATTGCGGCCCAATAGTTCGTGGGTCGCAACGATCAGACCCGGCGTGCAGAAACCGCACTGGACCGCGCCGGCCTCGACGAAGTCCTTCTGGATCGGATGGAGCTCGCCGTCCTCGGCAAGGCCTTCGACGGTCATGACCGCGCGGCCCGCGGCCTGCGCTGCAAGCACCAGGCAGGAGCAAACCAGGACGTCGTCGAGATAGACCGAGCACGACCCGCACTCCCCCTGTTCGCACGCGTTCTTAGAACCGGGCATGCCGAGTCTTTCGCGCAGCACGTAAAGAAGGCTTTCGCCCTCCCACGCGCCGTCCACCTCGCGAGTTTGGCCGTTAACCGCTAGCTGCAAATGCATCAGGTCACGCCTCGATACTCGTCCCACACCCAGGCCAGCGTCCGCTCGGCCATGACCCCCAGCGCGTAACGGCGATAGGAGGCCGACCCCCTGATGTCGTCGATGGGTCTGGACGCCTCGCTCACGTGTTGTCCGAAGCGCGATACGGCGGTTTCCGGGAGCGAACCTCGGCTGGCCCAAAGTCCTTCCTCGTCCAGCACTCCTTCGAGGAACCGCTCGGCCTCGGTTGCTCGCAGTGGGATAGGACCCGCTGATCCGATTCCGGTTCCAACCGAGCGAGTCGGCGGAGCGAGCGAAAGCGCGAACGACACGACCGCTATGACCATCGCGTTCCGGGTGCCGATCTTGGAGAACTGCTGGGGGCCGGTCGCCGCCGGCAAGTGGATCGCGGCGATCAGCTCATCGGGCTCGAGGACGTTGTTCTTCGGCGAGGTGCAGAACTCCTCCACGGGAACGACGCGGGTCCCGCTCGTCGCGGCGAGTTCGATGCGGGCGCCGCTCGCCAGCAGTGGTGGGAGCGCATCCCCCGCTGGGGAGGAGGTGCCGAGATTGCCGCCGATCGTGCCCCGGTTTCGAATCTGCGGAGACCCGACGGTGCGAGAGGCGATGGCGAGACCGGGAAGCTCGGACGCGAGTTCCGCGATCACGCGAGTGTAGTTGACTCCCGCACCCAATCTCACGTTTCCGTCGACGCGCGACCATTCGCCCAGTTCAGCGACGCGGGTCAGATCGACAATCGTTTCTGGGCGACGGCGATCGAAGTTGAGCTCGACAAGGAGATCCGTCCCTCCCGCGAGTGGAACGGCTTCGGGATAGTCCCCCTTCGCCGCGAGCGCGTCGCCCCAGTTAGTCGGCTGTAGGACTTCCAAATACCCGTTCCAGCAATTCGACGACCACGATCACTCTTCCCGTGAGACCTATGATTCGCTCCGAACAGTCTTCAACATTTTGCGCGGGATAGGGAGGGGGTCAGGGGCAGGTGGTCGAGTCCGAGTCGCAAACGCTTCTCATCCGGGGCGGCGAAGTCGTTTCCGGCGGGGAGTTGACGCGGGCCGATGTGCTCGTCCGGGGCGAACGGATTGAACGCGTGGGTGCCCTCGGAAACGTCACGGCCAATACCACCATCGACGCCGCCGGCAAGCTCGTGATACCGGGCGCCGTCGACGTCCACACCCACCTCGACATGGAGGTCGGCGTGACACGCTCGTCCGACGACTTCACCAGCGGGACCGTCGCTGCGGCGTGCGGAGGAACCACGACGGTGATTGATTTCGCCACTGCTTACCGGGGGGAATCGCTCGCCGATGGACTCGCCACATGGCACGGCAAGGCCACGAACAAGGCGGTGATCGACTACTCCTTTCACATGACGATCACCGAGCTGGCTCGCCCGGCAGACGACCTCGTCGCCGAGATGGTAGAGGCGGGCATCACGAGCTTCAAGCTGTACATGACCTATCCGGAGCGGTTGATGGTCTCCGACGAAGTCATCTCCGAGGTCATGACGGCCGCTTCAAATCAGGGCGCCCTGGTCTGCCTCCACTGCGAGGACGACGCGATGGTTGCCGCTCGGCGCGCCGAGGCATTACGTGAGGGGCACACCCAACCGCGCTGGCACGCTCGATCGCGACCTCCCGAAGCCGAGGCGGACGCCGTTGCGCGCGCTGTTCGCCTCGCCGAAGACAGTGAGGCTGCATGTTACGTGGTGCACATGTCGAGCGCGCCGGCGCTCGAGCTCGTCCGACTCGCTCGCGAACGCGGTCTGAACTTCTACGCCGAGACCTGCCCCCAGTACCTCTACCTGTCGGCCGAGCGCTACGAGGACGCTCCCGCGCGAGCCGCCCGCTACGTTTGCGCTCCCCCGCTTCGCGACCCGCACCACGCGGAGGAGTTGTGGGAGGGCCTCAGGCGCGGTCATCTGCAGGTCGTTGCGACGGACCACTGTCCCTTCACATCGGCCGACAAAGGGGCGGGGCTCGCCGGTGGTGGCTGGAGTGATTTCACGCAGATCCCAGGAGGCGTGCCCGGCATCGAAACCAGGCTCGCTCTCATCTACCAGAAGGTCGTGGAGGGACAGCTCAGCCTGACCGAGTGGGTGGATCGTTGCTGCACGGCTCCGGCCAAACTCTTCGGCCTGCACCCTCGCAAGGGCGAGCTCGTGGCGGGGGCCGACGCCGACGTCGTCGTCTTCGATCCCTCCGAAGAGCGGCCCCTCGTCGCCGAGCGCCTCCACATGAACGTCGACTACTCGCCCTACGAGGACATCACCGTGCGAGGCTGGCCGAGCCTCGTGCTGTCGCGCGGCCGGGTCGTGGCGCGCGATGGTGAGCCCGCCGGAGTGCCGGGATGGGGTCGGTTCGTCCCACGGGGGCCGAGCGGACGACTTGCAACCTCGTGAGCGCGCGAGGATGCTCGGGATGACGAGAATCCACTGGAACTCGCAGGTGACTTCCGAATCGGCCGGCCCGGCCCCCGATCGAGCGGCACTCGAGTATCACCGCCGCGTCCCCAACTACGAGGCCTCTCCTCTCCTGGATGCCCCCTCGCTCGCCGCCGACCTGGAGTTCCGGCGGGTGTGGGTGAAGGACGAGTCGAGCCGCCTCGGCCTTCCCTCGTTCAAGATCCTCGGCGCCTCCTGGGGCGTGTACCGCGCGCTCGACGAACATATCGGGGGCTTCGAGGAGTGGGCGCGCTTCGACGAGCTCACCGACCAGCTCGCGCCGTACCGCCCATTGACCCTCGCGGCCGCGACCGACGGCAACCACGGACGAGCCGTCGCGCGCATGGCGAAGCTGCTCGGTCTCTCGGCTCGCATCTTCGTTCCCGCCGGCACCGCAGCCGCGCGCGTCGAGGGAATCGAGAGCGAAGGCGCGACCTGCGAGGTCATCGACGGAACGTACGACGACGCAGTGGCGCGCTCCGCGCGTGAGGCCGGCGAGCGCTGCCTCGTAATTTCGGACACATCGTGGCCCGGCTACGAGGACGTCCCGAGATGGGTGATCGAGGGGTACTCGACGATCTTCTGGGAGATCGACGACCAGTTGTCCGAGTTCGGCGACGGCGCTCCCGACCTCGTCGTCGTCCAGATCGGAGTCGGGGCACTTGCGGCCGCGGCGGTGCGACACTTCAGACGAGCCGGTATGCGACCTCCGCGCATGTTGGGCGTGGAACCGGAAGTGTCGGCCTGCGTCCTCGCCTCGATTGAGGCGGGACGGATCGTCACCATCCCGGGACCGCACGACTCGATCATGGCCGGCCTCAACTGCGGGACGCCGTCCGTGGTTGCCTGGCCGCTCGTGTCGAGCGGGTACAACGCTTACGTCGCACTCGCGGACGAACGCGCGCGTGAGGGAATGCGAGCGCTCGCCAAAGCGGACGTGGTCTCGGGAGAAACGGGGGCCGCGGGTGTCGCGTGCCTGATCGAGTTGCTCGACCACCCCGACGCGCGAAGAACCCTCGGCATCGACCAGACCACCTCGGCACTGGTGCTCTCGACCGAGGGCGCCACCGATCCGGCTGCTTACGAAGAGATCGTGGGCAGGGCTCCCTAGACCGAGGTGGCGTAGCCGCCCATCGTCAGCGCCAGCAGCGCCTTGCCGGTGTGCAGTCGATTCTCTGCCTCCTGAAAGACGACGGACTGCTCTCCGTCGATGACCTCGTCGGTGACCTCGTGGCCGCGGTCGGCGGGAAGGCAGTGCATGTAGATCGCATCGTCGGCAGCGGTCCGCATCCGCCGATGGTCGCAGATCCAGTCCTTGTACTGGGCGTTCAGTGCGAGCGCCTCCTGCTCGTTTCCGAACAGGTGCTCGGCCCCCCATGACTTCGGATAGACCACCTGGGCGTCGGCGAACCCTGCGTCCATGTCGTCGACCTCGGTGATCGAGCCGCCACCCTTGTTCGCAAGGAGCCGGGCGCGCTCCATCACGTGAGACATCAGACGGTACTCGGGGGGCCGGGCGATTGTGACGTCGGCCCCGAAGCGTGGGAGGAGCAACGCGAGCCCCTGGGGCACGCTCATCGGCTTGGCGTATGACGGCGCGTAGGCCCACGAGACGCAAACCTTCATCCCATCGAGGTCCCGCGTGCCGAAGACCTCCTCGATCGTCATGAGATCGGCCAGTTGCTGAGTTGGATGGTCCTCATCGCACTGCAGATTGATGACCGGTGCCTCGGAGTTGCGCGCCACCTCCCTTATGTAGGCGTTGCCCTCGCCGGGCACCTTGTCGTGGCGGATGGCGATCCCGTGCCCGTAGGACGACAGGATGATCCCCATGTCGCGCGGGCTCTCACCGTGAGCTATCTGTGACGTGTTCGCGTCGATGAAATGCGCGTGACCGCCGAGCTGGGTCATCCCCGCCTCGAACGCGTTGCGAGTACGAGTCGAGAGGTCCAAGAAGATCATGAACAACGTCTTATCGGACAACAGACGATGAGAATCGCCCGCCTTGAATGTGCCTTTCAGCTCGCCCGCGACGTCAAGTGCAATGCCGAGCTCATCGACAG
The DNA here is from genome assembly GCA_050693895.1 of Actinomycetota bacterium. Taxonomy (GTDB): domain Bacteria; phylum Actinomycetota; class CADDZG01; order CADDZG01; family WHSQ01; genus WHSV01. The sequence goes on along the minus strand of JBOGWS010000009.1, from coordinate 62,056 downwards.
ACCAATCGGCAGTCGAGATGAAGTCCTTGCCTCTCAATTCGGCGCGTTCCACATTTCCTCCCAAGCTAAAAGTTGCTCATGCGCTCCCACAAGGCGCGTGCGCTTGCGCGACACCGCGCCGCGAGCTCGTCCTCGTCAACGAGCAGATGCTTGCGACCGCGCACGACCCAGCGCCCCGCCACCATCACATCGCGCACCGCCGCGGCCGTGAGCCCGAAGACGAGATGCCCCGCGAGATTCGCTGAGTCGAGCGGCGTGGGAGACGAATATTCGAGCACCACCAGGTCCGCGGGAGCGCCGACCTCCAAGGTACCGAGCGCGGGCTCGCCGAAGAGAGCGCCGACGACATCGGCTCCCGTCGCCAAGCGCTCGGTCGCGAACGCGGGCCCCGTCTTCCACGACGCCTCCCGCGCCTTTAGGTAACACGCTCTTGTCTCCGCGAACATGTCCCCGTCGATACCATCGGTTCCCAGCGCAACGCGCTCGCCCATGTCTTGCACCGGCGCGTAGCCGACCCCGTTGTTCATGTTGGAACGAGGGTTGTGGGCCACCCACACACCGGAGGTTCGGAGGAGCTCTCGCTCCGAGGCGTCGAGATGCACGCCGTGGGCAACGAGGTCGCCTTCACCCAGCGCTCCCTCCCGAGCGAGCCGGTGCGCGGTGCGAAGCCCGTAACGCTCTTGCGAGTCGCGCTCGTCGCTTGAATCCTCGGCCAGGTGAATGTGCAACGGCGTTCCGGTGTCCCGAGCAGCGGCCACGGCCGACTCCATCGTGGCCGGACCGATCGTGAACGAGGCGTGGGCGCCGACCATGCCGCGTACGAGCGTACGTCGGTGCGTCGCGAGGAAGCGGGCGTTCTCGGCCACGCCGGCGCGACCGCGCTCCTCTCCGTGCCGATCGCTGACCTCGTAGCACACAACGCCGCGCATCCCCGCCTCCTCGAGCCCCTCGGCAACCGCGTCGAGCGAGGAGTCGATTGCTTCGGGCGACGCGTGGTGATCGACGACCGCGGTGGTGCCGGCCCTTGCCGCAGCGACTGCCCCGAGAAGCGCGGAGAGCTTCACCGTCTCGAGGTCGAGAGCCCGGTCGAGGCGCCACCACACTCGCTCGAGGATCTCGGGAAAGGTCCGCGGAGGGTCCTCGGGCCCCGGCATTCCCCGCGCCAGACTCGAGTAGAGATGGTGATGAGCGCAGACGTTGCCCGGCATCACGAGGCAGCCGGAGACATCGACACGGTCGTCCGACTCGTGAGCCACAACCTCGTCCTCCGGCGTGGAAGTGACCCGCGAGATGCGACCCGACGCGACCGTTAGATCCCCCGGCTCCAGTGTTCCGCGACGCGGATCGGCGAGGACTCCGCCCGCCAGGACGGCGTTCAAGAAGTCTGAGTCGCGCGACGAGCGGCACCGAGCTTGGCAACGGCTCTGGGATGGGCCGCCTTTGCCGCGGCTGTGTCCTTCATCGGCAACCGAACACGCCACTTGCCGTCGAAGGCATGGACCGCTCCCGCGACAGCTCCGGCCGTGGGCACGAGCCCGATCTCGCCTACACCTTTCGCGCCGTAGGGGCCCTCTGGCTGAGGTTCCTCGATGAAGATGCACTCGACCTTGGGCATGCCCTTCGCGGGGATGATCCCCTGCGACTTCAGCGTCGGGGTCATGATGTAGCCGCCCTCTACGACGAATTCCTCGGTCAGCGAGTGCCCCAGACCCATGTGAACCGAACCCTCGATCTGGCCCTCGAGCAGGTTCCGGTTCATCACCTTCCCCACGTCGTGGGCGGCGATCACTCTCTCGATCTTGCCGTCGTCGTCGAGAATCACGACCTGAACTCCCCACCCGTAGCAGATGTGGGAACGCTCGAGGTTTGGGTCGTCCATCGGTTGAGTGAGCTTGAACTCGACCTCGCCGGTGAACTCCTGGCCTACAAGATCACTGAGCTGATTCCCGTTGAGCTCGGCTCTCAGCTTCTCGCAGGCGCGCTTCACGGCGAGGCCGCCGAGAAAGGTTCCGCGCGACGCGGTCGTCTGTCCCGTCGCGAACTCGCGCTCGGTGTCAACGCTGATGCTCACGTGCTTGAGCTCGATTCCGCTTTGAGCCAGTTCCTCGCACGCGACCTGCTGCAACACCGTGTGCACGCCCTGGCCCATCTCGGTCCACGAATGCCGCACGAGGATCGACGCGTCCTCCTGGACCTCTACCGACGCGCGCCCATACTCGGGAAGGCCGTTCCCGACGCCGACGTTCTTGACCGCGCTGGAAATCCCAGCGAAACGCGCGCCCTTGTAAACCTCCTTGACGGCCTCGAGACACTTCTTCAGGCCGACTCCCTCGCCGAGCACCTGGCCGGTTCCGAAGGTCGAGCCGACGTCGAGCGCATTGATCCAACGGATGTCGAACCCGTCGATGCCCACCATCTCGGCGAGGCGATCCATGCAGCCCTCCATCGCAAAGTTCGCCTGATTCGAACCGAAGCCCCGCATCGCTCCGGCCGGTGGATTGTTCGTGTAGACGGCGGTCGACTCTACGTCGACTACGGGCACGTCGTAGGCAGAACACGAATGACCGCACGCTCGCTGCAGCACCTTGTCTCCCACGCTCGCATAGGCTCCCGTGTCGCCCACGATGCGGGCCTTTACGGCCGTGAGTCTGCCTTTGGAGTCGCAACCCACCGTGTACGTCATCCGCAAGGGATGGCGTTTGACGTGCATGCGGATCGACTCCTCGCGCGACAGCGTGAGCTTGACCGGCTTGCCCGTCGCGCGCGCCATGACCGCCGTGTGGCCGTTGATCCCAAGGTCTTCCCTCGCGCCGAAGGCACCTCCGTTGGAGACCAGTGAAACTCGCACTCTCTGCTCGGGCTCGGCGAGCAGGCGCGCGATCTGACGACGGTCGTCCCAGATGCCCTGGCCCCCGGAAAGCACGTGCATCCCATCTTCGGTGTCGTAGGCGAGCGAAGACTCGGGTTCGAGGAAGGCGTGCTCGATGAACTGTGTCTGGAACGTCTCGGTGACGACGTGATCGGAGGAGGCCAGCGCGGCTTCCGAGTCGCCTCGCTTGATCGTCCACATCTTGAGCAGGTTGCCGCTCTCGTGCACCTTGGGAGCGTCCGGCTCAAGCGCATGTTCGGGGTCCGTCACCGGTTCGAGTACGTCGTAGGTCATCTCGATGGCGTCCGCGGCCAGACGAGCGACCCGTCGCGAGGTTGCGACTACGCCCGCGAGCACATCGCCGACGTAGCGCGTCGTTTCTTCCTCCGCAACGAAGGCCGGCCAGTCGTTGTGGATGCAGCCCACCTCGCGCTCCCCCGCGACGTCGCTTGCGAGAACTACGCGCACCACTCCGTCCATGGCCTCAGCCCTCGAGACATCGATCTTCGTGACCACGGCGCGCGGGTGCTCCGCAAAACGAAGTGCTCCGTGAAGGACGCCGTCCATCTCGATGTCGCCGATGAATGGCTTGAGGCCGAGCGCCAGCTCGAACGACTGGTACTTTGGTGTGCGAGACCCCAGGCGGCCGGACCAATCGAGATGCGGTTGCTCCTCGCCTGCCAGGATCCCCGCCGCCATCTCGACAGCATCAATTACCTTCACGTAGCCGGTGCAGCGACAAAGGTTGCCGGCAAGTGCCTTCGCCACTTCGTCGCGCGACGGATGCGGGTTCTTGGTGAGGAGATTACGGGCCTTGACCACGATTCCAGGAGAGCAGAAGCCGCACTGGGACGCGCCGGTCGCCGAGAACGCAAGAGCGAATGCCTCACGCTCGTGATCGGAGAGGCCCTCCAGGGTGACGATGGACTTGCCGGAGAACTTCGCGGCCGGCTGCGAGCAGGCCACGCGTGCGTGCCCGTCGACGAGCACCGTGCAACAGCCACAATAGCCCTCGGGCTGGCAGCCGTCCTTGGCGGCTAGCAGGTCCAAGTGGTCGCGCAACACGTCGAGGAGCGTCTCGTCCTCCGCAACATCGACCGCGACCTCCTTGCCGTTAACTTTGAACTCGATGCGCTCACTCAAGTTCTTTCTCCGATCCCGGCGAGTGCAGCAGGCAGAGCCGCGTAGTAGGCGATCGAGGCCACCAGGTGGTCGACGGGACACTGGTCGAGGACGGAGTGAGCCCAACGTTCCTCGCTCGGTCCGAATCCGATCGTCGGGATGCTCAGCCGTCCGGCCGACGCGATGCCGTTGGTCGAGAACGTCCACTTGTCAACCTCGGGGGTATTGCCGAGGGCGGCCTCGCCGGCCCCCACTCCGGCAGTGACGAGTGGGTGGTCTGGCTCGAGCACCCACGTCGGGAAGTACTTCTCCGTTTCCAGCGTCAGCCCGGTGTAAGCGGGACGGGCGTAGTCGAGAACCTCGACCTTGGCGTCTTTGGCGGAGCTTAAGGACGCAACCTCCTTCACCGCAGACTCCAGTGTCTCGCCCGCGGTGAGCCGGCGGTCCAGATAGATCGTGCAGGAGTCGGGGATCGCGTTCAGAGAGGCAGTCTCGCACTCGATCATGGTCACGGCGATTGTTCCGCGCCCCAAGAAAGCATCGTCGGCAAGCCGCTCGTTGAGCTCGGTTACGTCGAGCACGATGGGGGCCATTGCCGACACCGCGCTGTCACCGCGCTCGGGCGCGCTTGCGTGCGCGGAGGTGCCCCTCGTCTGGACGGAGATCTCCATCCGGCCTCGGTGCCCCCGGTACACGGCAAGGTTCGTGCACTCACCGAGCACGACGGCGTCCACGCCGGTCACGGTCTCTGTGAGGAAATAGCCGAGCGCAAGCCCATCGCAATCCTCTTCCATCACGGTGCCGACGACGTAGACGGTGACGTCGGCACCGTCGAGACCGCGGTCGGCTATGAGCTTCCCTCCATAGACCTGCGAAGCGACGGCACCCTTGTTGTCGGACGCGCCACGTCCGAAGACAACGCCGTCGGTGAGCTTGCCTTCGAAGGGATCGTGGGGCCAGGCCGAGGGATCCCCTACGCCGACCGTGTCCATATGGGCATCGAGAACGATTTTGGTCTTACCATCGCCGATGCGTCCCATGACATTGCCCATTGGATCGGATTTGACCTCGTCGTATCCGAGGTCCTCCATTTCGGCCGCAACCCGTCGTGCTACGTCTGCCTCTTCGCACGAAGGAGAGGGTATGGCGATGATCTCGCGCAAGAAACCGGTCACATCGTTGCGATACTGTTCTGCCTGCTCCAGGTAGTCGCTCAAGGTCAGGTCCTCGCTACTTGTACGCCGAAGGCGTCGATCATCGCATCGACGTCATCTCCCAGCGGATAAAGAACGGGGCAGGTCGCGCCGTGCTCGATGTACTCGGCCACCTTCGATCTGCACTCGTCCGGTGTCCCCGACGCGCTAACGAGCTGGACGACCTCGTCGGGCACCAGTGCCGCTGCTTTCTCGATCTCTTCGTGTGTAGCGGGCCAATCCACCACGGCGTTGATCTCCTCGATCAGCGCCGAGTCGACACCGGAGGCCTTCATGATATGAGGTTGCTGACCGAGGTATTGCGTGAGGAGCAAGCGAGCCGCGTCCAGGGCCTTGGATCGATCGGCGTCGAGCGAGCAGACCACGAGCTGGGGACGATCGACCTCATCCATGCTCCGCCCTGCGCGCCGGACCCCCGCATCGAGCCGTTCCATTGCATCGTCGTTGTAACTCGGCGAGACCATGTAGTTGAGGACGACGCCGTCGGCGATCTCGCCGGCGAGTTCCAGCATCTTGGGGCCGGTGGCGCCGATGTAGATGGGGATGTCGCGCGCGGAGACATCACCGTGAACGACATCGATCCTCACACCGTCGAGGTGCACGAATTCACCGTCGTAGGAGACTTCGTCGAGAGTGAACAGCTTCCGACAGGCCTCCACCGTTTCACGCATGCACTGCAGTGGACGGCGGCGGGATATCCCGACCTTGCGCGCCAACGGATCCCACCAGGCCCCCAGTCCGACCATGACGCGGCCCGGCGCCAGGTCGTCGAGCGTGACGAAGGTCGCCGCCAACAGTCCAACGTTGCGCGTCCACGTGTTCACAACCCCCGAACCGACCTTGATGCGATCGGTCGACGCGGCGAAGGCCGCCATGGGTACCGTCGCCTCTCGAACGAGGCGAGACTCGGCCTGCCAGACCGCCTCGAAGCCTCTCTCCTCCGCTCGCTGCACGTAGCGAATCCCATCCCTGATGGGGTGTTTGTCCTGCAGGTAGAGAGCTACGCGCTCGGGAGATGCGTTCGCTGTAAGGCTCCTTTAGGTGTCTGGCGTGACCTTCAGTCGATTATGCGGAAGCCTCAGAACCCGCGTCAACAAGGTGGCGAGGGACCATCGTCATCTGTGACCCCCAGGAGGGGTCTGGAATGACAATGGTCACCCGGGGGTGAAGGCTATCCGCTCCAAGCGCAGAAGCGGCGACCAGGAGTGCCGCGATTGCGATCAACGGATCCCTGGTCACCTACTGACGAGGGCTCGTCCAACTCGGTTTGACGAGCCCAGATTCGTATGCGAGGACGACGAGCTGGGCTCGGTCGCGCGCATGCAGCTTGACCATGGCCCGGCTGACATGCGTCTTCGCCGTCGCCGGACTGACCACCAGATGCTCGGCGATCTCGTCGTTGGACATCCCTGTCGCGACGAGCGCCATGACTTCGCGCTCCCGCCCTGTGAGCAGGTCGAGCTCCTCGAGCGTTTTCTTCTCGGTCGATCGTGTGGCGAACTCCGCGATGAGCCGGCGAGTCACGCTCGGCGACAGGAGCGACTCGCCCGCCGCTACGACGCGAACTCCGTGGAGCAACTCGAGCGGCTCGGTGTCCTTGACGAGAAAACCGCTTGCGCCGGCTCGGAGCGACTCGAAGACGTACTCATCGAGCTCGAAGGTCGTCAGGATCACGACCTTCACTCCGGCAAGGCGATCGTCGCCGGCTATTCGACGCGTTGCCTCGATCCCATCGAGTTTCGGCATGCGGATGTCCATGAGGATGACGTCGGGTTTCGCTTGCGCTGCAAGAACTACGGCCTCTTCACCGTCGGAGGCCTCTGCAACGACCTCGATGTCGTCTTCGTTGTCCAGCAGGGAGCGAAATCCAGCACGGACCAGAGCCTGATCGTCCGCAAGCACGACCTGGATCATTTAGATCCGTTCAGGGGGAGCCGAGCCCAGACGCGCCAGCCCCCCTCGGGGCGGGGACCGGCATCGAACTCCCCTCCCGTCGCCGCAGCACGTTCGCTCATCCCAGTTATCCCGTGGCCCCCGCCGGAAAGGCCATTGCTCGAAACGGCTCGTCCGTCGTCGGACACATCGATCTGAATGTCGCGTTCCCCATAGGTGATCGTCACGGTAGCTGAGGCGGGCGCTGCATGACGAGCCACGTTCGTCAGTGACTCCTGGACGATGCGGTAGGCGGCTTGCTCGACGCCGACGGGCAGGTCACGCGGCTCTCCCACTACCTGCATGCTCACGCCGACCCCGGCAACAGGATCCGGTATGAGCTCGTCGAGCTGCGCCAGGCTTGGCCCGGGCCTCAAAGGCACACCGTCGTCGACCTGACGCAACATTCCGAGGGTCGAGCGCAGCTCGCGCAGAGCATCCTTGCTCGCCGTCTTGATTGCATCGAGCGCGTCGCGGGCCTCCTCGGGCTTCTTGTCGAGCAAGTGTGAGGCGACTCCGGCCCTCACGTTGATCATCGAAATATTGTGGGCCAGGACATCGTGCAACTCGCGCGCGATACGGAGGCGTTCTTCGCCCGCGCGTCGCAGCGCCTCCTCCTCACGGGTACGCTCGGCCTCGAGCGCCCGCTGCTCGACTTCGACCAGGTAGGAGCGGCGACTCCTGGTCACCTCGCCCAAGGCAATGCTGACCGCAAGCCAACCCGAGAACCACAGCACGCCGTTCACACCGAGTATGTGGCCCGAGTCGAACAGGATGTCGGCAATCACGAACAGAGAGGCGATCGCAACTGCGGCGCCGATCCCCTGTAGCCGCATGCCGGCGGCGACCAGCGAATAGAGGCCGATGCCGATCGGGATGGTGTAGAAGCCGGCGGGGTAATCGAGGAGGTCGTAAGCGAGCGCACAGGCCACCGTTACCAACAATGCGGGCGCGGGATGCTCGCGGCGCGCGACGAGCGGGACGGCCGCGGCCACGAGCAGCGCGGCACCGAACCAGTCAAGTGACTCCGCGCCCGACGAGCGCTGAGTGGCCAAGAAGGTGCCGAAAATTTGAGCAGCGGCGGCGGCACTTGCAATGGCGATGCCGCCGCCACGAAGGCGGACGGCGCCTCCACTTCGATCGGTCATGGACACCACGCTATGCCAGCGAATGGCCACTGTCATCGCGCCCAGGGAGTACTAGCGGGTACTCCCCACGGCGTAGCCGGCAGCATCTAGAAGCCCTCCATCACCCGACGACGCGCGCGCCCTCAATGGCGACCATGGGTTCAAGCGAATCCAAGCGGCCAACGATGACCGACTTCAGAAAGAGAGGCATCCATGACTCTCCAATTCGAGTTCACGAAGCGACCCGTTATCGAGCTCGGTCTCCAGGAAGAGGATCTGGTGATCGAGACCCGCGATCTCACCAAGCGGTACGGCAACCTAGTGGCCGTCGACGCCTTGACGCTGCGAGTACGGCGCGGCGAGGTCTACGGCTTCCTTGGGCCCAACGGAGCGGGCAAGACCACGACCCTGCGCATGCTGCTCGGGCTCGTGCGCCCGAGTTCCGGACTAGCCTCCGTGCTCGGTGTTGCGCCCGGAAATCCCAATGGGCTGGCGCGGACGGGGGCCATGATCGAGTCCGCCGCGCTTTACCCGTTTCTCTCGGGCAGGGACAACCTCCGGGTTCTCGCCCGTCATGCGGGAGCTCCCGAGGAGCGCATCGAACCTGCGCTCGCCGAAGTCGACCTCAGCGACAGAGCCGAGGACCGCTTCAGCTCCTACTCGCAGGGGATGAAGCAACGGCTGGGCGTTGCTGCAGCGCTGCTCAAAGACCCCGACCTGTTGATCCTCGACGAGCCGACCAACGGTCTTGATCCCGCGGGCATGGCCGAGATGCGATCGTTCATCCGAAGCCTCGGCCGCGGACGACGAACCGTGTTGCTCTCGAGTCATCTGATGACCGAGGTCGAGCAAGTCTGCGATCGCGTTGGCGTGATACGCAGCGGAAAGTTGGTCGGCGAGGGAACCGTCGATGAGCTTCGCGGCCGCGCAGGGCTTCGCGTGCGTGCTGAGCCGCTGGCGTCGGCCGAGCGGGTCGTAGCCGCTCTTGACATGGTCCAGGGCGTAACCACCAGCGACGGATCCTTGAGGATCGATACCGACCCGGCCTCTGCTCCGCTGATCAACCGCGCTCTGGTGATCGCGGGAATCGACGTCACCGAGTTGTCACCCGAGAGAGCTTCTCTCGAAGAGGTCTTCCTCGAGCTCACGGGAAACGGAAAGGACGAATCATGACCAACAGTGTCATCGCCGAGATCCTCGTGCTTCGCAAGCGAGCAAGCACCTGGATACTGCTTTCAACCTGGACCGCGCTCGCGCTCTTTTTTTCCTACGTGCTCCCGTATGTGGAGCAACGTTCCATGGCCGAGCTTCTGCCGGAAGGACTCGCAGGCACCTTGGTTCGCGGCTTTCCGTTCTTCGGAGGCGTGTTCGCTCTCATGCTCGGAGTGCTCGCGGTGGGAAGCGACTACTCGTGGGACACGATGAAGACCCTGTTGACCCAGCGCCCCGGCAGGCTGCGAGTGCTGGCCGCCAAACTGATGGCACTCGGAAGCGTTCTAGTCCTGTTCGTCGCCTCGGTTGCCGTCGTCGCCGCGGTGTCCAGCTACGTCGTTGCCAGAGTCGAGAACGCTGCGGTTGACTGGCCCTCGGCTTGGCTACTGATCCGCACCCTCGCCGCGGGCTGGTTCGTGCTCGTCGTATGGGCAGCACTTGGTGTGATGCTGGCGACCCTGTCGCGCGGAACCTCTCTTGCGATCGGCATCGGCATTCTCTATGCGCTGGTGATCGAGGGGTTGCTGAGCGCGCTGGTAACGCAGGTGGAGGTCCTGGATGGTCTGTCAGAGTTTTTCCTGCGGACCAACTCGTACTCGATTGCGAGCGCGCTGGGCGCCTCGGCCGAGACGATTGCAGATAGCGGCCCCGGCGCCTTTGCCGGACCCTATGTGTCGAGCGGACAGGCAGTGGCGGCACTTGCGGCCTACGCTGTCTGCTTCGTTCTGGTCGCTGGGGTCGCGCTGCGGCGGCGAGACGTGGCCTGACGCTGGATCGATAGACAGGGAGGGCACGGATCAGTTGTCGAGCCACTCCTTGATCCGGGCCGCCGGCACGTCGAGTGACGAAAAGTCGCCCTCGTCCCGTATCTTCGTCGCCGCGTTTGCCATCGCTCCGACCGACACCCAGGTCAGCGCACCCCCGAGGCTGATGCGACGACCACCGGCGTCGGCGATCTCGCTCAGCGTCAGGCCCGCGTGGGCCAGCACGTTGAGGGGTTTGGATGTGGCATCGGATACCGCTCGAATCTCATCACCATTGAGCAGTCCTGGGGCATAGAGCACATCGGCGCCGGCGCGCTCGTAGGCCTGCAGCCGAGTGATGGTGTCGTCGAGATCGGGGTTGCCGCGGATGTGATTCTCGGCTCGCGCCGTCAGCATGAAGGGGAAGCCCAATCCTCTTGCGGCCTCACTTGCCGCGGCCACTCGCTCGACCGAATGTTCGAGGCCGTAGATCGCGCCCTTGGGATCGTAGTCCTCGATCGATCCGCCGACGGCTCCGGCCGCGGCGGCCCGGGTGATTGCCGACGCCGCGGCTTCGGGCTCGGGTCCGTAACCGTTCTCCAGATCGACCGAGACCGGGAGGCTCGTCGACCGATCGAGTACTCGGACGTGTTCGAGCACCTCATCGAGCGAGGCGCCGCCGTCCAGCCGTCCCAGCGTGAACGAGAAGCCCGAGCTGGTGCTCGCGAGGGCTTTGAATCCGAGTGCTTCAAGAACCTTGGCCGAACCCGCGTCCCAGGGATTCGGAATGATGAATGCATCATCCTCGTGCAGCGCGCGAAAGTCCGCGGCTTTCTGCTGCACGTGGCTCATCAGTTCTGCTGACAGGGGAGGGACCGATGATCGGTCCCTCCCCATGAGTCAGCTCAATCCAGCAGGCGGTCCATCGCTCGGCCCATGATCTCCGCTCGGGTATCGGCGCCAGAGACACCCTCGAGCCCGAATCCCATGAGGATGGAATTCGGCGTGGTGATCGAGGCCCCCACCGGGAAGCCGGCTGCGTCCGTGCGAATCCAGTCGTTCGCATTGGAACCGCTGCCCGTCGGTGAACCGGAGACCTCCCAGCCGCCGAGGTCGGTCTCGAACGAGGTGCTCGTCCCATCCGGCAGGGTCACGTCGTCGACGAACGCTCCGAGGTTCTGCACGGCCCAGTCGCTGGCATACGCGATCGAGACCTCCACCGTCTGTCCGGACCATTCGGACAGGTCCACCGACCACTCCTGCCAACCGCCCGAGTTACCCGAGCTCGCGTGCCACTCGCCCCCGCCCGTACCGGTCGGCGAGCAGGTCCCGTCGGCATTCAGGGTCTGGTAGAAGTCGAGCTGCGGGTGTAGCTCACGCCACCCCGCCGGGCAGCTGTCGCCGGTGTTCTGCGTGGTGTGGTTGTTCTGGTCGGGCAGGGTCGTCCAGTCGTCGCCGCCCGCCGTGCGCGCCTCCACGAACACGTGGTCCCAGGCCGCCTCCGTGTCGAAGGACGTCCAGAAGCTCAGGTCCCCGCCACCCGCGGGCACCTGGATCTCGCGGGTCAGACGCTTGTAGGAGACGTCCGCGATCTGCGAGTAGACGTAGTGCTCGCCGGTGTGCGGGTCGAACGGTCCACCCGGCTTGTCCCACCGGGACGACGGCCAGCTCTCGAACTGCGGGTACTGGTCCGGCGGCAGGATGCCGCTCGTGGCGATGAACGACGAGCTCGAGTCCTGGTTGTCCGCGCCGTCGGGACCGAAGCCCCACGACAGCCCCTCGAACGGGTCGTCGACTCCGATGGCGTCGAAGTGTTCGCCCGTTTCGGGATCGTGTCCGTCGTCGCCGACCTGCAAGTAGGAGCCGAAGTAGTACTGCAGCACGTCGTTGGTTCCGTCCCCAGACCCCCGGAGCATCAGGCACCGGCGTGGGTCGAAGGCCGGGTTCGGGTTGCATGGGCCTTCGCCCTTGGGGTCGTAGTCCTGCGTGCCGACCAGCGCTCCGCTGTATTGCTGTCCCGCCCGTTTGCCGGTGTACAGGACGTCGCCTCCCTCGTTCATGTAGGCCCGGAACTCGAGGATCTCGTCCATCGCGAGTCGGTCGGCGTTGCCTCCCCCCCATCCGGTCCTACGGGTAACGATGTCGTCGCCCGTGTACCAGACCACAGCGTCGTAGTGACTCAACACTCCGACGTGGTCCGGTGCCGTGCGAGCGCGCGCGTCGACATCGTAGACGTCGGCGGCATGTCCGTTGGCAGCCAAAGCCTCCAGGTAGTAGTCGAGGTAGTGCGGGCCGCCAGGGGTCGGTCCAGGCGACGCGCCGGTGTAGTCCTCGGCTGCCACGACCAGAACCTCGTTGCCGGTTTCGGAGACCGCCTCGTAGGTGAACGACTCGCTGACTTCGCCCCCACCTTCGAACCAGACCTCAACCGAGTCACCCGGCTCCGTGCCGGTCACCTCGCCTCGCATCTCACGGTAGTACACGTCGGTGGGAGCGTAGCGCTCGCCTCCGTCCCACTCCGAGGTCGGCGCGCTCTGGGCGGTTCCACCGTTGATGCTGTACTTGAGCGTCACGTCCCCGAGGCTGCGCTTGGCCAGGACTTGGACCGGCTGTGGGTCGCCGTAGGAGTAATCGAACTTGAAGTTGGAACCCGGTATGCCGTCCTTGTAGGGGTCGTCGCTCTCGAGGTAGAACGGCTTGGTCTCGATGCCGAGCGCGGAATCCGGGTCATCCGGGTCGTCCGCCGACCGCGCGACAGACAGCGCGAACGGGATGTTGCGCTCGAACTCGGCTTGCACGAGTTCCTCATCGTCTGGGAAGACAAAGCCGCAGCCCGGGCAGCCCTCGGACAACTCTGGAGTCCACGCCAGCGCACCGGTTGCTGCGTGCGCGTAGTCCGTCGTCTCACCGTTAGTGACATAGAGGACGTCCGAACTCAACCCTGGGTGGTAGCCGGCGATCGCCGCTTCATCGAGATTGCCGGACAGCGCGTAGTAGATCGGGTCGTCAGAGGTCGGCGTACCTATCTGCCACCCGTCGGCGTACAGCAGCCACTCGCCGGCCGAGTGATAGTTGACCTGGAATTCGAAGCCGATCCTGTCGAGCAACCCCTTGAGGGCCTGGGTCTCAGGCTCGGACGTCGGACCGGTGCCGCGGTAGGTCTCGCTCGAGGTGATCGACGAGGAACCCTCCTCGTCGTAATTGAAGTGATTCGGGAAGTTTCGGTTGAGGTCGATCCCATCGCCGATCGATGTCTCACCGTCGCCATTGTTGTCGCGCAGGTTCTTGCGCCACAAGCGCTCTTCTTCGAATGTGTATTGGTATCCGTCCGGGTTCGCGACGAGTACGAACCAAAGTTCGGTGTCCTTGAGCAGATTCTTTATCTCCGTGTCGTTCTCCCGCCAGCGGTCGATGTACCAGTTCATGAGACGGCGGTTGACTTCGGAGGCGATCCACTCGCGCGCGTGCTGCGTCGAACTGTAGAGCACCGCGGGTCGGCTGCCGTCGCGTTGACCGCGTGCTCCCTGCGTAAGCTTGAGCGCAAGCACCTCGCGGCCCTGGATCGTCGTCCCGATATTGACGAGCTTGGCGATCTGCGGATTCTCGCGCGCTGCCTCGTACATCTGATCGCGGAATCCACCGGCCTCGTCATATGAGCGCCACACCTCGAAGCCGTTCTCGGCCTGTGCGGCCGCAAACTGCTGCACGGTTTGTCCGCCCTTGACGCGGGTCAGCTTAGTGTCGATGCCATCCTCGGCAAGCTTGGCGCGCTGCTGAGGAGTGAGGACCAGGTCTACCTTGAGGCCGGTTGCGCCCGCGGGCTCACCGTGAACATCGAAACCTTGCTCCACGAGTTGACCGAGTTGTGCGGCATTTACCTCGGCCGTGTAAGCGTCGAGCCGCCCTTGACTGCGTTCGGGCGCGCCTTCTACCGGCGCCATCAATGCAAAACCCACGATCGCCGCGATCAGCAGTGCCAAGCCCCGTCGCATAGGCCCCCCTTATTCAATGACCCTTTTCACCCTTATGGACGCCTGTGAGCCTCCCATGCGTACTCGAGTGTGGCAACTGGGCGGCCTTTTCATCTGCCGGATCGAGCAACTCGACCGGCCGGAACTAACATTGATGCAGCAGTGAGGATCCATCGTGCAGGCGGGTGAGAGTGGCGTCGGCCGACCCGACGATAGGGTCTCCTTAGATGGCAGCCGCTGACGACGTCGTCCTAGAGCTCGGCTCGATCGAACTCGTTGGAGATCTTGCGGTTCCTTCCAGAGCCGAGGGAATCGTCTTGTTCGCGCACGGAAGTGGGAGCAGTAGGCGTAGCTCCCGGAATCGGGCGGTCGCTGCAACGCTGCACGACGCCGGTCTGGCGACGTTGCTCTTCGACCTACTGAGCGACGAAGAAGAGACGATCGACGCACGTACGACGGAGTTCCGGTTCGACATCTCGCTGTTGGCGGATCGCCTTCTGGGTGCGACGCGCTGGGTATGGGCACAGGGCGGTCTGCGGGATATGCGGATCGGATACTTCGGCGCGAGCACCGGAGCTGCCGCGGCTCTCGTCTCCGCCGCAGAAGAACAGCGTGTCGGTGCCGTCGTATCGCGCGGTGGGAGGCCCGATCTAGCGCGAGACGCCCTGGCGCGCGTCACGGCACCGAGTTTGTTGATAGTGGGTGGAGCAGACGTTCGCGTCATAGCGATGAACGAAGAGGCATTGGGACGGCTTCGCTGCGAGAAGCGCATGGAGATCGTGCCCGGGGCATCTCACCTATTCGAGGAACCCGGGACCTTGGAACGCGTGTCGGAGCTAGCGTGCGATTGGTTCGTCGGCAAACTCTTGTCGCGTTCCTGATCGTCGGAGTGAGAAAGTGACCGCATGAAGGGAACCGCACAAACGGTCGATGACGGCGCCTACAGTCACCTTCGCAAGGGCGTGATACTTCCGAAGGTGAGGTTGCCCGCCACCACCGGAGAGTCCTTAGATGTCGTTGCTCCGTCTGCGTTCACCGTCATCTTCCTCTACCCGATGACCGGCACACCCGGACAACCGCTGCCGGACGGATGGCTGGAGTTGCCGGGGGCGTTCGGTTGCACCGCCGAATCGTGTGGATACCGAGACGTGGTCGATGAGTTCGCCAGCCTCGATACCCTTGTCCACGGAGTAAGCACTCAAACCACGTCCGCGCAGCGCGAGTTCGCCGAACGTGAGCACATCAACTATCCATTGCTGAGCGACTCAGGCCATCTTTTGGTGGACGCTCTGAGGCTTCCACTACTCCAGGTCCCGGGCCACCCACCGCGGATCAAGCGGGCGACCCTGATCGTCGACCGAGATCGAGTTTTGCTCGAAACCCTGTACCCAGTTCCGGATCCCGCCGCCAATGCAGCCCAAACCCTCGCTGCGGTTGCGAAATGGGTCAATGACCCGGCAAGGGGAGGATGATCACGTGACTACCTACCTCGCGCTGCTCCGGGGCATCAATGTAGGTGGGGCGAACAAGGTTCCGATGAGAGAGCTGCGGACCTTGTTCGAGGATCTTGGATATGGGAACGTGCGGACCTATCTTCAAAGCGGCAACGTGCTCTTCGATGGGCAATCAGCGACCTCGAGGAAGCTCATTGCCGAGATCGAGGTTGCAATATCGAAGGCCTTCGACCTCACGATCCCGGTCATGGTGCGGACGCAACGGGAGCTAGAGCGTGTCGCCGCCGCCAATCCTTTTCCAACGAAGCGAGTCAAACCCTCCTTGCTACACGTGATGTTCCTCGCCGAGTCTGCTTCCGCGAAAGCTGTCAAGACGCTGGACTCCGACCGCTCGCCGCCGGACGAGTTCGAAGTCAAAGACCGCGAGATCTTTCTGCGGTTCCCGAACGGTTCGGGTAGGTCAAAGCTCACCATCGACTACTTCGAGAAGAAGCTCGGAACTCGGGCTACGGCGAGGAACTGGAACACGGTCGTGAAGGTCCTGGAACTAATGAAACGGTCGTGACACCTCGCTCATCCTGAGATGAACCAGGCGACGGTGAAGTGTGATTGGGTGTCGTCGACCGACAGCGATGGCCTCGAGCTCGATGCTTCATATATATCGGAGCTAAACGATCTCGGGGCGTGGTCCCACGACGTCGGCGATAAGGCTGCAACTCTGCGGTGCGACGCAGTCGCACGCGCGACTCTCCTTGAGAATCCTCTTCATGGCCTCGGCCCTCTGGATCGTCTGATCGACCTCCATCAACTTTCCGTCCACCAATTCGCGCCACCGCTGCTTGTCAGACCATCCGCGAGAGCCCGACAGCAGCGTGCGAATCTCCGCCAGGCTGAAGCCGACCTCCTGGCAGAAGCGAATCAGTCGAAGTTGATCCACGGTCTCGGGGTCGTATCGCCGCTTGCCGCCGGCGCGTGGAACGGGGGCCAGCACGTCGGATTCCTCGTAGAAGCGCAGGGCCGAGGCGCGCACACCCAGCAATTCGGCGACCTCGCCGATGCTCAGGGTTGTGTCCTTCATGGATGCCTCATGCGCTTGACTTCAAGTCTAGTTGAAGTGCAACAGTGAGCGGAGAGGGACCAGGCGCACGTTCGTCCCGGCGAAGGAGGACCGAACTTGACGCACCGGCACACGGCCATCCCCATTGACTCGGGTCCGATCGCCTGCTCGCTTCCCAGCGACGATCTGCAAGCGCGGCTCCGGGAGTGGGACGACCTACGAAAAGCCGCACTCATCGCCGAGAGCACCGAGGGCAACGTCACCACGACCATTTGGGACCGTCTGGAGGGCGTCGCCACTCGGCTCAATAGGCTGGTGGACGCTGAGCGCCAATGCTGCTCGTTCCTCGGATTCGATCTCCGGGAGGACGAGGACGAGATCAGGTTGGAGACAACGTTCCCGCCGGGGACGGAGGGAATGTTGACGATCGATCGGACGGAGTGAACGCCAAGTCAGAAGCGTCGTAGGGCCCTCAAGAGATCTCGCGGACGGCGCGCGGCGATCCCGGGAACTGAGCTTCACCGCGGACGTAGAAGGCCGCATGGGCTCCGGCCCGCACTGTTGCTGCGTTTTGCGACAGCCGATACCAGTTGGCGCATAGAGTCTGCGGGCGAATCCCCTTCGTGCTAATGATGGTGGTCGATGGTGACGATCGACGACGTGCGCGCTCTGGCCCTCGGCCTCCCCCGCAGCTACGAAGCCCTCGTGCGAGACCGGGTCAAGTTCAGGGTCGGCCGGATCGTTTACCTGGCGTTCGCGCGCGACGAGACGCTGATGGGCTTCGCCTATCCGAAGGACGAGCGCCACGCCCTGATCGCGTCCGACCCGGAGAAGTTCATCATGCCGAAACGTGCGGACCAACGGTACAACTGGGTCATCGTTCGCCTCGCAGCCATCGACGAGGAAGAGATGCGCGAGCTCGTCCTCGACGCGTGGCGGATGGTCGTGCCGAAGAGTGTGGCGCGATCTCGCTCAGAGGCATGTCGACCGAACGCAGGGGGGCGATGACAAGGCGTCGGTGGCCACCCATCGTTCCTCCTTCCGGGACTCACGATGAACCCCTCCCTCGAGGGGGAGAGTCAAGGAGAATTTGAGATTCGGAGAGGGGGTTGCAGCCGGGTACTTCGAGCCTCGAGGACGAGCATCCCACTCAGTATCGTTACGAGCGCGACCAATTGCATTACTGCGGTGACGTACGTACCGATGAGGATCGTCGCAAGGGCAAGCAGAGCACCGCAGATGCGGAAGATGCGCGGTTCGATACGCAGAGTTCGCCTGAAGAAGAGGTCGCCGAGCAGGTACAGCGCCACGCCTCCACCGAGCGCGAGGGCGAAAGCCGTCGGAAGGCGGTGGGACATGTCGGCGATGGCCTCCTCGAGGGCGGCGGCCATGATCACGATTCCGAGCAGCATCGGTATGTACGAATAGAAGTACGCGTTTATCGCGAGTCGGAATCTCTCCGCCGCGTCCACCGAAGACATCGCCAACACCGCGGCCTCGTCCTCGCCGACGAAGTAGGCCCACCACAGGGCCGAGATCAACGCCAGGCCCAAGAGCAGCCCCGTCACCACGAGGATGTCCAAGGAAAGATGCGAAGCGCCTATGCCCACCGCGACGATGGACTCGCCCAGCGCAACGATCATGATCAGACCGTGGCGCTCGACGAAGTGCTCCGAGCGAATGTCGAAACCTGGGGCAACGCGAGCAGCTATGAACGGTGTTACGAACTGGATCGCGATCGCGATGATCCAACCAGCGTAGGCTGCCGGGCCTTCCAAAAGGACCGCACCAAGCACGAAGCCGGCCGACAATAGGTTCAGGGGAACGACGCGTGCGAGCACGTCCCACCCAAGCTCCTCTCCATAAAGTGCGCCATGCACGATGACCACGAGCAGGTAGCCGACCCCGAAGGCCAGACCGCTATCGCCGAAAGCCTCGGGGGCGGCCAGTGCACAAACAAAGAACCCCGCCATCCCGAGAATGAGGAGCATGCGCCGGAGAGTCAGGTTCGGCGCAACACTGTTCGTGAGCCACACGTATCCGCCGTACATCCAGTAGAGAACGGTAAAGACAAGAACCGTTCGTGCCGCTCCCTCGAACGTCGGATCCCGCCTCAGAAGGCTGGCCAACTGCGTCAGCGTGAAGACGAATACGAGGTCGAAGAAGAGCTCGAGCGTCGATACCTTCTGCTGGTTCTGCTGCAAGGCGCGCATACCTCAGTGAGTCGGTCTTCAGAGCCCACCGTCCCATGTTCTGAAGGTTTTCTGTGCCAATGAGCCGGATTGGCGGGAGCTATGCGCTCAGAAACGGTTACGGGGTGGCCCAGAGGTATTGGACGGCGTAGGAGCGCCAGGGCCGCCAGCTTTCGGCGAGGATCTCCGCCGAGTTGGGATCGCCGGGATGGCCGAGCTTCTCGAGGGCCCGCCTCACGCCTAGGTCTCCCGGCAGGAAGACGTCGGGATCGCCCAACGCTCGCATGGCGACGTACGACGCGGTCCACGGACCGATTCCCCGAAACGCCCTTAGCTTCGCTGTGACGTCGGCGCGATCCGCTCCCCGATCGAGCACCAGGTCGCTCGCGACGGCCCCTGCGAGCGTGCGCACCGACTCCTGACGGCTCCCGGGAATTCCGAGCTCACCGAGGTCGGCGTCGGCGAGCGCGGCGGGCTCGGGGAAAACGTGCGTAAGTTTTCCGTCGGGCGCCGTCAGCGGTTTGCCGAAGCGATGAACGAGCCGGCCCGCAATCGTGCGTGCGCCCGCCACTGAAACCTGCTGGCCGAGCACCGCGCGCACTGCAAGCTCGAAGCCATCGACGCTCCCGGGCAACCGTCGGCCGGGATGCGCTCGCACGGCGGGACCGAGGACGCGGTCGTTGCCCAGTGATTCATCGACTGCAACAGGATCCGCGTCAAGATCGAGCAGCTGCCTGCAACGGCGGACTGCCGGGCCGAGGTCACGAATGTCGCCGAGCCGCAGCACGCACCGAACGTGGTCCTGACCCATTGCTAGCTCGACGATCGCATCCGACGTCGGCAACCTCAGCGTTCGCCGATATACGGTGCCGTCGTACGACTCGACCCCCGAGATCGCGCGCCTACCCAGGAACGCCAGCAAGTCCTCGCCGGCAAACGGCGCGCGATAAGGGAGCCGCAGGGACATCGTTCCCGGCGCGGAGGATTCTTCGTTTGCGTTCCTCCTTCTGAGCTGAGTGGGAGTGGTGGCAAAGACGTTTCTAATCGTGTCGTTGAACTGACGGATGCTTGCGAAACCCGCTCCGAACGCCACTTCGGTGAAGGGAAGGGCCGTCGTTTCGATGAGGACGCGAGCCGTCTGGGCCCGTTGAGCGCTCGCGAGTGCCCGAGGCGCAGCTCCGACCTCCGCCACGAGTTGCCTATGAAGGTGTCGCGCGCTGACGTGCAAGCGCCGGGCGAGTCCGTCAACTCCCTCCCGGTCGACGACTCCGTCCGCTATCAGCCGCATCGCTCGCCCAACGAGGTCGGCTCTGACATCCCATTCCGGCGATCCTGGAGAGGCATCCGGACGACACCGCTTGCAGGCGCGAAAACCGGCACCCTGCGCGGCGGCGGCCGTGTGGAAGAACCTGACGTTTGAACGCTTGACGGTGCGCGCCGGACAGCTCGGCCTGCAGTAGATGCCGGTCGATGTCACGCCGGCGAAGAAGCTTCCGTCGAACCGTGCATCGCGGCTGTTGAGCGCCTTGTAGCAGTTGTCGAAGTCGAGTTTCATCGACCCATCCTCGCAGCCCCTCGAGCGTTCGACTAGCGGTTATCGGACAACGCAATGACCCAGCCGGTCGGTTAGCGGGACGACGACTTGTGCCACGCTCCGGGTGAATTAGTCCTGAGACCGGAGAGGGCTGGACTCAGGATGCGAAAGAAGCAACGAGCGCGCCCTCTTCTGCCGAGCGCCAGTCCTTTGCCCAGGCCGTCAGATCGTCCGCGGCCAGCGGGCGACTCAACAGGTACCCCTGAGCGATGTCGCATCCGAGCCTCTTGAGCTCGTTGAACATCTCGATCGTCTCCACTCCCTCGGCGACGACTCGCAGGCCGAGGTTCCGTCCCAGGTCGACCGTCGAGCGAACGATTACGGCGTCGTTTTCCTGGCTCGTCATCGACATGACGAAGGACTTGTCGATCTTGATCTCTGAAACGGGCAGACGCTTCAGGTAGGACAACGACGAGTAGCCGGTACCGAAGTCGTCGATCGCGAGACCGATTCCGAGACCACTGAGGCGGTCGACCACGTCGGCTGCTCGGATCGGATCGGCCATGATGCTGCTTTCCGTGATCTCGAGGACGAGGCGAGTCGGTTCGACGGAGAACTCGCGCAGCAAGGCCGCAACGCTTTGTGGCAGTTGCAGGTCGAGAAGACTTCGAACCGAGAGGTTGACGGAGACGTCGAGATCCAGCCCCGCGGCCTGCCACTCGCGGCACTGGCGAAGGGCCGAGCGAAGTACCAGTTTCGTTAGGGGCTGAATCAATCCTGTGTGCTCGGCGAGCGGAATGAACTCGTCGGGCGGCATGAAACCATGCTCGGGGTGGATCCATCGGACGAGTGCTTCGACGCCGACGACTCGTCTCGTCCTGATGTCGACCTTGGGCTGGTAGTGAACGAGCAGATCCTCGTTCTCGATGGCCTGACGAAGTTCGGACGCCAGAGCTAGTCGAGCAGGACTGTAGCCATCACGATCGGTTGAATAGACTTCGAAGCCCGAGTGCGTCTCCTTCGCAACGTACATGGCCACATCGGCGCGCTGAATGAGCTTGTTTGCGTCGGATCCATGCAGAGGATGAACCGCGATTCCGAGGCTTGCGTTGATGTTGATTTCGACGTCTGCAAGGGCGAAGGACTCCTGAAGGATGTCAAGGACCCGCTGAGCGGTTGCGGTCGCGTCCTCGACCGAGTCGATACGAGGAACAAGTAGGGCGAACTCATCACCGCTGAAGCGGGCAACGGTCACGGCCGAGTCGAGCGCCGTTCGCAGACGACGGGCGACCTCGGTCAGCAACAGATCTCCGTTGTGATGCCCGAGCGTGTCGTTGATCTCCTTGAAGCGGTCGAGGTCCGCCAGAAGGACGGCGAGTGAGCCGCGCGGCTCGAGAGAGGCCAGTGCATGCTCCACTCGATCGCGGAAGAGAGTTCGGTTCGGCAAACCCGTGAGTGAATCGTGGAGGGCCTGGTACTCCTTCTCGGCGGCTTCCTCCCTCAGACGGTCCATCAAGCGAGCGTTCGCTAGCGAGACGCTCGCGTGGTTCGCCAATGTCTCGAACAATGGAAGGTCGTCCGTTCGGAAAGTCTCCCCCACCCGATTCCCAACAAGGAGGGTCCCAATGACACCATCTTCACCCCGGAGTGGGGCGACCATGGCGTCCCGCAAGCCGCGCGCGGCCAGTTGGTCGGCAAGTTCCTGCTCACGTACCGGACGTCCAATCAGCTGGGCTCGGTCCTGCGAGGCAACGTGCATCCACACGTCCTCTGTCGGATCCAGGACGTTGGACTTGATGATGTGCAACTCCCCACCTGTGTCGAGGGTGACCCTGACGTGAGCCTCCTGCTCGGTTGTGGCGAACAACAGGAACTCGGCAACCTCTGAGCGGAACATCTTCTTTACCTGCTCGAGCAGATCGCGCGTTGCGGGCCCGGAGTCCACCGAGTGATGCAAAGTCCGAGTCGATTCGTAGAGAGACTCGAGGCTTTCGCTCTTCCGGCGCTGCCACACGAACGTCTTGTAGGCGAAGAAAAGCACCACGGTCGGCACCAAGAAGAGGATCGTCGCTTTGGGATCGAACCACAGGATGGTGGTCGCCATCAGGGCGAGAGATGTGTTTGTCACAGACACGAGAACCCCAAAACCCAGGCTTCGTCGCAGGCTCCCCTTGGGGAGATCTCCAGTCGCAAGGAACATCGCAGCCATGACCATGGCCGCTTCGAGCACCGAGAAGGCGAGGGCTGCCAGAAACGCCGCAACCGAGTTACGGAGGACGCTGGGACCGGACGCATCCGCCAGAGAGAAGAACACGAGAAGCGCAACACCCATGCTGAACGTGGCGTTGGCGAAGTTGAATGCGTTCTTCACGAACTCCCGGCGCTGGAACAGCGAAGCAGAAAGGTTCACGAGCTGCGCGAGCGCGATCGCCCCCGGCGGCGCGAAGAAGAAGCCGGCGACCAGAGGGATTTCGAACAACGAGTAGCTATGAGAGTGACGACGAAACTCGAGGTGCACGAGGTTCTTCTCGGCAACGAAGAAGCCCACGGCAAGCACCCACCAGGGGATGAGGAGGCGCGCGGGGCCATGCTCGAGGACCGAGAACGGACCGAGATAGATGAACAGAGCCGCCGCCAGCAGCAGCGCGTTCAGGTACCAGACAAGCATGGGGCCGGTGCGGGGAGTCCGCACCGGCCTGGCAGAAGCGTTATTGGTCTCGGGTCCGTTGCACTGTTCGCTCAACTAGTCGCCCCAAGAAGCACTCGACCACGTATCGCCCGTCCACCGGCTTCCCGTCCACCGACTTCCCGTCCACCGGCTGCCGGTCCAGCGGCTACCGGTCCATCGACTTCCAGTCCACGATTCGTCGGTCCAACGGCTGCCGGCCCAGTCGTTCCGTTCCCACCCGACGGTTTCCCACACGAGCCCGAGAACCGGATCGGTGACGAAACCCAGCCCCGAGAGAAGCGTGCCGTTGAAAATTCCGAGAAGACTGTTGCCGAGGTTCGTGATCGTCGTAGCCAGCCAGGGCTGGCCGAAGATGTCTTTCTCGCCGACCAGGGGCACGCCGGAGGACGAAATGATGTTCGAGCCGCGCGCTCCGAGAAGGCCCCCGAGGCCGGTGCCGGGGAGGTGGAGCTGGCCCGAGAGAAAGAACGAAGAATACGTATTGGCGGCCGGCAGGTTGAGCAGACCGCGTCCCTGGGCACGCGAGCTAGCACCTGGCAATCGCGTGGCGGTCGCGGTGAGCGCTTTCTTGACCTGGTCGGGCTTCAGGTTCGGCCTGCGATCCAGCAACAGCGCCACGGCTCCCGAGGTCACCGCGGTCGCCTGCGACGTTCCGCTGCCCTTGAAGTAACGCCTGCCGATTCGGCCTTCCTGGTGGTGCTTGTCGATGTAGGACTGACGGTTTCTGTAGCTTACGACCGAAGTTCCGGGCGCGACCACGTCGGGATTTCGCAGAATGTTTCCAGTCGTCGACCAACTTGGGACGACATCGTCTGAGATCGAATCGGTGCCCCTGGTGTCGGTGGCGCCGACCGCAATGACGAACGGATTGAACGCCGGGTTGTTGAGGCTCAGATCACCGAAACCAGTGTTCCCGGCGGCAGCTACGACAACGATCCCCTTCTTCCATGCGCGTTCGACGGCGAAGGAAAGTGGGTCCAGCAAGTAGGTCTGGGTGCCGTCGGTTCCGAACGAAAGGCTGAGCACACGAATGTTCATGCCTGCGTCGTTCCGATGAGCGATGACCCAGTCGATGGCCGCGATCACCTGTGTTACGTCCGTGAGCCCTTTGGCGTCGGCCACTTTGAGGCTGACGAGGCGCGAATCGGGAGCAACTCCGAAATGGTTGTGATTGTTCGTGTGGTAGGCAGCGCCGGCGGGTCCCTCCCGCCCGGTGATGAGTCCGGCCATGTGCGTCCCGTGCCCGTAGGTGTCGAGGTATCTCAGATTCTCCGCCTGGGACTCCCACGAGAAGTCAGGACCGTGGAGAATCTTGCCCGCGGACCGGAGACCTCTGACCGGGGCGACGCCCGAGTCGATGAGAGCAACGTCGACCCCGCTGCCGGTGTAACCCTGCTCCCACAACTTGCGGGCCCCGATTGCTCGCGTGACGTCGTAGCTCGACCCCTTTCCGGTGCCCGGGCTTACGTTGGTGTGGCTGGACAGCGAGACTCGGCCGTTAGGCGTAACTGCGCGTACGGACGAGGTTTCGCCCAGAGAGGCGATGGCGCTCGACGGAACGCGAGCGGAGAACCCGTTTATGACGTCGAGATGGCGGCCGACCCGTCCGCCGACCGAGCGAACCAGGTTCGCCGCCGCAGATCGTTCGCCCGGCATGGCCTGGACGATCACGGTCGAGTAGCGGTCCCCCGCCTCGCGGGCGTGTGCGCCGGTGCCGCCAATCAGAGCCAGTAGCAGCGCGCCGAGGGAAGCGGCGACGACTCTCCGCCCAGTGCCCCCTGCAGCTCGCGTTCCGAAATGCGACATTCGTCCTCCATGGCTAGCTCTCGGGCGACCTGGGTCGCCGAGGAATCCCGTTCCCTGAGGACATCGGCCGCCTGTAACTTTTTCCCAATAGGCAGGCAGGCTCATTTCTTGCCGCCGTTATGGGACTAGATGGGCCGGCCCGATCGGGGTGCGGACTAGTCAATTAGGGGAGCAAACCGTACCCGCCGCGGGCCCAGCGGGAGCCTCCATGACCCCCACGCCCAGTAGGTTCTCTCTCACGACCAAAGGAGATCAGCTATGAACCGCGACGATGCGCTCGAGTTCGTCAGCAGGAATCACCGAGCCGTGCTTGTGACCCGTAAGGCCGACGACGGAGTCCAGACCTCGCCGATAACCGTCGGTATCGACGGTGACGGCTACGTCGTCATCAGCAGTCGCGAGACCGCCTACAAGGTTCGCAACCTGAGGCGAGATCCGAGGGCGACCGTCTGTGTCTTTAGCGACGGCTTCTACGGAGACTGGATACAGATCGACGGCAAGGTCGACTTGATATCCCAGCCCCATGCTATGGAGAGACTGATCGACTATTACCGACGGATATCGGGCGAACATCCCGACTGGGACGATTACAGAAGGGCGATGGAGGAGGAGAGGCGTCTGATCATCCGAATCTCGATAGACAGGGTTGGCCCAACCAAAAAGGGCTGAGCCGGTGGCCTCGCGCGAGACCGGCGCCCCAAAAGACAGGGACGCCGGCCTACAAGGTGAAGTTGACCTGCCGCTAAGGAGCTACAGCTCCGTGGGACTGACGACGTTGAAGCGGTGCTTCATTCCCTTCAGGAAGTGCGGCTTTGTCCTCTTTCGGTTCTGCACGAAGCAGAGCATGGCGTAACGACCCTTGGTCAGGTCCGCCCTGATCGGCCTCTTTGCTTCCTTGCCGGGCATCGCGAAGGTCGCACCCACGAACCGAACGTGACGCTGCGCCTTCTTCTCGGGCATCCTCAGGAGCCAGTAGAGCTTCTTTCCGTGGAGCAACTTGAACATGACCACTTCGTGGATCCGCTTTTCGCTGTCGTTGCGGAACGTGAACTTGTAAGCCCCCTTCGCCAGCTTCCTGGGGAACTCGTCTCCGTCGGCCAGCATGAAGTGGTAGTCCATTCCTACGATGTCCACACGAGTTCGCTCCGGTGCCGGTTCCTCTCCAGCAAATGCGCTTCCGGCGGGAATCACGAGACATGCCGCCACCGCGACGGACAGGAACTTCTTCAACATATGGGTCCTCCCCAAGGTCGACCGCTTGCTTACTGAGCGACAAGCTAGGGAGGCACCGTCCTCGAATCGTTACGAAAAGCAGTTCCCAAAGAAAATGTCATGAGAAATGAAGTTCCGTTACCTTTCTTACAAAGACTCCGTGTTCGGCGAAGAGTGGCGACCTCTATCTCGTGGCGAGCACCCACGGCGCGTCGAGTCGGCCGGCGTCGAGGGCCTTGCCGGGCGCGCATTCCTCCGAGCGATAGGCCGCCGGCATCCAGGGATAGACATCGCGCCAGTAAGCGATCGCAAGCTCCCCGGCCGCCTCGGGTGACGCTCCGAGGAGTTGAGCCATCCCCGCGTCACGCTGCATCGCCAAGCATTCGGTGTGGGCCTCGTTCCGCACTCCGGTCATGTGGATGGTCTCGTGAGTGAGCACGTGGACCGCGACGATCTGGTCGTGCGTTGGGTGCTGCTTGTCGGAGCCCAGATAGTCGGACAGATCCGCACACTGCTTTCGCTTGATTAGCGTCCGTTGCTCGGGCTTGCCGTCAGCTCCGAAGACCACGTACCCCAAGTCGGCCCCCGCGTCCACGAAGGCTCCCCCGAAGCTCTGGCAGCGAACCCCGACCTTCGTTCCAACCAACTCCGAAGCAGAGGACGCGAGCCGGCGTTCGAGGCGAACCCGAAGAAACAATGGTGCAAGCGCCGAGCTACCGAGCGCAATCAGGACAACGACGGCTATGTAGGGAAAGGGACGAGAGCGGCCGAGCGCATCCGTGCGTGCCGACATCCATCGGATCGCGACACAACCGGCCGCGACCAGCAACGCAACGCCGATCCATGCCAGCACGTCAATCGCTTCCCGGAGAATCCATCTCGAGGAGCATCGGCACCGGGTCGCCCGCCCATGAGGATCGCCCTAGCGTGTAGAAGACGGCCGAAGGTAGCCCAGCATCCCTCCCGAGAGCAGGATCTCTCTTTCGCGCAGCAGCAGCTCGATCCCCAGTTGAACGTGCGAGCCCGCACCCGTGCGGCAGTCCACCAACATCGCGCCGTCGGCGACCGCGTCACCGAGGTCCTCGATCAGCCACTCGTCCCCCAGCGCAACGGCGTCGTGGTCGTCCTCGGACGCGAAGAGCAACGGCAAGATCCCCTGAGCGATCAGGTTCTGCCGGTGGATGCGCGCAAAGCTCTTCGCTACGACCGTGCGAATGCCAAGGTGCGAAGCCGACAGCGCAGCCTGTTCGCGCGACGAACCCTGCCCGTAGTTGTGGCCCGCCACGATGATTCCGCCGCCCCACTCGAGCGCCCGGCGGTGAAACTCTGGGTCGGTTCGCCGAAACATGAACTCCGCGCAGGCCGGGATGTTGGACCAGAGCGCAATCCCGAGCGCTCCGTCGGGGGCCATGTCTCCGGTCGACACGTCGTCTCCAAGCACGATGAGAACACGCGATCCAACGCTCGGTGCCACGGGCTGCGGCACCGGAGGCGGCACGATGTTCGGCCCTCTATGGATCTCGACCCGAGCGGCTTTGTCGGCCGCGGCCGGCTCGATGATGTGGCGGTCCACGACCTCGGGGCTGTAGGTCGGCGGGCTGACGGACGGGATGGCGCCAAGACTCCGAGGGTCCGTGATGACTCCGCGCAGCGCGGTCGCCGCGGCGACCGAGGGTGAACAGAGGTAGATGACGTCGCCTTCCGTCCCGCTTCGCCCCGAGAAGTTGCGGTTGAAGGTTCGAACCGAAGGGACCCCCGCCGATGGAGCTTGTCCCACGCCGATACACGGACCGCAGACGGCCTCGAGCACGCGTGCGCCGGCCCCCACGAGATCTCGGTAGACATCCGAGCGCGCGGCGGCATCGAGAACCTGGCGCGAGCCCGGACTGACCGTCAGGTCGACGTCTTGATGCACGGATGTGTCTCGCAATACGGCGGCGACCCGCGCCAGGTCCTCGTACGAGGAATTGACCGACGATCCCACGCACACCTGACCGACCGCGGTGCCCTCGAGCTCGGCGACGGGCACGACGTTCCCGGGAGAATGCGGTTTAGCGATGAGCGGTACCAACGACGCCAGATCAATGACCTCGACCTCGTCGTAGGCTGCGCCGGCGTCGGCCGACATCGAGACGAAATCGCCGCCGCGCTTCTGCGCCGACAGCCACTCGCGCGTGCGGTCGTCGCTTGGGAAGACCCCGGTCGTGGCCCCCGTTTCGAGAACCATGTTGCAGATGGTCGCGCGCTCCATCACCGACAGAGTCGACACACCCTGGCCGACGAACTCGAACACCTTGTCGCGGCCCCCGCGCGTCCCGTGCCGCCTCAACAACTCCAGGACGACGTCCTTGGCCTCGACCCAGTCCGGCAGGTCTCCGCGCAACTCGACGGCCACGACCGAAGGGCACGGAATCCAGAAACCGTGTCCCGCGAGTGCAACCGCGACGTCGAGACCTCCCGCACCCACCGCGAACATGCCCGCGGCTCCCGCCATTGTGGTGTGCGAATCGGCTCCGATGAGAACCTCGCCGGGGCGCGCAAAACGCTCGAGGTGAATGCTGTGCGAGATCCCGTTTCCGGCCTTCGAGCACTTGACTCCGTAGCGCGACGAGAACGACTGGAGGTAACGATGCTCGTCTGCGTTCAGCTCGTCCACCTGCAGCACATTGTGGTCGACGTACATTACGGCCAGCGGAACCTTGACTCGCTCGACGCCGAGCGACTCGAACTGCATGTAGGTCATCGAGCCAGTGGCGTCCTCGACGAGTACCTGGTCCGGCTTCAGGTGTATCTCCTCGCCGGGTCGAAGTTCCCCGTCCACCAGATTCTTCGATAGAAGCCGGTGCGTCAGGTTCACGGAGTGTCCGGCTCTGTGTTCCTCGAGGCTCTGGCGTCCACTTCCTTGTAGAGACGCATTCCGATGGGATGCTCGGCCTCCTCTGCGAGATGACCGACGAGCCCCGCGGTTCGAGCGAGTAGCGCGAACCCGCGCGCTAGCGAGGGAGAGAATCCGAGATCGGCCAGCACCGCGCCCGCCGCGCCCGCGCCGTTGACGGGAAGAGCCTTGCCGGTCGCTTCCTGTTGAGCGGCCGCGACGAATCTCAACAGCCTGAGGTTCGGCCCAAGCAATCCCACCTCTTGTGCGAGCTGGTAGAACCGAGGAGTGCGAGGATCGGTCTTGCGATGGACGGGATGGCCGAGTCCCGGAATCCTCTTGCCTGCGTCCAGAACTGTTTGAACCGCGTCCTTCGCCAAAGCCTCGAGTGTCGAGCCGTCCGACCGCTGCTCGTCGGAAACGCCGGTGAGGACGTCGCCCAGGAACCGGGCCGTGTCCTCGACCGGTCCGAGGAAAACGCTTCCTCCCCCGAGCAATCCCGCCGCTATTGCTCCCTGCATCGATTCGGGAGCGCCTGTGTAGGTGAATCTGGCCGCCAGCGCTGTGGGCGTCAGACCATGGTCCGCGAGCGACACGAGTACGGCATTGAACATCGTCGCTTCGGCCTCGGATGGAGTGCGGTTGGCGGCCAGCAGGAAGGCGAGGTCCGTGAAGGACATCTGTCCCATTACCTCGGCGGCAAGGTCGCGGCCCCGCACCGTTATCGAGTCGGGAGTCGAACGCCCGATCGACGACTTGAGCCAGTCCCTGCTTTCGGAAGATCCCGTTCCGGAGGTCTCGCTCATTGCTTCTCCCCACTTGCCCGGGCCGGCTCGAAGTCGCTCTCACGATCATTGCGAACCTTGGACAACTCGTGCTTCGCGATGCGACCGGTAGGCGTGTGCGGCAGTTCGTCAATGGCCTCGAGGTACCTGGGAACCTTGAAGGGAGCAAGTCGCTCGCCGGCAAAGTCTCGCAGCGCGCCGAGCGAGACGCTTGCGTGGTCCTTGAGCACGACGAATGCCTTGACCTCCTCTTCGGACAGCTCGGACGGAACGCCGATCACTGCGGCCTCCTCGACCTCGGGATGTGCTTCGAGCGCGGCCTCGACCTCGACTGGAGAAAGGTTCTCGCCTCTCCGACGGATCAGTTCCTTCCTGCGCCCAACGAAAGTGAAGGTGCCGTCATCGTTGACGGTGACGACGTCTCCGGTTCGCAACCAGCCGTCGGACAGGACCCTGTCGGTCTCCTCGGGCATCCCGTAGTAACCGAGCATGACCGCGGGGTTGTTCAGCTCGAGCTCGCCGCTGCCACCGACTTCGACCTCCTGGCCGTCCTCGATGACGCGACCGTAGTTGATCTCGCCCATCGTCGGATGCTGACGCAGACTCCCCAGAGTTTCAAAGGGCCGGGTGCCCTTTCTCCAGATGAGGGCATACGGGGTTTCGGAAAGCGCGTAGCCGCACACGACTTCGAGACCGAAGCGCCGCTCGATTTCGAGTTGACGCTCTTTCGCCGGCGAGGGACCCGTGTAGCAGAGCCGCAGGGGGTTGTCGGCGTCGTCGTCCCGTTCCGGCTGGCGCATCAGAATCTCAATCATGGCTCCGATCGCGTTGAATTCGGTCGCGCCGTAGCGACGCGCCTCGTCGAGGAACCTGCTGCCGGAAAAGCGCGGCAGCAGGATCAGCCCGGCTCGCGCTGCGACCGAGCCCAGCATCGAGTAGGCCGGGGCGTTGATGTGGAACAGCGGCAACGACGTCATCAGGCGATCCGCCTCGTCGAGTCCCATCCAGAATGGAAAACCGACACCCGCCATTGCGTAGGCGCGCTGCGTCTGCATCACCAACTTGGAGCGACCGGTGGTGCCGGACGTGGGGATCAGGACGGCCACATCTTCGGGACGAGCGGCCGCCACAATGTTCGCTGCGGGCGCGTTCAACAGGTCGTCGGCGAGCACGAGTCGAGTATCGGAAGAGCGCTCTTCGATCGAGTCGCTCAATCCGGCGTCGCTCACCACGACGTGTGGCTGCACCTGGTCGATGAGGGCTCCGAGCTCCTCAGCACTGCTGGCGGGGTTGACGGCGACGATCGTCGCTCCCAGATGCACGGTCGCGAGCCAGGTAAACAGGTAGTCGGGAGAGTTGCGCGCGGTCGCGAGAACTCGCTTGCCGCGCCCGGCCCCCATTTCGTCGAGCGCCGAGGCTACGGCGGTTGTGCGCTCGTAAGCCTGCTCGAAGGTCCAGGTCGAGTCCTCGAAGTGGAGCCATACCTTCGCGGGCGAGCTTTCCACGGCCGATCCGAAGAGGCCGGGGATCGTCAGCACGGTCCCCGTCTCGTCGTGTGGTGAGCCTCTCAACGCGCGTGCGTCTCGGCGTGCTCGTGCGGCGCCACCCAATCGTGCGCCCAGCTCTCGAGCTCGGTGATGACCGACTCGAGCGCGCGTCCCTTGTCTGTCAGCTGGTAACTAACGCCCACCGGCTGGGTCGCCTCGACTATGCGCGTGATCAAGCCCTCGGTCTCGAGCTCCTTCAGTCGAAGCGAAAGCGACCTGTCGGAGATCTCCTCGATGTGCGTCGATATCTCCGAGAACCGCAGCGCGCGATACATGATCGCGCGCAGTATCGTGCCGCTCCACCTCTTGCCCACCAGCTCGATGGCTTTTTGAAAGTGCGGACAGAAGGCTTTGTCCGGGCTGGTCGCCATGGCTAGCTCGACTCGGCTCGGGGATCCGGCAACGGAGTCAGGACATCGGCGAGCTTGTCGCGCAGATGCTCGTAGTCCGGAGGCAGAGCGAGACGCTCACCGAGCGATTCGACCGGCTCGTCGACGGCGAAGCCCGGGCCAAGAGTCGCGATCTCGAACAGCACGCCGGACGGTTCGCGGAAGTAGATCGACTTGAAGTAGTAGCGATCGATGATCGGGGTGACGTCGGCTCCGGCCCTGCCGATCCGCTCATGCCATGCCGGGTGCTCGTCCATCGGCGTCGCCCACGCGATGTGATGAACCGTGCCCGCGCCACTCAGGCCCGCCTGATTGGGTGCTTCGTCGTAGACATAGAAGCCGCCGCGCTGCTCGCCGCGCGCGATCCATGACGAGTCCGACTTCCGATCGAAGTTCATGGTCGAACCGAGGAAGTCATTGCTAGCGGCGGGATCGACCGTGTACACGCGCACTCCATCGAAACCCTGCAGGGCAAACTCGTGTGGAATGGCGGGGTGACGCGCGCTCAGCGGCTCGTCGGTCGTTTCAACAACGGCGAGCTCGAGACCCAGGCCCTCGGGATCGTAGAAGCGAAGCCTGTCGCCGTCCCGCTCGGTTGCGACTCCGCGATCCTCTAGGCGCTTGGCCCAGAAGTCGAGGGCGTCGGTTGAGCCGACGCGCCAGGTGATTCGGTGAACCATGCCCGCCCCCGCTCGGCCGCGCCCCGCCCTCGGGTACTCGAAGAACGTGATGTCGGAGCCCGCCCCACCCTCCTCGTCCGCGTAGAAGAGGTGGTAAACGGTCGGGTCGTCCTGATTGACCGACTTCTTCACGAGTCGGAGACCGAGCGTGTCGGAGTAGAACCTCACGTTCTGAGGAGCGTCGCCCGTGATTGCGGTGATGTGGTGGATGCCTTCCAGCTTCATACTGCCTCCTCGAGGTTCGCCTGCCGTGGTGGCTCGTCAACTAATCTCTTGTAAGTAACTATAACCAGTGTCACAATCGGCCCCAAGAACGGTCCGTGTACCTACCTACGGGGGGAAGGTTATGTCGATCGCCGAGCAGGACGCCTCACAGTCCCAGTGGGATGCCACCAATTTCGCGGCAAAGGACAACCTGCTGCGCGTGGTGCGCGAGGAGGCGGAGGGATTCTTCGATATAGCCGAGAAACCGGAGAACTGGGACTCACCTACTTCAGCAGGACACTGGCGCGTCAGGAACATCGTCGCTCACATCGCCGACACCACCGAGGGCTATCTCGACCGTTTCGAGACGACGCGGGCCGGTGACACGGCCGAGGCCCTCGCCCCCCTTACCGAGATGGCCGTCACGGCGGATAAGCGAGCCCAAGCACTCAGCGGTGCCCCACAGGATGAGCTGATTGCGCGGTTGCGCGAGGACTTCGCGCGGGCGATGAAGATGTTCGAGGAAGTAGACGAGCAGGACTGGAGTAACTTCCTCATCACTCACGCGTACATGGGTCCGGTGCCGGCGTTCTTCTATCCGATCGGTCAATTGATGGACTATGGGGTGCACAGCTGGGATCTGCGCGAGGGACTCGGCATGCCTCACTTCATGAGCGCAGACGCAGCAGACATGCTTGTGCCATTCATGTTCGTTCTGTGGCAGGCCACCACCGACGTGTCGAGGCTCGGTGGAGAGACCCTCGAGGTGGGCGTGCGCGTCTCGGGCCGCAACGCGGCCACCTATCGGGTGACGGTCACGGGGGAAGGTATGGCCTACGAGCCGGGGTCGGCTGACGATCTGCCCGTCCTCATCGACTTCGATCCGGTCAGCCTGGTGCTCACGGCCTTCGGTCGCACCCGCTCGGGAACTCCGTACGGCGATCTCGACGCGGCACGCAAGTTCGCGGGTCTGTTCTTCAGGATCTAGCGGAGCGTTCTCCCTCGGCCGTGAGATAGAAGCGCACAGAGCGAATAACGCGTTCAACACTCGCGTCCAGACGGGGCTCTGAACCACGCTCGAGGAATCCCGCGATCACGAAGTTGTCGGTAGGTCCGGAGACGACCACTCCCTCGAAGTTCAGATTCGCCCCCTGGGTGTTGCGAGCGCGACCCGCGATCGACCGAGCCGGGCAGCCGTCGAGTATGAGGCTTTCCACGCTCGTGATGTTCAGGTCTGGGTACGACCGACTAAGGGTGGCGCGCAGATCCTCGAGCGCAACCGACAGGTCGCCGGACCGCGCGCGACCCACCGACAGCGTGGCCCGGCCGTTCTTCTTGTTGAGCGTGACGACGCTGCCTTCTGTCTTGCCCCTCCACTCCGGTGGAACCTCGACCGCAAAACGCTTTGTGTCGTCGAATCGAGCATTGGATGCCGATGAGCCGGCGGGGGATGACTCGCCACAGCCGGTCGTATCGCCGAATCGCGACTCGACTTTGCCGTCACTTATCACCGGCTCATCCTCGGAGCTGTTTGGGTAACCGAAGAACCACACGAGGATTGCGACCTCCAGGACCAGCGCAGCCACGATCATTGCAACGAAGATCACGCGCCGGCGTGTGAGAGTCATGACGTAGCGACGCGCACCCGAGATCGTCCCCGCCAGAAGAACGCCCACCCTGCGCCCAGCAACCAACCGGCCAGGGTCAGCCAGGTCAGAATCTGCACGCCGGTGCGAGACAGACCCGATCCCTCGGACTCATCGACTTCGGTCGCCGGCGTGATGATCTGCGCGCCCTTCACCTGAGCAGGCTCGATCATGTTGCCCGCCGACACCACCTCCTCGGTGTCGCCCTCCGGTCCGCCTCGCTTGGCATTCTTCGAGGACATGACCAAAGGCTTTGTCGCGCGCGCGACGTTGTTGTGTGCGACTGAGGCGCCGGACGCAGAGTTGGCCGGCTCGGATTGGGCGGAGGTCGGTCCGCTCAACGCGGGGGCCGTCTGGGGCTTGTCGACGGAACCGCTTGGAACCTTGGCGACCTCGGTCGCATCCTTTACGACCTGGTCGACGGGCTCCTTGACCACCTCTTTGACCTGGTCGACGGGCTCCTTGACTTCGTCGACCACCTTGTCGAGTGGCCCCGTGAGCGACTGAGCAGTGGCGGGTCCAGAGAACGCCCAAGAAAGAATCAGACAGGAAGTGAGCAAGCAGATGACCCTTTTCACGGCGAACCCCCCAGTTGTTGCTCCACTGACTAGCTGTTCGCTAGATACCCAGTTCCTCCCTGCTCGGAACAAAGATCTTTAAAGAAAACTGCCATGGAACTGGTCGATTCTGCGCGAAAGCCCCGGCGATCGAAGAGTCGATGACCTATCGGGGCCGCAGGTTTGAACTCACTCCGTGATCTCGAGCGTACCCGTCATGTCTTCGGGGTGGAACTTGCAGATGAAGTCGTAGGTCCCCGGCTCGACGTCGGCGAGGTCGATTGAGACGGTCTCGCCGGCATCGACGTCCTCGTCGAGGTCCGCCTCCTCGGCTTGGAGGTTGTGCGGAGACTCGCCCTCGTTCGACAACTCGATCGTGTCGCCCGCGCCGGCCGTCACGGTATCCGGCTCGAAGGAGAAGTCTGCGGCCGTCAACGTCACGCTGCTGCCGCCATCTCCCGACGCGGCCGCCGGATCTCCATCGTCGCCGCCACATGCAGTGGCCAACAGGGCGACGATTCCGAAGGCTGCAAGAATCCTCTTGATCATGCGATCTCCTTTCATCTGACGTTCACGGTTCCTTCCATCTCTGGGTGGATCACACAGCGATAGGCGAAGCTGCCCGGCTCGTCGAACGTGAGGGAGAACGATTCGCCTTCAGCCAGGTTGTTCGACTCGAAGTCTCCGTTGATCGCGGTGACCGTGTGCTCGACGGGATCGTCGTTGTCCCACCTAACCTGGGTGCCGGCCTCGACCTCGGTAACCTCGGGAGCGAACGCGAAGTCGGCGATCGCCACCCGCCCCGGTTCGCTCTGCGCCTCGTCCTTGACAAGAGGTGCGTTGGCTCGTACGTCGAGCAGGTCCTCCATCCCCATGTCGTCGTGACCGTCGACCAGACATTCGATCTTGTGCACTCCGGGGGCCAGGTCGACCCTCATCCGAGTCGACTCCCCGGGTTGGAGCAGCTCGGTTTCGGCCTTGAAAAGATCGCCCGAACCGTGACCGCTGCTTTCGCCCTCGAGCTCGATCTCGAAACCGTGCGGAACCGTTCCCCGGTTTTGGATAACGAAGGTCACCGGGCCGGGCCGGATCGCCTGTGCCTCCGCGGTGATCGCCCACTCCCCGAGCCCGATCTCGAACCCGTCGCGCTTCGGATCGATGCGCTTAGCCGGACCCGAGTTCGATGAAGAGTTTGCGCTCCGCCGCGAACCTCCACTGGAACTGGTCTGGGCCGACGGGTTCATTCGATCACCCGCCGGCTGCGTCGGGCTCTCGCCGCCACACGCCGACGCGGCAACGATGACGAGCACTAGCGTCGCCAGCTTGAGCTTCGGCATGCCTCTACACCCCCTTGGCACGAACTTGGAACAACCGTTGTCTTGGCCCTTCTTGTTGACCTAACGACAACGAGGTCGGTGCGTTACGGACGGATTCGTGCTTCCTCAGGTGGGCAAGGTGCGGGCATGGACATCGGTGTCGTCGTGCTCATCGGACTGGTGATGGCCGTAGGCCTCATCGGAACCTTGCTGCCGCTGCTGCCGGGGCTGCCGCTCGTCTGGGCGGCCGCACTCGTCTACGGATTGGCCGAGGGATTCGAGGGAGCCGGCACCGTCGCCTTTACCTTGATTACCTTGCTTGCGGGGACGGGCATCGTCGCGGGACTCGTTCTTCCACACCGTCGTGTTGCAGCGAAGGGAGCCCCCGCCTCTATCGTCGCAGCGGGGGTTGCGCTCGGCATCATCGGCTTCTTCGTCATTCCGGTCGTCGGACTCGTGATCGGGGCCGTGGGTGGCGTGTTGCTCGCCGAGCGAGCGCGAACCGGGGACTGGACAATCGCCTGGGCGACGACCAGGGATCTGCTGGTCGGCTTTGGGATCGGTGTTGCGGTCGAGTTCGGGGCGGGCCTGGCCATGGTCCTCTGCTGGGTGGCCTGGTTGCTGCTGACCTAGACGGTCAACGGTGCATGTCCTCCGAAAA
The DNA here is from genome assembly GCA_050693895.1 of Actinomycetota bacterium. Taxonomy (GTDB): domain Bacteria; phylum Actinomycetota; class CADDZG01; order CADDZG01; family WHSQ01; genus WHSV01. The sequence continues at coordinate 25,262 of JBOGWS010000009.1, read as the reverse complement.
ACGGCCAGGACCCTGGTGCGCGGCTAAGAGCTTCGGCGACGAGATTCCCTCGTTCGATCGTTGGCGGTCAGAATGACCTTTCGGAGGCGAACGTGGTTGGGCGTGACCTCGGCGCACTCGTCCTCCCTGATGAATTCGAGGGCCTGCTCGAGTGACAGCTCGCGCGGAGGGATCAGGCGGACCAACTCCTCGCCGGTTGACGAGCGCATGTTGGTGAGCTTCTTTTCTTTGGTCGGGTTGATGTCCATGTCCTCGCTGCGGGCGTTCTCTCCTACGATCATTCCCTCGTAGACCTCGATGCCCGGACCGACGAACATCGCACCGCGGTCTTGGAGGTTGAGCAACGCATAGTTCGTCGTCTGACCTCGGCGGTCTGCGATGAGGCTCCCCGTCGGACGAGTGCGCAACTCGCCGTGCCAGGGCTCGTAGCGGTCAAAGACGTGATGGAGAAGCCCGGTCCCGCGCGTCTCGGTGAGAAACTCGGTTCGGAACCCGATAAGCCCGCGAGCGGGGACCAGGTACTCCATCCGCACCCAACCGGTTCCGTGGTTGACCATTTGCTCGAGGCGTCCCTTTCGGAGGGCGAGCAACTGGGTCACGACACCGAGGTAGTCCTCGGGAACGTCGATGGCCAGGGATTCGACGGGCTCGCAAAGTTTGCCGTCGACCTCCCTCGTCACGACCTGAGGTTTCCCGACCGTCAGTTCGAAACCCTCGCGCCGCATCATTTCGACGAGCACGGCGAGTTGTAGCTCTCCCCTCCCCTGAACCTCCCAGGCATCGGGTCGGTCGGTGTCGAGCACGCGGATCGACACGTTCCCGATGAGCTCGGCATCGAGCCGGTTGCTCAAGAGCCGCGCCGTCAACTTGTTGCCGTCCTGTCCGGAGAGCGGGGACGTATTGATGCCGACGAGCATCGACAGCGACGGGTCATCGAAGTGACTGACGGGCAGCGGTCTTGAATCTTCGGGATCCGAGAGCGTCTCGCCGATAGTGACCTCGGAGATGCCCGCAATTGCGATGATCTCCCCGGGACCGGCTTCGTCCGCCTCGACGCGGTCGAGCGACTCCGTCACGTAGAGCTCGGTCACCTTGAGTCGTTCGATACTGCCGTCGGTCCGGCACCATGCGACCTGGCTCCCCTTGCGGATGGTCCCGTGAAATACGCGACACAGCGCGATCCGGCCGACATAGGGAGACGAGTCGAGGTTGGTGACGAGCGCCTGAAGGGGATGAGCCTCGTCGTGAGTCGGCGCGGGGATACGGTCGAGCAGAAGCTCGAACAACGGCTTGAGGTCCACGCCCTCGCCTCCCTGTTCGAGCGACGCCCAGCCGGCGCGCGCGTTCGCGTACACAATTGGAAAATCGATCTGGCCCTCGTCCGCGTCCAGATCGAGAAACAGCTCGTAGACCTCGTCGACGACCTCGGCGATGCGAGCGTCGGGGCGGTCGACCTTGTTGACCACGAGGATGACCGGCAGCCGCGCCTCGAGCGCCTTGCGCAGCACGAAGCGGGTCTGGGGTAGGGGGCCCTCGCTGGCGTCGACGAGGAGAAGAACGCCGTCGACCATTGTCAGGCCTCTTTCGACCTCGCCCCCGAAGTCGGCGTGCCCGGGAGTATCGACGATGTTGATCTTGATGTCCCCGTAGCGCACGGCCGTGTTCTTGGCCAGGATGGTGATGCCCTTCTCGCGCTCGAGATCCATCGAGTCCATGACCCGCTCGTTGACATCCTGGTTCGCCCGAAATGCGCCCGATTGCCAAAGCAAGGCGTCGACGAGCGTCGTCTTGCCGTGATCGACGTGAGCGACGATCGCGATGTTACGAAGGTCTCGGCGAATGGACAGAACGGACACAGTTGATCTCCAGTATCGAGGAACCCAGCGAACTCGGCGGAGATGTCCGCACCCACCGGGGCGGCGCACCGGCGACAGCCTACAAAATGGGGGTCTTAATGAGCGACGCGCTTCAGGGTTGCGATTAGCTATTTTTGCTATCCGTTTATGCGCTACTGCTGATTTCAATGTCCTTGGATGACTACGTCACCACTCGCACTCATGCGGGCACTCAAAGTCATAACTGCGGCTAAACACGGGAAAAACGGGGGCCCGCTTGAACCGTTGCTCGCACCACCCAAACCGACTAGTACCGACAAGGGGTCAAAGCCCTTGACTCAGCCACAGCCGCTAAAGCCGACAAAACGTATCTTTGGCCCACCACCCTTTCCAGGCGTCCTACCGGGTGATATTCCAGTAATCGGGCAGTGCAACGTGCAGATGGGGGACGGTTCTCGACACTTCGACCTAAGTGAAGGGTACATGGGCGAGGCATTTCAGCTTGTGCAACAACGCGATACCGCAGATAACGCTTCTGCTGATCTCGCGCGATTCGTTATGTCGATGCACGAACTCGTCCTGGCGGACGATCGGGACGAAGCGATTCGCTCGGCGGTCCGCCTATGCGGCATCCAGTTCGACGCGCCCGTCGCGGCGTGGCAAACGCTCCCCGGCGAGGAGGCCTCGCACCTTCACGCAACCTACGGTCTGGACACTGACTCAAGACCGGTGCTCGAGTCCGAGCTGGGACTCGTGGCCAGCGGGGACGAGTCGAACCTCACGGACCTGAGACGCCGCTTCGGGGTGGTGAGCGGACGATCCGACGCAATGATTCTGAAAGCCCGAGATGTCATCATTCTCGTGGCCTCATTCGAGGACGATCCGGCACCGCCGTTTGGTCTCGAGGCCCTGATTTCCCAGATTTTCGAGCTCGTTGATGAAGCGGCGCTGTCGCGTAAGCGGGGTGAGAACCTCGATATCAGCCTGGCTCTCACGGCGCACGAGCTGCGCAGCCCTCTTCTGTCGGTCAAGGCGGCCATCGAGACCTCCCTCCTCTTGGACGATGACCCCACCGGTCGGAGCTCGGACGTAAACGGGGGCAACAACCTCACAACGGAACTGATGACCCGCGCCCAGTACGAAATCGGGCACCTGGCCGAGACCTGCGAAACCCTTCTGTTCTGGGCCGTGGACGACAACGCTCTCGAATTCGACCCGGTGGATCTCGCCCAGACCGTGACCGCGGCGATGCAAGCCTGCAGCCACGAGCGCAACTTCCATGCGATCGTGTTCGAGCGTCCCGACGAACGGATCAGCGTGCCCGGCAGTCCGAGCCACCTTCGAGTCGCCATCAGCAACCTCATCCGCAATGCGCTCTACTACTCGCCGCCAGGAGAACCCGTGGTGGTTGCCATGGAGCAGCTGACTCGGAGCATTCGCATCACCGTTACAGACAGAGGCCCGGGGGTACCAAAGGGTCAGCACCGGAGCATCTTCGATCCCTTCGTTCGGGGGCTGGGCAGCACGAGTCCTCGCAGCGGTCGCGGGCTTGGTCTCTTCATAGCCAAGAGAGTTGTCGAGGGCCACAGGGGACGGATCTGGACCGACACGCGCGAGCATGGCGCCAAGTTCGTCATCGAACTACCCCGAGCTAAGGAGTCCGCATGATAACCAAGGTCTTGATAGTCGATGACCATGCGCTTTTCGCGGACGCTCTGGAGCGGGTGCTTGCGAACCAGAACATGGAGCTCCGCCTGGTAAACACTGCGACAGAGGCGATGGAGGTTGCTGTCGTATGGGGGCCTGAGATCGCTCTCGTCGATCTAGGCCTCCCGGATATGTCGGGCGTCGAGTTGGGCGAAAAGCTCATCGAAATGCTTCCGGATCTGAAGGTCCTCGCGGTCACGGCGATGAACGAGCCCAACGCTCTCCGGGCGACAATCAAGGCCGGCTTTCACGGCTTCATCACCAAGAGCATGCCCCTGCAGCAGTTCGTTGCCTCGATAGAGACCGCGCTTAGCGGACAGATGGTGATCCCGCACAAGCTCGCCGCTCCGGCGGCCGGACAGATGTCGGCCGAGGAGCGACAGGCCGCCCTGCTCATCAAGCAACTCACTCAGCGCGAGCTCGAGGTGCTGACTCTGCTCGCTCGGGGCGCAGGCGGAGAAGAGATCGCTCTGACCCTAAGCGTCAGTCGCAACACGGTGCGGAGCCACGTCCAGAACATCTTGACCAAGCTCCAGGTGCACTCGCGTCTCGAGGCCGTCGCCTTCGCCGCACGCCACAACGTGGTCAAGGTGTCGCACTCTTCGCTCGAACGCGCGTAGTACCTAATGCAATCGTCGTAGTCCGATTACGTCGCGGGAGCCGTGTTGCCTCAGGCGACGCTACGTAGGGTCATCGAGACATCACTGAAAGGATCCGAGGAACCGCATGATCAATGTCCTGATCGCCGACGAGCACTCCCTGTTTCGTCAGGCCGTTCGTAGCGCCCTTGAAACCGAACAAGACCTGACGGTTGTGGCCGAGGCCGCGGACGGTCTCGAAGCAGTCGAGGCCGCCGGCAAGTTTTCCGCAGACATCGCCCTGATCGACACCGAATTGCCCAAGTGCAACGGGATAAGCGTGACACGGACAGTGCGAGAACAAGTTCCCGGGTGCAAGGTGTTGGTTCTCTCGAACCACCAGGACCAGGCGGCGCTTTACGACGCGATCCAGGCAGGAGCCAGTGGCTACCTCACCAAGGCGATCCCGCTCGCCAAGCTCATCGAAGCCGCTCGCGCGGTGCTGCGAGGAGAGACGATCGTACCTCCGGTGATGCTCGGCGACTTGCTGTCGCAGCTCATTCGGTCCAAGGAACAGCAGAACGAAGTGCTACGCCGGCTCTCACGGCTCACTCGCCGAGAGCGCGAAGTCTTGGCGCTGTTGGTGGAAGGGGCAGACAACGAGCTCGTAGCACAACGCCTCGTCATCAGCCCGGAGACCGCGCGCACCCATATTCAGAACATCCTGAGCAAGCTAAACGTTCACTCCAGGCTCGAAGCGCTCGCTCTCGTCCTGCGGAACAACATCGTGAAGGACATGATCCTGGCTTAGGTGGCTTCGCTCCAGCGGTCGACGCTCATCTCGTGTACTTCCTCGAGGATCATGCCGAGATTGCGCGTTAGCGCCCACTGCGGATAGTGAGTCTCGAACTTGGAGTTGTCTCCAATCCACCAGATTGCATCTCCGGCCCGCATAACACTGAGATAGGACCAGTTCATCTGCTTCCCAGTGAGGGCCTGGACCCGGTCGATCGCCTCTACGATCGAGAAATTGATCTTGCGGCCGCCGCCGATGTTATAGACCTCGGCGGGTCGTGGATTCTTCGAGTACTCGATGAAAGCGCTCACCAAGTCGGACGCGTGCATAAGGTCGCGCACTTGCTTGCCCTTATAGCCGTAGACGGTGAAGTGCGTGCCGCTGATGACGCAGCGCATGATGTAGGAGAGCAATCCGTGTTGCGAAGTCGCCGACTGGTGCTTGCCCGCTAGGGTCCCCGTTCTGAAGCAGACCGTGTTCAGTCCGAAGGAGTGGCCGTACTCCTGAACCATGAGGTCCGCCGCAGCCTTGGAGGCGCCGAACACTGCGTGGTGACAGGCATCGATCGACATGTCCTCTCTGATGCCGCCGAAGTATCGATGGTCGGACTCGATGTCATAGCGGGTGTCGAGTTCGACCAGTGGAAGGGAATTGGGCGCGTCCCCGTAAACCTTGCTCGTCGAGGTGAATATGAACGAGGCCTCGGGCGCAAACTCGCGTGTGGCCTCCAGCAGATTGAGGGTTCCGAGCGCATTGACGGCAAAGTCGGTCGACGGCTCCCGTTCGCCCCAGTCCCTCGAAGGCTGGGCCGCGGCGTGGATGACGACCTCGACCTCCCGGCCATAGATTCGGAACACATCACGAACGGCTTCTCGGTTCCTGATGTCCACCGAGAAATGCCAGTATCCGCTGCCGATGGATCGCTCGAGGCGATCCACGTTCCACATCGTCGACGCATCGGCTCCAAAGAACAGCCGGCGCATGTCGTTGTCGATCCCCACAACGTCGTAGCCCGCCGCCGCGAAACGTTGCGCGGCCTCGGACCCAACCAGGCCCCCTGACCCAGATACGATTGCTACAGACAAGATGTGCCCTCCCATTCGGCGCCCACGTGGCCGCACCCACGGGAACTCAGTCAATGCCCTGTCTCAGGGTGCCGCATCGGTTATCGCCCGTAGAAGGACTAGTGCCCGAACGTGAAATTCCGGCACCGCCCAGCTAAAAGCGCAGGTGGGCGCTCTGTTGCCAAGAAATACCAGAGGCCTTTAGACCGGCGGCTCGGGGTCGTACTGGATGTAGCGTCGCACCTCTTTGGCGCGATCGGCCGACACCAGCCGGGAGATGAGATGAAGGGCCATGTCGATCCCCGCCGACACCCCGGCCGCAGTGATCACATCACCGTCGTCTACGAACCGATCGTGGGGACGAACCTCGACACTTTCTCCGAGTTCGCCGAGCCGGTCGAGTGATCGCCAGTGGGTCGTTGCGGGGCGGCCGTTGAGAAGGCCTGCGTCCGCGTAGACGAGCGATCCTGTGCAAACGCTGGTCATCAGCCGTGCGTCGGCCGCAGTCGTACGCAACCAGCCGGCGATGACCTCGTCACCGATCTGGGGTCGCGTCCCCCGGCCCCCGGGGTAAACGAGAACGTCGATGGGAGGAGCCGAGTCCCACGTGTGGTCGGGAACGACCTTTAGGCCCTTGGCGCAGGTGACGACTCCATCGTGCTGCGCGACTGTGAAGACCTCGACGTCGTCGCTTGGATGGTTCTCGGACCAGGCCGCCAGAACCTCCCACGGTCCCGCCCAGTCGAGTTCCTCGGCGCCGTCAAACAACGAGATGCCGATGCGCGTTGTCATGACCAATGGTGTACCAGACAACTGTCTCGCAAGCTCGAAGACTTGCCCGCGCTTTAGCCGACCGCCGGTCGGGTCGATTACGGTTCGTTCCGGCTCTAGGCTTCGGCGGAGCTCCGCTGCGCCTCGCCGAGCGAAATGCCCGGAATCCGCCCTCCGGGCGGGCACAGTCTTCCTCGAGGAAAGGACGCTGCGTGACCGTCAAATTCGAGCTCTCCGAGCACCGGGCCAACCTGATCCTAAACCGACCCGAGGTCCTGAATGCCATGGATTGGGAGACCTTCGATGCGCTGGCGAAAGCGTGCGACGAACTGGCCGAGCCGCTCGACGTCCGGGTTGTGGTCTTGTCGGGCGAGGGCCGGTCGCTGTCCAGCGGGATCGACACGTCGGCGTTCTCGTCCCCGAGTGGGTCGATGGAGGACATGATCGCCCACGCTCAGGCGGGCTTCAGGAAGCTCGCCGCGCTCTCCATACCGACCATCGCAACCGTCAAGGGTCACGCGCTGGGGGCAGGACTGCAGGTCGCGCTCGCCTGTGACATCCGAGTTGCCGCCGCCGACGCGACTCTGGGCCTGCTCGAGCACCGCTTCGGCATCCTCCCCGACCTCGGTGGAACGCAACAGCTCCCGCGCCTCGTCGGGCCCGGCATGGCGAAGAAGATGATCTGGACTCAGGAGCGAATCGACGGGACCGAGGCCCGGCGCCGTGGTTTGGTTGAGATGGTGGTCGAGCCCGACGAGCTGGACTCGGCCGTCGACGAGTTGGCGGCCCTCATTGCCGCCGCTCCCCCGACTGCGGTCCGCGAGGTCAAACGGCTCGTCGACCTGTCGGGTCGGATCCCGATAGCCGAGGGTATGGACGAAGAGGCGCGTGGGCAACTAACCTGCTTCGGGTCGTCGGATTTCGGCGAGTCCATCGCCGCTTTCGTGGAGAAGCGCGCCCCCAAGTACGGTTGATCACTGCTCAGAGATCGAAACAGGAGGAGATCATGCCGAACGCGACTTTTGTGACCTCGGAGGGAACATTCAAGGCCAAGCTGCTGGCGGATAACGCCCCGATAGCGGTTGCCAACTTCGTCGATCTGGCGAACGGCAAGCGCGAGTGGCGTGATCCGCGCGACAATGAGCGCAAGTCCGACAAGCTCTACGACGGAACGATCTTCCACCGAGTGATTCCCGAGTTCATGATTCAGGGCGGCGATCCCCTGGGCTCGGGCATGGGCGGTCCGGGCTACAAGTTCGAGGACGAGCTTTCCCCAGGGGGGCCGAAGTTCGACAAGCCGGGCCTGCTCGCCATGGCCAATGCGGGGCCGAACAGCAACGGATCTCAGTTCTTCGTGACGGTCATCCCCACACCGTGGTTGAACAACAAGCACACGATCTTCGGCGAGGTGACCGAGGGTATGGACGTCGTCGACAAGATCTCGACGCTCCCAACCGGGGCCCAGGACCGGCCCCAAACCGACGTCGTGCTGGAGCGGGTCGAGATCGAGGACTAGTTCTCCAGGCGGAAACCCAAAGTCAAAACCGGCAGTTGGGGGGCTGAATTCTCGCCGATCTCACCGTCATAATTTCGGAGGACGAAAAGTAGCAAGGAAGTCTCATGTTGCAAGCCCGAAACCTCAGCGTCGAAGTCGGCGGTCGCCTGGTCGTCGTGGATGCGTCGTTCACTCTTCATCCCGGTGACAAGGTGGGCCTGGTGGGCCGGAACGGGGCCGGCAAGACGTCGATGCTCAAGGTGGTCGGCGGAGAGTCCGTCGCGGTCGAGGGCCACGTCACTCGAAAGGGTGCGCTGGGCTATCTGCGCCAGGATCCGCGTCTCCACGCACAGTCGGTCGAGAACACGGCGCTGGGCCATGTCATCGCCGGGCGAGGGCTCGACGAGGCGGCAGAGCGCATCGAGAAGCTGCGGTTGCGAATCGAGGAGAACGCTTCTCGGAAGAACGTCGAGAAGTTCGCTCGGGCCGAGGAGCGCTACCGCGCAGACGGTGGGTACTCGGCCGAGGCGGAGGCCTACCGCATCGCGCACGGTCTCGGACTGCCCGATGACCGCCTCGAGCTCCCAGTAGCGGCTCTCTCAGGAGGCGAGCGGCGGCGGGTCGAACTCGCTCGGATCCTGTTCGCCGGGAGCGATGTACTCGTCCTCGACGAGCCGACCAACCACCTCGATACGGATGCCAAGGCCTGGCTTATGAGGTTTCTCGGCATATACAAGGGCGCCCTTCTGGTGGTGAGCCACGATCTCGTTCTGCTCGACAGATCGATAACCCGCGTGCTCCATCTCGACGAGGGCACGATCGTGGAATACCGGGGCACCTACTCGGAGTACAAGGAGGCAAGGAAGAAGGACGAGGTGCGGCTTACAAAGATCGCGGTCCGGCAGGCCTCGGAAATAAAGCGGCTGTCGACGCTCGCCGATTCGATGCGGGGGCAGACCGAGCGACGAGCCCGGACGGCGAAGATGATCGACAGCCGCGTGGGCAGGATGCGCGACGAGCAGATCAGCGCTCCTCGGGCCGAGCGTTCGATCACCGTCCGCTTCCCCGAGCCGCCTCATTGCGGAAAGGTCGTGCTCACCGTCGAGGACCTTGGCAAAGGTTACGGCGGTCCCCCGGTGTTCGAAGACCTCGACTTCGACCTCGGGCGCGGGGAGCGACTGTTCGTCATGGGGTTGAACGGCGCCGGAAAAACGTCGCTTCTTCGCATCCTGGCTGGTGTCACCGAGGCCGACTCGGGCGAGGTCAGCAGTGGTGTCGGTGTCTCGCTCGGCTACTACGCTCAGGAGCACGAGGGAATTACGCCGGGACACGATCTGCTGTGGCACATGCGCAACATGTCCGGGGCCCCAGACCAGCAACTGCGCTCGCTCGCCGGCATGTTCGGGTTGAGCGGAGACATCGCGTTTCAGGACGCCGGCACATTGTCTGGCGGCGAAAAGACGAAGCTGGCGCTGGCTCAGCTCGTGGCCGGGAAGCACAACCTGCTGCTGCTCGACGAGCCGACCAATAACCTCGACCCTCCGTCGTTGACCGCGATCGCAGATGCCCTCAGTCGGTGGCCGGGAGCGATGATGGTCGTGAGCCACGACGTCGACTTCGTGCGAGCGCTGACCCCCGACCGGGTGCTCTACATGCCCGAGGGCAACCTCGACTACTGGAGCGACGACCTGCTGGACCTCGTTTCGATGGCCTGAGCCCTTACCGCGCGGGGCGGGCTCGGCCGGACCGCAGATACCGCGCGGGGCGGGCTCGGCCGGACCGCAGATAGCATGAATCGACGTCGCGAGAGTGGCGGAATTGGCAGACGCGCTGGCTTTAGGTGCCAGTGTCCGTAAGGACGTGGGGGTTCGAGTCCCCCCTCTCGCACAAATGTGGCATTGCTGCCGCGGCGCTTATCGTGTCGGCATGCCCGACTACTCGAAGGAACTCCAGTTCGCCATCGATGTCGCCAGGATCGGCGGCGCGGTGGCCAGCGATCATTACCGAACGGATCTTCAGCGGAGTCGCAAGAACGACGGATCGTGGGTGACCGAGGCCGACCTTGCCACCGAGGCAACGATTCGCGAGCACATCGGCTCCGCCTGGCCCGACCACAACGTGCTGGGTGAGGAGGAGGGTCTGACCGCGGCATCGGGGGGCGAGCCCGTACGTGGTGCGCCTACCTGGGTCGTCGATCCCATCGACGGCACGAACAACTTCATGAGCGAGGTCCCCGTCTGGGCGACGCTCGTGGCGCTGAGGATCGACGACCGCAGCATCGTCGGCGTCGCACATGCCCCCGCCCTCAACGAGACCTACGACGCGGCACTCGGAGAGCGTGCCCGCTTCAACGGCCATCGCATCGCGGTGGACGAAGTCGACGCACTCGAGGACGCCACAGTTTTCTTCGGAGGTGAGAAGGGCTTCTACCGGCGCGGGGCGGGCTCGGCCGGGCCGCAAGACCAATACGATCTCGAGCACCTTCAGGCCAAACTCATCACCGAGACTTGGCGCTCGCGCGGTTTCGGAGACTTCTGGGGTCACATGCTCGTCGCGCGCGGCGCCGGCCATGTGATGCTTGAGCCGAGTGTTTCGCTATGGGACGTCGCCGCACTCGAGATCATCCTCGAGGAGGCGGGCGGCAGGCTATCTCACATCGACGGTTCGCCGTTCAGCGGCGAAGGCACGTGCCTGTCATCCAACGGCGTGTTGCACGACACCGTCGTTGCTATGGCGACAGCCGCTCGATGAGCCACCCCATGCCCGCTGCTCGTTTGTAAATCAAGCGATCGTGCAGCCGGTTGGGGCGACCCTGCCAGAACTCGATGGTTTTGGGGATGAGCCTGAACCCACCCCAGAACGGGGGTAGGGGGATGTCATCGTCGTCGGGCCACCGTTTCTCGATTTCCCGGGCGCGTTCCTCTAGCTCGGCGCGGTTCTGAATCACCTCACTTTGACGTGAGGCCCAGGCCGCTCTGCGGCTTTCCGGGGGCCGGGTGCGCCAGTATTCGTCCGATTCCTCGAAAGACACTCTCTCGACCCGGCCGGTGACATCGACCTGACGCTCGAGCTCGGCCCAGTAAAAGACGAGAGCGGCGTGGGGATTGTCCGCCAGTTGCTTGCCCTTTCGGCTCTCGTAGTTGGTGAAGAACGTAAACCCGTGTTCGTCGACACCCTTGAGCAGGACGATGCGCGCGACGGGCCTCCCGTGTCGGTCGACCGTGGCGAGTGTCATCTCGTTCGGCATGCGCAGCTTTGCATCAAGTGCGTCCCGCATCCACGCGCCGAACTGAACGAATGGATCTGGATCGATGTCGCTCTCGTCGAGCCCCTCTGTGGAACGCGTCACGCGCAGTTGCGAGATCGCATCGGTGAGATCCTCCTGTTCGTCGTTCACGTCAAGCGGTGTTGTCCTGAGGATCGAGGATGAACGCGTCGCGCTTCAGTTTGGCGACCAGGGCTCTGAACGCCCGGCCTCGATGGCTGAACGCGAGTTTTTCATCGAGCGGAATCTCGCCCATCGTCCGAGTTTCGCGGCCCCCGTTGACGGCGGGAATGAAGTGGGGGTCGTAGCCGAAACCCAGTTCACCCCGGCCCTCCAGAGTGATCCGGCCCTCGCAACTTCCCTCGGCCACGAACTCCTGACCGCCGGGAAGGACTAGCACAGCGACACACCGATAGCGGCCGGTGCATTCGCTCGCGTCGACGTCTTCGAGCGCGGCAACCAGCTTGGCGTTGTTGTCAGAATCACTGGCGTCATCACCCGCGTAGCGGGCGGATAGGACCCCGGGCGCGCCGTCGAGCGCGTCCACTTCGAGGCCTGAGTCATCGGCTACAGCGGGTTGGCCGGTGGCCCCGGTGACTGCTCGCGCCTTCGCCAGCGCGTTTGCCTCGAACGTGTCAAACGGTTCATCGAGCTCGAGGTCCGGCGCCACCTGGTCCACGGGCACCAGTTCCATGCCGACGAGCAAACGCTGCACCTGCTCCACCTTGTGTCTGTTGCGAGAGGCGAGGATGGCTTTCAATCCGCCTCCGGCGCGCCGAGCGTCGTTTCCTGTTCGCCCGTGAGCTCCCCGATTCCCTTGGTTGCGAGGTCGAGCAACTGGTCGAGCTCGCTCCGGTCGAAGGTGCCGTGCTCGGCGGTGCCCTGCACTTCGACGAGCCGGCCCGCTCCCGTCATCACGACGTTCATGTCCACGCCGGCCTTCGCATCCTCGATGTAGTTGAGATCGAGACAAGGGACTCCGTCGACAATGCCGACGCTTATCGCAGAAACCGAGTCCATCAACGGAACCGATGCGACCGCGCCGCGTTCCTCTAGTTGCTCGAAGGCAAGGGATAGCGCGACGAACGCTCCCGTGATGGACGCCGTCCGAGTTCCCCCGTCCGCCTGTAGCACGTCACAGTCGACGATGACGCTGCGTTCGCCCAGAGCATCCAGGTCGGTGATCGCTCGCAGGCTCCGTCCGATGAGTCGCTGGATCTCCTGGGTGCGCCCCGAAGGCCGGCCCTTGTTGACCTCCCTGCGAACTCGCTCGCTGGTCGAACGAGGCAGCATCGAGTACTCGGCCGTCACCCACCCTCGTCCCTTGTTCGACATCCAGCGCGGGACATTGTCCTCGACCGTCGCCGTACAGATGACCTTTGTGTCACCCATCTCGATAAGACACGAGCCCTCGGCATTCGGCATGAAGCCGGGCGTCATGGAGACCGGCCTCAACTCATCTGGTGCGCGCCCGTCGACGCGGGCCATCAACCCACCTCCAGTTTCATTCCATCGGTTGCAAGCTCAATGCTCAAACCGGGGGCCGCTCGGCGCGCTTGCTGGAGGGACAGGTCGCGATCGCTCTCGGGTCGAAGGTGAGTGAGCACGAGGCGATCCACGCCACAGCGAGCTGCGATTCTCGCCGCGTCGCTCGCGCTGAGGTGACCCCACCAGGGCTCGTCGGCGTCCTGCGCGGTCGCCTCACAAAGTAAGACGTTCACCCCGGTGGCGATCCCCTCGATGTCACCCTCCGGCCCGGTGTCGGCGGTGTAGGCAACGGTGTCATCACCATGTTCGATACGAACGCCGAGAGTGACCGGGGGATGCTGCATGCGCCCAAAGGTCAAGCGGGCGTCTCCGAACCTCACCTCGCTAGTCTCGTCCACGGGCTCGAGCGCGAAGCTCTCGGAAACTCCGTCGTCGAAGGCGACGAGCCGGTCGATGGTCTCCTGCGGCGCCCAGAGGGGAATCTTGCTCTCGGGGACGTCACCGTAGTGCCGGGCGTGGAAGAACTGCCAGATGTCGATGGTGTGATCGGGGTGACGGTGAGTCAGAAAGACACCGTCAAGGTCACGATAGTCCATTTGGGAGAACAGGTTTCGCCACGTTCCGCCGCCCATGTCGATGAGCCAATGCCCGCCGTCGATCTCGACAAGGAAGCCGGACGCGGCCAGATCGCGCGTTTGATAGACGCCGGAGCAGCCCAGAACGGTGACGTTGAAACTCACGCTCGGGCCTCATGTGGCCACGGGTAATGCTCCACCTGACCGAACTCCGGCCCCAGGAAGCGGATCCCCAGCTCGGAGAACGACCCTTCGGCGCTCGACGAGATGAAGCGGTGCGTCCCGAGCGGCTGCTGGTCGGTGATGAGGTCTCGGTTGCGCAACGCGGCGAACACATCGGTTGCCGTCGCCTCCGCCGACGAAACGAGCACAACACTCTCACCCATGACGTATTGAATGACTCCCGACAGCAAGGGGTAGTGTGTGCAACCAAGGATGAGGGTGTCGACCTCCTGCTCCTTCAGCGGCGCGAGGTATCCCTGAGCCAGCGCGATGACCTCATCCGAGGTGGTGTCGCCTCGCTCGACGAACTCGACGAAGCGGGGACAGGCCCGCGACACGAACGTCACGTTCGCCCGCGTCTCGGCGACGGCTCGGTCGTAGGCCCCCGAGTCGACGGTCGCCTGCGTTCCGATCAGCCCGATCCGGCGGCTGCGAGTGGCCGCCACGGCGGCGTGAACACCGGGCTCGATCACCGAGATGATCGGAAGGTCGTAACGCTTTTTCGCGGCGTCGAGTGCGGTTGAGGCCGCCGAGTTGCACGCCACGACCAGAAGCTTCACGTCTTGGGTGACGAGCACTTCCATGATCTCGAGGGCGAAGCGCCTGACCTCGTCCGCCGGCCGGGGCCCGTAGGGACAGCGCTCGACGTCGCCGAAATAGATCAGGTCCTCGTGAGGCAATAGGTCGATCACGGCGCGGGCGACGGTAAGGCCCCCAACACCGGAGTCGAACATCCCAATCGGCCTGCGGTCGGACATCATTCTCCCTGAGCGATGCTTCTGGCGGGCCTCACCCTAATGGGCCGACGCAGGATTTCAGTCGACCAACACGAACTCATCGGCGAGCGAGCTCGCTTACCACCAGAGGACGGCTTCGACCTGCTCCTCTGCGGTGTCGATGTCCTGTGTCCAGGCCTCGGTCGAGATGTACTTCCAGCCGGCATCGGCGAGGAGACAGACGACATCGCCACCGCCCTGCGAGCTCAATCGCTCGGCGGTTCGTTGGGCCACCCAGATGACGGCTCCCGCCGAGATCCCGGCGAAGATTCCCTCCTTGGTCAGAAGCTCCCTGGTCCACGCGATCGACTCGCGCGCCCGGACCATGATCTTTCCGTCGAGGATGTCGGGATCGAAGATCGGCGGCACGTAGCCATCCTCGAGCGAGCGAAGCCCATAGACCAGTTCGCCGAGTTGCGGCTCGGCCGCGATGACCTTGATCGCCGCGTCATGTTCCTTCAGTCTGCGGCCCACGCCGGTGAGCGTTCCGCCGGTTCCGAGTCCCGCGACGAAGGCCTTGACCTCGGGTAGGTCGTCGATGATCTCCTGGCCCGTGCCGTTGTAGTGAGCCCTGACGTTGGCCTCGTTACCGTATTGAAACGGCATGTGGTACCTGTCGTCGCGCGCCATCTCCTGGGCAAGTGCGACGGAGCCGTTGGTGCCCTTGGCCCCCTCGGAGTAGACGATTTCCGCGCCGAAGGCGTTGAGTAGTGAAACCCTCTCGGCCGACGCGTTGTCGGGCATCACCGCGATGAAGCGGTAGCCCCGGATCGAGCAGACCATCGCCAGGGAGACGCCGGTGTTGCCCGAGGTCGGCTCGAGGACGATGCGGTCCCTGGTCAACTCGCCGGAGGCCTCACCCGCCTCGATCAGGGCCAGAGCGACCCGGTCCTTGACCGAGCCTGTGGGGTTCTGGCCCTCGAGCTTGACCCAGATCCGGACGTTGTCGACGGGGCTCAGGCTCGGCACCTGGACCAGCGGGGTCTGCCCGATGGCATCCAGGATGGACTTGTACTTCACGAACTCAGGTAACCCCTCCAGCCACGCTCGGGAGCAGGGCCACGGTGTCGCCCTCGGTGGCCTCGGTGTTGAGCCTCTCGATGTAGCGGATGTCCTCGTCGTTGACGTAGACGTTGATGAACCGGTGGAGGCTTCCGTCGTCGGTCAGCACCTGGCGCTTGAAGCCCGGGTAGCGGTTGTCGAGCTGGCCGATCAGGTCCCCGATCGTGCCGGGATCCACCTGCACCTGCGATTCGCCGCTGGTGTACTTGCGGAAAACGGTTGGGATGCGAACGGCAACAGGCACTTTTCCTCCCTTGTAAATGTTGTTAAGTCTACAGCTACTCAACCAAGGGCGAGGCGCCGGATATTCCTCGATTGGGGGTGACCTGGCTCAGGGAAGAATCGTGACCGGGATCTCCTGGATCTCGCCCTCCTCGGCCCCCCATTCGCTCTTGATGATCCGAAAGGCTCGGATCTCGATTGGATCCGTGGCGAGGGAGACGATCACGTAGGGCACGTCCTCGCTGGCGAGACGCACGTCGGTCGGCGACGGGTAGCCCTCGGTGTGCGTGTGGCTGTGAAACACGCCCCCGAGATCCCAGCCCTGCTCGTCGAGCACGTTGTAGACCGCGAGCTGCTCGGTCGGCTCGAGCGAGTAACGCACGGGGCTTCTCGAGGCGTTGGCCATCTTGAAGAGCTTTACGGTCTCCCCGGCTTTCGCGGCGAGCATCCCGCAGGCCTCGTTCGGACGGCCTTCGATACAGTGCTGAACCATCTCCTCGGCGAGCTCACTCGAGATCCTGAACTCGTCGGTCACGCGGTCACCTCTATCCGTCCCCGGCCCTCGACCAGCGCACCGATGACGGTTGCATCGTCGACCCCTCGGGCTCCTAGCGAATCCAGCAGGACTGGGGTGCGGTCGGCCGGAACCGCAATGAGGAGGCCGCCTGAGGTCTGGGCGTCGAACAACGTGGCCAACCACTCATCGCTTAGCCCCCGTGCGTCCACGAAGCTTTCGTCCGCCTCGCGATTCCGCTTGCTGCCCCCGGGAAGCACGCCAGACGCGGCAAGGTCGAGGGCCTCGGGGAGCACGGGAATGGCACCGGCCGACAGCCGCGCCGAGACGCGCCCGTCGAGCATCTGGAGCAGGTGGCCCATCAGGCCGAAGCCGGTGATGTCGGTCGCGGCCGAGACCCCCACCTCTATCATGACCTCGGAGGCCGCCCGATTCAGTGTGGCCATGATCTCTATGGCTCGGGCGGCGGTCTCGGGTGACGTCTTTTCTTCCTTGATTCCACTCGAGATGATCCCCATGCCGAGTGGCTTCGTAAGGACGAGATCGCAGCCCACAGTCCCGCCGGCTTTCGTCACGATGTGCTCGGGATGAATCACGCCCGTCACCGCCAGGCCGTACTTCGGCTCGGGGTCGTCGATCGAGTGGCCGCCGACGATGTTGACCTCGGCCTCGGCGCAGACGGCGCTTCCCCCGTCGAGCACGCGGCCAAGCAATTCGAAGTCCAGCTCGCGCGGCCAACCCACGAGGTTGAGCGCCGTCACCGGTCGTCCGCCCATGGCATAGACGTCGCTCAGCGCGTTCGCCGCGGCGATCCGCCCCCAATCGAACGGGTCGTCGACGATCGGGGTGAAGAAGTCGACCGTCTGCACAATGGCGACTTCGTCGGTCAGTCTGTAGACCGCGGCGTCGTCCGGGGAGTCCAGGCCGACTAAAACCGCAGGATCGGTCGTGGTGGATGTCACGTGGCGCAGCACCTGCGCCAGCTCGGAGGTGCCGAGCTTGCACGCTCAACCACCCCCGTGCGAATAGGAGGTCAGGCGCACCTCATCGCGCAATTCGGTCACCTCCTCTCGGCTCGGATCTGCTCGGACACACATCTATGCAAGCGACTGTAGCCCGACGTTATTTCTTGCGGTCGACGATGGGCAGCCGTGATCGACCGGGGGCTCCTCCTCCTTCCCGGCGGTGGGAGCAACTTTCGCTCTAAGCTTGCTCCTCGGCTTCACAGTGCGCGAAGCGACTCGAACGGGAAAGGGTGCCGAGCATTAGATCTACCGGTATGACGACCGAGCAGGAGCAACGGCAACTGAACAGGTTGCTGACGGCTCTGGCCGGCGCGAGCGACGAACATGAGGGTCTGGTCGCCGCACTTCCGGCGGTTGCATCGATGCTGCGATCGGACGGGGCCCTGCTGTGGGCCGACGGCGACGTTCGCCATTCCTTCGGGGAAATCGAGGCGATCGCGCTCGATCGTCGTGCGGGCAGAGTCGAGCTCCGGAACCGGAGCGGGGCGGTCGCCCCCGTGCTCGAAGACGGCTACCTCCTGGTTGCTCGTCCCGGCACTCCTTACGACGCCGGTGACCTCGAGACACTTATTGGCTTTGCATCGGCGCTGGATCTCTTCCTCCGAATGTGGCGGGCGCGCGAGAGCGAGCGGCTTTCCACCGAGCGTGGGCACCGACAGGCAGTGGAGAACGTACGACTGCTCGACTCTCTCATCGAGCGGCAGCGCCTGTTCGAGCGATTGACGCGCATCCAACGGTCGATAAGCCATCGTGCACCGCTCCAGGAGGTTCTCGACGCGGTCTGTTACGGCGCGCGCGAACTGATCGGCGACGAGGTCGTCGGAGTCCGGCTCATCGATCCCGACGATCCCGACGTCATCGAGGTCAAAGCCGATGTCGGTCTCTCCGACGAGATGCGCGCGAAGGTTCGGCGATCACCATCCGGTGTGGGCGTGGGGGGCCGCGCTTTCAAGGAGAACAGGCTCGTAATCGTCTACGAGTACGACCGAAGCGACAACGTGGTGATCCCCTTGAAGGAGGGCGGTCTGCAAAGTGCCATGGCAGCGCCCGTGCACGAACACGGCCAACCGGTCGGCAGTCTCGTGGTCTCGACCTACAAACGGGGGCGTCGCTATAGCCAGGTCGAACAAGAGGTACTGCTCGCGTTCGCAGAGCACGTCAGCATCGCGTTGACGGACGCGAAGACCGTGGAGGCCCTGCGCGAGGCACAGCGGGTAAAAGAGATGTTCCTCGCTATGGTGTCGCACGAGCTCAAGACCCCACTCACCGCCATCATGGGGACGCTCAAGACGTTCCGTAAACACGACTCGGCTTTGCGAGGTGACTTGCGCGACTCGATGCTCAACTCCGCAATCGACCGGGCAGATCAACTGGCGCATCTGATCAACCGGCTCCTGATCGGGGCGCGCGCCGAGCTCGCCAACATCGAACAAGACATCAGTCTTCAGGACCTCGTTGCAAACTCGGTCAAGGGCTTCCGAGACATGGGCATTCTCGTTATCGAAGAGGTTCCGGACCTCACCGTTAGAACCGACGCCGGCTCGATTCAGGGAGCATTAGGCATCCTGCTCGAGAATGCGATCGCACACTCACCGACGGGATCGAGCATCACGGTTCGAACAAGGGTCACAGGCACCGAGATATCGATTGCTGTCATCAACGAGGGCAGCCTGCCGGACGAGCTGGACGCTGGCGCCCTTTTCCAGCCCTTCCAACGGGGGGCCGAGGCGCGCTCGTCAGGTGTCGGGCTCGGTCTCTACATCGCGCTGCGACTCGCCGAGGCGAGTGGCGGGACCATCGATGTCGCGTCGGTCGACAACCAGGTGACGTTCGGCGTGCGGGTCCCTCTAAAGGTCGTGAGCCCCCGGGGCCGCTAGCTTGTGGGCGCGATCGCCGAGACGATCGCTAGTCCAGGAACGCGACGGCCCTGCAGAAGGCGGCCTCTCCTCCCTGAAAGCGCCACGGGAAACAACCGAATTGAATTCTCTGGTCGAGGACCTTGTCCAGCTCGCCGCCCAGGTTCTCGACGTGAACGATGTCGTGCGGGAACAGCAGCGTGTGCATGATCTGGTAATCGGGTTTCGGGAACACCTCGTCCAGAGAGCGTCCCAGTTTCGCCTCGGCATCTTCTGCTTCGTCGGGGCGCATCTTCCTGATGACGGTGTTCATCGGGTGATCGAGGGTGCCGGCATCGATTGCGATCCAGCGGACTCCCCTGTCTAGCACCCATTCGGCGAACGCTCGCGTTGGTCCCGGATGCCTGATGAAGTAGCGCGTCTCGTCGGTCTCGGTGCGATCGGTCCAGTTCTCCGGGTAGTAGCGGTGATAACCCGTGTGGATGACGAGGATGTCGTCGCGCTCGATCGAGATGCCCGTATCCGTCTCCCATTGCTCGAAGTGCTCCGGCCCGTAGAGCTCGTAGTCGCCCACCCCCATCTTCTCGAGGTCCACGACGCAGGCCGATCCGACCAGCCAGTCGATCGGCAGATCACCGATGAACTTGCCGCCCGAGAGGAAGTGTGCGGGAGCGTCGAGGTGAGTGCCGACGTGCAGGGTCGAGGTGATCTCCTGGCCCCCTGCCTTGTCGAACGCGAGTCGCTTGATCCACTTGATCGACGGCCCGTCGTAGCTCGCGAACGCGGGGGTATGCGTGCTGAAGTCCTGCGAGAGATCGAGCAGCTTCAAGACATCTCCTCTCCTCGGTGTGACGATCGGTTTCTGCTGTGGTTGCCGGCAAGCGCCAGAGCGGTCAACGCGCAGCCTAGTGCGTAGGTTCCTCCGGTTCCGTGCCCGATGCGTTCGAGACGAGCGAGGGCCCTTTCCCAGGTTGCGCGTTCCGCCGTCAGGTCGAGCAACGAGCGAACCGGATCGATCACCTGCCCCTCGGCCGCCTGTCTGAGCAACGACGCCGACAGGGCGCCGGTTCGTTCCCCGAGACGATCCACCAACAGAGCCGAACGTAAGTCGCGCGCCTGCTCGGGCTTCAGGCCGGAAGGAATCTCGAACGCGATCGTCGCTGCGACCGCGGCGGCGAGCAGGTCGTCGCCGTCCGGAGTCAGGCCGGGCCCCCGCCCCGTCAGCGTACGAGCAGCATCAGCCGCAGCAGCCGGTTGCTCGTCTCTGAGCGCGGCGAGCAGCAACCGAACCCCATCGAGTCCGCTGTTTGCACTGAGTTCGGGGCGCGCGTTCGCGATCGCATTGACGGGATCGGTATCGAGTCCCATCGCGCCCAGCAGCTCGCTACCCCTCCGAGCGACGGCTCGTGAGTCCTGGCCTTCGTTGCGCGGAACCTCGAGGTCGACGAGTCCGGCCTCATCCCAGATGACCTCCACCCGGCCGGTGCGCACTCCACCGGTGGAGCCCCGAACACTCGCTCCCGGCTCGAATACGTCCAGACCGTCGTTCTCGATGACCGCCGCGCCGTTCGGCATCAACGGGACCGTTCGAGCGGTCAGAGCCACGACACCATCGCCGAAAGCCAGATAAGCGGCGGTCGGCGATGATCCGAGGACCGTACCCGCGCTCGGGCGGCTTCTGTCAAGGAACGCGCGCAGAGGCTTCGCCATTACGTGGCAGGCGAAACGGCGAGTGCTCACAATCTGTCCGCAAGAGCGCGCGTTGCTGCGACGAACGCCTCCATCGGTGGGTCGACCAGTCCGGCCCCCACCTGGCCGATGCCCGGCTCTCTGTGGGCGATGCCGGTGTTTACGACGGGAAGCACTCCGGTGTGAACCACCGCTCGGGCATCGATCCCGAGCGGCGTTCCTCGGAACCCGAGCGAGGGCACCTGGTAGTGCTCGCTCTCCCCCCAAGTGATCTCGTACATCGAACGTGTCGCGTCGAGGGCATCCTGAGAGCTGCCGCCGACGAAGCGCACGATCGCCGGAGCGGCCGCCATCGCCATGCCACCGATCCCCATCGTCTCGGTGATCGTGCTGTCACCGATGTCCGGGTTGGCATCCTCGGGGCCGAAGCCGGGAAGATACAGCCCGTCGATCTCGCCGGCCGGGCCCGTAAACCACTCGTCTCCGGTTCCGGACAATCTGATGCCGAACTCGGTACCGTTGCGCGCCATGGCGACAACGACGGATGATCCTTCGATGCCGGCGGCCGAGTCGGCGGTCGCCTTGCCCGCAGCCATCACGAGATTCAGAAAGAAGTGGTCGTTGTTCGAGATGAAGCGAACGGCGTCGGTCTTGTCACTCGTCGGCTCCTCACTCGTGAGCAATGCGGGGAGCAGTTCGCGCAGCAGCAGTGAGGTTCCCGCTCGGTTGCGGTTGTGGCCCTCGTCGCCCATCTGAAGGGCATGAGCGAGCATGGCGCGGAGGTCAATGGGTTGGCCGAGCTCAGCGAGGGCCGAGCCCAGGACGCGCGCGAGAACGTCGCGCATCCACCTCAGCCGGTCGAGGACCTCTTCGTCGTACGCGCCGTAGCGGAGGACCTTTCCGAGACCCTCGTTCAACGTGCAAAGTGCTTGGTTACCGGCTGCTTCGTTGGTGACGACCCACATCGGCATCGAATGGCTGACGACGCCGGCCATGGGTCCCACCGCACCACGCTCGTGG
Source organism: Actinomycetota bacterium (assembly GCA_050693895.1). Taxonomy (GTDB): domain Bacteria; phylum Actinomycetota; class CADDZG01; order CADDZG01; family WHSQ01; genus WHSV01. The sequence goes on along the minus strand of JBOGWS010000009.1, from coordinate 3,302 downwards.
CAGGGAACGAAGGCGAACTCGCCGCCCGCGGCCCTGGTCGAGGCTTCGTCGGGAGTGTCGGCGAGTCCCTGGTACAGGGCGGCTCCGATGATGGCTCCTCTAAGAGGTCCCGACATGTCGGACCACTCGATCGGGGGTCCGGCGTGAAGGAGGGTGCGCTCGTCCATGCCCTCGATGAGATCCCCGGCTCGCCCGATGCCCGCCACCAGCGGCCGGGCCGCCTGCAGACGGGCGAGGGCCCCGTCGTTCGCCTCGGAGATGAGGTCGGTCGCCGGGGTCAGACGGGCGAGGGCGTCCTCCGAACCGGCCGCGGGCGGACGCCACTCGATGCGCTCGACCGGGACCCCCTGTCGTTCGAGCTCGTCGCTGAACAGCGCCACGCCCTCGCTCGCGACGTTCAGCGGGTGACCCAGAACGTGACGGTCAGCCACCGGCGCGCTCCGGCGCCGCTGCCGTCACCGCTACGCGCGCCGCCTGCGCAGAGTTCCTGGTGACGTGCGCGCCGGCCCGCTCGAGTCGCTTGGCCGTGTCGTCGATCCCCTGCCGGTCTTGCCGGGCACCGCACAGCGCGATTGCGATCGTCAGATCGTCCCGGCGACGGTCCAACGCCTCCGAGATGATGCCCGCGAGATCCTCGGCGGGATCGGGGTGGGCACCGTAGCCGAGCACGACATCGAGAACGATCGCTCCGACCTCGGGATCCCGGCTCTCGCGCTCCAGCCGTTCGTTTCGAAGCGAGGGATCGATCATGGGGTGGGCGCGTCCCTCGGTGAGCTCGTCCTCGCCGAAGTCGATGAAGGTATCGCCCTCGCTCGACTCGATATCGGTCAGTCGCAAGTCGAGTCTCAACGGAACATTGGACGAGATGCTGCGTCCCGTGGCCGCGACCACGCTCATCGCCTCGTAGCACAACGAACCTCCGCAGAAGAGCCCGCGCACGAATCCGGGCGTCCGTCGTCGTGGGAGGGGAGAGTCCGTATCGAACTTCGTTCCGGCGAGTTGTGCGGCCCGTTCCACCGTCGCCTCGAGTGACGCGACGACCGTGACGTTCGCCGGGGGGTCCGCTTCCAGGTAGGCAGGCCCTAGAAAACCCACCACCACGGGTTTGCAGGTGCGACCCGCGGCCTCGATCACGCGCGCGGCGACGGCTGCGTCGGGGGGCTTCGAGATGGCGATGATGGCGCCGGTGGACTCATCGGCGTCGAGAAGTTCGATGCCGCGCAGCGTCATCGAACCCCCCACGACGCTACTTAGATCGCGTCCACCAACACCGATCGCGTGACTGATGCCGATCCCCGCGGAGTCGAGCAGGCAGGTGACCTCCTGTATCCCGGTTCCCGACGCGCCGACCACGCCGATGGGTCCGCGCTCGACGGCGTTTGCGAAACCCAGACCGACTCCGTCGATTATCGCCGTCCCGCAGTCCGCCCCCATGAGGAGCAGATTCCGGTCGACCGCGACCTTCTTGAGCGCGGCCTCGTCGGACAGGGACAGCCCGTCGGAGAAGCAGAAGACGTCCAATCCGGCGTCGAGCGCCTGGGCGACCTCAACCGTCGCGAAGCGCCCGGGCACGGACACGAACGCAAGGTTGATGTCGGAGTTGCGGCGCTTCGCCGAGCGAAACGAGCGCGGCGGCATGCCGCCCCGGGCGTCCGACGCGAAGTCGGCTGGTCCGGCGAGACGGGAGGCGATCATTCGCTCGGCAGCATCGGCCGCCTCGTCGCTATCCGCACGAAAGACGACTATGAGGTCGTTCGGTCCCGGATTCTCGCCGGTCAGGTCGAAGCCTTGCGCTTCGATAAGCGACAGGTTCACGGGAGTCGCCGTGACCGCCGCCGCGAACGTCACGCCCTCGACGTCCTCGGCGTCGCTCGACGCGAGCATGAGCGTCACGGAGTCGTAGTAGGTGTCGCGCCGGACGATCAGCCTATGGGTCATGGGTCTTCTCCACGGTGTCCACCTCGGCGCTCGTCCGGCCCCCGGACAGGCGCGCGTAGCCCGGCCCTCGATCGAAGAAGGGTAATTCCTCCCGCTCGGCCCGCATCCTCTCGCGTAAATCCTTCGTCGCCGCCGAGTCCACCTTGGGCTCGTCGTCACCGCTCAGCACGACTCCGTACTCGGAGCGCGCTGCGCCGATAGACACCTTGTGCTGGAGCACATCGAGAGCCACGCTGGCGTGGTCGCGCTCGAGCGGGTCCCCCCACCCACCCCCGCCGGTGGTCTCGATGCGCACGACCTCTCCGGCCCCGACCGAAACGTCGTCCGCGAGTCCCGGCAGCACGCGCTCTTTGGGACCGCCGGGATCGATCGTCACCTTGAAGGAAGCGCCGGCGCTCCCTCCGCGCAATCCCCAGCAGGACAGGATCGAACGATCGGCGATAGAGAGGAAAGTCGCGTCCTCGAGCACGCGTATCTCCTTGAGATAACCGAGTCCGCCCCGATACTGTCCTGCACCGCCGGAATCGGTGGCCAGAGCGAGTCGCTCGACGCGCGCGGGAAAGCTCGTCTCGATGAACTCGGTGGGCATGTTCTTCGAGTCGGGCACTACGTGAATGGTGTCCGAACCGTCGGCATAGTAGCGCCCGCCCGAACCGCCGCCCAGAATCTCGCGATACAGATACCACTCACCGTTGGCGTCGTGACCGGTTATGCCCGTGTAGCGGATGGTCTCCTGGTCCGCCGGCATGTACCCGTCGACGGCCTTGGCGAGAGCACCCGCGAACACACCCAGGAGCCGCAGGATGACGAAGGTGCGGGCGTTCGTGGGGGCCGGGAACACCGGAGTCAGAAGCGTTCCGGGGGCCGGGAACCGCATTTCGATGAGCTCGACGACTCCCTCGTTGACATCGAGCTCGGCCATTCGCTCGGGGCTGTCGGCGAGGTTTCTCAGAATGGGTGCGATCCACTTCTTGAGGAAGTTGCCGTCGGCGTAGTCACCGGCGTGGTTGATCGGTCCCTTGGCCTGTGGGCTCGTGCCGTTGAAGTCCAAGACGAGCTTGTCCGCCGTCTTCGTGAGGGTGATGCGTTGCGCGTGGAGGCGCGGCTTCTCGATCCCGTCATGCTCGGCGTAGTCCTCCCAGACGTAGGTACCGTCCGGAATCTTGCTGAGGATCTCGCGCCGGAAGGTTCGCGTTGTTCGGGCGACGATCGCGTCGAAGCAATCCTCGACCACGTTTCGTCCGTACCGGTCGAACAACTCGGTCATGCGGCGAGCCCCCATCGAGCACGCAGCGCACTCGGCATCGAGGTCGCCACCGATGTGATCGGGAAGTCGCGAATTGCGCGTGATTATCTTGATAGCT
>JBOGWS010000008.1:0-93450 GCA_050693895.1 Actinomycetota bacterium | reverse complement strand
CGAGGTCTATGCCAATCTTCTAGACCACGGTTACGGTGGCTTTGCAGAATATGTTTCGGTGCCAGGTGACGTTATGTCGTTGAAGCCGGCGAACTTGTCGTTCGAGGAAGCGGCTGCAGTTCCGATGTCGGCGGTAACCGCACTCCAGGGCCTTCACCACCACGGAGAAATCAAACCCGCGCAGAAGGTGCTAATCAATGGCGCTTCCGGCGGCGTCGGGAGCTTTGCGGTCCAGATCGCCAAGTCATACGGGCCCGAGGCGACCGGCGTGACCAGCACCCGGAACATCGACCTCGTCCGTTCGCTCGGCGCCGATCACGTCGTCGACTACACGACGACCGACTTCGTCCGTAGCGGGCGGCGCTACGACTTCATCCTCGACACGGTCGGGAACCTATCGGTGCCCGATCTCAGACGTGCTCTAGCCGAGGGCGGCAAGGCCGCGGTGACCGGGTTCACCAGCGTGGCAAAGCTGATGGGTGTTTCGCTGCGCGGCGGAAAGGACATTGCCATGGTGCAGGCGCACGTAACCGCCAAGGACCTGGAGCTCCTTTCGGAGCTGATCGGGGCCGGCAAGTTGCGTCCGGAGATCGATCGGCGCTATCCGTTCGCCGAAATCCCCGCGGCTATCGCCTACTTGGAACAAGGCCACGCCAGGGGAAAGGTGGTCGCGGGAGTGGCGTGAGCCGTCTCTCGTCGTCCGCTCTTTGTCCCGCAGCTTCTTCCACCATCACGGCGCTAGCGAGAGAGCCCGTTTGTTTATGTCAGCCTCACTCTCCCGAGGGGTCATGATCGACACATACGTGCCGGTGGGCGTGATCGTTACAGGATCGTTCGCATTAGACGAACCGACTGATGGCAGGAACGAGCGCTATGTCGAGGACCGCGGGACACGAGCTGGAGAACGATCGCCCGAGTGTTAGACGTCACTATCGATCTGAAGACCTACTCCGTGCGAAGTGTCCTGCTCGAGTCTGCCCTGCATCGGTCAGTCCTTCGAGCACGAGCGTAGAATCGGCCGGAGACCCCCGTGTTGCCCGTCGACCATTCGTAGCGATCGCCGTTGAGGGATGCCGTATCACTCGCGATCACCGGATCCGTGCTGGGCTGCTGCTGTGAGCCCGTTTGCCTGAACAGGACAACCTTGCGGCCGTCCGCGCACCTGCGCGGTCGGGGACTCTTTACCAATCCTGAGAAGTCCCTTCCCTCGACTTTGATGGTCACGGTCGTTTTGGCTCGAGTCGTTCCGGCGCTGCTTGGCATTGCGATTCCACCGAGGACGACTACTGCAACCAGTGCTAACAGGAGCTTCCGTTTCAAGGACACTCACCCCATCTGCGATGTGAAGGAACCCGTCCTGATGAAGCTACTGGACCGGCCCTCTCGGCGGAAGGGGGTCGGTCGGAAGCCGCCGATTGTCAGGAACGCCGACATTGGACGGATTGCCTAGGCCGAGGCACTCAGGCCATTCACACTTTTTCTACAGTCTTGTTCGCATCGGATACAACGCGCTTACTCGCATCGTGCGCTCCGCTCGCGTGATGCGCTGCTGGAAGCCCACGATTCTCGGTCAGAAAAAGCTCAGGCGCTAGATGAGACGGTCACTCGGGCCGGCCACACTTCGCGAAACACGCCTGACGGTTCGCAGCGGGCGAGATCTATCTCTAGCCGTCCCGCGTTTCGCCTCGGTCGAGCACGGGCTTAACGTCCACGATGGGCGTGTGATCCACGGCCTCAAGGTCCCGCACGAGCACTCGGGTGCCGTCGATCGCCACGACGTGGACGCGATGCAGGCCGACGGGGTTAGGCCGGTCCTGTGACCTCGTGCTGAAAACTCCGGTCATCGGGTTGCGAGGGTCGTCGCGCGGGTGCACGGCCAACACGTCCCGGTCGGCGCGGTCGAGCCAAGTCAGGACGAGGATGTCCGTGCCCGGCTGCATGTCAGCGATGCCGTCGGCCATGGCGTCGTTGAAGACGAGCCACGCTTCCGGAGCTCCCTCAAAGCCCTGTTTCGGCGCTTGCTCGGGGTCGATCAGCGGAGACTCGACGTGGCCGATCGCTCTGAGCTCATACATCAGGAGCCGAACGCGACCTTCCAGAGGTAGCCGTCCGAGTGTCCGCCCAGGTTGAACGACACGAAATTGGGATAGTTCTGGTCGATCGTGCAACCCAGGCCCTCTCCGTAGAACTTCTTGGAGCGGGCCAGGTCCTCGACACCAATCATGATGGCGGTCACTTGCAGAGGCACGGTTTGTCTCCCTTCTAGTTTGAAGACCTCAAACGTATGACGGAGCGAAAACCGAGAATGTGACCGAGGCTCTGGCCGAGAGATTCGGGCGGCAGATCCCTCCGACCCTGAAGAATCAATGAACGTCCGGCCAGGACTGAGGATCGTCAATCCTCCATTCGGCTGCGTCGTTCCAGCTCTGCCTCCGTCGGCTCGTCCAAAGCAAACGACCCCACGTCGACCTCCCCCGCCCGCTCGTACGTTCCGATGACTACGCCCGTACTCGAGGTCGTGGAATCCACGAGTTTCAGCCCGCCGGGGATGGTTCCATCCGAAAACAGACGCTTCCCAGTTCCGAGCAGAACCGGGAAGGTCCACAGGCGGAATTCATCGATCAGATCGTTCTTCAACAACGTCTGGATCAGGTCGGAGCTCCCGTGAACCTGGATCTCGGGGCTTGAATCGCTCTTGAGTCGAGCGATCTCCTCGACTACATCGCCGACGATGAGTATCGAGTTCTTCCACTCGACTTTGTCGAGCGTCCTGGAAGCGACGTACTTCGTCGCGCTGTTCAGCGCTTCGGCCCCCGGGTCGTCGGTCACATGCGGCCAATGAGCGGCGAAGATCTCATAGGTCTTTCGACCGAGCAGCAGATCGAACGGCTCGCTCATCGCGGCCCCCATCTGCTCTCCCATGTGCTCATCCCAGTGGTTGACCGACCATCCGCCGTAGGCGAATCCACCGCTCGGGTCCTCCTCCGGTCCCCCGGGAGCCTGCATCACTCCGTCGAGTGACATGAACGTGTTGACGGTTAGTTTCCGCATCTGGCGGTCTCCTTCGATCGAACGGCTTGCCCTGGGTTCACATCACGACAGGTTCTACTACGGCGCCGACTTTTTCTTGGAGCGTAATCCGTGAATGTGACCCAGACTCCGGCCCCTTGCTCGGCGCGCACCCAAGAGTTCACTGAAGTCGGGCCATCCACCCGGCCTATCCTCGTCACACCGGCTGGGTCTCGTTCGTCTTTACTGATGACCGACGCAACCACGTGAAGGCATTCCTCGCTGCCGCGCGCGGCGCTGACTTGGAGTCACTTCTTGTGCTGCTGGACCCGAGCATCGTCTCCGGGCCGACCGTGAAGCCGTGCAAATGGGTGCATCGAAGGAGGTCCGCGGAGCGGCGGCCGTCGCCGCCACATTCTCGGGGCGTGCTCGTGCCGCACAACTCGCGCTCGTGGATGGAGCCGCGGGACTCGTGTGGGCCCGCCAAGGACGCCCGCAAGTCGTCTTCGATTTCACGATAACGAGCGGCCGGATCGTCCAGATCTCCATGGTCGCCGACTCCCAACGCCTCCGCCACCTCGACGTGGTAATCCTTGACGATTGATGGATCCGATGACCGTTATCACGTGGGGGGAGTTCGCGGAGGCCGAGCCTGAGCTAGCTGCCTTCGGGGCCGGACGCCTGGGGCTCCCACCCGCGTATCTAGCAACCGTGCGCCAGAGCGGAGAGCTTCAGGTCCACCCGGTAACGCCCGTCATCACTCGCGATGCGCTCCTCTTGTTCATGGAGCCGACCTCGCCCAAGGGCCGGGATCTCCGAGAGCGGGGCTTGTACGCCCTCCACAACGGGGTTCCGGACACGCGTGGGTCCGGAGGCGAGTTCTTCGTGAGCGGCAGAGGGTTCGCGGTGGAGGATCCTGCGGTTCGAGCGATCGCCGCGGACGCGGCAAGTTATGAACCCGCCGAAAAGTATGCACTGTTCGAGCTGGAGCTCAGCGAGGCCCGATGCAAGGGCTACGGCGATGTGGTACTCCCCGCCCGCCGCCGTTGGTCGATCTCCCCACCGAACTAAGTGCGGTCCGCTGCCTCAACTCGTCGTGCGACGGCGATCACTTCCAGCTCCACCATGAGTTCCGGAAGAGCGAGCCAGCAACTACTCGCGGCAAGTCGTCGTGTGGTTCCAGATTCATCTCCTCGTCATCCTTTGCAGCGCGAACGCAACGGGCACCACTATTCCACCTGCCGTTACCAAACCGCACTGCCGACATCATCTCGATATCGCGACGGGGTCGGAGTGCGCGGCCAGACCTGAGCCAGAAACCCTTTCATTCGACCTTCCCTTTCCCCCGCAGTTGGAACTGGCACGAAGGGGACTGATCGAGCGGGTCAAGGGGTAGGAACGATGTCTGAGAACTTAGAGAACTTGGGAGGCTCAATGAGCGAAGTCGTTTACACATCAACGGTTCAGGTGGTGCGCAAGGGGGGACCACAGCGCGAGGCGATGCTCCCTGCGCGCAGCGAGCCCATCACCTTTGGTGTGCACGCCGAGGTCGCAGATCACTACGGAGTCAGTCCTGGGGACTTTCCGCCGGATGCCACGACCCTCGACTACATCGTTGCCGCGGCCGGCGGTTGACTCACGGGAACCTTCGGGGGCGCGCTGGAGGCGCGCGAGATCAAAGCAGATAGGGGAAGACTTCGGGCTGAAGTGGTCGGCGAGGTAGAGCTCGACGGCAAGGTGTTGGTGATCAAGCGCATCCATGCTCATTACTTGCTCGATGCGAGTGATGCGGACTCCGACGTCATTGAACGGGTTCACGGCTGGCATGCGGAGAAGTGCCCGGTGGCGCGCTCGATCGGGCCCGCCATCGAGATCACCACGAGCTACGAGTTGACCCCGAATAATGCTTGACGGGTGCCGACCGGAAGCGTTCAGCCTGACTTCAGGTCCTACGGAGCATGATCGAGGTGGCGAATCGATAGATAACCGGTGAGAAGAAAAAGGAGCATTCATGAACCGACGCACCAAGATGACCGGCGCCGTAGCCGCCGTCGTCGTGGCAGGAGCGGTTGGGACCGGGGTCGCCGTGGCGGGCGGGGGCGATGACGATGCCACCGAGGTCTCCATCACTGGTGACGCACTTGACCAGGCGTCGGCAGCGGCCCTCGAGTACACGGGCGAAGGTCGCGTCACGGGGACCGAGGAAGGTGACGAGGAGAGCTACTACGAGGTCGAGGTCACGCTCGAGGACGGGGGCCAGGTCGATGTCCAGCTCGACCGCGGCTTCAACGTCGTCGGAAGTGAAGGCGACGATGACGCCGCCGGAGGCAACGAGTAGCGACTAGCTCTAACCTGGATTGGAGGCATCCATGAGGCTGTATCTCCGGCGACGGTTCGCAACTATCCGTTCGACGCCATAGCCAAGGTCCGGGGCCGCACCGCATCGATGCCATCCGGAGCGCCCGCAGCGTAGGCTTGCTCCGATGGAGGCGGGACGATGATTTCCGAAGAGATCGCCCACGCCGACGCACCGCGCATCATCCGCACCTATCTCTTAATCGCTGGGCTCTACACGCTGTCGGCGTCGCTCATCTGGGGAGTCAACACCTTGTTCCTCCTCGAGGCGGGCCTCGACATCTATGAGGTCTTCATCGCTAACGCGGCCTTCACGGCGGGCATGGTGATCTTCGAGATTCCCACAGGTGTGATCGCCGACACACGCGGCCGCCGGTTGTCATTCCTGTTAAGTGCCGTCACGCTGATGGTCGGAACCTTGGCTTACGTGTCTATCTCGGCGATCGGCGGCGGCTTGCTGCCGTTCGTGTTTGCGTCGATCTTCATGGGGCTCGGTTTCTGCTTCTATTCCGGAGCGGTCGAGGCCTGGCTCGTGGACGGACTTAATGCGGCCGGCTACGATGGGCAGCTCGATCAGGTCTTTGCAAAGGGGTCGATGGTTTCGGGAGCAGCGATGCTCATCGGCACCGTGGGTGGGGGAGTACTTGGCAACGCCGACCTCGCTTGGCCCTTCATAGGTCGCGCCGTATTGCTTGCCGTCGTTTTTCTCGTTGCGCTTCGTTCGATGCGCGATACAGGCTTCACCCCGCATGCGGCCACTCTGTCCGAGATGCCGGTCGCGATGAAACGGGTCCTGCGGTCGAGCATCACCTATGGGTGGAAAAGGAGATCGGTCCGTCTTCTCATGATCGTCTCCTTCGTGCAAGGTGGATTCATGATGTGGGGCTTCTATGCCTGGCAGCCCTACTTCCTGGAATTGCTGGACCGTGACGCGGTGTGGGTCGCCGGCGTCGTCGCCGCTCTCATCGCCTTATCGACCATCGCGGGCAACGGACTCGTCACGTTTTTCACGCGCTTCTGCGGAAGGCGAACCACGCTCCTCATGTGGTCTGCGGCCGGTCTTGCTGTCGCAACCATCGGCGTGGGGCTGGCATCGTCGTTCTGGGTGGCGGTAATCCTTCTCTTGGCGTCGACAACGGCGGTGGGGGTGAGCGAGCCCGTCAAGCAGGCCTATCTCCATCAGGTCATTCCCTCCGAAGAAAGAGCGACGGTCGTGTCGTTCGACTCCCTCGTTGAGAGCGCCGGAGGGATCGGCGGCCAGATCGGCCTTGGGTACCTAGCTCGAGTCCAATCGATCGCCACGGGGTACGTGACCGGAGGAGTGGCTCTCTTCGCGACTCTCCCGGTGCTCATCGTTCTTCGTTTCCTGAGGGAACCGGCCGACTCGATCGTGGGCCGCAGAGCGGGTCAGCCGGCACCGTGTGCGGCCCAGGGTCTGCCCGAGGTTTCGACGGTCGATACGACCCCTCGTCAACCGGTCTCGAGTGTGGCCGGAGAGAATTCAGCGTGACCTCCTCCGTGCGTCTGGGCGACACCGTCGCGACCACGCTCGGTGCTGGTTCGTCAACGGTCTGAATCAGCGGGTTGCGGTGACAGGCTCACGAACTCTTGGCCGCGCGTCCATGTCGCGCAGCGCCGGGATGAACCACAGCGTCAGGGTCGTTACCAGGTAGGCCAGGCCGATCAGGATGAGTGCCGCTCGCAGTCCCACCCACTCGATGAAGAAGCCTCCCAACAGGATGCCGAGGGGAAGCGCCGCCCACGCGACCGAGGTGATCACGCCGAAGACGCGGCCGCGCATGTTCGCGGGAACCCGTTCGTACTTCACGGTGTCGATTATCGGGTTGAGGGGTCCGGACGCGGCTCCGGCGAGCGCGTGCCCGGCGACCGAAACGCCGAGCGGGGGGAAGAACGCAAGTATCGGATAGCGAAGCGTGACTCCCATGAAGCACGCGGCGAAGAGCTTGCGTCGGGATCCGAGATGTCCACGGGCCGCGAACAAGAGGGCCGCCACGACAGATCCTCCTCCCAGCGCGCCCAGCATCAGGCCGAGGCTCACGGGAGAGCCGTAGACCGCGGCGGCGTAGACGGGCAACAGGATGATGGTGGCCGCGTCGAGAAAGTTGGTAACCGCCACCATTAGCATGATCGTGAGTAGGACCGGCTCACTCTTCAAGAACCTCAATCCGTCCCGCAACTCGTGTACGTAACCGAGTCCCTCGCTGCCCAAGTGCCCGTAGGCAATCGGTACGCCAACACGGATGGCGATCGCCGAGATCAGAAAAGTTGCACCGTCGATCCAGAGCACGTTGGTCGCCCCTACGGCGACGATCAGGATGCCGGCGAGTGGAGCTCCGGCGAGTCGCGCCGCTCGCTCAACGACGGCGTTGGCACCACTTGCCCTTTCGAGACTCCATCCGGCGCGCTCGGCCGCCTCCGGGATGAGTGCCGATCGTGCCGTCTCTCCCGGTGCGTCCAGCAGCGCCCCCATGAAGACAAGCGCGAGCAGTTGCCAGAACTCGAGTCCGACGGTTGCGTACAACAGGGGTATCGCCACCATCGTCATCCCGCTCGCGACGTCGGAGAAAACGCTTGTGCGTCGGTATCCGAGACGATCGACGAGGGTGCCCCCGAAGAAGCCGGCAATCACGACCGGCAGGAACTGAAAGAAGCCTGCGACTCCCGTTCGAGCCGGGCTCCCGGTCGTCTGGAGCACGAACCAAGGCACCGCCACCTGGGTCATCACGTTGCCCGTGATCGACAGAGCGTTCGATGCGAGAAGGGTGACGATCGGAACCCGGCTCACGGACCCGGACGGCTCTTGAAGGGAAATACCGCGAATATCGTCCGGACGTGCTCGCTGTCGGCGCGCTGCGATGAGCGCTCGTTCCAGCGGCCGAGCACTTCACGCAACTCCGCTATCAAGGCGCCGGCCTCGTCGGGGGTGAGGTCGAGGGCGTAGTCGCTGAGCTCGGAACCCTCGATCCACTCACGTCCCCAAGCCTGTTGTTCCGCCACGAAGTGCTCGAGACTCTCGGTGTAGACGCGGACGACCTCTCGGTTGAAGGCGGCGGCCGCATCGATGCGCTCCGGCGTGTCGAGGAAGTCGGCCGAGGACCACGAGGTGAACTCGTGCGAGGCCTTCCACCACCGCTCGCGGTTGTCGCGCGCCAACTCGGGGGCCTCCTCGATGAAGCCGTGCTTGGACAGTTGATTGAGGTGGTAGCTGACCAGCGGGACGCTGTCGCCCGTCGCCCCGGCGAGGGCGGTGGCCGTCGCGGGACCGTCGATCCGAAGGAGGCCGAGCAGGCGAAGGCGCAGGGGATGTGCGATCGCCCGCATCGTGCGGGGGTCGTCGAGTCGCTTGGTCGAGGGGGCCATGCCCCCAACCTAGATGCTAAAGGACTATTTAGCAAGATATATTTAGCAAGAACTGCTGAAAAACAGGGAACGAGAGGGGAGTCGGAATCCACACGGGCGTCCACGACCGCGATCCCTCCGCCCGAGGTCGTGGCAGGATGAGTTCGATGGCTCCGATCGACACCCTCGGACGACCGCTGCGCGATCTGCGTATATCGGTGACCGACCGCTGCAATTTTCGTTGCGTCTACTGCATGCCCAAAGAGGTGTTCGGGCGCGACTACCAATTTCTCGAACGCGCCGAGCTCCTGACCTTCGAGGAGATCGAGCGCGTCGCACGCATCTTCGTGGAACTCGGGGTGAACAAGATCCGCCTGACCGGAGGAGAGCCCCTCGTGCGCCGCGACATTGAAAGGCTCATCGAGATGCTGGCAGCCATTGACGGCGTCGATCTCGCTCTAACGACCAACGGATCGATGCTGACCGCGCGCGCTAAGGCGCTCAGGGAGGCGGGCTTGAGGCGCGTAACCGTGAGCCTCGATTCGCTGGATGACGATGTCTTCAAGACGATGAACGACGTCGATTTTCCCGTGGAGCGGGTGCTCGACGGCATCGAGGCGGCCGCGGCCGCCGGTCTTGGTCCCGTAAAGATCAACATGGTGCTGAAACGAGGGATGAACGAGAACAGCGTCCTCCCCATGGCCCGGTACTTCCACGGTACCGGTCACATCGTCCGCTTCATCGAGTACATGGACGTGGGCAGCACCAATGGGTGGCGGCTCGACGACATCGTCCCCGCCCAGGAGGTCGTCGCGACGATCGACGCCGCCATGCCGATCGAGCCGGTCGATCCGAACTATCGGGGAGAGGTCGCCAACCGTTACCGGTACAAGGACGGCGGAGGCGAGATCGGCGTGATCGCCTCCGTGACACAGCCCTTCTGCGCGGACTGCACGCGAGCGCGCATCTCGGCCGAGGGCCAGCTCTACACCTGCCTGTTCGCAACCAGGGGTCACGACCTGCGTGAGCTTGTACGCAGCGGAGCCCCCGACCATGAGGTCGCGGATGCCGTCGCGGCCCTCTGGAGGGTCCGCGACGACCGCTACTCGGAGATTCGCTCGTCCGAGACCGCGGGACTCGAGAAGGTGGAGATGTCCTACATCGGCGGCTGATTCGCGCCTTCGGTAAAAGTGTCCCCCCCCAGACTGGTCGGCGACCCTCAAGCAAACCAAGCTGGATATAGTGCCCTATTTCGACCACGGCGGGCTCTTCTGTAGTACTTTCGAACAAGTCCACTAGTGGGAGCATGTCCCTCACGGGCTTGCGGGGGATGAGGATCGGGGGGCCGCATGGAGTTGACGCGTCGGGACTTCCTCAAGTTTTCCGCCGCCGGCACGGCCGGAGCGGCATGGGCGACCTTCGGCTTCGACCTCGAGCCCGCGTACGCGCAGGCGAGCGAGCTGAAGATCAGCCGCGCCAAGGAGATCCGCTCGGTGTGTCCCTACTGCGGTGTCGGCTGCTCGATGATCGCCTACGTCGCGGGTCACGGTGAGACCACGTCGTTCAACACGAAGCCCTACCTCGTGCACATCGAAGGGGACCCCGACAGCCCGATCAACGGGGGTTCGTTGTGCCCCAAGGGCGCGAGCACCATGCAGCTCGCGGTCAGCGAGGAGCGCGTGCAGGCGCCGCGCTACCGCGCGCCGGGCGCGACCGAGTGGCAGGACATCTCGTGGGACGAAGCGCTCGATCAACTCGCACGGAAGATGAAGGACGCGCGCGACGAGCGCTTTATCGAGACCGACGACGACGGCAACGTCGTCAACCGCAACGAGGGCTTCGCCTGGGGCGGGGGCGCGACGATCTCGAACGAAGAGGGCTATCTCACGACCAAAGTCTTCAGGGCTCTCGGGGCGGTGGGCCTAGAGCAACAGGCCCGGGTCTGACACGGCCCCACGGTGGCCAGTTTGGCCGCCTCGTTTGGCCGGGGGGCCATGACCAATCACTGGGTCGACTTCAAAAACTCAGACGCGTTCCTGGTGATCGGCGCCAACCCCGCGGAGAATCATCCTTGCGGGTGGAAGTGGGCACACGTCGCGCGCGACACCCGTGGAGCGAAGATCATCCATGTTGACCCACGCTTCACACGCACTTCCGCCGTCGCGGATCTCTGGGCCGCCATCCGCGCGGGGACCGATGTCACCTTCTTCAACGGCCTCATCAACTACGTGTTGGAGAACGAGCTGTATCACGAGGATTACGTAAAGCTCCACACCAACGCCTCGTTCATCGTGAGCGAGGACTACAAGTTCGACGACGGCCTTTTCTCCGGCTACGACGATGCCACGCGGCTCTATGACGCGGCGGCGTGGGACTACGAGCGAATTTCGGGATCCGAACTGAAACCCTCGATCACCGAGAAAACTCCCAAGGCCCGAGAGGGTGCGACGGACGGCAGCGCTCTTCCTATGTCACCGGTCGCAACGCCGGGTTTCGCCAAGCGCGATCAGACGCTGCAGGATCCGCGCAGCGTGTTCCAGCTCATGAAGGAGCACTTCTCCCGTTACACACCGGAGATGGTGTCCGAGGTGACCGGTATCCCGGAGGAGAAATTCCTCGAGATCGCCGAGATCTTCGGTGCCACAGGCACGGCGGACAAGGCCGGCAACGTTGTGTACGCGGTTGGTCTGACGCACCACACGAGCGGGGTTCAGATAATCCGGGGTATCGGAATTCTCCAGATGCTGCTCGGCAATGTCGGAAAGCCGGGGGGCGGCGTGAACGCAGAGCGTGGCCACGCAAACATACAGGGCAACACCGACAACGCCCAGTCGTGGGAGATCCTGCCTGGCTACATGGCCATCCCGAAGCCGGGGATGAATTCCCTCGACGACTACATCAACGCGGCGGCGCTCGCGCAGCTGGATCCGAATTCCCTCAACTTCTTTGGTTCCGTATACCGGAACATGACCGTGAGCTTGCTCAAGCAGTGGTTCGGTGACGCCGCGACGGAGGACAACGACTTCGGGTTCTCGTGGTTGCCCAAGCCCGACAAGAACTGGTCGTGGATGACGTTCCATGACGAAGCGCGCGCCGGGAGGCTTCACGGTCTCTTCAACGGTGGCATGAGCAGCGTCAACATCGGGCCGGATTCGAACCGCGTGATCGAGTCGCTGTCGAACCTGAAGTGGTTCGTCGTCATGGACCCCTTCGAAACCGCGTCGTCGGAGTTCTGGCACGCCCCCGGCGTCGAACCGGAAGAGGTTCAAACCGAGGTGTTCTTCCTGCCCACGACCCACTGGATCGAGAAGGCGGGATCGTTCGTGAACTCGGGGCGTTGGGCGCAGTGGAAGCATCAGGCGCTTCCGGCCGAGGGTGAAATCAAGAACGACAACTACATCATTGCGCAGCTCTTCCTGCGGATGAAGAAGCTCTACGAGGAAGAGGGCGGCGTCTTCCCCGATCCGATACTCAATCTCACCTGGGAGTACTCGAACCAGGACGACCCGCCGGCCGAGGATCTCTCGGCGGAGATCAATGGGCGTGACCTCAATACCGGGCTGCTCCTGGATACGTTCCTCGACGCCAAGGACGACGGAACCACCGCGATCGGAAACTGGCTCTACACGGGGTCGTACACCGAGGCCGGGAACCAGATGGACCGGCGCGGCACCGAGGACCCCACGGGTATGGGCTACTTCCACGAATGGGCGTGGTCCTGGCCGGCCAACCGGCGCGTCCTCTACAACCGGGCTTCGGCCGACGCAAACGGCGAGCCCTGGGACGAGACGCGACCGGGTATCCGCTGGAACGGGAGCCTGTGGGTCGGCGATGTCCCCGACTACGTTCCGGATTCCCCGCCCGAGGACGGCCTCGGCGCCTTCATCATGACGGGGGAGGGAGTGGGCCGACTGTTCACGCCCGGTGGGCTCGTGTTGGACGGACCCTTCCCCGAGCACTACGAGCAGACCGAGTCGCCCATCGCCAATCCGTTCAGCGGCACCGACAAGAACCCGGTTTCGTTCATGTACGAGGACGCTCCCGCGAGCTTCGCGGAGGACGACAGCGAATTTCCTTATGTCGCCACTACCTATCGGCTCACCGAGCACGAGCACTTCGTCACCCAGCACGTGCCTGCGCTCGTTGAGGCCATGCCCGACTTCTTCGTGGAGCTACCCGTTGAGCTGGCCGACAAGAAGGGCATCGCCAACACCGACATGGTGAGGGTTCGTTCCAAGCGCGGAGAGGTCGAGGGCCTTGCGCTGGTGACCAAAAGAATGCGTCCGCTGAAAGTCGGAAACAAGGTGGTCTATCAGGTCGGCATTCCGGTGCACTGGCATTACGCGGGGGGCCACGGCAAGGGCAAGGCCGCCCAGATGGCCAATCTCCTCACGCCCTACATCGGCGACGCGACCACCGCGACGCCGGAGTTCAAAGGGTTCCTCGTCGACGTCGAGAAGGTCTAGGGGGTGGCGGCATGACAACCGAGCTCGGTCTCGCGGTCAAGCGGAAGTCGGCGACTCCTTCCTCCGGGACGAACATCCGACGGGATGACTCCATCAAGCAGGTCGAGGTGTCCAAGCTGGTCGACATCGACCTCTGCATCGGCTGCAAGGCGTGTGAGGTCGCCTGCAAGGAGTGGAACGATCTCGAAGTCGAAGAAACTCACAACTTTGGCGGTTACCAGAGCCACGAGGACCTCACCGCTTCGACGTGGGATCTCATGCGCTTCAACGAAGTGGAACTCGGAGGCAACGAACTCGCTTGGTTCATTCGGAAGGACTCCTGTCTTCACTGCGAGGAACCGGGTTGTCTGCTGGCCTGCCCCGCGCCGGGCGCGATCGTGCAATACGAGAACGGCATCGTCGACTTCGATCAGGAAAAGTGCATTGGTTGCCAGTACTGCGTGAGCGGATGCCCGTTCGACATCCCTCGCTTCGACTCCGCGACGAAGAAGGTCTACAAGTGCACGATGTGCGTCGACCGCATAAGTAACGGGATGGAGCCCGCCTGCGTCAAGGCCTGTCCTACCGCGGCGATCCGTTTCGGCACCAAGGAGGACATGCTTCACTACGGCGAGGAGAAGGTGGGCAAGCTCAAGGATCGTGGTTTCGACGACGCGCTGCTATATGACCCCGAGGGGGTCAAGGGCCTGCACATGATGTACGTCGTTCCACACGGCGAGATGCTCGACGAGTACGGGCTCCCGGATGAGCCAAAGGTGACGGGCGCCAGCTTCTTCCCCGTTATGAGCGGGCTGCGAAAGCTCGGGTCGGTCGCCACTTGGGCGGGATTGATCGGCGCGGGGATCTTCTTCCTTCGCACCGGCCGCAGGCTCCCGCCCTCAGAGGACAAGGCCGTCGCATCCGCCCGCGAGAAGGGCCGCGAGTCCGAGGAGCAAACCCGGCTCGAGGAAACGAAAAAACAAGAGGGCGAGCGCTCATGAGTGTGCGAGCCGAACGAGAGGAAGGGATTCTCCGCTACTCGCTGGCCGAGCGCGTCCTCCATTGGTTCGTTGCCCTCACCTTCATCTATCTGATGCTGTCGGGCTTCGCGCTCGGCTACCCGCGTATGGCATGGCTTTACGACGTCCTGGGCGGGGGACAGACAGTGCGGTTCCTGCACCCCATCGTCGGCGTGGCTTTCACCGTTGGGTTCGTGCTGATGCTCATCCTGTGGCTACGCGACATGATCTTTGACGCCAAGGATCGCGCGTGGGCACGCGACCTCCGTAACTATGTCCGCGAGGGTCATAGCAGTGTCGACATCGACCGTTTTAACGCGGGCCAGAAGGGCTACTTCTGGTTCGCGATCGTGACGGGAGTTGCCCTGCTGATTACGGGTATCCCGCTCTGGTTCCCGGGCCTAATGAGCAGTGGATGGAACCAGCTTGCTCGCCTGTTGCACCACGCCATATTCCTGCTAACTGTGGGCGGCTTCATCATCCATGTGTACATGTCAACCGTGATGTTGCCGGGCACGATGCCGGGCATGACCGGCGGCAAAGTCTCGCGGGCGTGGGCGGCCTGGCATCACCCGAGTTGGTTCCGCAAGCAGGAGGCGAACCGCAACTGAAGGTCCAGCGAGGGGGCCCGGGCGACTTCGAGTACCGGCTGGCGCGTGCCGGAGGGATCGAACGCACAGCCGCCACGGCCGCTCAACTTGCGTTTCTGTCGTCGGTGCTGGGTCACCAACGCGACCGAGCGTCGTCACCGACGGTGCGGACGGGGGCCGGGCAGATGGGGGAGGGAGCGATCAGCAACCGTCTGGTGGAGCGCTTTCCATTGATCGACCTGGGCGCGTCGGTGGAGACTGTCGTGGAAGAGATCCCCATCGCGGTCGACGCGCTCAGGCCTCCTTCGGCCCCCGGCCCCCTGTGGGACGCGGGCAGCGACCTGGTTGCTCGCAACAGGCCGGAACGGCGCGACCTCGTGGAGGGCTGGTTGGACGATCCCTCTTTGATCGATGCTCGCATCGCCGCCTGGATAGCGGTTGCGGCGGGACCGCTGCTCGAGCTTGCAGCCGCAGCTCTGAAGCCGATCTCGAAAGAGGAATGGTCCGGCCCCGCATGTCCCGCATGCGGAGGTTTGCCTCAGGTATCGGTCATCCGCGAGGAGTCGGGTGAATTCATGGCGGGGTCCCCTCGGTTCCTCGTGTGCGGGCGGTGCGCTCTGTGGTGGAGCTTCGCGCGCGCCACCTGCCCGTGGTGCGGCGAGGACGATTCGAGACGAGTCGGGTCCTTCGCCCCCGAGGGAGAACGCCTGGTGCGGATCGATGCATGTGACACCTGTCACGCATACGTGAAGACCTTCGACTTCAGGGAGCCAGGCGGCGGGGACGTCGTTCCCCTCGTCGACGACGTGGCCACCCTCACGCTCGACGTGTGGGCGCACGAGAAGGGGCTGCGGCGCTCAGGCGTTTCGCTTGCCGGCGTATAGATCTCGCTTCCGAGAAAAAGGTGAGAACCTGGTCGTGAGATCTCTAGCGGGCCCGTCCTTCGCGCAGCATGGTTACCGATTTGCCGATACGTCGCCGGCGAGTCTCGGAGGACTTGGCGCCCTCGATCGAGAGCACATGCCACCTCTTGCTGCTGTAGGTCAGCTCATCGAAGAACCTCCTGGCGCCTACATCACGGTTGAGCGCCCCTGCAAAGTCCACAGGCACAATCACCACGCGGGGCTCGGTCTCGACGTTCACCTCCTCGCCGGTGGGCCATGCCGTCGCTGTTCTCACCACTACCTCCTGTGTTTGTGGTCCTTGACAGTTGGACTGGATGGCTGCGCGAAACTCATCGCTCTGTCTTGATCACCGCCTCCAGACGTCATCCTCGTTTCTGTGCGTCTCGAGGAGCACCTGCCCGATTTGACCGGGCGGTGATTGGGGGGCAGAAACCGCCGCTAACGGATCGCGGCATTCCGATCGTGCCGTCGACTGTTGTCGGCCGCCGTTTCTCGAGCGCGAACCAGAAAGCGCTCGACCGTTTCGATAACGCCGGGGTCTCGTAACAACGTGTTGTGGCCCAGGCCTGGTGCTTCGACAAGTCGGGTGTTGGAGCGTCGCGCGGCCAGCGCAGCCGAGGTGCCGAAGTCTGAATCGGGATCGGACGGATCGTGCACTATCAGCAACTCCGTTCCCGGCAGGTCCGTCTCGGCCCCCATCGTCAGAAGCGGCCACCACGCCCCGATGAAACGCCTGACTCGGAGGTGAAGACAACGAGTTGTCCAGGGCGCGAGCCTCGCTCGACTCGAGAAGACCTGCAGGGGCGCGCGTAGATCCAGGACGGGGGCCAGCCAGACGACCGAATCGGGGCGCCGTCCCGCGAAAGCGATCTGGGCCGTCACCGCGCCGAGAGAGTGAGCGACCAGTGCCGCGGGGGGACCGAAGCGGTCCTCGAGGGCCTCGAGACCGGCCGCCATCTGGAACCCGTCCGAGGTTCGCTGCGGGTCGATGTTGTGCCCCGGGGCGTCGATGGCGACCGCTCGGTATCCGTTGCGAGCGGCGGAGACGGCCAGGTCGAGCATTTGGGCCGCGCGGCCTCCCCATCCGTGCGCCAGGATCACCAGTGGACCCTCGCCGGTCACGAACCCGGGCCGTTCGCGTCCATCCACGGTCACCGTGATCGGCTGCACCGTCTTAAGTCGGTCGGCGTCGCGGGCCCTCGCCCGAGCGCTTGGTCGGGGAGGGGTGAACCAGGCTCGGTAGGCGATCTGCGGAAGAAATCGCACCGCGAGAGGCACCCTCACCGTGCGCCCCACCCGATCATCCCCGAGTCGAGGTCGGCCAGCAGATCCAGCTCGGTCAGCTCGAGCGGCGGCAGCTCTGGAGCGGATCGAGAACTAATCATGGCGACTCCTCTCGTGTGCATTTCAATTTGAAACTCACACTATCCGGAGTACGTTGCAAAATGCAACTCAGTTACCTAGTATTGGCCTCATGCCCGCTAGGAAAAACCTGGATTACCTCGACTGCTCGGTCGCCAATGCGCTCGACATCATCGGAGACCGGTGGAGCCTGCTCATCCTTCGGGATGCGTTCCTGGGGGTGCGTCGCTTCGACGCCTGGCAGAAGGATCTTGGGATCGCCAGGAACATCCTCGCCCAGCGGCTCGATCGACTGGTCGTGGCAGAGGTTCTGGAAACCCGTCGTTACCAGGACAACCCCGCTCGCGACGAGTACGTGCTGACCGCCAAAGGCAAGGACCTGCTCGATGTCCTGCTCACCCTGTGGCGCTGGGGCGACCGATGGGCGCCGCCCCCTCCCGAGGTGCACCGGGACCTCGTCCACCTCGATTGCGGCCACGTGACCCACGCGGTGCCGAGTTGCGCTCATTGTGGAGGAGAGCTGACGCGCTCCAGTCTTCGCATCGAGCCAGGATTGGCCGTCGTCGCTCGGCGCTCGGGAGCCGAGGCCTAGATCCGCCCCTCGCGCGCGGTCAACTCCCACCGGCTTCGCCCGTACTTGCATCGAGATGGTCACGGAATCTACCCGACGAAACGGTGCGTGAACCCAGAGCCTGCACTTGATCCCTCAAACGTCTATCGGATGTGACCACCGTCAGAGTCGATGGGTCTTCAACGCTGTTGACCAGATCCACGATCTCGTGATCGGCAGCGTTGCGCCCTTTGCGTGAGGCGGCGGTGACGACCGCATGGGTGGTCTCGGGGTTCGTCCTCGGGGCCCTGTCGAAGACGACGGTCACATCATCGCCCGTCAATGCTGCGTACTCGTCGAGAGCCTGCGTGAGCGAGTGCATTGCTCGATCAGGATCGTTCCACCACTTGTCCGGTCTCGACCCGATCACGTTCATGCCGTCGACCAGCCATCGTGTTGGCATCTCCTGTGGGTCTGGCATGGTGTCAGCCTTCGGACAACGAGATGCTTGCCGGTGGGTAGGTAGAGAAGAGCTTCGTGTACACGGATGCATCTCCGGTCCACGCGAGTGCGGTGACCTCGTCGATCGTTCGACGACCTCGCTCGGCGATCTGGGTGCTCGTCCAATGGTTGCTTCCAACTTGCTCGAGATTGCCGACCTTGAAATCGGCAGCCGTGCCCACGAGGTGCGCGGCTAGATCCTTTACCGTCCAGTCGGGACATGCTGGCACACGCCGGCTGAGCCCTTGGTCGTCGAGACCGATCATTGTCTCGGCCACGCGTGCACGACACCCGCGATAGGCAGCGGAGTACTCACTCATGACCGGGACCCCATTCGGATTCCGCGGTGCGGTGATATGGCGCGGTCATGGACCTACCATTTCGGATACGGAGGGCGGCGACCGTCGAACTGATTCCAGTAATCGCGGTGGTCCACCACAAGACCCTCATCGTCGAAACGCAGAAGGGTTGTTCCGGCGAGGGTGATCTCTTCCCCCTCCTCGGTCCAACTCGCCCACCACTCGATCGCTGCACGGTTCGCGTTCATGACAGGCTCGCCGAATCGACACTCGATGTTGTCTTCTTCACCGAACGTTCTTGTCAGATACGAACGAACCCCGTCGACGCCCTCGTCCGGGGCGCGGAATGGATAAGCCAGGTACCTGGCGTCGCGCGCGTAGAGAGCAACTATCGCCTCGGCGTCTCTGGCGGGCCACGCGCGCGCCCAGATCTCTGCCCATCGGCGCGCGGCTTCGTCAGTGTTCACGAGCAGAGCGTAAGGCGTCTCTCGTTCGGCCGCACAGTTGATGCCGAGGGTTCACCGGGCCCATGATCGGCCCTCCATCGGACGGCGCGGAGTTGGACTTGACACACGCTGGTCGTCGGGACTCAGACCTCGTAGGTGGTGATCTCGAGCAGGTGCCCATCAGGGTCGTGGAAGTAGATCGAGTGAGCGATGCCATGGTCGCTGAAGCGGTATCGGATGTCCCGAGCATTGAACTCTTCTGTGGCGTGATCGAAGGTCCGTCTGTCGGCCCTGAAGGCAAGGTGCCACATGGCGAGCCCGCCCGGATGACCTTGGGGAGGTGGAGGGTCCGAGCTCTCCGCCGCAAATAGCGCCACCCCGATGGAACCACCGGTGAGAAAGGCGGGATTTCGGCCCCACTCCTCTTCGTGGACGTGCTCCAACCCAAGGACGTCTCGGTACCACTCGATGGACCGGTCTACGTCCGAGACGGTGAGAGCCACGTGGTCAAGACGCTCGAGCTCGAAGGCCATTTTTCGCTCCTTTCGGCTTTGTTCGGACGCAAGTATTACGTCGGGAGCCGGACACGACCACCTGGTTCGGGATACGCCTGGGACCTTCGACCTTCGGGATCTTCGATACCTTCCCCCACGATTCCGCCGGCAGGCTCACCTCGACGGCAAGGTGGCAGCGGCGTTGATGGAGAAGTCCGATGAACTGTTTGCGGAGCCGCCCAATATCGAGCGGGTCGACATCCTCGCCGCCAAGCTGCCCTAGTAAGGGCGCCGCATCGCTTCTCGATGCGTGGGATCGGTCGGGATGGTCGTTCCCAGTTCTCCGGATCAAGAGTCTCGCTTGATTGGCAGCCTGGACCCGTGCGGCTGAAGGCATTCTGAACGAGCGCTTCAGGTGATTTTCAGGGATGATTCAGCGGGGGCCCGTCATCGTTTCTCATCGGAAACGAGACTCTACGAGGGAAATGCATGCGCGTTCTGGTAGTGGAGGACGAGAAGAGGCTCGCGGCCGGCCTCAAGAAGGGCCTGGAGGCCGAGCGCTTCGCCACCGACGTCGCCCTTAACGGGACCGACGGTCTCTGGATGGCGCGCGAGAATTCCTACGACGCGCTCGTCCTGGACATCATGCTTCCGGGAATCAACGGCTTCAAGATCTGCTCGACCCTCAGGGAAGAGGGGATATGGACGCCGATCCTGATGCTCACCGCAAAGGATGGCGAACTCGACGAGGCGGAGGCGCTCGATCTCGGGGCGGACGACTACCTCGTCAAACCGTTCGCCTATGTGGTGCTTGTTGCGCGCCTGCGCGCTCTCATCAGGCGTGGAGCCCCCAAGCGACCACCCGTCCTGCAGGCGGCTGATCTGAGATTCGATCCGAGCTCGAAGAGAGTGTGGCGAGGTGGAACCGAGATCAATCTGACTGCTCGTGAGATGTCCCTCCTCGAATTCCTGTTACGTCGAAAGGACCAGGTCGTTTCCAAGCGCGAGATCCTTGATCATGTCTGGGACTACGACTTCGAGGGTGATCCCAACATCGTCGAGGTCTACATCCGACATCTCCGCATCAAACTCGATCGTCCGTTCGCGCGCGATTCGATTCAAACGATTCGCGGCGCGGGCTACAGGCTGAACGCCGAATGAACCCTGTAGAGCGTTCCCGACGCCGGCGGTTCACGACGATAGGGAGTGTGCGAGTTCGCACGACGATGGGGGCCGTGGTCGTCGTCGGCGTCGCTCTTGCGATCGCGTCCGCGGCGATGCTGGTCATCCTGCGGCAGTCCCTCACGGAAAACGTGGAATCGACAGTGCTTCAGCGCGCCGAGGCGGTTGCGAGCTTCATCTCGAGTGGTGCGTTTGGCGATGCGACCCGGGCGACGGACGACGACGAGTTCATTCAAGTGCTGGACGATCGCGGTCGTGTCGTGCTCGCAAGTGCCGAGGCTGGGGATCGGCCGATCGTGAACGATCTCGGCCGGGGAGAGAGTCGAGAGGTCGACGTTTCCTTCGACGATGATCTCTATCTGGTGGTGGCAACCGAGGACCGGCAGGGGAATCACTTGATTGTCGTGGGACGCACCCTGGAGGAGGTGTTCGAATCAACCGGGGTGGTCGGAACCCTCTTGCTGGTGGGGGCGCCTCTCCTCCTGTTGTTCGTCGGCACAGTGACCTGGATGGTGGCGGGGCGCGCTCTGGCGCCCGTCGAGTCGATACGCGCCGAGGTCGATGCGATTTCGACCAACGAGCTCCATCGTCGCGTTCCCGGGCCTGGCGGTAAGGACGAGATCGCTCGCTTGGCGACGACCATGAACAAGATGCTCGACCGACTGGAGGCCGGTCAGGTCCGCCAGAGGCGCTTCGTGTCCGACGCGTCGCACGAGCTTCGATCACCCGTTTCGACCATCCGCCAGCATGCCGAGGTGGCTCTCGAGCATCCCAAAGAGTCCTCTATGGAAGATCTCGCTACGGTCGTTCTGTCGGAGGATCTTCGGCTTCAGCGTCTGGTCGAAGATCTCCTGTTGCTCGCGCGCATGGACGAAAATGCGGTCGACGCACGCAAGGCCGTTCTCGATCTCGACGATGTCGTGTTCGAGGAGATCGCCCGACATCGTGAGTCCAAAGACCGAACGATCGACAGCACCAGAGTCTCGGCAGGCCGCGTCCTCGGTAATCGAAAGCAGCTGGCCAGGCTCACCGGCAATCTCCTCGAGAACGCGCTTCGCCACGCTCGCAGGAATGTTGCGGTGGCGCTCACCCAGGATGACGACCGGGTTGTGTTGCGCGTGGACGACGATGGGACGGGGCTTCCGCCGGGGGAACGGGGGCGCGTCTTCGAGAGATTCGTTCGACTTCAGCAGGCCAGGAGCCGTGACTCGGGTGGGAGCGGCCTGGGTCTGGCCATCGTTGCCGAGGTGACCGCAGCGCACGGCGGAGCCGTGGTCGTGCTGGATTCGCCTCTGGGCGGTGCCCGCTTCGAGGTCTCGCTGCCCGGCGCCCCGGCGGATGCCTGAAAATTCAGACGGGGCTCAGGTGGGCTGGAGGAACCTAGCAACCGATCCTTCATCTACACAGGAGATGTGAGTCGATGGACAAGAAGAGGAAGCTGATGGCAGGCGCGGTGACCGTCCTGGCGGTGCTGAGTGTGGGGACCGGGGTGGGCATTGCATCGAGTCGCGACGACGACCAGCCCATCGCGGGCCTTTCCCGCCAGCGTGCAATCGAAGCGGCGCTCGAACACGTCGGACAGGGCACCGTCATCGAGACCGAGATGGGCGACGACGGAGCTGCGTACGGAGTCGAGATTCGACTCGACGACGGGAGCGTGGTCGAGGTCGAGTTGGACGAGAACTTCGATGTCACGGGGACCGCGCAGGACGACGACTCGGATGAGGTCGAGGGCGCAGACGACGACTAGTCGATGCCGCTCCCTGTAGCACCAGGCGATTTCGGCTGATCGGGAGTCCCCCGCGGATACAATCTGGGCTCGACGCGACAAGGGGGCCCGAATGACCGAGCTGTCCGACCGCTTCCAGAAACTGTTGTCCGACTTCGAAGACATCACCGATGAAGTGACTCCAGCCGAAGCGTCGGCTTCGCTTGACGATCCGGTCCTTCAGACCTTCTGGCGCATCTGGCCCGACCTGAGCCTGTGGGCCGGATCGCTGTGGCGAGAGCTCAACGATGATCTCGACGAGTCGGCTTCGCCGGCGGGCGACGGCGTCACCGACGTGGGTGGTAGTGGTTGAGATGGCGGTCCTCAAGGACGTCATGAGTTCGGAGGCATTCACGATCAGCGCCGATGCTTCTATGGTCGAGGCCGCCAGGGGCATGGCCAAGGGCAAACTGGGCTCCGCTTTGATCGTGCAGGGCTCGTGGCTCGCGGGGATCATCACAGAGCGCGACATGCTGCGCGCCGCCGCCTCGGGTGAGGACCTAAACGGGGTCAAGGTGAGGGACTGGATGACCAAGGATCCCATCACGGCGTCGCCCGAAACCGATACCGAGGAAGCCGCCGCGACGATGTTCACTCATGGGTTTCGGCATCTTCCCGTTACCGAGGGGAATGAGATTCTCGGGGTGGTCAGTTTGCGTGACGTCCTCAGCGCGCGCATTCGTCGCCGCACTTAGCCGCCCTCCAGTTCATTCAGGACGCGCTCGTAGATGTCCTCTGGCTCGCCCGTGCCGTCCACCCGATGGAGGAGTCCCTTGTCGGCGTAGTAGTCGAGAACGGGGACGGTCTCTCGTTCGTAGATCTCGAGGCGCTCCGCCACGACCTCGTCAGAGGCATCCTCACGTTGCTGCAGTGTCAGTCCGTCGATGTCGCATACACCCGGCGACTTGGGCGGACTCCTCTTGACGTTGTACACGTGACCTTTGGGACAAGTACGCCGACCTGCGATTCGAACGTAAACCTCTTCGTCTGGGACATCGAGGACCACGACGGCCTCCGGCCCGGACCTACCGAGCTGCTCGTCAAGGGCCTGCGCCTGACTGTGTTCGCGCGGGAATCCGTCGAGAATCCAGCCCTCGGCCGCGTCGGGCTCCGCAAGCCGACGTCTGGTCATCTCGACCACGATCTCGTCGGGCACGAGCTCTCCGGAGTTCATGAAGGTCTGCGCCCGTGAGCCGAGGGCAGAAGCACCGGCCACCTCTGCGCGCAGCATGTCGCCGGTCGAGATGTGGGGGACCCGCAGGTGCTCGGCCAGGCGCGCCGCAAGGGTTCCCTTGCCGCCTCCGGGAGGCCCGAGAATCACGAGTCGTCTGAGCACACCTCTTGTATTACCCCGTCGACCGACTCTCCGCATGCTTCTTCAAGCCGGTGGCGAACCGCTCGAAGGAGGGGCCAAGGTCGGGCATCGATCGCCAGATGAGCGGAAGCAGAGGTCCGGAGTACTCCTCTCGCACCGTGAACCTTGTTTCGCCGTTTCCCTGCGGTGACAGGGTGAAGGTTCGCACACCCTTGAAGAGGCCACCCGGCATGCCTCCGCTCCAGGTCATCTTCTGATCCGGCGAGAACTCCGTCACCTTGACGGGGAACGCGCGCCCAGGGTTGGCCTCCGATGTGATCTTGATCTTCTCGCCGGGGGCGATGCGTCCCTCGACGCGCTGAACTCCAGAGTCCCACTCGGGGTAGCGAGGCGCGTCCGTCAAGATCGTCCAGATCACCTGCGAACTGGCGTTGATGGTGGAGCTCGCTTCGTAACTTTTCATCGCTGAGTCTGCTTCACAGATTGCCTCCGGGGAGAACGGTAACCGATGGAGCCACTCGAGATCGAGTTCACGGAGCGCCTGCGCGCGGTCATCCGCATAGCTCGAGGCCCGTTCATTCACTCTCGTGGGGTGATTCCCCAGCGCCACCGATGGGATTGCGTTATCGCTGTGCGTTGCGCACTCTTTACTCCTCCACCCAGGGAGGGGACTCATTGAACCAGGAGCACGATCAGTCGAGCACCGACGAGGAGCAAGAAGAAAGGCAGCTCGCGACCTGGGGATGGGTGCTGCGATGAGGGCGTCGATATCCGATGCAACCAGCGCGACCGACACCGGTCAGGTCTGGTTTCTCATGCTCGGTTTGATCTTGATGTTGGCAGCCGCCCGAGGCGTGTGGAAGGCCTTGCAGTTGGCCTCGAAACCCAGGCCCCCGTGCTAGAGGCTGCCCTCTACGCGGTTCTCGGGGCTTCTAGTCTCGTACTGGGGGCTGCTCTTGTTTATCTGACTCGACCGAGCCGGCTGGTAATCGGTTGTGTCATGGCGTTCGGGGCGGGAGCGTTGATCAGCGCCGTGTCGTTCGAGTTGGTTCTCAAGATCACCGAGATGGGACGAGCCACGGCACTGGCGGGTGGGCTGGCAGCGGGCGCGTTGGCGTTCTACCTAGGAGACGCGTGGATCGACGCGCGCGGAGGCGATGCGCGCAAGCGGTCCACCGGGCAGCAGGAATCGGGTTCGGCCCTCGCGATTGTCTTCGGCACCCTCCTCGATGGCGTCCCTGAGTCGTTCATTCTCGGGCTAACGCTCGTTGCGGGAGGTGGAGTGAGTTGGGCCTTCCTCGCGGCGGTTGCGCTTTCCAACCTGCCCGAGGCGATGGCCGCGACCTACGGGCTGGATGGATCGGGTTGGAAACGCAACAACGTGGTCTGGATGTGGATTGGCCTTGCTGTTCTTTCAGGGATCGCGGGGGCCATAGGGTTCGCGACCTTTTCCGCCATGCCGGCCTTCGAAGGGGCTTTGGTGCAAGCGTTTGCGGCGGGGGCGCTGCTGACGATGCTCGCCGACACGATGATGCCGGAGGCTTTCCAATACGCGGGGCGCACGGTGGGCCTCTTCACCGTGCTCGGTTTCGGAGTGAGCATAGCCATCTCGACCTTGGATTGAGAGCCGGGCCGTTCTGGGAGGCGGTGACGGTGACGGACGGGTGACGTCACGGTGACGCGCAGCTGCCAGGCTCTTGCGCGCACATACGCCGCCCGTGGCAGCGTTCGTCCAACCGTTGAAAGGACATCCCATGTCGGTTCTCTCCGATCCAACCGTCGTGATCGAGCAGACTCCACCGACCGAGATTCAGCTCAATGGCCACGAGGAGGGCTCGCCGGGTGCGACCATGCTCGACGCCGAGATGACCGAGACCGCCCCCTCGACTGCGGATGGGATCGAGGACGTCGCCGACCTCAAGGTCGAGGCGCCCGCTATTCCCTCCGTCGCACCAACTCCCTCCGTTCCACTGGTTCCACTGAGAAAACGCAACGTGCGCGGGCGTTACAGGAGTAGTGGCACCGGCTGGCAGCTCGAGTTGCGCGTCGACGTCGATGGTGTCCGACCGATGAGGATGGTCAGCGGCGACTTCTTCTCGACCACCGGCTCAACTACAAGCTACTTCGGTTCCTTCATCGTCAAGAATCCGACCGTTACAACGACGACGACCGAGGTCAAGATCCAGGGAACGGGGACGTTCACGTGGTCGCCCTCGGCACCCGTCATCCGCGTGACCATCCCGCGTGTCGATGCCTTTCGGTCTCCCAAGCCGGCGACTCTGCAGTTCATTACCCCACCGAACACACTCGGCGCGAGCTACCTGTGCTCGTTCGCGTCATCGCACTTCCGCAGCATTCAGTTCGAGCAGGACTCCGTCGCAGGGTCGGTTCCTTTCGTTTCTTACAACACTGGGTCGTTGCCGCAACCCACGAGCAGCCCCGTTCGCACCCTGACGGTGCCGGCGGCGTTTTCGGAGGCGGGCATCCAGTTGCAGGTTGCAGGGGCGCCCAACGTCATTCCGGTTTCGGCCGCGGGTCTCGATGCAAAGTGGAGCGACAGCGAGCTTCACAACGCGATGGTCGGCCACTTCAGCTTGTTCGCGAACAAACCTCAGTGGCGTGTGTGGATGCTGATGGCGACCTCTCACGTGGACGACTACCGCGGGATCATGTTCGACTACAGCGATAGCGTTCAGCGTCAGGGCGCGGCGGTGTTCTACGACGCGATCAAGGGAACGAGCGCCACGAGTCAGCGAGCTCAGCTTCGGACCTACGTTCACGAGCTTGGTCACGCGTTCAACCTGCTTCACTCGTGGCAGAAGAACCTGGCGGATCCCCCCGCCCCGCTCGGACCCAATGGGGGCCTGGGCGATCTGTCCTGGATGAACTATGCGTGGAAGTATCAGCCACCCGCCCCCGCCCTCGGAGGCGAGCCGGCGTACTGGGCGTCGTTCCCCTTCCAGTTTACGGATAACGAATTGATCCATCTGCGTCACGGCTTCTACAAGAACTTGATCATGGGCGCCGATCCGTTCGGGAAGGGTGCCGCCGAGGTCGATCCCGGGATGTTCGAGGAGCCCATGGAGGACAACTCTGGCCTCGCGCTGGAACTGCGTGCGAGGGCGGCGTTCGAGTACGGGGAACCAGTTGTCGTCGAGCTCAAACTGAGTGCCACTGATCTGCGCGGGCGTGAAACGCACGGGTATCTGCATCCCAACGACGACCTCGTCAACGTTGCGATCCGCGAGCCTTCCGGTCGAACGCGCGTCTTCCAACCGATGCTGCGGCATTGCGTGGACGAGGACAAGACGATTCAACTGGATCCCGGTCAGCCTGCCATCTACGACTCCGCGTACATAGGATTCGGTAAGGACGGGTACTACTTTGCCGAACCGGGCGAGTATGCGCTTCGCGCCCAGTACATCGCGAGGGATGGATCGCGAATCGCCAGCTCGGTGCTGCGGATTCGCGTTCGGCCGCCTGCAACCAAGGCGGACGAACGAGTCGGCGAGTTGCTGATGGGAGAGCAGCAGGGTCAACTTCTCGCGCTGCTCGGCTCGGAGTCGGCAACCCTTACGTCGGGGAATGCCGCGCTGGAGACCCTGATCCAAGAACACGGAAGCCATCCTCTCGCGGCCTATGCCCGCCTCGTCAAAGGGGTCAACGCAGAGCGCGACTTCAAGTACCTGTCTGCGGACAAGCATCTCGAGATCAAAGAAGCGAGGCCGGCGGAGAGCGTCGAGATGCTTTCGGCCGTCGAGGCCGTCGCGGTCGAGCGAGAGTTGATCGACAACATCACCCTGAACATGGTGATGCGCAAGCATGCTCGGGCCGAGGCCAAAGCGGGCCGTGTGGATCAAGCCGTCGGGGTCATGGACCGCATGGTCAGCGTCTTCGAGAACAAGGATCTCAATCCCCAGGTGCTTCAACGTATCCGGCAGCAGGCGGAAGCAACGAAGATTTCGATCACCGATGAAACGGACGGAGATTCGCCGCAGGACGAGGAGTAGCCCGACCGTGGCGGGGTGGGCTCGCCCAGACCGCAGAACGAGATGACCGATCGGGGAGTCACCCTTGCATTGCACGGGCCCAACGAGGTTCGGATCGGTCGGCCCGCTCAGGTTCGCATCGAGATCCGCAACGACGGCGAGCGCGTGCTCTGGATGGTTGGCGTGGTCGATGGATCCGAGGGCGGCGTGCGCTTCCCGCGCTACATGCCCTCGGTCAAGCTCGGGGGGCGGGTCGTCGCCGCACCACCGCCACCGGAGGATCCCCTCATCGGTCCCCTGCGAGCCGCGGACTTCCGACGGCTGGCGCCCGGGGAGTCCTTCGACCCGACCCGGCCGTCGCACGGAGCCGACTATCTACCGCTCTCGACTTTTTCCAACTTCGTCCCATCAGAGGATGGCGTCTACCGCTACGAGCTCGAGCTCTCAACCAACAGTGACTCTCTCGAGAGGTGGCTGGGCCGGTTCAACCAGGAGGACGAACGCCCCTCGGTGCTCGAGTTGATCGACAAGGTGCCGCCGGTGACCGTGACCGCTGCTCTAGAAATCGTGGTGCGCTGACCAAGGATGGGCTTACGCGGTCGCAGGATTCACGACCGTCCGCGGCGCGCTCTCTCGTCTCGTGGCCTCGGCGATGACGATGAAACCGACGCCCCACGCGATGGCGAACACCGACCAGTACCCATTGAGGGCACTTGCATCTCCCGGGTTGGCGATCGACGCGGCGCCGAGCAATATGGCCGATAGGCCGGCGGACCAGGCCGGCAGTCTCCAACCGGGGGGCCGCAGCGCGGCCACCAGGGCGAGCCCGATCAGAATGAGATTGAAGGCCCCCATGGCCGACCAGTGGCCATAGTGGACCACCTGTTCGGCCTCAGCGGCCGAATCCGTGGCACGTCTGGCGGCGGCGTTGAACTCCCTCTCGAACTCATCGTCCGATAGAGACTCATCGATGTCCTCCAGTATTTGCGGCGCGACCTGAGAGGCCTCCAGGCCGATGCGGACCTGGACGAAGGCATCGACCAACAGCGGAATCGTGGCGACCAACGCGAGCGCAAGCAGGGTCTTGCTTACGTTGGTGGAGGGACGAATCAGGTTGCTGCGGTTCGGGTGCAGAAAAACGAGCAGCAGCGGCAGGACGAGGAACGCGATGACCACGGGATCGATGAGGCGGTCGATGATGACCGTGGTGGCGACTATGAAACCGAGGACGATCAGCACCTGATACATCTGCGCGACCTTCGTCTCGGGTCGGCGAAAATGGGCCAGAAGGCCGACAAAACTCAGCACGAAGACCCAGCCGAAGACCACCAGGTGGATCCGGTGGGAGATCGCTCCCTCATCTGCGAACCAGCCCAGCAGGGCCCCGATCATCAGGTTGAAGAGAACGTGCATAAGCGCGAAGAGCACAAGGAAGACGTAGAAGGCAATCTTGCGAGCCTTGCCGGCCCCCTCGGCTGAAGTCCGAATGGTCAGTTTTTCTGCTGTTTTGTCTGTTGGCTTACGCACGCTCAATAGAAAACTCCACTTCCGGCCCGACCGCAATGCGGGTAATCCGGATATCTCAGACTAACTATGTACGAAAACCCCTGGTTGTAACTGGGTCACGTAAGGATAATGACTCCGTGCAACAGGGAGACTCCCTCAGCGGCCGTATCTCTCGGCGCGCACCCTCGTCGACTCGATCGTCCGGTGCGCGCACCGTTTGTCGCGGCCCCTACCTGCTTGCGCTTCGCGTCGCTTGGATCGCCGTGGCCATCTGTGCCCTGATCCCGGCGGTCGCCAGCTTCTGGACCCTGTGGGGTGCGAGCTCCCTCGACGCTCTGTTCCAGTCGGGCGTGTTCTCCGTCGATCCTGAACTATCCGGCCGGCTGACGGTGATTGGAATCGGCACCGACGCCCTGCTGCTCGTGGACCTGGTGTTCAGACTCTTCAGCTTCGGAATCTTCGCACTCATGGGCATCCTCATCTTCGCCCGCAAGTCAGACGACTGGATGACCGGGCTATCGTCCGCTCTGCTGCTGTCGGCCGGGATGGCGTGGTTCGCACCGCTCAATCTGCTGGGCGAAAACTCCGTGCTCTTCGAGATCTCTCAGTACGTCGGACACTCCAACCCCTTCTCGCCGGAGACGGCTAGGACCGTGCTCGGCATGTCGCTGCTTCTCTTCCTGTTTCTTTTCCCCGATGGTCACTTCGTTCCGCGCTGGGCCCGTTATGTGGCCGTCGCAGAGGTGGTGCATTTCGTGATGTGGATCGCGCTACCGGGATCGATCATCGACCCGGCGACCTGGCCTGAGACCCTGAGAATGTCGGTGGTCGTGATGGGGGCGGGGTTCGGCCTCGCCGCACAGGTCTACCGCTACTTCGCGGTGGCGAGTCCCGTCCACAAGCAGCAGACGAAGCTCGTCGTGTCTGCTCTCGGGACCATCGCCTTCGCCGTGGTGTTCCTATTTGCCTTCAATCCCGGGCTCGGTTCCGGCTTCGAGAACCTGACGCTCGTGACTCCGCGTGTCGAGGCCATCTACAACCTTGTGCTGCTGGTGCTGCTCGCGCTTGCCGTGTTGCTGCTGCCCATCTCCATCGGCATCTCGGTCCTTCGCTACCGGCTCTGGGACCTGGACGTGCTGATCAACAGGACGCTGGTCTACGGAGCCCTGACGGGCGTCCTCGCCCTCGGCTACGGAGCCATCGTGGTGGCGATCGGTACTTTCGTCACCAGGTCCTACTTGACCGTAGCCGTTGCCACGCTTCTGGTATCGCTCGCCGCTCAGCCTCTTCGCCGAAGAATCCAGGACCTCATCGACCGGCAGTTTTACCGGGCCCGTTACGATGCCGCCCGCACGGTGGACGATTTCACAGCGCGCCTGCGTCAGGAGATCGACCTCGAGACATTGTCCAACGAGTTGTTGACCGTCGTCTCGCAGACCGTGGCACCCACAGGTGTGTCTGTGTGGGTCCCAAGAAACTCACATGGCGTCCTCAAGGCGGACGCCGAGACCATGTACCGGATCGCGTTTTCGGTCGCCGGCGGGAAGGACCAAATCAGGGGCATCGACTTCGACGAGATCGAACTCGACTCCGTCGCCATGGACACCTTGCGCCGGGCGCCCGGCCCTCTCGACCTCGACAGGGACGATCTTGGATCTGAGTCGCTCGAGAGTTTCCGCGAGGTTTACGTGAGGCTGGCCGTACCGCTCGTAAGCCAAGGAGAACTGGTTGGGGTGCTCAACCTCGGCCCCCGTTTGAGCGACACGGACTACTCGACCCAGGACCACCGCTTGCTCGAGAAGCTGAGCAGCCATGCGGCTGCGGCGGTGCGAGTCGCTCTGCTGGTGCGCGAGCACGACCACGATCTTCGAAGGCGCGAGCGAGTCGAGAGCGAGATGCGGGTCGCCCAGATGATCCAGCAGCAACTCCTTCCCAGAACCCTTCCACAGGTCGAGGGTTGGGATGTCGAGGTTCACTATCATCCGGCGCGCGAGGTCGGCGGAGACTTCTACGATTTCATGAATCTTCCCGACGGACGCATTGCTCTCGTCGCCGGAGACGTGACGGGCAAGGGGGTTCCCGCCGCGCTCGTGATGGCCACGACCCGCAGCCTGCTGCGCGGAGAGATCGCGCGCCAGCTAAACCCCGCCGAGGTCCTGCGGTGCGCGAACGAGCAGCTCTGCAACGACATTCCCCAGAACATGTTCGTGACTTGCATGTTCGCCATCATCGACCCGTCGACCGGTAAGACCATCATGGCCAACGCGGGGCACAACGTTCCCTATATATGCAACGATCTCCGGCTCAGGGAGTTTCGGGCTACCGGCATGCCGTTGGGTCTCATGGCGGGAGTCCGCTACGAGGAGACCGAAACCAACCTTCGGCCGGGCGACTCTTTCGTGCTTCACAGCGACGGGGTTGCCGAGGCCCGCAACGACGAGGGCGAGATGTTCGGCTTCCCTCGCATGAGGGCGGTGCTCGAGAGAAGCGGCGGTCCCGAGTCTGCGATCAGCAGCCTCCTTGCCGAGTTGCGAACCTTTGCCGGGCCACAGTGGGAGCAGGAGGACGACATCACTCTCGTTGTGCTGCGACGCCTGGCCGAGGAGCAGTCCTTCAGAGTCCTGATCGAGCCCGAGGTCGCGGACGCCCCGAGAACCTCCGAGACGACGCACGGCGTCTAGAGAACGGTCCCCTCGACCGTGAGGTCGCCTTCGACGAAGCGCGCGAGTCGCAGCGCGTGGAGGTCGAACGAACGGCACACGCCGCGCGTGATTAGCTCCGCTGCGGCACGGCCGGCGGCAGGGGAGTGCATGATCCCGTGCCCGCCGAACCCAACGCACAGAACGAATCCTTCGACCTCCTCGCTAAAGCCGAGAACGGCGTGGTGATCCTTCGTTTCGGGATAGAGCCCGGCCCAGCAGTGCCGGGGGTCTATGGGGACCTCGGACACGAGTGGAAAGCGGTTGCCGATCCGCTCGGCGACGTCGTCGAGAAAACGGGGATCCACCGTGGTCTCCCAGCCGGGCTCGTCGGTGGGATTCGAGTAAGCGATCAGGTACCCACCCCCGACCTCGCGTCTGACGAGCACACCCGTATCGAAGTCGACGCACATGGGGATCAGATCGGTCGGGTGGTCGGGCGCCCGGATGAAGGCGAGGTTTCGGCGAATCGGCCAGACGGGGACGTCGAGATCGAGCATCCGCTCAACGCGTCGGGCGTCGGCCCCCGCCGCATTGACCACGTATCGCGCGCGCAGGTCGTCCCGGTCGGTCGTCACGACGAAGCCGTCAGACGCTCGCTCGAGGATGCGAACCTCCGAGTTGAGCCGCAGCTCGGCCCCCAACATGCGAGCCTCGCGTTTCATGACCTCCACGACACCGTGGGGATCGAGAAAACCGTCGCGAGCGTGCCATGTGCCGCCCCGCAGCCCGTCTTCCCGCACGATCGGCGCGCGCTCTAGAACCTGGGGTGGCGTCAGCCACTCGGCCTCGAGGCCGAGTGAGCGCTGCAACTCGAGAGATCCTCTCAGAAGCGTCTCCCCTCGCTCCGTGCCGGTCGCGAAGAGGTACCCGGTCTGGTGGAACTGCAGGACGTCGCCGTGTGCGGTCGCAAGACGTTCGAACTCTTCGATCGAGTGGAGAGAGAAGGCGATGTTGATCGAGGTTGCGAATTGAGCGCGAACCCCGCCGTTAGCGCGCGACGATGACCGCTGCCCGACCGCCCCCTCGCGCTCCAACACAACGACTCGCTCGACCCCTTCTCTCTTCAACTCCCGTGCGATGGAAAGCCCGATGACCCCCCCGCCCACGATGATGACGTCGTAGCCCGGGGCGGTCACGGAGAAGGGTTCTCGAGTCGCGCGCGCCCGTAGGCGGCGAGAGACAGGGCGACGAGCAAGTGCCACACGCCGTGCAGCTGCAGGGGCGAACCGGGGTCACACAACGGTGAAGACGTCCGGCCGAGGGCGAAGGCGACCGCTCCGAGACCAAGGGAGGCAAGTGCGAGGCGGAAGGCCTCGGGATCCACCGGCCGGTCTCTCAGCCGGTATCGCACCTCGTAGAAGGCGACCTGCGACAGCACCGCGAGGATCGAGAGGTCGTGCACGGCGTCCGCGTTGGATGGCTGGGGGCCGTGATACAGCGCGCTCCCGAGGCCTGTTGCGACAACCGAGGCTCCGAAGACCAATGGCTCGATTCTGGGCTTCGGCGGAGCTCCGCTGCGCCTCGCCGAGGTGAAAGGCTCGGCACCCGCCCTACGGGCGGGCAGGTCTTGTCGCTGTGGAGCGCGCAACGCTCGGGCAATGAGCACCCCACCGGCCAGAACGAAGCCGAGACTCGTTACCGCATTGACGGGTTGAGCAAGGAGGCCGGTGGCAACGCGTTCGCAATCTGACGCGCCCAAGCTCGGCATTACTTCGCCAGGTCCGCAACGACCATCATGTTTGGAGCGTGCCGGAGCACCTCCGGAGAAGCCTTGACCTTCGACGTGCGGTTTCCTCCGCCCAGGATGACCCAGTCACGCTCCATCACTCGCTCGTCGACCAAGAGCTGCACGTCGTGGGGCAGGCCGAACGCGGTAACGCCGCCGATTCGCATTCCCGTTAGGTCGGCGGTCTCCTCTGCATTCGCGAAGGATGCCTTCGACACGCCCATCTGACGTTTGACCGAGTTGTTGACGTCGAGCGAGGTGGTGGCGAGCAACACACATGCCGCAAAGCGCTTCGGTCCTCTCTTGGACGCGACGAGGATCGTGTTCGCGTTGTTCTCCATCGGGAACCCGTAGTGATTCGAGAAAGTCTCGGTGTCGGCCAGGTGCTCTTCACACGGGAGGACCTCGTAGGGGAGGCCGGTGGCGTCGAGAGCATCTCGGACACGCTCGTCAAGCTGCGCTTGGTCGGCTTCCACGCTAGACGAGGCGGCGGTCGGTGGCCCAGCGGGTCAGCTCGTGTCTGCTCGATAGTTGCAGCTTGCGGAGCACGGCCGAGACGTGGCTCTCGACCGTCTTCGTCGAGATGTGGAGCTCTCGTGCGACTTCCTTGTACGAATAACCGCGCGCGATGAAACGCATTACCTCGCGTTCCCGTTGGGTGAGTTGGTCGAGCTCGGGGTCGATGGGCGCCTGGACAGATCCCGCGAACGCATCGAGTACGAAACCGGCCAAGCGCGGCGAGAAGACGGCGTCGCCATCGTGCACGCGACGGATGGCGCTGGCGAGCTCCGACGGCGAGATCGTCTTGGTGACGTACCCGCGCGCTCCGGCTCGGATGATCGCGATGACGTCCTCGGCTGCATCCGACACGGACAGGGCAAGGAAGCAAGCGTCATCGTTCTTTTTGCGGACTTGCTCGATAACAGCAAGGCCCCCGCCACCAGGCATGTGGACGTCCAGCAGGATGACATCCGGGTCCTCTTCGAGAATGCCCTTCACCGCGCCGCCCACGTCGCCGGCCTCGCCGACGATCGAAAACTGATCCCCGAGCTCTGACCGGACACCGGACAAGAAGAACTGGTGATCGTCTACGAGAAAAACACTGATGGTTGGGTTTTTCATACCGACCTCGCCAAGCTGAGTCTGACCTCTGTTCCCTCGCCCGGGGCACTGACGATCTCTGCACGGCCCCCGATGCGTTCCATTCGGCCTTTTATCGACTCGGCGATGCCGCTGCGGTCCGGAGGAACCTCGGCGGGATCGAATCCTCTCCCGGAGTCGCGCACGAACGTAGTGATCGTCTCGTCCTCTACCTCGACGTAAACCGCCACCGAGTTCGCTCCGGAGTGCTTGGCCGCATTGACGGTCGCCTCGGCGCATGCGTGCACCATCGTCATCAATCGTTCGTCCATCGGACGATCGCCCACCACGACCGCCTCGATGGGAACGTGGTGAAGACTCTCGATCCTGCTGGCCATCGTGTCTATCGCGGTGCTCAGCAGGTCGGACGCGGCATCTTTGCTTTGACCGAACAGCCAGGCACGCAGCTCCCGTTCCTGAACGCGAGCAAGGCTCGACACCTTTTGCGGGTCGTCCGTTCGCTGGATCAGGGCAAGGGTCTGAAGCACCGAGTCGTGAAGGTGCGCGGCCATCTCGGAGCGCTCCTCGGAGCGAATCCGCTCTCGTCTCTCATCCGATAGTTGCTGGGCCAGTCGCCACAACCAAGGCCCGAAGATGAGGCTGACCCCCACAATGGTGACGAGGATCGGCACGAGCACGAGTCCCGCGCGCGATAGCGGCACGTTGGCCGAAAGGAGGGCCCCCATACCGGCGAGGATGAACAATCCGCCGGCGGCCGTGCGGCGCAGCGACGCCTTCGTGGTGAACACCGCTTCGATGGGGTTCGCCGGTGTGCGGCCGGACAAGGGACTTTCGGTCGCGTCGTTACGAACCCAGATCAATGTGGCGCCGAAGGCAGCCAGAGCGAGAGGCCAGACGAGCGAGTCGGCGATCCACAGGCCGGTGCCCCGCGCGACGAGCAGCAATCCGAAACAGATCGCTCCCACCGCCGTTGCCTGCCGCAACGGACTCTCCGTCAGGGACCACCTCGGCCGCTGGGGCTGGTCGGTCGCACCATCCGACCATGCCCAAGCAAAGAGATAGAGGACAATGCCGAACCCCGACCCGAGGGACAACACGACGAAGGCCATGCGGACCACCGTGGGATCGATGCCGGTGACCTCGGCGAGACCGCCGGCCGTCCCGGTCAGAATGCGATTTCCGGCGCTGCGCCTGAACGAAAAACCAGAGACCCGCTGTCTGAGCTGCTGGGTACCGGATTTCCTCGGAGTCTCCTCGTCGTCCCGGGTTGCTGCTCGTGCGATTTCGCGACTCCTTGGCCGTCTCTTGTCGGGCGAGATTTTTGAACCCTTGGTGTCGATGTTCGCATAGCACCCGTATTGCGCCTACTAGGGACCTCCCCGATCTTCCATGGGCGATCTCAGGGTTTTCTTGGGGGGATACCTGATGGCGCGGGCCACGGCCCGCAGCATCATGTGGTCATGAAAGAGAACGACGAAACACAGCCGGGCCCGGCCGAGAATGCCGGGCACTCACCCGGAGGCCCCCCCGCCCCCGGAGGCCGGCCCGCCGCCGAAGGACCCGCGACCGAAGGCGGTTCTCGGGCCGGCCAAGCGTCAACCGGCTCGGAGCCTTCTCCCCCCGGAGGCTACGAGCCCCCGAGGCCCGAAGGGCACCCCCCGCGTGGCCACACCCGGCCGCCCCGCCTTACCCGCCGCCCCCCCGGGCAGGACAGGGTCGTCGGCGGTGTGGCCGGTGGTCTCGCCGACTATTTCGGTATCGATCCGCTGCTGGTGCGACTCGCCTTTGCAGGCTTCGCACTGATCGGCGGGGGCGGATTAGTTCTCTACGTTCTGGGATGGATCTTCATCCCAGAACGGGGGGAGGGGGAGACCGTCGGGAAGGCTCCGAGGGTCGATGCAGCCAAGTACCTCGGGTTTGGACTGGTCGCCATCGCCGCTCTGATATTCATCGACGGGATCGGATTCGGGCCACGCGGAATGGGTCCGTTCGAGCACATCTTCTTCGCAACCATCCTCGTCGGCCTGGGCGTGTACCTCCTGCGGAAAGAGTCCGCTCCCGAGCAGAGTCCGGGGCCGCCACCGCCCCAGGCGCCCTCATCGGGCCCGCCGGCCCGACCGGCGGGCAGCGACGCGACGACCTCCAGCATGATTGCTACCGAACGGGCACGGCCGATCTCCAGCGCGCCCTATTCCGAGTCATCCATAGGCCACGAGCACTCGCGTGAGCAGAAGAAGCCCCGTGAGCGTTCCAATCTCGGCCTGTTCACTCTTG
Source organism: Actinomycetota bacterium (assembly GCA_050693895.1). GTDB lineage: Bacteria > Actinomycetota > CADDZG01 > CADDZG01 > WHSQ01 > WHSV01. The sequence continues at coordinate 56,552 of JBOGWS010000008.1, read as the reverse complement.
CGGCGGTGCTGCTCGCAACGGGAGCCGCGGCGCTGCTCAACAACCTGGGAGTGACCTCATTCGACGGTGGTCAGTTGAGCGCTCTCGCCCTCACGGTTCTCGGAGGCGGTCTGATCGTCGGCGCGTGGTGGGGGCGGGCCCGATGGCTCATCTGGATCGGCGTCGTGATGTTTCCGTTCGTGGCCTTCTTCAGTCTCATAGACCTTTCGATGGTGTCGCTCGAAGGTGAAGTCGGTAGCCTCAACGAACGTCCCCTGACCCAGGTCGAGATCGCCGACGGCTTCGACGTTCTGGCCGGCGAAGCCGTTATCGACATGAGCGACTTCGAGTTCGTTTCCGAGGAGCAGGCCGAACTGACCGTCGACATGGCGGTGGGTCAGGTGATCGTCATCGTGCCCAGGGACGTCTACGTCGACGCGGACGTCAGCCTCGAGGCCGGAGAGATCATGTTTTTCGACGACAGGCGCGCCGGCCAGGGAGTGAGCATCGTCGATAGCGATGGCGACCCGGAGTCAGATGCTCGTCTGTCGCTGAACATCGATGGCGCGCTCGGACAGATAGAGGTCGAGCGTTCCCCCGATGGGGCGCTGATCGAAGGCTCTGCCTCCGAGGCGAGCCCAAACAAACCCGAGAGACGCGAGAGGGAGAGGCCCTAGGTGAAACGTCATGACATTGACTCCCTATCACTGGTGTTCGGACTGATGTTCGCTGCAGCGGGAGCGCTCTTCATGTCGGCAAACCTCGATTTCGCCGACGTCAACGGGGAATGGATATGGCCCATTCCGCTCGTGCTGGTCGGAATCGTCTTGCTGATGAGTGCCCTTGCCCGGAAGGACAACGAACCCGTGGCCGCCGAGCCGCAACCGGAGACGTTCGAAGAGGAATCGCTCGAAGAGTCAGAGGCGAAGCGCGATGAAACGCTCTAGCCTGCCTGAGGGTTCGAACCTCGACCATGTCATCGATACAGGACGCATAGACCGAGGCGAGCGAGTCCCCCGTGTCCCAATAAGCGAGCGACTCCGGGTTGAGCCAGTACGTCTTGTGAGCCACAGTGTCCATGGCCTTCAATGCGTCTGCTTTCGACGGCCTGTGGGGTGGGTGTGATGGTTGTGCGTTCACTCGCGCATCCTAGGCCCTGGCCTAATGGTGTCGGTAGAATTCGTCGGTGATCTCGAGCGGCCCAACTGTGACGCGACCAGCCAATCCGAAGGATGCAGATGACGTCGCCGATATCTGGCTTCTCGGTTGGCGAGATGGCCACCTCGGGTTTGTCCCACCAGAACTGGTCGAGGCCCGGACCGAGGACTCGTTTCGGACGCGGGCGTCGAAACGGGTCGGCGACACGACGGTGGCCACAGTCGACGGAGCCGTCGCCGGCTTCGTAATGGTCGTTGACGACGAGGTCGAGCAGGTGTACGTCGCCGCTCGCCATCGAGGGACCGGCGTAGCCGCCGCCCTGATGGATGAGGCCGAGCGGCAGGTCAGAGCGAACGGACACAAGAGGGCATGGCTCGCAGTCGTCGTCGGCAATGCAAGAGCCCGGGCCTTCTACGAGCGAACCGGATGGCACGACGAGGGACCGTTCGACTACGCCGCCGCAGCCGAGGACGGACCGATCGCGGTGCCCTGCCGTCGCTACACGAAGCCCCTGTAGAGGCTCGAAAACGCCGCGAGGAAAGCCCCGCTCCAGGTCACTTTTTATGTAATTCAAGTGCCACCTGAGCGTGACGATGTTCTGGACGTGCCGCCGTGACTGCGGCGCCAATCTGACGGGGCATCCGATTGATCGTGGGGGCTAAAGACTTTGCGTTTCGATGTTGGGCCAGTGCTCGGCCGTGCTGTGAGCGCGCTGCTCGTTGCGACGGCGACCTTTCTGCTTACGGCCGGACTTCCGCTTGCCGAGGCCTTAGACCCCAATGGCGAAGACGCGCCCGCCGCGCCTATTCGCGTGAACTTCCAGCCCGAATCCTCTGAGCTCGTCTGCGGCTATGCGCCCGACTTCGGCGGTTCCTTCTCCGAGCGCAACGGCCTCAGCTTCGGGTGGAATTTCGATCACAGCGACGCGACGCGCGATCGTGATGCCGGCGACGATGAGCGTCTCGACACCCTGGCTCAATTCCATGCCGGAGGCATGTGGGAGATAGCGGTTGCGAACGGCGAGCACGAAGTGCGGGCGAGCGTCGGCGACGCGACGGAGTCCTCGACCAACGTCCTCAACGTCGAGGGCGTCCCTTCGTTCGACGGCGAGGATGTTCCCGCCGGGCAGTTTCGGGAGGTCACTGAGATCGTCACGGTCACCGATGGAAAGCTGACTCTTGACCAGGGCTCGGCCCCCGACTTTGCCACGCGGATCAACTTCATCGAGATCGACGTGCACGGCGAGCCCGAGGGCTGCGATGAAGAGGCCGAACGGGACGCAGACGAGCCGCCCCGCGCCGACACGACCTCGATCGCTACCGCTACCTCAGTCATGCCAACGGCCAGAGCGACGAGCACGTTACCGACGGCTCCCATCAACATCAACTTTCAGTCCGCGGGCTCACCCACAGCGTGCGGCTACAAGCCGGATCGAGGAAAGCTCTTTGCCAAACGGCACGACACGGCGTTCGGCTGGAACCTCGACCACACCAAGAGGGCGCGGGATCGGGGAGTGCGTATCGATCAACGCAAGGACACCCTCGTTCGATTTCTCGCCGGAGGTGTGTGGGAGATCGTTGTTCCCAAGGGCGATCACAGGGTGAAGATCGCGGTCGGTGACGCCAGCCGGCCGTCCGTCAACACGATCAACGTCGAGGGAGTCAACTTCTTCGACGAGATGAGGCTCGAAGCCGACAGGTTCGCGACTCTAAGCCTCACGGTGCCCGTGCTCGATGGGCGGCTGACCATCGACACGGGCAAGTCATCGATAAGAAAGACGAAAATCAATTACGTCGACATCAATTCGCCCGGTGTGCGCGAGTGCGAGGACACGGACCCCATCACCGGCGACGACTCGACCGGACCTCTCCCCGCGCGGCCCTACGGATTGAGCGGATTGCGCCGAGTATTCGGAGAGCGCTGTAATCCGGAGGCGAACGATGGGCGCGCGTACTTTCCATCTGCGGGAGGGCGCGGCAACTACGGCTACGTCTACTTCCACGCTCGGCTCTCGAACCTGATCGGCAACAAGGTCCTGCCGAAGATCAACATGAAAAAGAGAGCCAACGACTACGGGGTGTGGGGATACGCCTGCCGGATGAAAACCGGAGGCACGTCGTGGAGCGTGCACTCCTGGGGAGCGGCCATCGACACCAACACCCTCAGGAACCCATTCGGACAGCGCTACTGGAACGGACGCGGCTCGAACGGAAGGGCCTTCGGCAGGTTCCTCCCGAACATCTGGATGGGCCGGGGCTTCTACTGGGGCCTCAACTTCAACGACCCGATGCACTTTCAATACGTGAGCGGCTACTGATGAGGTACTTCAAGCGCAATCGCGTTGTTCTCCTTGCGGCGGGCATCGGCATCGCGGCGGGAATGGTCTCTTGGGTCGGGGCCCCGTCCGAGGAGGCGGCGGGCGTCTCGGCGCGGCCGGTGCCCGGACAGGAGGTCGAGTCGGGCATCATCCGACACGTCGTCGAACGCCCCGGGGTGGGAACCGCCTTCGTTGCAGACCATGCCGGGCCCGATGATTTGAGCGTCGAGATCGATGGCGTCACGAGGACCGTGCCGACCGAAGGCGAGGTAACGAATCCCGCGATATCCGAATCGGGCACCGTCGCATGGGCGGAAGACCAAGCTCGCATCAAGGTGTGGGACCCGCGCACGGACGAGGTAACGACGCTCAACCGACCCGATTCAACCACTGCGATCTTCTCACCCGCGTTCGTCACGAACGACACGATCGCCTCGGTCGGGCAGCAGCCGGTGCCGGGAGTGCCGGGGGAGGACGACGGACTCAACAACCTATTCGAGGTCAACCTGGATGAGGGCGCCTGGGAGCCTCTCACGTCCTTTTCCGGGACGCTGACCGACTGGACGGCGGTTCGCACCCCGGTTGTGAGTCCCGACGGCGATGTCCTTTTCATCCGCGTGCGCGGCGATTCCCAGGCGACGGCGCAACCCGGCTTTGAGCTGTGGACGACATCCGGTGAGGCCACGCGCAGATTGACCAAGCTGCCGGGAGAGATGTACCTGGCCGGATTCAGCGGCAACACCCTGATGTGGAACGCACCAAGCAAGGCCTGCGAAGACTGGGGTCTCTACGAGGCCACACCGGACGGGCTCGAGCAGATCGGATGCGGCGCGGTTCTCGCCGATCCTCTCGGGACCGTGGATCCCGACCTGGAGCACGAGGAGCACGTCGACTTCGCAGCTCCCTCCGCACAAGCCGAGGGTGACCTGGGCGTGATCGTGGGCGACTTCGCCTCGCAGGATCTGGCCGCCGAGGCGGAGTCCCGGATGCGAGATGTCCCCGGCCAGCGTGTCGTCTCGCACGACTCGCTGCCTCATGCGGTGGCGCCGGGGGCCTGGGTCGTGTTCCGTCCGGTGCCGCAGGGGATGTCGCCCGATCACGTCCTGGACGACGTGCGCCACGAGGTACCGGCCTACGCGGAGATGACCTTCGTCGTCCCCATGGGCGGCTAGCCGAGAGTTTCTACGGAATTCAGACGCCGTTGCTAATGCGGCTCGATTACCTGCCGATAATTCCCAGGGTGAGCCAGCGCGTGGAGCACAACGTGACGATGCTGTCCGGGAGGACCGGGTCGTCGCTTGCGCGCGCCGTGGCCGTCACCAAGAGGCGTTTTTTCGGGCGGGGAGTGACGTCCCAAGCGCTGAAGGAGTCGCAACAGGCGCTCCGTGAGAACGAGAAGAACCTCGAGTTTCTCGTCAACCACGTCCCGGTCGTCGTGTACAAGGCCGAAACCGGCCAGCTCGGCCGCTGGTGGTACGTGAGTCCTCAGATCGAGCAGTTGCTCGGGTATACGCCCGAGGAGTGGTTGGACGATCCGGCGTTGTGGTGGAAGCGAATTCACCCCGACGACCGCGACCAGGTGCTTGCGGACGAGGAGGCGATGTTGGTCGGCACGTCCGCGCACTCGGACGCGGTTCAGTACCGCATGGTCACGAAAGAGGGCCGGATCGTCTGGGTCAACGATGACGCCGCAGTGATTCGAGACGCTGACGGATCGGCGCTCTACTGGAGCGGCGTCCTCTCGGACATCACCGAGCGCAAGGTGCTCGAGGACCAGCTCAAGCACCAGGCCTTTCACGATCCACTGACCGGACTCGCAAATCGGGCCCTGTTCGTAGATCGCGTAAAGCACGCTCTCGAACGAGCGGCCCGTGAGAATTCGCGGGTCGCGGTCCTCTTCTTCGACCTCGACGATTTCAAGACCATCAACGACAGTCTGGGACACAACTGCGGAGACGAAGTGCTGGTGGCGGCGGCGAAGCGGCTCAGCGAATGCCTGAGACCTGGTGACACCTTCGCCCGCTTCGGAGGCGACGAGTTTGCGATCTTCCTCGAAGACACCTCGCTATCGAGCGCCACGAGCGTGGCCTACCGTCTCATCGACGCCCTCGGCGAATCTTTCACGATTGGTACCAGGGAGGTCATGGTGCATGCGAGCGTGGGCATCGAGTTCGCAGATGCGATGAGCACCAAGGCCGATGAACTTCTCCGCAATGCCGATGTCGCGATGTACGTGGCCAAGAGCAAGGGCAAGGCTCGGTACGAGCTGTTCGACCCCAGCATGCACACCGCCGCGTTGAGGCGTTTGGAGATCAAAAGCGAGCTCAAGCGCGCGATAGAGAATCGCGATTTCGTCCTTCACTACCAGCCGATCGTTGGTCTCAAGGAGGGCACTCTTCTCGGCATCGAGGCCCTCGTCCGTTGGAAGCACGAGCGCCGAGGCCTGATTGCTCCCGTTGAGTTCATCCCTCTGGCGGAGGAGAGTGGACTCATCGTCCCGCTTGGACGCTGGGTGCTGAGGGAGGCCTGCCGTCAGGCGCACGACTGGCCGATCAACGATCCAGAGATCAGCCTGAGCGTCAATGTTTCGCCCAAGCAGTTCCAGCATCCCGGCTTGGTCGAGGATATTGCCAACGCGCTGTGGGACTCGGGCATCGACCCGAGCATCCTCACTATCGAGATCACCGAGAGCGTGCTTATCCACGACACCGAGGCTGCGATCGAGAAGCTCGGCCGCCTCAAGGACTTCGGGGTCCGAATCGCCGTCGACGACTTCGGGACCGGGTATTCGTCGCTCGGCTATCTAAAGCGCTTCCCTATCGACATCCTCAAGATCGACAAGTCCTTCATCGAGGGCGTCGGGACCGGTACCGAGGAAGCGGCGATCGCACACGCGATCATCAAGCTCGGCGGATCACTCGGGCTCGAGGTGGTCGCCGAGGGCATCGAGGACCCGGAGCAGGTCGACGCTCTGCAGACGCTTCGCTGCGATCGGGGGCAGGGTTTCTACTTCTCGAAGCCCGTCGATGCCGACACGATGGGCGAGATCCTGGCGACGGGACGCTTCCCACTCAAGGCGAGCGACGACTAACCGCCCGCGATAAGGGCGACCCCCAAAGCCGAGCACGCAAGCCCGACCAATTGCAATCGATGCAACCGTTCGTGCAGCACGAACCGGGCAAGGACGACGGTGGCTCCCGGGTACATCGAAGTCAGCACCGCGACCAGCGATAGCAAGCCTGCTCGGCTCGCGGCGAGGAACAGCAGGTTCGCCGCCACGTCCAGGGTCCCGGCGATGGCGATCAGTTGCAGCGATCCGGAGGCGGGCCGAAGGGGACGTCGCCCGGCAACTGCTATCAGCGCGACGACTCCGAGGGACGCGGTGCGCGCCCCGACAAGGGGCCAGAGACCCGAGTCGTCTCCAGCGACGCTCAGCAGGATGAAGAAGGCGCCGAAGGCCAGGCCCGCTCCTACGGCTTCTCTCATTCCCGAATAGCCGACCCGTTCTCCGGCGTGATCGGGCGACGCCGAGACAAGCCCCACGGCGACCAGCGCGACGACGACGCCGACCAGCGACAGAGCGCCGGGTCGCTCACCGAGAATGAGTCCGGCCAGGACCGGAACGACCGCAGCGATGACCCCCGTGGTCGGGGCCACGACGCTCATGCGGCCGAGCGCCAGTCCCCGATAGAGCAACAGAACTCCTAGCCCGCCCCCCAGTCCCGAGCCCATGCCCCACGCGAATGCCTCGATCGTGAAAGGGGCGTCCAAGAAGAACGGGAGCGCGGCGAGCAATAGCGCCGAGCCGATGAGCTGCGAGCACACGACGACCGAGAACTCGTTCGACCGCTTGGTCGAGAGCCCTCCGAAGAAATCGGCCGCGCCGTAGGTCAGGGCCGCACCGAGCCCGAGCAGGATCGCCATGGGCTGCATGGTGCCATCCCGAGCGGGGTGCCCCGTGCCGTTGCGTGGTCCCCGTCGGGTCTGTAGGCGAAAACGCAGCGTATCGGGGGTTGAACGCCGAGAGGTCGCGCGGCCCGGGGCCAGTCCGGTTTTGGCCCCGCGAGAACCAACCCAACGGGGGCTGAGAACCCGAACCCCTTCCCAGTTCCCCCTTCGATGCCGGGTTTTTGGGAGTGATGGCCCCGAGCACCCGACCAACTGGCCCCCCACGGCGGGAATAGGGGCGGGGCCTTACTCGGTTGGACACTTTGTAATCGTGTAACTGAGGCTCGTGAGAGAGAGGGAGCCTGTTTTGGCACAAACTGCCAGCAACAACGAACGAGGTGGGCCCGTGGCGGAGCACGAGGTGCTGCCGCTGCTGCCGCTCAACTCCGGAGTCATCCTGCCCGGCATGGTCGTGACCGTCGCGCTCGAAAGCGACGAGGGACGCGCCGCGGTCGAGGCAGCCGAGAAAACGAACAATCGGATCCTGCTGGTGCCCAAGGTCGACGGGCGCTACGCGCGCGTCGGCACGATCGCAGCGGTCGAGAACGCCGGGCAACTGGTCAGTGGTGTTGAGGCGCTCGTCGTGCGCGGACTGGCTCGGGGTGTCATCGGCACCGGCGTGTCGGGCACCGGCGACGCCGTGTGGGTTCAGGTCGAGATCGAGGACGACGGAGAGGTCGTCACCGAGCGGGCCTTCGAGCTCGCTCGCGACTACCGGGCGACGGTCGAGAACATCCTCGAGCTTCGCAACGCTCGCCAGGTGAGCGAGTTGCTGAGAGGGATCAACGACCCCGGCCAGATGGCGGACACCGCCGGCTATTCGCCCGACCTGTCGTTCGAGCAGAAGATCGAGGTGCTCGAGACGATCGACGTCGAAGAGCGGCTCACCAAGGTGCTTGCGTGGGCGAAGGAAACCCTCGGTGAATTGACGCTGCGCGACAAGATCCGCACCGACGTCTCGGAGGGAATGGAAAAGAACCAGCGTGAGTTCCTCCTGCGCCAGCAGATGGCAGCGATCCGCAAGGAGCTCGGCGAGGACGAAGACGGAGACATCGTCGCGGAGTATCGGGCAAAGATCGAGAAGTCGAACATGCCCGAGGCCGCGCGCAAGGAGGCAGAGCGCGAGCTTGGCCGGCTCGAGCGCTCCAGCGAGCAGAGTCCCGAGTACGGCTGGATCCGCACCTATCTCGACTGGATGACCGATATCCCCTGGGATGTCCGGAGCGACGACAACCTCGATATCGGGGATGCGCGCAAAGTCCTCGATGCCGACCACACCGGATTGACCGACGTGAAGGACCGCATCATCGAATACCTCGCGGTGCGCAAGCTGCGCGCCGAGCGCGGGCTCGGGGAAGCTGGGGGCCGCGGGAGCGGCGCCATACTCACATTGGTCGGGCCCCCGGGGGTCGGTAAGACGTCGCTCGGAGAGTCCGTGGCGCGTTCGCTCGGACGGAAGTTCGTGCGCGTGTCGTTGGGCGGTGTGCGCGACGAGGCCGAGATTCGGGGACACAGGCGTACCTATGTCGGGGCGTTGCCCGGACGTATCGTGCGCGCGCTGAAGGACGCAGGAACCAAGAACCCGGTGTTCATGCTCGACGAGATCGACAAGGTCGGGGCCGACTGGCGAGGTGACCCCGCTTCGGCGTTGCTCGAGGTGCTGGACCCGGCGCAAAATCACACCTTCCGTGACCACTACCTCGACGTCGACCTCGATTTGTCCGAGGTGCTGTTCATCACTACGGCCAACGTGGTCGAGACGATTCCCGGCCCCCTTCTCGACCGCATGGAGGTCATCCGTCTCGACGGCTACACAGAGGCCGAGAAGATCGATATCGCGCGCGACCACCTACTTGCTCGTCAACTCGAGCGCAACGGTCTTCGCCCGGCTGAAGTCACAGTGAGCGGGGCTGCTATGGGCCGAATCGTGAGTGACTACACGCGCGAGGCGGGCGTACGAAACCTCGAGCGAGAGCTTGGCAAGATGCTGCGTAAGGCCGCGACCAAGCTCTCGGCCGGACAGATCGAGGCTCCCGTCGCGATCGACGAGGAGGAGGTACGCGACTATCTCGGTCGTCAGAAGTTCTTCTTCGAGGCGGCCGACCGCACCAGTGTTCCCGGCGTCGCGACCGGACTCGCCGTTACGGGAACTGGGGGCGACGTTCTTTTCATCGAGGCGACGAAGATGGATGGAGAGCCGGGCCTGACGCTCACCGGACAGCTCGGTGACGTGATGAAGGAGTCGGCTCAGATCGCGCTGAGCTACGTGCGCTCGCATGCGTCGGAGCTCGAGCTGGCGGACAACTTCGACAAGGAGCGGGTGCACATTCACGTTCCTGCCGGAGCCGTTCCCAAGGACGGACCTTCGGCCGGGGTGACAATGACCACCGCTCTTGTGAGCCTGCTCACCGGTCGCAGGGTCAAGTCGCTGCTCGGCATGACGGGTGAGGTCACGCTGCAGGGCAAGGTGCTGCCAATAGGCGGGGTCAAGCAGAAGGTGCTCGCCGCCCACAGGGCGGGCCTGACCGAAGTCCTGTTGCCCGAGCGCAATGGTGGCGACCTCGACGATGTGCCCGAGTCGGTGCGCGACGAGATGACCTTCCACCTCGTCTCCGACGTCGACGAACTGCTGAGTATTGCGTTGTCGATCGGTCCTCGCTCGGCAAAAGAAGCGGCATAAGGGCAGAATCAGGGGCTCACCCTCGATTCCAAGGAGTGGCATGCGCTTCGACGCAGTCGTGGTCGGGATGGGCCCAGGTGGTGAGCACGCCGCGTACCGGCTGCTCGGCGCCGGCAAAAGTGTGGCGGTAGTAGAGCGAGAGTTGATTGGAGGGGAGTGCTCCTACTGGGCATGCATCCCCTCCAAGACGCTGATCCGTCCGCCGGAGGCGCGCGGCGCGGCGGACCGCGCGGCGGGCGTGTCGGAGCCCTCGATGTCGTGGCCGGAGGTGGCTGCGTACCGCGACTTCATGGTGCGTGACTACGACGACACGAAACAGATCGAGGGCTACGAACAACAGGGCGCCACGGTCTTCAAGGGGGCCGGACGCCTCGCTGGTAAGGGAGTAGTCGAGGTCGGCGACGACCGAATCGAGGCCGACGACATCCTTCTCGCCACCGGCTCGGATCCGATCATTCCCGATATCGAGGGACTCAACGAGGTCGAGTTGTGGACCAATCGCGAGGCGACGGCGCTAAAGGACATTCCCGAAAGTGCGGTCATCATCGGAGGCGGACCCGTCGGACTGGAACTGGCGCAGATGCTTGCGCGTTTCGGCTCCAGGGTCTCCCTCGTGCAGCGTGCGGACCGACTGCTCAATCGTGAGACGACCGAGCTTTCGAAGCTGCTCGCCGGTTATATCGCCGACGACGGCATCGAGGTCCACACGAGTGAACGCGCCGTGCGCGCACGCCGCGAGGGCAGCACCAGCATCGTCGAGCTCGAGAGCGGAGCCGAGTTGCGCGGCGACGTCGTCATCGCGGCCACGAGCCGAAGACCGCGCGCTGCGGATCTGGGGCTCGAGACCATCGGAATCGACGGCGACAACGGCGTCCCAATCGACGAGAGGTGCCGGGTCGCCGACGGAGTGTGGGCTCTCGGTGATGTCACCGGCGTGTCGATGTTCACCCACGTCGCCAAGTATCAGGGACGGGTAGTCGCTCACAACATCCTCGGCCGGGACCGCGTCGCCGACTACCGAGCGATCCCGCGCGTCGTCTTCTGCGATCCCGAGATCGCGACCGTGGGCTTGACCGAGGAGAGGGCGCGTGGCCAAGGGCTCGACGTTGCAACGGCAACGATTGATCTGGCCGCGATGCTTGCGCGCCCCATCACCTACGAGCAGGACCCGCGTGGGCACCTCGGGGTGGTCGCCGATCGAGCCACCAAGACGCTGGTGGGTGCTTGGGCGGTCGCGCCCCTCGCCTCTGAGTGGATCCACGAGGCCGTGCTCGCAATCCGCGCGCAGCTCCCCATCGACGTTCTCATCGACACGGTTGCGCAGTTCCCCAGCTACACCGAGGGCTACCTTCTGGCCCTCGAGAAACTCGATCTCTAAGGAGAGACCATGGGTGCCATCGCAACCCGCATTCACGACGAAGTAACGAGCTGGGACGGGGTCGAGGCTCATTCCCACCGCTTCGGAGGAGTCGAGTTCGTCATGGGTCGGATCGAGATCGGCCACATTCATGGCGACAGGCTCGCCGATCTTCCGTTTCCGAAAAGGGTGCGCAACGAGCTCATCGAGTCGGGGCGAGCTCAGCCCCATCACGTCCTCCCAGATTCAGGCTGGGTGAGCCGGCGCATCAGGAGCGAGTCGGAGATCGACGACGTGATCGCCTTGTTTCGCCTCAACTACGACAGAATCGCAGCGCGTCGAGCCAAGCCGAGCTAGTTCGTCGGCTATGTTCGGCCCATGAACGCGGGCTTCGCAAGACACGGCAAAATGACGCTGCAGTCGCTCGCAGAGGAACTCGGGGTCTCCAAGACGACGGTTTCGAACGCCTACAACCGCCCGGATCAAATCTCACCCGAAACGCGCGCCAAGGTGCTCGCCAAGGCTCACGCGCTCGGCTATTCGGGCCCCCATCCGGCGGCGCGCATGCTTCGAAAGGGCAAGACCGACACCATCGGAATCCTTATGCCCGAAGCGCTCACGTTTCAGTTCGTCGATCCCGCGTCCACGAAACTGCTGGAAGGGGTCGCAGCCGCGGTCGGTCCTGAGGGAATGAGCATGTTGCTGGTTCCGGGGATCGGGATGCGCGATCTCCCCGTCGAGCTCGTGCGGGACGCCGCCGTCGATGGGTTCATCCTTTATTCGCTGCCCGAGGGAGAGGCCTTGACGGCGGCCGCTCTGGCCCGCAACCTCCCGTCGGTCTTCGTCGAGGTGATCGCTCCGGAGGATGCATACTCGGTCGAGATCGAAGACGAGACCGGTGCCGCTCTGGCTGCGAGTCATCTCGCGGAACTTGGACACCGAAGCATCGCGATCATGTGCTTCCGAATAGCGCCCGACAACTATGTCGGGCCGGCCGACTTGGCCAGGCAAGGGCTGGTGCGCTATCCGGTCACCCGGCGACGCTTTACCGGTTACCGCAAGGGACTCGAAGCGCACGGCGTCGAGTGGCCCGCGGTGTGGGAGACGGTGGATCCGGGAGGCCATAGTTCGGTCCAGCTCGGCTACCAGACGGGGCGGATGATCCTCGAAACACGCCCTCGGCCGACCGCGGTTCTCGTGATGAGCGACCTGTTGGCCATCGGACTGTTGAAGGCAGCAAGAGACCTGAACATCGCCGTACCCGAGGAGCTATCGATCGTGGGGTACGACGATGTCGAGATGGCAGGTCTCGAGGGACTCACGACGGTGCGCCAGCCCCTCTACGAGAAGGGTCTCTGGGCGGGACGAACGCTCCTCGACCTGATCGAGGGCATCGAACCAGAACATAGACGCCGGATACTGCCGACGAACCTGGTCGTCAGGTCGACGACGACCTCGGCGCCCTAGCGTCGCCGCCGCCCGCCGGCGGGAGGTCGATCACCCCGGCGAACCTCCGCAGACCGGCCGCCAGCGCCGGGCGAAGGCGAGGGGAACGCTCGGGCGGTCGAGACAGAGCGGACGGCTCCTCCTCCATCGCGGAGCGCGTCGCGCTCCTGGCGATCTCCATGGCTGCTGCGAGTTCGAGCATTTGCGGGCTCCTTTCTGAATCGATACAGAGCACTTATAGCCCACAACCGGAGCCTCGAAACGCATATTCCTGAATCGATAAAGAGAACTGATTTCCGGCCCGGGCGGCCGGAGTGCGTCTATGCTCGAACGCATGTTCGATTCGACCACCCAGACCGAGCCCCGATACCTGACGGAGCTGAACCCGCAGCAGCGAGCCGCGGCCGAGCACGGAGACGGCCCCCTTCTCGTGATCGCGGGGGCCGGGACCGGTAAGACGAAGACGCTCGCGGCCCGGGTGGCCCACCTCGTCGAGCGAGGCGTGGCCCCGGAGCGAATCCTGCTGCTCACCTTCACTCGACGAGCGGCGCAGGAGATGCTTCAGCGAGCCGGCCGCCTGACGAGCCAGAGCAGAACCGGACGAGTCTGGGGCGGCACCTTTCACTCGGTTGGCAACCGTCTGCTACGCACCTACGGCCATGCTCTCGGACTCCCACCTAACTTCACTGTCATGGACCAGGCGGACGCCGCCGATCTCATGAACCTTCTCCGGAACGAACTCGAGCTCGGACGCGGTCGTAAGCGCTTCCCGAAGAAGGAGACGCTGGCCGCCATCTACTCTCGGACGGTCAACACGCGCACGAAGCTGCCCGAGGTACTCGAGTCCGACTTCCCGTGGTGCAAGGACGAAGCGGAGGGCGTGGCTGCGATCTTCACGTCCTATACGGAGCGCAAGCGCGAGCAGGCGGTGCTCGACTTCGACGACCTGCTGTTGTACTGGCACGCGCTCTTGGTCCATACGAAGGCCCGCGCCCAGGTGGCGTCGCTGTTCGATCACGTGCTCGTCGACGAGTACCAGGACACGAACGGCGTACAGGCCGACATCCTGAGAGCGATGCGCGCCGAGAATGCCAACATCATGGCGGTGGGAGACGATGCTCAGTCCATCTATTCGTTCCGGGCAGCGACGGTGCGAAACATCCTCGATTTTCCGCAACACTTCGACTCGACGACAGTAGTCAAACTCGAGGAGAACTACCGGTCGACTCAAGCGATCCTCGATGTCTCGAACACCGTCATCTCGGGAGCTCGTCGCAGGTACGAGAAGGATCTGTGGTCGCAGCGGGGGATCGGCACCGCGCCCCAACTGGTGACCTGCCTCGACGAGGCACAGCAATCGGACGAGGTCTGCAAGCAGGTTCTCGACGCGCGCGAGCGCGGCGTGGCCCTCAAGGACCAAGCGGTTCTCTTCAGAACAGGGCACCACAGCGCGCATCTCGAGATCGAACTCACCCGACGCAACATCCCGTTCGTGAAATACGGAGGACTGAAGTTCGTGGAGGCGGCCCACATCAAGGACGTCGTCGCGCTTCTTCGCATCATGGAGAATCCCCACGACGAGCTCGCATGGTTCCGCGTGCTGCAATTGATAGAGGGTGTCGGACCTGCGACGGCGACCCGGGTAATGGAACACATCGGAGTGCGCCGAAGCGATGAGGCGACACCCAATCAATCGCCCCTCAAGCGCTTCATCGACGAACCCCCCGCGATTCCCAAGCCGGGCCTCGACGAGCTGAGGTCTCTGGCCGAGGCGCTTGCCGACTGCGCCGAAGGAATGTCCCGGCCGGCCGTCCAGGTCGAAAGACTGCGCCGCTGGTGCGAGCCGGTGTTCGTCCGGGTCTACGACAACGCGGCGGCGCGAATCGCCGACCTCGTCCAGCTCGAACAGATCGCATCGGGCTACAACAGACGGGGCAGTTTCATCGCCGACCTCGCTCTGGATCCGCCGAACTCGACCGGAGATCTCGCCGGGCCCCCGTTACTCGACGAGGACTACCTGATCCTCTCGACCATCCACTCGGCCAAGGGTGGTGAATGGGACGCGGTCTACGTCATCCACGCGGCGGACGGGATGATGCCAAGCGACATGGCGACCGGTGACGACGACGCCATCGAGGAGGAGCGAAGGTTGTTCTACGTCGCCCTCACCCGCGCCAAGGACGAACTTAGTGTCTATTTCCCGTTGCGCTACTACCACCAGAGAATGGGGACGGACGATCCGCACAGCTACGCGCAGCTGACCCGGTTCATTGGTGACGACGTGAGAGTGCTGTTCGATCGGCGCGCCCTGGAGGGAACCGAGGAACCGAAGCTCCCCGAGACGGAGCACGAGGGCGTTCAGGGCATCACCAACTTTCTGGCGGACCTCTTCGAGGTATAGGGACTCGACCGCTCTTGACGAACGCCAAGAGCTTCGTCACAATGCTCGGCTGCGCAACTCCCGCCGAACGGGCACAGCAGGGAGCCTAGGTGCCCCATCCAGATCTTGAGTCCGCGCCACTACATCGGTCGACGGCACGTGAAGGCGTAATGACGAGCCGGTCGTGGTCGACTGGCGAGCCCCGGTTGCGGCGCCCTTCATCGAGCCACGATTCGCGACGCCCTCGGGCTCAGGCGACGAGGCCGGTTCACTTTCGAAGACCGGCGATTGCTGCTCGCCGAGCTGGGACGCGCGTTTCGGCGACATGCGCGACATCGTGGCGACCATCCAGGCCGAGCAGGACCAGATCATCCGCTGGCCCGCCGCCGACCTGAAGCAATCGAGGACGCCTTCGGCTGAGGGTCGCTGGGGACTCAGTCGGTCGGGGCGCAGTCCGCCGCGCTTATCAACGGACCCCTGATCTTCTCGAAGACATTCGCCAAGGTCCTTGCCTCCGTCGCCGTCAGGTGGCACGCGAAATGCTTGTGGATGCCATCGAGATGGACGGGGGCGGCCTCCCTGAAGATCTGCTCGCCCCTCGGAGTCAGCACCGCGAAGCTTCCACGCCTGTCGATGGGCGACGATGCCCGTTCGACCAGGCCCTCTGCCTCCATGCGGTCGATCAGGCGCGTGAGGCCACTCTTCGAGAGGAGGATGCGACTCGCGAGCTGATTCATGCGGAGCCGGTGGTCGGGGGCGCTGAATAGCTGAACGAGCACGTCGTAGCGCGTCAGGGACAGCCCCCTCTCCGATTGCAGCTCGTCGTCGAGGGTATCCAGGACGCGCCGGTACGACTCGAGAAACAGCCTCCAGGCCGTGAGTCGCTCGTCATCGGGCAGCAGCTTGACCTCGGCGAGTTTGGACATGGTCCCAGGATATAGGACCCCGCGTGAATAAGTTGTGAGAACAACCAAATTGGGGAATATGGTTGGGTAGGCAACAGTTGTAAGCACAAGTAAGTCCATTACTGCCGAACGGAGGGCACAGCAGTGAGCACAGACACAGCCGTACGTGAGATCGACGGCGTCCAGCTGCCGCAGGCGGGGGACTGGGTCATCGACCCGACCCACACTAGTATCGAGGCGGTCGTGCGTCACATGGTCATCGCCAAGGTACGAGGGCGCTTCGAGGAGTTTTCGGGCTCGATCCACATCGATGAGGACCCCACGAAGTCGTGGGCGGAGGTGTCGATCAAGGCCGCGAGCATCAACACCAGCGCACCGGACCGGGACGCACATCTGCGTTCCCCGGACTTCCTGAACGCCGATGAGTACCCCGAGCTGACCTTCAAGTCGACGAGGCTCAGCCACGAGCGGGACAACCGCTTCGAGGTCGTGGGTGATCTGACGATTCGTGGAGAGACCCACCAGGTGACCCTCGGTGCCGAGTTCGGGGGCGTGGTGACCGATCCTTTCGGTCAGACCAAGTCGCTGTTCAGCGCTACGACCAAGCTCGAGCGTGAGACCTGGGGCATGAACTGGAATCAGGCGCTCGAGACCGGCGGCGTGCTCGTGGGCAAGTCGCTCGACGTCGAGATCGAGGTTCAGGCAATTTTGCAGAGCTAAGGAATTCGCTGAGTCATGGACCCGTTGCCTACCTCCCGGGCGACGGGTCTTCTTTTTGAGTTCTAGGATGCCCGTTCATGGAGCCCGTCTATACGCCGGTCATCGGTCTCGCGCTGTCGATCATGAAAGCGATGAGGTGGAAGGTCGCCGGCTCTGGGCGGGAGCACCTGCCGCAGTCGGGCCCCGCCGTGATTGCGACGAATCATGTCGGCTATCTCGATTTCGTCTTCGTGGGGGCGGCGGCGCGGGACCGGGACAGGCTGGTTCGCTTCATGGCCAAAAAGGAGATCTTCGACCACCGGATCTCAGGGCCTCTGATGCGCGGGATGAAACACGTACCCGTGGACCGCTTCGGTCAGGCACGAGATTCGATCGATGCAGCAGTCACCGCGATGAAAAGAGGTCAGGTCATCGGGATGTTTCCAGAGGCGACGATCAGTCGCTCGTTCATGCCGCGCGAAGGCAAGTCGGGGGCCGCGCGGATGGCCATGGAGGCCCGCGCTCCACTCGTGCCCGGGGCGGTGTGGGGGAGCCAACGCATACTCACCAAGGATCGTCCGAAGAACTTCGAGCGCAACATTCCGATAACCGTCGACTTCGGTGAGCCCATCGCGTACGTACCCGAAGAAGATCCCGCGGCGGTGACCGTGAGGCTGATGGCGTCGATCACCGAGCTCACCGACTACGCACAACGCGCTTATCCGGTCCGGCCCGGGCCCGGCGACGACTGGTGGCTGCCGGCGCACCTCGGAGGAAGCGCGCCCACGATCGAGGAGGCCGACGCAAGGGCCGAACGGGATCGCGCTGCGAGGGCAGAGAAAAGAAAGCGTCAACTGGACGAGCGAGACTAGGCAAGGTTGAGCCGGTTCCCGCAGGCCATGGGCCGGGTTCCGGGCCTCCGTCTTCGACTATTTCGAGGCTCGGCCGTCCACCGTCTCCTTCAACTCCGGGTAGATCGCGTCGGCCCAGAGTTCGTATCCGTCCGCGCTCGGGTGGAAGTCGTCGGGTGCGTGGAAGCGCTCGGGGTCGGCACCGAACTTGGGACCCGTCTCCTCCGCGAGCTCGACGACCGCAACGTCCTCCTCCCGGCCCACATCCTCAATCGCGTCGGCAACCTGGCGGCCGCGCCATCCCGCGAGCGAACGCAGTGGCTCGTAGAAGGCAGGAGCGCGCATGTCGGGCGCTCCGGCGATGACGGTGTCGGCTTCGGTTCGCTCCTCGAGCGTCGCAAGAACCTCGGCCATGTCCGAACGAACCTCTCCGAGTGACGTCAGATGCGTCACGTCGTTCGCCCCGATTCCGATGAAGACGTAGTCGGGGTCGGCCTCGAGGGCTTTCGGCAGTTGCTCGTCGAGAACGTCCTTTACACGCGCCCCGGAGACACCGAAGACCCTCAGATCCACCCGGAAGCCATCGGAGGCCAGTCGCTGCGCGAGCAATTGGGGGTACGCGTTTGCCGGCTCGTTCGCCCCCAACCCCGCCGCGGTCGAATCGCCCATGACGACCAACGTGACCGCTTCGTCACCCGGGTTCCCGAAGGTGTCGTCGAGCTTCAGCGCCGGTTCCGTCGGGAGGTACTCGCGTCGGAGCGCGATGACGATCTCGATCCCGATGAGAACGGCACCGCCGACCGCAAGCGCGGCGAATCCAAGCACTGCTCGTCTAAGCATCGACACACGGTACGGCACCTCGGTCGCCTACGTGCCCCCCCAACGCGCCGGCTGGACGACGCTCACTAGAGCTCGTTGGAGGTCGCGAGAGTGGCCACGGAGAAGGCGATCGCGTCGGACAGTTGATCGAGGGACTCCCCGTTGATGTTGTCGATGTCGTCGCAGGCGAGGTGATAGCAGGGATCGGCCGGCCGTCCCGCTCGACCCCCGAACAGACGGGCGGCCTCGCGATCCTTGATCATCTCGGCCCCCGTGAACAAGCCACCGACCGGGATCCCCGCGCGCTCAAAGGGACCGTGGTCCGAACGGCCGGACAGGTCGATGATGTCGGTGTCGAGGTCCCGTTGGTCGAAGTAGTCGAGAAAAAGGTTCTTGATGGCAGCGGGATTGTCGACGTTGCCGAGATTGTCTCCGTACACGAGGCGCATGTAGTTGGGCGAAGCCACCATGTCGAAGTTGAGGTAGGCGGTGATGCGGTCCCTCTCTGCGTCGCCCAGCTCCGATACGTAATGGTCGGAACCGATCAACCCGAGCTCCTCCGCGCTCCAGAACGCGAACCGAACTCCCTCGCCAGTCTCGACGCCGGCCAGCGCGACCGCGAGCTCGAGAATCGACGCCGATCCCGATCCGTTGTCGTTGATCCCCGGGCCGTCGGCGACCGAGTCGAGGTGCGCCCCCACCATCAATAGGTCGTCCGTCCCCCCGCGCTGCTCTGCGATGACGTTCCGAGTAGTGCGCTCTGCGATGTCGCCGTCCACCTCGAGGTGTACGCGAGTGCCAGATCGCGCCAGCTCCACCCCCAGCTCGGTGCTGACGGCCAAGGCGGGAATCTCGACCTCGGCGCTCGCGAGCGTCGGGCGAAGGACACCCACCGAGGTGTCGCTGAGTTGTGGTGTGAACATCACGAGCGCCGCCGACGCTCCCGCGTTCTGAGCGTTCAGCACCTGGTCGGTGAACTCGCACGGCCCCGCCTGGACGAGCGCAACGTCTCCGGTAGTGAAGCCGGAGAACGCGGTTTCGTCGCAGCCACCCAAGCCGTCGATTGTCTCGGTGACGCCCACCGGGGTCAGCCGGCCTGTTACCGAGCCCGACGGTGAGAAGTTGAAGGTGGTGAAGTCGGCGCTGGGCTCGAAGGAGATCCGGGACGGTGCTCTGCGTTGCAGGACCGCGGTTGCATTCTCCTCATAGACGGTGACGTCAAACCGGTCGAAGCTGACCCTGTAGCCCGCGCTCCTCAGAACGCGCGCGACGTAGGATGCGGACGCTTCGTGGCCCGGCGTCGCGGTGTAGCGGTTACCGCCGTTCTCATCCGCGATGCGCTGAAAGGCTTCGAGGTGATCCGTGACGCCTTCGACCGTGACATCTCCCTGGAGTCGCGTCGCCAGATCGACTGGTGGGGAGCCGCCCGGGGGACTCGGCGAAGGGGATTGGCTCGCCGATGGGGGAGAGTTCGAGGGTGGGGGCTGGTCCGCCATGGCGAGCGCGAGAATCGCCCCCGCGACCAGGGCGAGGGCGATTCCGACGATGATCAGCGCGCGTCGGCGCGGTGTGGTTTGTTGAGTGCTCTGGTTCAAAGGACGCCCAACTTACTCCGTGGCTATCGCCTCCAACACGTTCAGCCGCGCCGCGCGACGCGCCGGGGGGATCGCCGCGATGATGCCTGCGACTCCGGCGGCGGCGACGTAGGCGATCAGCTGCCCGGTCGGGAGAGCGAACTCGCTGATGCCCTCGTCGGCAAGCGACGAGACGAGGGCCCAGCCGAAGAATCCACCAACCACCAAGCCGAGCACCGCTCCGATGACCGCGATGATCACGGATTCCCAGCGGATCATCGAACGAGCCTGGCGACGAGACATGCCGACCGCCCGCAAGAGCCCGAGTTCCCGGGTGCGCTCGAAGACGGACAGCGCGAGCGTGTTCGTGATTCCGAGGAGGGCGATGATTAGAGCCAGCGCGAGAAGCGCGGTGATGAGGCCGAGCAACTGATCGACCAGCCCGGCCTGGGTTTCCTTGAACTCAACCTGGTTCTCGACCGTAACGTTCGGGAAGTCGCTCGTTGCGCTGTCGATGGCGGCGCGAGCGTCGTCGGTCGAGGCGCCGCCGGCGACGGTGGCGAGCACCACGGAATCTAGGTTCGTGGTGTATTGCTCGGCGTAGGTTTCGAGTGACACCAGGAAGTCGGAACCGACGATGTCGGTGGTCTCGAAGATGCCGTCGACCGGGACATCGGTATCGCCCTCTGCGGGGAACTCCATCGTGAGGTCTTCGCCCACAGCGAGTCCCTCGCTCTCCGCGAAATCCGACGACAGGAACACGCCGCCGTCGCCCAGGTCCCTGAGATCCCCCTCGATCACGCCGAGGCTCGTGACGTCTTCGATCGTGTCGGGGTCGGTGGCCGATAGGTACTTGCTCGCTCCGTCGAGACGGAACTCGCCGTAGCGCAGACTTGCGACCGCTCCGATCTCATCCTGGGCCGCGGCCTCCGCAGCGACCTCGGGACTGAAGCCCGCCATGCCCCCGGCCGACGACGTCGTCACGATGAAGTCAGCTTTCAGGTTCTCGTCAAGGATCCTGCTCGAGGTGGCTTTGATGGAGGCCGCGAAGATGCTGACCATGCTGACCAGCGCAAGTCCGATCATCAGCGCGGCCGCCGTCGAGGCCGTGCGCTTCGGATTGCGCCGCGAGTTCTGGCGCGCGAGCTTTCCCGGCACGTTGAGGAGCGCCTCGATCGGTGAACCGATCGCGCGCGCCAGCGGTTCCGCGAAGAGGGGGCTGAGTGTAGCGACACCGAAGAAGATGACGGCCGCACCAAGGCCGACGTAGGAGACAGCGTTGTCGAGACTGCCGAACAGACCCGCGCCGAGGATCGCCGCTCCTATAAGAGTGACCGCCACGCCAACGAGCAGTCGCCGGCGCGAGAAGGTTGCTTGCTGGGGACTCGACTCCCGCAGCGCGGCCATCGGCGAGATACGAGCGGCGCGCCGAGCGGGTCCGATCGCGGAGATCAAGGTCACCAACACACCGACGGTCAAACCGATGATCGCGGTTCGTGGCTCGAAGACCAGTCCCGTAGACGGCAGGTCCAGGCCAAAGGCACGAAGCATGGCCTGTAGTCCCGCCGCGATGCCGAATCCCGCAGCCAGTCCAACAAGGGAGGCGAGAAAGCCGACGATGACCGACTCGGCGAGGACCGACCCGAGGATTTGCCGACCCGTGGCCCCCATGGCGCGCAGCAGGCCAAACTCCCTCGTGCGCTGTGCCACGACGATCGAGAAGGTGTTGAAGATGATGAAGGCACCCACGAAGAGTGAGATGAAACCGAAGACGAGCAGCGCGGTATTGAAGAACCCCAGAGCCTCTTGCAGGCTGTCCGATTGCTCGTCGGCGATGTACGAGCCGGTCTGAGCCTCCACGCCGTCCGGGAGCACCGCCGCGATCCGGTTGCGGAGCTCTCCCGCCGACACACCGCCACCGGCAGTGACCTCGATCGAGTCGAGCTTGCCTTCCTTGCTGAACAACTCCTGGGCGGCCTCGAGCTCGAAGACCGCGAGTGTCGCGCCGCCGAGGTTGTCCGCCTCGCCGAATCCGACGATGCCGACGATCTCGAACGTGCGCTTGGGTCCCTCGAACAGAACGTCGACGCTGTCGCCGACCGAGAAGTCGTAGTCCTCGGCCGTCGCCGCGTCGATCATGACCTCGTCCGGCGTGGAGGGAACCCGGCCGGCGCGAAGGTCCGCAGCCGAATCCTCGTTGACCGCGCTTTCATCGTCCGGTGATCCGAAGCCCAGTGTCGGCGGGCCTTGGGGGGCGATGGCATCACCCTCCTTGTCGACGAGTTGGGCGTAACCTCCGACGCTTCCGGCTGCGTTCTCCACACCCTCGATTTCCCGCACGGTCTCGAGCACTTCCTCGGGCATGGCCTCACGGTCCCCGGTGCCTGATCCGCTCTGTGACTCGAATGCGGTCTCTGAACGAACAAAGACGTCGATTCCCTGCGTCGTGTCGGAAAAGAGCTCGTCAAAACTCTTGTTGATCGTGTCCGTCAGAACGTAGGTGCCGCCGATGAATCCGACTCCGAGAACAACGGCCAGCGCAGTCAAGGCGAGGCGCAGCTTGTGCGCCATCAGACCCTTGACGGTCGTCCTCCACATTGTCTAGCTCTCCAGCGTCTTCATGCGATCGAGAACCTTGTCCACCGTTGGACCGTCCATGAGGTCGACGATCTTGCCGTCCGCGAGGAACACGACCTGGTCCGAGTAGCTGGCCGCGATGGGATCGTGCGAGACCATGATGATCGTCTGCCCGAATTCCTTGACGGCGCGACGCATGAACGCCAGCATCTCCCCGCCCCGCTTGGAGTCGAGATTTCCCGTCGGCTCGTCGGCAAAGACGATCTCCGGCCGGCTCGTCAGAGCTCTGGCCGCTGCAACTCGTTGCTGCTCGCCTCCCGAAAGCTCCGAGGGATGGTGCTGCAGACGATCTTTAAGGCCCACGATGTCGAGGAGCCCGTCGAGCCACTCGGCGTCGGGCTTGCGGCGAGCGAGGTCCATCGGAAGCGTGATGTTCTCTTTCGCGGTCAGGCTCGGGATCAAGTTGAAGGACTGAAAGATGAACCCGATCTTGTCGCGCCTGAGCATCGTGCGGTGCTTCTCGTTGAGAGAGGTCACGTCGACGTCACCGAGATAGATCTTGCCGGAGGTGACCTGATCCAGCCCGGCCAGGCAGTGCAACAGAGTCGACTTACCCGAACCAGAGGGTCCCGTGATGGCGGCGAACTTGCCGGCCTCGAACTCCATGTCCACGCCATCGAGCGCACGCACGGCGGTGCTTCCGGCTCCGTAGACCTTGGCCACGTCGACGGCGCGCGATGCGATGCGCTGTACGGGACGGGGTACGGCTTCCTCTTTCACTGATTGCACCGGTGCCTCCTAATAACCCGTTTCATGACTTGCTTCGCTCATGGCCGTCACGCTAATGGTTGGCTCAGTTGGGTGCGTCATTCTGTGCTGCGATTGATGGGTCCCACCTGGGGATGAGGATTGCGCCCGAGATACCCGAAATTCCTCCACCGAGATGATGACTAGCCGACGCCCGGCCGCACAATTCCCGATTCGTAGGCGAGCACCACCGCTTGGACCCGGTCTCGCACGCCGAGCTTCATGAGTACCCGGCCCACGTGCGTCTTCACGGTCGTCTCGCTGACGAACAACTCCCGGGCGATCTCTTGATTGGAGAGACCGCGCGCCACCAGTTGCAGAACCTCGAGCTCGCGCTGTGTCAGGGCTCTCAGGGCCTCGGGAGGAGCGACTTGCTGCGCGGGACGCTGCGCGATCTCTTCGATGAGCCTCTTGGTGATCGAAGGGGCGATGAGCCCCTCTCCCCGAGCCACGACGCGGACCGCCTGCACGAGCTCCTCGGGCGGCGCGTCCTTGAGAAGGAAGCCGCTGGCCCCCGCCCGAAGCGCGTCGTAGACGTACTCGTCGAGATCGAATGTCGTCAAGATGAGAACGCGAACCGGATCGACGTCGTCCTTGTCGACCAGCCGGCGCGTGGCCTCGATACCGTTCATGTTGGGCATTCGAACGTCCATGAGGATCACATCGGGTCGCTCGCTCTGCGTGGCCGCGATCGCCTCGAGGCCATCGGCCGCCTCTCCGGTCACCTCGACGTCGTCCTCGGCGTCCAGAATCATCCGAAAGCCGGTGCGAACGAGAGCTTGGTCGTCTGCGATTAGGACCTTGACCATTTACCCACTGCCTCGAGGGGAAGCGTGGCCCGCACCTCGTAGCCGCCGCCGGGCAGGGGACCGCTCTTCAGGTCGCCCCCGAACATTGCGACGCGTTCGCGCATTCCTACCAATCCATGTCCTCCAACAGATCCGTTCGACAGTCGCTCGGCGGCACCGCGCCCATCGTCGGTCACGCGCAGCTCGAGCTTGTTCGGAGCGTATTTGATGCAGACGGAGGCTTGGGATGGACCGGCGTGTTTCAACGAATTGGTGAGAGCTTCCTGCACGATGCGGAACGCCGACAGGTCCGCTCCCTGCGGCAACTCATAGGGCTGACCCTCGATGGTCACCGCGACGGGGAGGCCGGCCTCGCGCGTCTGCTCAAGGAGTTTCTCGAGGTAACCGAGCCCCGGCTGCGGTGTCTTGTAGGGCTCTTCCTTACGGCGGAGGACGCCCGTCAGCCGGCGCATCTCGGTGAGGGCCTGACGGCCGGTCGTCTCGATCGATGACAGGGCATCGCGCGCCTGCTCGGGCTTTGAGTCGATGATTCGCCGGGCGGCACCCGCCTGTACGACCATGACGCTGACGTTGTGCGCGACCACGTCGTGCATCTCGCGTGCTATGCGCCGGCGCTCCTCGATCACCGCCTCGCGCGACTGGGTCTCGCGTTCTCGCTCGAGTCGGTCTGCCCGGGCTTCGAGTTCCTGGGTGTAGGCGCGCCGGGTGCGCACGTTGTCGCCGATCACCCAGGCGGTGCCGTAGATGATGTAGTTCGAGACGAGGATCTGCAGCGTGAGCTCTCCGGGCTCCGAGACGAGCACGCTGATGGACAGGCCAATTGCAGTTGCGATCAGAGCTTGGACCGCGATTTTCCGATTTCCATGGGCCGCCACCGAGTAGAGCGCGATCAGCGTGCCGATGGCAGCGAGCGTGTCGGGGTACCCGAGAGCGTAGTAGACGACGGTCGCGAGCCCCGTGGTGCCCATGACCACGTCCGGGGCGACCCGCCGATAGGCGACCGGGAGGGTCATCAACAAGATCAGAAGGACGGACCAGGCGTCGGGGTCCCGCCTGCTCTCGTTGCCGACCACCAGGACATCGATCACCGAGATGACCGCTATCAATAGCCCCAGGAGCCCGTCAACCAGGCGGGGATCGAGGCGCCGCAGACGAGCCTGGATCCCAAGTTGTTGCTTCATGAACGAAATATAGGGCCGCCGACCTTCCCCCGCATCGTGCCGGGCGACGATTGGCCCGTAGTGCTGGAGGATGATATTGACAGTTACTCGGAGTAATTGTTACGGTCGGTAACATGCAGGAACAAGGGCGACCCGAGGGGATGAACCGGCGGGCTCGGGCATCCGAGGCGCGCCGGGCCGAGCGGCGTATGGAGTTGCTCGACGCCGCGGACGACGTCATCCGGAGGGACGGGCCGGCCGCCTCGATGGACGTCATCGCCGGGGAGGCCGGGATCACCAAGCCCATCCTCTATCGCCACTTCGGCGACAAGGGCGGCCTCTACACGGCGCTCGCCGAGCGCTACGCACATGCGCTAATGAGCGAGATCATGGATTCACTGGAGCGCGCGGCCGATCCGAGGGAGCGGTTGGCCCTGACCATCGACACCTATTTCTCGTGGCTCGAGAGCGAGCCGCAGGTCTATCGTTTCCTCGTCCATCGGGCGCAGACCGAGCAGCACGAGGTGCACGACGCGATCGTGGCGTTCGTGCGCGACGTGGCGTTGGAGGTCGCGGCAGTGGCGCGCGCCGAGTTGCTCGGCAGTGATGAGTCCGGTCGCAACGGGCGGGGGGATTTCGCTGAGCCACTTGCGTTTGCGGTCGTTGGAGCGGTTCAGATGGCCGGCGAGTGGTGGTTGGAGCACAGGGAGACGTCGCGCGCGCAGCTAGTCGAGGAGCTCGTCACGTTGGTCTGGGATGGATTCGAACGGTACGCGCGATCGTCTCGACCGTCGCGCGGCACATCTGGCCATGAGGGCGCCGTCTCGTGAACGATGCTATCGATCGCCGGGAATCCATTTCCTACGAGAAGCTCTACCGGCAATGGGAGCGGACCAACTGGAGCGCAACCGAGATCGACTTCTCGCGCGACATCGTGGATTGGCGCGAGAAACTCGATGACAAACAACGCGAGGCTCTGCTATGGAACTACTCACTCTTTCTGGTAGGAGAGGAGGCTGTGGCGCGCGACCTCACTCCCGTTCTCGACGCGGCCCAGGGCTTGTCCGAAAGCATCTTCTTGACGACGCAGATCGTCGACGAAGCGCGCCATCACGTTTTCTTCGATCGCTTCGTACGGGAGGTCGCAGGACTGGGAACCGACACGGCTTCGACGCTCGGCGCCGTCGATTCGTATCTGACCTGGGGATTCAGGCAAGTCTTCGACGACCTCGACCGCGTCACGAGCGCCCTGCGCCGTAAGCCCAAAGACAGGGCGCTCCTGGCCCAGAGCCTCGCTCTGTACCACGTCGTGGTCGAGGGAATGCTTGCCATAGCGGGCCAGCATTTCATCCAGCGGTACCTGGAGGAACGGGCCATCCTGCCGGGCTTCCTCGAGGGCATCAATAACGTCTCGCGCGACGAATCGAGACACGTCGCGTTCGGAATCGCATTCCTGGGCGACCTCGTCAGAGATGCTGACGAATGCCGCGCTGCCGCTATCGAGATGTGGGACCGCGTGCTTCCGTGGGCCGTGGGTGTTTTCATCCCACCGGACTTCGATCGTGACTACACGGAGGCCTTCGGCTTTACGCTCGAGGAGATGTACGCGTTCGGACTCCGTAGCTTCGAGATGAAGCTGGCACGGATCGGCATCGATCCGGAAGAGATCTCGCTACTTCAGCGTGAGGATCGATCCCTTTCATATGAGGAGAGGGCGCGAAGACTGTGGGTTCTGATCGAGGCCGGCGTTCTCGGTGACGACAGGCGCGAGCCCCAGCCCACCGGAGAAGCGCTCGAGATTATCTTTGCGAGCATGACGAGGTCGATCGATCTCGACGCGGCTCGTTCGTTGAAGGGCCCGATCGAATGGAGGTTCACCGACGCCGACCCCTGGCACATCGCCGTCACGAACGGCAACGCCGAAGCCAAGCGGGGACTGGCGGGGTTCCCGGCACTGACCTTCGAGACGACGACCTCTGAATGGGCCAAGATCGCCGTACAGCGAACGCGCCCCGTGCAGTCCCTGGCCCGCCGACGGCTGAGGCTTCGGGGCTCGCTGTCCGCCAAGACCAAGGCGTCCAGGCTGTTCCAGCTCTAGAACCTCAGGGGTTGAGCGCGGTGTCCGGTGCGGTGTGCTCCTTCACTCCTAGAAGTAGCAGCGCTGCAATGCCGACGCATGCCGCGGATACCAGGCCCACCAATCCGATGCCACCCGCGGTGAATATCGGTTGTGCGATAAGCGCCCCGACCGCACGTCCCGTCGCGATCATCACGGTGAACAGTGAGAGGTAGCGCTCGCGCGCCCCGGTCGCCATCTCACTCGCAAAAGGGATGGCCGCCACGACGGTCACCTCGAACGACGCGATCCAGATGATGACAACGATCGTCGCGAGAGCGAGGGCCGATCCCGTAAGCGAGAACGCGAGATAGGCGAACCCCGAGACCAGCAAACCTCCGAGGAACATGTGGCGAAGCCCCCACCTGTCCGCGTAGACGGTCACGAGCCCCTCGCCGAGCAGCTCGGCCACGACGACCGCGATCGTGAACGTGCCGATGCCGGCAACAGATAGGGCGAAGGAACCCTCCAGCCATTGGCCGTACACGATGAACGGAATCTCCGCGGCGATGCTGAAAAGCATGGCGGTGGCCAGGATGCGAACCCTCTGAGGAGTGAGACTGAGCGAGCGAGCGACGTGCTCGTGCGGACGATCCGATCCGATGCCCTGCGCCACTGCGACGGTGCCGATGGCGGAAGCGATGGCGACGAGGATGAAGGGTGCTCGCCAGCTCGTCTTCTCGATCAGGAAACCGGAGATCGGGACGACCGCCAACAGACCGACCGACCACGTGAGCTCGGTGATGCCGAAGACGCGGCCCCGCTCGGAGTATGGGACGCGGTCACCGAACCACGCCTGCATGGGGATGCCGAAAGCAGGCACGGCGAATCCGACTACGACGATTCCGATTCCGGCGAGGAGAAAAACACTGGAAGACGCCGTCAGAGTGCACCCCAGTGTCACCGCCACCATCGCCACGAGCATCATCCACCGCCGGCCGCGCCGTTCGGAAAGACGGGCGACCACCGGGGTGGCCAGACCCCCAAGGTTCCTCAATGCGATCAACGAAGACAGCGCCGCGGGACTGACGCCCAAGCCACGGGCGATCGCTGGGAGGAAGGGATACACAACGCGCAGCGCCCCGTTCGCCGCGCTGCGCGCGATGAACGTTGCAACCAGAGCCCTCCTAATTTCCCGGGTCATCGCCGAACTCTAAGTGACCGTTTTCGGGCGAGAACGCAGTAGCCTCACCCCTCATGCCCATCGAAGGAATCTGCCTCGGCCGGCGAAAGAGGGAGCTCGAGGAGGCCGAGAGCTAGGTGTGCTCCGCCAGGTAGTCGATGTAGAGGGGACGGAGCTGCTCCGCGACCTCAGCCTCGTCCGAATGAAGGACATCGGTGATGAGCGAAGTGAGGCTCACCACGTCGGCTTCGGCCTCTCCCTTATGCCCCGCCGCGGCCTCGGCCACAGGGACCGCCTTGATGAGATCCCACAGGAAACCCACGTCGAGGTGACGGCGCGCGTGTGCCATCGCTCGGTCGTGCAACTCCTTGGTGGACAGCCTATCTAGCTCTTGACGATCGCTCATCGCGGTGACACTACATTGCTTGGGAACGAGCTTTCCGCAATCGCGTTCTCCTGTGCGCGTATGCGATTAGTTCGACCGTGATGCTGCCAGCCTGGTTCGCTCGATGAAGTATTCCCACCAGGTCGCGTCCCGTGGGGACCACGACCTCGGATGCGGACGGGAGAGGCCTAACGTCGGAAGAAGGCTTTGAGGCCCGCGCTGAAGAGTTCCTTCAGGCGCGCAGCCACAGCACCGCGAGCGGGGGGAGCGCGACCGTCGCCGAATGGTCTAGTCCGTGCCACGGCACCGGCTCGGCCTCCACCACCCCAAGATTACCGACGTTGCTCCCTCCGTAGCCCTCGGAGTCGGTGTTGAGCATCTCTGTGTATTCGCCCTTCGTGGGCAATCCGACGCGGAAGTTGTAGCGAGGTACGGGAGACAGGTTGGCGATGCAGACCAGGTGCTCGGAACGATCCCGGTTGACTCTGTAGAACGAGATCACGTTGTTGTCCGCGTCATTGGCGTCGATCCACTGGAACCCGTCGGGCTCGTGGTCGACCTCCCAGAGAGATGGGCTGGCCCTGTAGACGCGGTTGATGTCCGACATGAGTCGCTGGACACCGGCGTGACGGTCGTCTTGGAGCGTCGACCAGTCGAGTTGGGCATCGTGATTCCACTCGCCGTATTGGGCGATCTCGCCTCCCATGAAGAGCAGCTTCTTCCCCGGATGCGCCCACATGTAGGCGTAGAGCGAGCGCAGGTTCGCGAACTTCCGCCACGGATCGCCGGACATCTTGTTGAGCAGCGACCCCTTGCCGTGGACGACCTCGTCGTGGCTCAGCGGCAGTACGAAGTTCTCGCTGAACGCATACATCAACGAGAACGTGAGCTGGTTGTGGTGATACCTGCGATGAATGGGGTCGTGCTTGAAGTAGTCGAGGGTGTCGTGCATCCAACCCATGTTCCATTTGAAGCCGAATCCGAGGCCCCCTACATAGATCGGACGACTGACTCCCGGCCACGCGGTCGACTCCTCGGCGATCATCATCACGCCGGGATGCTCGCCGTGGACGACGGTGTTCAGCTCCTTGAGAAAGTCGATTGCCTCGAGGTTCTCGCGGCCCCCGAACCTGTTGGGGACCCAGTCGCCTTCCTCGCGCGAGTAGTCGAGGTACAGCATCGAAGCGACCGCATCGACGCGCAGTCCATCGATGTGAAACTCTTCGATCCAATACAGCGCGTTCGAGATGAGGAAGTTGCGGACCTCGGTTCGCCCGTAGTTGAAGATCAGCGTCCCCCAATCGGGATGCGAACCCTGCCTCGGGTCGAGGTGCTCGTAGAGCGCGGTGCCGTCGAAGCGCGCAAGGGCGAATTCGTCGCGTGGGAAGTGAGCGGGTACCCAGTCCACGATCACGCCGATGCCCGCCCGGTGGAGTGTGTCGATCATGTATTTGAAGTCGTCCGGGGTGCCGAAGCGAGACGTGGGGGCGAAGTAATGGCTCACCTGGTAGCCCCACGAACCGCCAAAGGGGTGCTCCGCCAGTGGCAGAAACTCGACGTGAGTGAATCCCATCTCTTTGCAGTAGCGCGCGAGCTGGTCTCCGGCCGCGCGGTAGTTGAGAGACTCACCGCTACCTTCGTGCCGCCAGGAACCAAGGTGGACCTCGTAGACCGACATGGGACTCGAGTACGGGTGGGCCGCGGCGCGCTGCGTCATCCAGTCGCCGTCGCCGAACTCGTAGCCGGAGGTGTAGATCTTCGAGGCCGTGTCGGGAGGTACCTCGGTGGCGAACGCGAAGGGGTCGGTCTTCAGGGTGAGATGGCCCTCGGCGTTCACGATCTCGAACTTGTAATTCTGGCCGTCCTCGATGCCCGGAACGAAAACCTGCCAGACCCCCGAGTCGCCGAGCAGGCGCATCGGGTTGGCGCGGCCGTCCCATGAGTTGAAGTCGCCGACCACGCGGACCGCTCGCGCCGCGGGAGCCCAGACAGCAAAGCTGACCCCATCCGATCCTCTGTCGGACAAGCGGTGCGCACCCAGCTTTTCGAAAAGCCGCCGGTGCTTGCCCTCGCCGAGAAGATAGAGGTCGATGTCTCCAAGCCAGGCCGGAGCCTGCGGATCGGTGGTCATCCGGTATCACCTCTATTGATCACGTCGTTGATTCCGCGCAGTGGGATGCGGACCCATTCGGGACGGTGCCCGATCTCGTAGTTGACCTCGTAGAGCGCCTTGTCGAGCTCGAAGAAGTCGAGCAGGGTCTGCAGGTCGTCGCGGTCTTGGGGCAGCAGATTGGCTTCGTGGCTGGTACGGAGATAGGCCTGGAGGAAGTAATCGCGCGCCAGCCCCTCGAAGGTTGCGGCCCACGGCTCCAGTTGGTTCCAGCGATCCAAATCGGGCTCCGCGCGCTCGTAGAGCGCCGAGTAGGCGGCGTAGGAGAAGGACCTGAGCATTCCGGCAACATCGCGCAGCGGGGATTGCAGCGAGCGTCGTTCCTCCAGAGAGCGGAGCGGCTCACCCTCGAAGTCCAGGATCAGCCACCCACGGGGGCCGAGAAGGACCTGCCCGAGGTGGTAGTCGCCGTGAATCCTCGTCTTGGCTCCCATATCGTCGAGGTCCCCGATCGCATTCAGCCGGTCCTCGACGGCTCCGACGAGCTCGTCGGTGAGCTCGGGGATGCGTCCCATCGGAAGCGCCGCAAGCGCGTGGCGCGCGTGCATCGCCCAGTCCGAGAGGTCCTGGGCCGTCGCCGACTCGCGCGCCACTTCGGGGTCGTGCTCCTGGCCCCGTCCGAACAGGATGTGGAGCCCGGCCGTGACCTCACCAAGCGCGGCGAGCTCTTCGAGCAGAGTCGAGGTCATGGACTCCACCTGCTCACGCATGGTCGAGTTGTCCTCGATTCCCGAGATCCCGTCGTAGAGCGCCGAGATGTGCTTCAGCGCTTCGCTCCAGCCCTCGGTTGCGTCGCCGACGAACTGTTGCGCGATACCGAGGTCGATGTTCACACCCTCGCCCTCGAGGTGCTCTTCCTCGTAGAAAATCTCGCCGACCTGGGCCGGGATGAACTCGAAGCCTTCGTTCGTAAGGAAGCGATTCAGCTCGAGCTCCGGGTTGTCGCCCTCCTCGACGCGACGGATCAGCTTGAGAATGACGGCGTCGTCCAGAACGATCGAGCTGTTGGACTGCTCGGCCCCCATGACCCTGATGGACCCATGACCGGGCGGGGCCAGAGGGTCGAGACCCGGCCCGCCGAAACGGAAAGCCCCGTGGTTCCCCTTGTGGGTCTCGCCGCGCGCGAGGGCCCGTCCGAACACGCTGAGCCGGCCGACGTCCTCCATCGCATCGCGCACACCGCCCTCTTGGTTCACGAGCAGCGGCATCTGGTAGATGGCGCTCACGCCGTCTGTGAATACAACGTCGAGCAGCGCGAGAACGACGGATTCCCCACCCTCTTGATTCTCGTCGAGCACGGCGTGGTCGCGGACGTTGATGCTCTGGAGCGTGCGGTCCTTGGAGCCGAACCAACGCTGTTCGGGAAGAAACCCTAGAAGTGACTGGACGTCGATGTTCATTGCGAATCCTCGTTCGTCAATTGAAACCAGTAGAAGCCGTGGGCCGGGATGGTCAACAGATAGGGGAGCTCTCCGATGCGGGGAAAACGCTCGCGACCCATCAACTCGACCGGGTACATCCCCTCGTACGGTGAGAGGTTCAGCTCTACCGCCTGGGCTCTACCCGATAGGTTGTTCACGCACAGCACCACGTCTTCTCCGTGCTTTCTTATGTACGCCAGTATCGCGGCATTGTCCGGGTGCAGCACCTCGAACGAGCCCAGCCCGAACACCGGGTGTTGCTTGCGGATCGCGAGTAGCTGCCTGAACCAGTGCAGAAACGAGTGCGGACTACGCAGCTCGGCCTCCACGTTGCAGGCCGCGTACCCGTAGATGGGGTCCATAAGCACCGGAAGGTAGAGCTGGGCGAAGTCGGCACTGGAGAACCCCGCGTTGCGGTCGCCGCTCCACTGCATGGGGGTTCTAACGCCGTCCCTGTCACCGAGGTAGACATTGTCCCCCATGCCGATCTCGTCGCCGTAGTAGACGATCGGCGTGCCCGGCAGGGAGAGCAACATCGCGTGGAAGAGCTGGGACTGGTCGCGCGAGTTCTCGAGCAGGGGGGCCAGACGCCTGCGAATGCCCAGATTCAGCTTCATGCGGGAATCCTTCGCGTACTCGTTGTACATGTAGTCGCGCTCTTCGTCGGTCACCATCTCGAGCGTCAACTCGTCGTGGTTGCGAAGAAAGATTCCCCACTGGCAGTTCTCAGGGATCTCCGGAGTCTGGTCGAGAATCTCGACGATTGGGTAGCGAACCTGCCTGCGCGCCGCCATGAACATGCGGGGCATGAGTGGGAAGTGAAACGCCATGTGGCATTCGTCCCCGTTGTTGCCGAAGTACTGCACGACATCCGAGGGCCACTGGTTCGCCTCGGCGAGCAGCACGATGTTCTCGAAGTTCGAGTCCACCTCCTTGCGAACGCGTTTTAGGAAGTCGTGCGTTTCGGGGAGGTTCTCTCCGTTCGTTCCCTCCCGTTCGAAGAGGTACGGCACCGCGTCGAGCCTGAAACCGTCGAGTCCGAGGTCGAGCCAGAACTTCAGAGCAGCGAGAACCTGTTCCTGGACCTCGAGGTTGTCGAAGTTGAGATCGGGCTGGTGGCCGAAGAATCGGTGCCAGTAGTACGCCTCCACGTCGTCATCCCAGGTCCAGTTGGACTTCTCTGTATCGACGAAGATCACGCGCGCGTCCGAGTACTTCTCCGGGTCGTCGCTCCACACGTACCAGTCCCGTTTCGGTGAACCCGGCTTCCGGGCCTCCTGGAACCAGGGGTGCTCGTCCGAAGTGTGGTTGACGACGAAGTCGACGATCACTCGAATGCCCCGCTTGTGCGCCTCCTCCACGAACTCCATGAAGTCGTTGAGGTTTCCGTACTCTGGAAGGATCGAGTAGAAGTCGCTGATGTCGTACCCGCCGTCGCGCAGCGGTGACTGATAGAAGGGGAGCAGCCAGATGACGTCGATTCCCAGCCACTCGAGATAGTCGAGTTTCTCGATAAGCCCACGGAAGTCGCCGTATCCGTCGGCGTTGCTGTCAAAGAAGCTGCGTACGTAGACCTCATAGAAGACCGCCGTCTTGTACCACTCCGGGTCGGCCTTGAGCTTCTCCACGTGCTACCTCAGGACCCTGAAGACGTGGGCGGGCTCGTGGAACGGGTCGAGGCGGATGTACGCCTGCGATCCCTGCCACTCGTAGGTCTCGTCCGAGATCAGGTCGTGGACCTTGAAGGTGGCCCATGAGTCCAACCCGAGTGCGTCGAGATCGAGTGTCAGCATGCCCTCCTCCCAGTGGTACGGGTTGAGGTTCACAACCACGAGAATCGATGTCTCGCCGACGAGGGACTTCGAGAACGCCATGAGGTTCGGCTTGTCCACCTGATGGAAGGACAGGTTCGTGAGGTGATGGAGGACCGGGTACGCCTTGCGCATCCGGTTGATCCGGGTGATGAAACGGGTGAGATTGCCCTCGGCCGTGTAGTCGCGCTCCACCAGTTGGTACTTCTCGGAGGCGAGGTACTCCTCGCTGCCAGGAGCGACCGGCGTGTTCTCGCCCAGTTCGTAACCGGAGTAGATGCCGTAGGCGGGAGACAGCAGTGCTGCGAGGATCAGACGCACCTTGAACGCGGGCCGGCCCCCGGTCTGCAGGTACTCGTGCAGAATGTCGGGCGTGTTGGTGAAGAAGTTAGGCCTGAAGTACTTCGCCATGTCGGTCGTGGAGAGCTCCGTCATGTACTCGGTGAGCTCGTCCTTCGTATTGCGCCAGGTGAAGTAGGTGTAGCTCTGGGTGAAGCCGAGTTTGGCCAAACCCTTCATGACCTTCGGGCGCGTGAAGGCCTCGGACAGCAAGATGACATCCGGGTGCTCCGACTTGACGGATCCGATCGCCCACTCCCAGAACGGCAGCGCCTTGGTGTGCGGGTTGTCGACGCGAAAGATCTTGACGCCGGCGTCGATCCAGAAATCGAGAACTCCCTTCAGCTCGGTCCACAAGCCCTCGCGGTCTTCTGTGTCGAAGTTGATCGGGTAGATGTCCTGATACTTTTTCGGAGGGTTCTCGGCGTAGCGAATCGAGCCGTCGGAACGGTGCTCGAACCACTCGGGATGCTCGGTGACCCACGGGTGGTCGGGCGAGCACTGGATGGCGAAGTCGAGGGCGACCTCGAGCCCGTGACGCTCGGTCTCCTTAGTGAAACGTTTGAAGTCGTCGAGCGTGCCGAGGTCGGGATGAACCACGGTATGCCCGCCGTCCGGACTGCCGATGGCCCACGGGACGCCGACGTCGTCCTCGCCCGGATCGAGAGTGTTGTTGCGCCCCTTGCGGTACGTGGTGCCGATGGGGTGGATGGGAGGCAGATAGACGATGTCGAAACCCATGTCCGCGATTCGCGCGAGCTCCTCGGTCGCGGTGTCAAAGGTGCCGTGTTCGCCCGTCCTTCCGGTAGAGCGCGGGAAGAACTCGTACCACGCGCCGAAGCGCGCGAGCTCTCGGTCGACGGTCAGCTGATAGGCGGGCTTGGTTACCGTCGAGCCCGCCCGGGAGTGGTGTCTCGACATGAGCTCGGCTGTGTGCTCGTCGAGCGCGGCCTTGATCCGGACGTCTTCGAAGTTGGACTTCGGGTGCTCGCCGGGCAACCGTAGCGCGACGATCGCCTCCTTGACCTTCTTGCGCTCGGCCGCGGGGAGGGCCCTCAGGTGGTCCTCGAGAATCTGGGCCCCCTCTTGCAGCTCGGCGTCGACGTCCTGTCCGGCCTCGATCCGCTTTACGAGATCGCGGCGCCAGGTCGCGAAGCGATCGGTCCAGCCCTCGATGGCGAACTCCCAGACACCGATGCGGTCCGGCGCGAACGAGCCAGCCCACCGGTCGTTGCCGACATGCGCCATGCGGGACTCGGACCATTTCTTGTCGCCTGGACCCCGGAAGCGCACGGCGGCGGCCAGAACCGAGGGCCCGTCCCTGTAGATGTCCGCGCCGACACCGATTTCGTCGCCCGCGATCGCTTTGGCGCGGTAGCGGCCGCAATCGACCTGGGGTTCGACGCCTTCGATGATGACGTGACCTCTTCGGAGAAAAGACTTCACGCCGGCGATGCTCCTTCCTTACGGTTGTTGGCTGTTCGTTCTCGTCTTGGGCTCTGAGCCGCGAGCCCTGTGACCCCGCAGAAGTACGTAGTCAAGGAGGCTACTTTGCCCTACTTGGCCTGCGCGACACTGTGCGAATGAAAGCACTCAGGAGTTTTGCTGTCCGCGCGTCCCTCCCCGAACCCTTGGACGCCTTAGCCGCGATAGCAACCAACCTCAGATGGTCGTGGGACGGACGCGCGCTCGACCTCTTCCGTTGGATCGACCCCGACGCGTGGGAGTCCTCCGGTCACGACCCTGTTCGCCTGCTGGGACTCGTGTCTAAGGAGCGCCTAGCCGAACTCGCTGAGGACAGCCCCTTTCTGACCTTCCTCACCTCCGTGAAGGACGGCCTGGACCGCTACCTCAACGAGCCACGCTGGTACCAGGCGCAAGACGGCTCGTCCGAGATCGAGACCGTCGCCTACTTCTCGCCCGAGTTCGGAGTCAGCGAGGCGCTCCCCACGTACTCGGGGGGACTCGGCGTTCTCGCGGGCGACCACCTCAAGGCGGCTAGCGACCTCGGGCTGCCGATGGTCGGAGTCGGCCTGCTCTACCGACAGGGCTACTTCCGCCAGCAACTGAACGCGGACGGGTGGCAGCAGGAGCGCTACCCGGCACTCGACCCGCACGGCATGCCGCTCACCCTGGTCCCGTCCGGTGACGACGGCCCCCTCAAGATCGACGTCGACCTCGAGGGACGCCGGTGCGTCGCCCAGGTTTGGTGTGCTCAAGTGGGTCGCGTTCCGCTCTATCTGCTCGACTGCGACATCGAGGACAACGCTTCCGAGGAGCGCGAGGTCACGGATCGTCTCTACGCGGGCGGAAGCGAGCACCGCCTCCGCCAGGAGATCGTGCTTGGAATCGGCGGGGTGCGTGCGCTGCGCGCTCTCGGACACGACCCTGATGTTTGGCACTCGAACGAGGGCCACGCGGGCTTTCTCAATCTCGAGCGCATCAGAGAGCTCGCATCGAACGGCGATCTCGATTTCGCCGAGGCCGTAGAGGCAGTGCGAACATCGACCGTCTTCACGACTCATACTCCCGTGCCCGCCGGAATCGACCGATACGACCTCGACCTGATGGGCCGTTACTTCGAGTCGTTCGCAAAGGAGAGCGGCGCGACGTTCGAGGAGCTTCTCACCCTCGGCCTCGAGGCAGAGCGTGATGGGGGCCCGGCGTTCAACATGGCCGTCATGGGGTTGCGTCTGGCCGGCCGTTCCAACGGCGTTAGCCGGCTGCACGGCCGGGTGTCACGCTCGATGTTCAATGTTTTGTGGCCCGAGGTGCCCGAGGACGAGGTGCCGATCACGTCCATCACCAACGGAGTGCACACGTCGACGTGGCTCGGACCCGAGCTTGCGGAGATCTTCAACCGGAGATTGTCGCCCGGTTGGGCTGAGACCGGAGGCGCGCGCTGGGACCGAATCAACGAGGTACCCGACGCAGAGCTGTGGCGCGCGCGAGACCGCGCCCGAGAGCGACTCGTCTATTTCGTACGCGAGCGACTCCGCAAACAGTTGCTCGCTCGGGGGGCCTCCGAGTCCGAGGTCAAGTGGACCGACGAGGTCTTCGATCCTGGCGTCCTGACGATCGGCTTTGCTCGTCGCTTCGCTCAATACAAGCGCGGCACACTGTTGCTATCCGAGCCCGAGAAATTCAAGAGTCTGTTGCTGAGCTCGGACAAGCCGATCCAGTTCGTACTTGCGGGCAAGGCGCACCCGCGCGACGACGGAGGCAAGGAGATGATTCGGGAGCTCGTGCACTTCGCGCGCGATCCCGAGATTCGTTTTCGCTTCGCCTTCATCGAGGACTACGACATGGAAGTCGGCCGCATGCTCACGCAAGGCGCCGATGTGTGGCTCAACAATCCCCGGCGCCCGCTCGAGGCATGCGGTACCTCGGGCATGAAGGCGGCGCTCAACGGGGCGCTCAACTGCTCGATCCTCGATGGTTGGTGGGACGAGTGCTACAACGGCAACAACGGATGGGCAATCGGGACGGTCGATGTCTCGTCCGATCTCGACTATCAAGACCGGGTCGACGCGAACGCCCTCTACGACCTCCTCGAACGAGAGATCTCGGTTC
The DNA here is from genome assembly GCA_050693895.1 of Actinomycetota bacterium. Classification (GTDB taxonomy): domain Bacteria; phylum Actinomycetota; class CADDZG01; order CADDZG01; family WHSQ01; genus WHSV01. The sequence continues at coordinate 18,148 of JBOGWS010000008.1, read as the reverse complement.
GGTTCTACGACCGCTCCGAGGGTCCGATTCCTCGTCGCTGGACGGAGCGCGTGAAGAACTCGGTTCAGAGCACCGGCAAGTTCGTGACCGCAGATCGCATGGTGCGCGACTACGTCACCGAGTTGTACGAGCCCGCGGCAGCACAGGGCGAGGCGATGAGGGCGAACGGCTACGAGCGGGCCCGGGCGTTGGCGGAGTGGAAAAGCCGGGTCCGTGGCGCGTGGGCCGGGGTCAAGATCCTCGATGTCGAAGGCGATGTAACCGCCGCCGACGTAGGCCACGAGCGCACGGTTTCGGGAGTTGTCTCGCTCGGCGAGCTCGAGACCTCGGATGTGACCGTGCAACTCGCGCACGGGCCCGTGGGCCCGAACGGCGAACTGGTCGATCCCCAGATCGTCGCCATGACCACAGACTCGTTCAAGGACGGAGTGGCGCATTGCCACGGCACCTTCACCGCGGAACGGGCCGGGCTCTACGGGTTCGCGGTGCGGGTCGTGCCCGCGCACGAGGACCTTCCGAACCCGATGGACGTGGGCCTGATCACCTGGGCCTGAGGTGCGGGGCCTAGAGCACGGCCAACTACGTTGATGGGATCGTCGGCGCCGCCAAGGTGGTGAAGGTTCCCATCCCGGTGTCCAGTTGCATCTCCGTTCCGAGCGGCAGGGTTGCAATCGGATCGGTGTGCCCGCAATCGAAGTTCGCCAGGACCGGGATGCCCGCCCGCTCCGTGCGCTCGTGTAGGACGTGATACAGAAGCTCGATGTCGTCGTGCTCGTAGTAGGCCGGGCGCCCGACGACCAACCCGGTCACCGCGTCGAACATGCCGAGCTGCTCGAAGTCGGTCAGATAGGCGTCGACATGCGCGGGTGAGGGCGCCTCTTCCGAGGTCTCCAAGAACAGCAGCGCTCCTTCCAGGTCGAGCCACCACTCGGACCCCTTCAGATGCCAGGCTATGGTCTCGAGGCACCCGCCGAGCAGCGCCCCGCGGGCCTCACCTTCACGTAGAACGACCCAACCGGGGCTGGGTTCCTGGTGACGCGTCACACCCACGTCGGCTTTCTCGTCGAAGTCGAGAAATTCCTGTGTCCATGCAGGCGCCGCGTTGTAGGCGATCGCGTCGTCGCCCATCAGAGCGGCGCGAAAGTAGCGGTCTGTGTACTCCAGGACGTGGATCCCCTCGCCGGCGCCGTCCTCGGCCAGTGCCAAGACGGGGGAAGGTCCGTAGAACGTGACCAGACCGGTGCGTTGATGAATGGCCCAGTGAAGAACGGTGTTGTCTGAGTAGCCGACGAAGGGCTTCGGATGCTCGGCGATGAGGTCGAAGTCCAGCAGCGGCGCCACCTGGTTCGAGTGGTTGCCGCCGATCGCGGCTAAAATCACACCGACGCCGGGGTCCGCGAACGCAGCGTTGAGATCGTCGGCCCGTTCCTGAGGAGTGCCCGCCACCCAGCGCTCGGACTTCATGGCGTTGGGCATGACCTTGACCCTCAGACCCAGCGATTCGAGGTAGGCGGTGCCGCGCTTCAGCCGGTGCGGCCAGCGACCGAGCGCTCCCCATGAGGGCGACACTATGGCGACCGTGTCTCCGGCCACGACGCGCGGCGGAAGCTTGACCACGGGCCTGTTCTACCAGCCCAGTTCGTCGAGGCGCTCGTCGCTGATGCCGAAATGGTGAGCGATCTCGTGGACGACGGTGATGCGTACCTGGTCTCGGATGTCGTCCGGGCGGCGAAAGGCGCGCGTGAGCGGGCCTTTGTAGATCGAGATCCGGTCGGGCATCGCGCCGAAGTAGGTGCTCGGCCCCCGTGCCGTGAGCGGCACACCGTGGTAGAGCCCGAAGAGGGTCTCACCGGGACCGAGTTCGGCCACTAGGTCCGGCGCCGGCTCTTCCTCGACGAGGACGTCGACGTTCTCCATCGCCTCGGCGATGTCTGCGGGCAACCCGTCGAGCGCGTCCGCGACCAACCTCTCGAACTCGGCATGATCCATGAACCAAAGCTACGTCGTCCCTGAACTTTCACGGCGCATCGGCCGTCTGAATGCCAGCCGCAGCAATCGCAAGCACATGGTCTTCTCCGAGAAACGCCAAATCTCGCGGTACCCGCGGTGCCTGAGGCACCGGTGGTACCAGGTGCACCGGCGGATCGAACCATTTTCGAAAGAGACCAATCCGAAAAGAGGCCAAAGGGGCCACGGGCCCGTCTCCCTGGGGCCACCGCTAATGCGCCGAGTAGATCGTCACGCTCTCGGCCGGCAGACGGATCGCGCCGGCGTCGGCCCCAGGCTCGTGGGCCGAGGTCAGCAGCACGGACACGCGGCGGGAGGATGGGAGCGGGACCTCGGCGGGCTTCGGACCGAGGTTGCAGGCGACCGTGATCGCACCACGTTCGAGCACAAGCCATCGCGCTCCCTCGTCGTAGCGCACCGAGACGGCGGCGAGGTCATCGTCGAGCAGGTCCGGCTTCGACCCGCGCAGCCCAATTAGCGCTCGGTGCCAGTTCAACAGTTCGGTGTGGGGGCCGCGCTGCGACTCGGACCAGTCGAGCCTGCTGCGGGCGAACGTCTCTTCGTCCTGAGGGTCGGGCACGTCCTCGGGGCGCCATCCGAAGGCCTCGAACTCCCGGCGGCGGCCCTCGCTTACGGCGCGACCGAGTTCGGGGTCGTGATCCGTGAAGTAGAGCCACGGCGTCGAGGCCCCCCATTCCTCGCCCATGAACAGCATGGGGACGAACGGCGCAGTGAGCACCAGGGCGGCCCCCACCTTGAGCAGCCCGGGGCTCGCCAAGAGGGTCAAGCGCTCGCCGGCCGCCCTGTTGCCGACCTGGTCGTGGTTCTGCAGGTACCCGAGAAAGCGTCCGCCCGGCAAACCGGTGGTCGGACGCCCGTGTTTGCGTTCGCGAAAGGCCGAGTACCTGCCTGCGTAGACGAAAGCGTTCTTCAATGCGGTGGCCAGTTGCTCGACCGTGCCAAAGTCGGAGTAGTAGCCGTTGTGTTCGCGTGTAAGGAGAGCGTGCAGGGCGTGGTGGAAGTCGTCGCTCCACTGAGCGTCCAGTCCGAAGCCCCCCGCCTCGGTCGAGCGCACGAGCCTGGGATCGTTCAGGTCGCTCTCGGCAATGACCCAGTGGGAGCGCCGTGCATACGCCGCGTAGGCGCGTACGCGCGTGGTCAACTCCTCGAGGAAATGAACGGCGCTCCGGTCGAACATCGTATGCACGGCATCGACGCGCAGACCGTCGAAGTGGTAGTCGCGCAGCCACATGAGCGCGTTGTCGATGAAGAAACTACGTACCTCGCTGCTGCCCGAGTCGTCGAAGTTGACCGCGTCGCCCCACGGCGTCCTGTATCTGTCGGTGAAGTAAGGACCGAACTCACCCAGATAGTTGCCCGATGGTCCGAGGTGGTTGTAAACGACGTCCTGGATGACGGCGAGCCCGCTCGCATGGGATGCATCGACGAGCTTCTTCAGATCGTGGGGACCCCCGTAGGCGTGATGAGGCGCGTAGAGATCGACCCCGTCGTAGCCCCAGCCGCGTTCGCCGGCGAACTCGTGGACCGGCAGAAGCTCGATGGCTGTGATGCCGAGAGCTGCGAGATGATCCAGTCGTTCGATGGCGGCTTCGAAGGTGCCCTCCGGCGTGAACGTGCCGACGTGCAGTTCGTAGATGACCGCGCTGGAGAGTGATGGGCTGCGCCAGTGAGCGTCCGACCAGACGAACCGGCTGTGGTCGACGTGGCGAGACGGGCCGTGGACTCCCTCCGGTTGCCAGGGCGAGCGCGGGTCCGGGCGCGCGTCGCCGCCGTCGAGCGAGAAGGCGTAATCGTCACCGTGCTCGAGTCTGGTCCCAGCTCGCCACCAGCCCCGCTCTGCACGCTTCATCGGGATGGTGCGGCCGCGCACGGTTGCCTCGACCCTGGTGGCGTTGGGGGCCCACAGGGACAACTCGGTCATGCATCCTCTTTCGTTAGAAGACTCACGGGGAAGCCGCCCCAAAGCTCGGCGAGAGTAACCACGTCCCCATAGGAGTGGCCGGTCAGCCGGTCGGTCCAGACGCCGGGCGGGAGCGTCAGGCTCGCGCCCGCCATATCCGGCAGCCCGTAGGTCAAACGAGGCGCGACCGCAATGACACGTTCTCCTCGAACGTATGCGACGACCCGCCCGACATGGTCTCCGGCCGCCTCCAGCGGCTCGTACGTCGAGTTCTCGTCGAACGCCCGCGGCAGCTCGGCTCGCACCTCCAACGCCCGTCGCACGACGAATATTTTCGCGGCACCGTAATCGTCCAGCTCGGGAGGAGACCCGCCGAGCGAGTCCAGCAGCGTCCACCGGACCCCGTAGTCGACCGGGCGCCGGTTGTCGGGATCCACGAGACTGAGGTCCCATACCTCCGAGCCCTGATAGATGTCCGGCACGCCCGGCGCGGTGAGCTTCATCAGTGCCTGAGCCAATGAGGCGATCCGCGCCGGCGCTATCAGGGGGTCGACGAACTCCTCCACCTCCGCAACGAACGTCTCGTCGCTGAGAATGGCTTCGACGAAGGTTCTCAGCGCGGTGTCGTACTCATCGTCGGCGTCGATCCACGACGTGTGGAGCTTCGCCTCCTTGGCCGCCTTGTTCATGTACTCGCTCGCGCGCTCGATCGAGAGAGGCCACGCTCCCACGAGCGTTTGATAAAGCAGATACTCGTCGCCTCGGCTGGGCGCGTTCCCCGTGCGGTGTCGCATATTCATCTCGGACCACCGACCGACGGCGGAGGCCCACCGGTCGGGAATCTGGCTCAACGCAGAGATGCGAACGCGCACGTCCTCAGAGCGCTTGGTGTCGTGCGTCGAAGTCGTGAGCATGGCGACGGGCCGGTTGCGCTGAGCGGCCGCATTGGCTCGGTGGAATTCACCGGGTGACACGCCGAAGCGACTCGGGTCGCCTCCCACCTCGTTCAGCGACGTCAGCCGGTTGTAGGTGTAGAAGAGCGTGTCCTCGACGCCCTTGGCCATGACCGCGCCGGTGGCCTGCTGGAAGCGCATGGCGAGGTTGTTCTCGGCCGGCTGATCGAAGCGGAGCAGAAGAACGTCCCTCAGGAGATCGAACAGCTCGACCTCGAGGTCCTCACGCCTCGTGCGCGCCGTCTCGACGGCCTGCTCGATCACTTGCCGGTCGGTCTCGCCCACCGAACGAGACGCCGGGTTCACGTAGGTGCGGTAGACGGGGAACGCGGCCATGGTCTCGACGAGCGCCGAGCGAAGCTCACGCTGCGTGTAATCGCGGTAGCGACGGTGACGCTCGCAGATCTCGGCCAACAGATCAGTCAACCTCTCCAGGTCGCTCGCGAGCTCGGAGTTCGCGATGGCGAGCTTCTTGGCACGTCGCTGATCGTCGAGGTCGGCTACGTCGCCGGTAAAGGTCTCATACAGGCTCGTGAGCGCGCCGGCCCGCGCGGGATCGACGAACAGTCCGTTGACCCGGTTCATGAAGTCGTAACCCGTCGTTCCCTGGACGGGCCAGTCGGGGAGCGCCTCATCGTGCTCGAGGATCTTCTCGACCACGATGTAGACATCGGGCGCAGCGGCCCGCAATTCCGCGAGGTACTCCGCGGGCCGCCGCAACCCGTCGATGTGATCGATTCTCAGGCCCTGAAGCTCGCCGCGTTCGACCAGGTCGAGGACCAGAGCATGAGTCTGGCGAAAGACCTCGGGGTTCTCCGCGCGCAGAGCCGCGAGGTCGTTGATGGCGAAGAAACGCCGGTAGTTGAGCTCCTCCGACGCGACCCGCCAACGGGCCAGGCGATAGTTCTGCTCCTCGAGAACCTCGTGAACCGCCTCGACGTCGCGGTTGACGGAGTCGATTTCGCCTGGCTCGGTCCCCGGGGCGAGCGGAAGCGTGTGTTCGTAGTAGCGCGCGACCGGCTCTCCTCGGGCGTAGCCGAACCGGATCTCTCCGGCTTCGAGAACTCGTCCGTAGTGGTCGCTCAGGATCGGTACGAGGATCTTCCGGCGAAGCTTGTCCTCGGGCGGGTCCCAGTCGATGTCGAAGAACGAGGCGTAGAGACTGTGGGGGCCGTGCTTGAGGATGTCCCACCACCACGCGTTCGCCGAATCGTTGATCGCCATGTGGTTGGGGACGATGTCGAGGATGTGACCCATCCCGTGCTTCCTGAGCGCGTCGAGCAATCGTTCGTGGGCCTCGGCTCCGCCCAACTCCTCGTTGACGCGCGCGTGGTCGACGACGTCGTAGCCGTGGGTGCTGCCGCCGCGCGCCTGGAGGTAGGGCGAACAGTAGAGGTGGCTGATGCCGAGCTTGGCCAGGTAGGGCACGATCGCAGCCGCGTCGTCGAACCCGAAGCCGGCGTGAAGCTGAACGCGGTAGGTCGCGCGCGGAGGTGTGGGTGGTCGCGTCATCCCAGATCTCGTCTTGTTCGTCTACTCGACACGCCGCAATACTGCGAGGGAACGCGCCTCCAGTTCGATTGCATCACCCGCCTTGTACGAGCGAACACCCTCGTCGAGCAGAGGCTCGTTCGTATCGATGACGACGTTCCAAGCCCTGCCGTAGTTCCCGACCGGAACGATGAAGTCCATGGGTTGGTGGTGTGCGTTGAAGAACAGCAGGAAGCTGTCGTCGGTGATGCGCTCGCCCCGGGGGCCCGGCGTGGCGATCTCGTCGCCGTTGAGGAAGACGCCTATGGATTTGGCGAACCCGTCGTTCCATTGTTGCTCCGTCATCTCGTCGCCGCCGGGGTTGAACCACGCGATGTCCGTGGTGCTCTCGCCGTGGATGGCGCGGCCCATGAACCACCTGTGACGCCGCAGCACGGGATGGTCGCGCCGGAACTGCATCAAACGGCGGGCGAAGCCGAGCAAGGTGAGGTTCTCGTCGCGCAGGCTCCAGTCGATCCAGCTGACCTCGTTGTCCTGGCAATATGCGTTGTTGTTCCCCCCCTGTGTGCGGCTGATCTCGTCGCCGCCGAGGAACATCGGGACGCCCTGGCTCAGCGCGAGGGTGGCGATGAAGTTGCGCTTCTGCCGCTCACGCATCGCTCTGATGTCGGGATCGTCGGTCTCCCCTTCGACGCCGTGGTTCCAGGAGCGGTTGTGGCTCTCGCCGTCCTTGCCCTCCTCGCCGTTCGCCCCGTTGTGCTTCTCGTTGTAGCTGACGAGATCGTTCAGCGTGAAACCGTCGTGCGCGGTTACGAAGTTGATGGACGCGTTGGGCCGCCGCCCGTCGTCTTTGTAGAGGTCGGAGCTGCCCGTCAGCCGGAACGCGAACTCACCGACACCGGCCTCGGCGCCGCGCCAGAAGTCCCGCATGCTGTCGCGATACTTGCCGTTCCACTCGCTCCATCCGGGCGGGAAGTTGCCAACCTGGTATCCGCCCTCGCCGACGTCCCACGGTTCGGCGATCAACTTCATCTGCGATAGCACTGGGTCCTGATGGATGATGTCGAAGAACGCGCTCAGCCTGTCCACCTCGTACAGCTCGCGCGCAAGCGCCGACGCGAGGTCAAAGCGAAATCCATCGACGTGCATCTCGATGGCCCAGTAGCGGAGGCTGTCCATGATGAGCTTGAGGATCTGCGGGTGGCGTACGTTCAGCGAGTTGCCCGTCCCGGTGAAATCCATGTTGAAGCGCTTGTCTTTGTCGAGCAACCGGTAGTAGGACGCGTTGTCGATACCGCGGAAAGACACCGTCGGGCCCATGTGGTTGCCTTCGCCGGTGTGGTTGTAGACGACGTCGAGGATGACCTCGATTCCCGCGGTGTGCATGGACTTGACCATGTTCTTGAACTCCGGGACCTGCTCTCCCCTCACACCCGACGCGCTGTAGCCCGCGTAGGGAGCCAAGAATCCGATCGAGTCGTAACCCCAGTAGTTGCGAAGACCCTTGTCGCTCAGGAACAACGGGTGGAGAAAGTGGTGGACGGGCATGAGCTCGATAGCCGTGACACCGAGCAACTGCAGGTGCTCGATCGATGCGGGATGGGCGAGGCCCGCGAAGGTCCCCTTGATCTCGTCCGGAATCCCCGGGTTCGTGAACGTGAAGCCCTTGACGTGCGTCTCGTAGATGACCGTCCGGTGCCACGGGGTCTGGAGGGCCTCGTCCCCCTCCCACTCGAAGGTCGGGTCGATGACCACCGACTTGGGCACCCTGAGGGCCGAATCCGCCTCGTTGAAGGTCAGGTCGGCGTCATCGGCTTCGAAGTTGTAGCCGAAGACCTCCTCGGACCAGTTGACATCCCCATCGATCGATTTCGCGTAGGGGTCGAGGAGCAACTTGTTGCGGTTGAAGCGGTGCCCCCGATCGGGCACAAAGGGGCCGTCGACGCGATAGCCGTAACGCTGCCCGGGTCCGATTCCCGGCAGGTAGCAATGCCACACGAAGCTGTCGACCTCGGTCAGATCTAGGCGCGTCTCGTGGTCCTCATCATCGAACAGGCACAGCTCGACGCCGCTGGCGTTTTCCGAGAACACCGCGAAGTTGGTCCCCCCGCCGTCCCAGGTGGCGCCGAGCGGATAGGGGATTCCGGGCCATTGGTCCATAGCGCCGCAGATTAAGTCCCAGGAGGGGGGAGCTTGACAAGTAATTCATCAGGTGTTGAACTCAACATACGATGAAATAAGCCTGGGCCGGCCTGGGCCGGAAGGAGTCGCGAATGTGGGCGCTGGTTCTCAAGGAATTCAGGCAGGTGCGGAGGGATCACCGCACGCTCGCCATGATGATCGTGATGCCGCTGCTGCTGTTGGTGGTGTTCGGCTACGCCGCGAGCTTCGATGTTGACGAGATCCCGACCGTGGTCGCCGGCGATGGCGACACCGGTGAGCATCTTCCCGAGTTGTTTCAAGTCACCGAGTCGGATGAGAGCTGGGACCGGTCCGACGCCGTGGAGCAACTTCGCAACGGGGACGCCGTCGTTGCGGTTGTTTCTGGGGACGGTGAGCCACAGATCCTGATCGATGGAACCGAGCTCTTCTCCGCCCGCTCGGCAATAACAACCCTGTCTCAGAACCCGAGCGCTCCCGAGCCCGAGATTCTGTTCAACGAGGAACTCGACACCTCGGCGATCATGGTTCCCGCCATCGCGGGAATGATCCTTATTTTCGTCGGCACCATGATCACGAGCCTCGGTGTCGTACGCGAGCGTCAGTCCGGCACGCTCGAGCAACTAGCCGTCATGCCTTTCAAGCCGCGCGACGTCTTCGCCGGCAAGGTCGCCCCCTACTTCCTCGTGGCGGCGATCGATCTCGTCGTGATCGTCGGAGTCGGGGCTTGGCTGTTCGATGTTCCCTTCGAGGGGTCGGCGTGGCTTCTCGGTCTGGGAGCCTTGCTCTTCCTGTTCGTGACGCTCGGCCTCGGCGTGCTGATCTCGAGCGTGTCCGAGAACCAGGGTCAGGCCATTCAGCTCGCGATCATGTCATTGCTCCCTCAGGTGCTGCTGTCCGGAATGATCTTCCCCGTTGCGTCCATGGCCGCCAGCATCCGGTGGATCTCATACCTCCTGCCGTTGACGTACTTCACTCAGATCTCGCGCGGAGTGATGGTGCGAGGCGAGGGCATCGCCGGCCTCTGGTTTCCTTTGACGATGCTCGCCGTGCTGGGCCTGGTCATCTTCTCGTTCGCGATCGTCCGCTTCCGGCACGACCTGATGCCCGCCAAGGTCAGGCAGTCGCGCCAGCCGAGCGCCTTGCAAGGGGCGGGTGCACGATGACCGATGCCGATTGGGGACTCGACCGGGTGTCGGTCGCGTACGGGGCCAGGAAGGCGCTCGAAGACGTGAGTCTGGCCCTCACGATCGGATCGATAGCCGGTGTCGCCGGCGGGGACGGATCGGGCAAGACGACGCTGTTGCGAACCCTGCTCGGGCTCGTGTCGCCCTCGTCGGGAACAGTCAACCGCCCGGACGGCGATGACGTCGGGTATCTGCCTGCAAGTTCCGGCGTCTACCCCGATCTGACGGTGGAGGAAAACCTGAAGTTCGCCGCGGGTGCCTACGGCGTTCGCGGCGGCGACTACCGAGTGGCTCGGGACGAGCTTCTTCGGCGCATGGGTCTCGAGGGAATACCTGATCGCCTGGGAGGCAATCTCTCGGGTGGAATGCGCCAGAAGCTCGGACTTGCCATGGTGCTGGTCCACCGGCCCCGGATGGTCGTGCTCGACGAACCGTCGACGGGCATCGACCCGGTGAGTCGCAGGGAGCTTTGGCGACTCGTGAGCGAAGCGGCGCGCGACGAGACCGCTGTGTTGATGACCACCACCTACCTCGACGAGGCGGGCCGCTGCGATTCTGTGTGCGTGCTCGACGAGGGAGCCGTGCTGTTGCAGGGCCCTCCGGACGGAGTGGTCGGGACGTTGGGTGGGGTGGTGGGAGAGACAACCTCACGCCCGGACACACCCTTTACGTGGCGCCGTGGTGCGAGCTGGCGACTGTGGTCGCTCGATGGATTCGAGTCGCCGGAGATTCGCCCCGTTGCGGCGGAATTGCAGGACGCGGTCATCGTCGCCGCGCTTCGCAGACGAGATGGTGGGGAGGTTGCGGCATGACGCTCGTGAGTGCCGGCGGAGTGTTCAAGGACTTCGGAGACTTCACCGCGGTGAACGACGTCGATCTGACAGTCGCACGCGGCGAGGTGGTCGGGCTCCTGGGAGCAAACGGCGCGGGGAAGACGACTCTCATGAAGTTGCTCCTGGGCCTGACCAAGCCGACCGCCGGCCGCGTCGAGTTGTTTGGCGAACCGATCGGTCCGGATGCGCGCAATCGCATCGGCTACGTCCCTCAAGGGCTCGGCCTGTACGAGGACCTCACCGTCGCCGAGAACCTCGAGTTCACCGCGCGGGCGTTCGGCGTCGAGGCTCCGCCGCTCGGCGATCTCGCCGCATCGAAGGACGTGCTGGTGCGCGACCTGTCGCTAGGACTGCGGCGGCGAACAGCCTTTCTCGGCGCTCTGGCGCACCATCCGGAGCTGCTCCTGCTGGACGAGCCGACCTCCGGTGTCGACGTGCTCGCCCGCTCGGACCTGTGGACGACCATCCGGACTTCGGCCGAAGCCGGCGCGGGCGTCTTGGTCAGTACCCATCACATGGATGAGGCGGACCAGTGCGACCGGCTGGTGGTGATGGCCGGGGGCCGGGTCGTACTGTCCGGAACAATGGACGAAATCGTCGGGGGCAACGTGCACGGCAGCGAGCGAATCGAAAGCTTCGAACGGCGGTTCGCAGAGTTGGCCGTCGCGTGAGCCAGGAGGCGGGCCGGAAGACCGGGCGACGTCCTGGATCGAGCGGCGCGCGCGAACAGATCCTTTCGGCGGCCAAGAGCGCCTTCGCGGACAACGGCTACGAACGGACGACGATTCGAGGGGTCGCGCGCGAGGCGGGCGTCGACCCCGCGCTCGTCCATCACTACTTCGGGACAAAGCGCCAGTTGTTCGTCGATGCCATGGACCTGCCGGCGAACCCAGCCGACTTGATCGAAGGGCTTCTGGCGACGGGCGACCCCGAGAACCTTGGCGAGCGCATGATCCGCTTCATGCTAGGGGTGTGGGACGACGAGGAGAATCGAGCGCCGCTCGTGGCGATCGTGCGAACCGCGATGTCCGACGACCAGGCCGCGACCATGGTGCGCGAGTTCGCCACGACCGAGATCCTCGGTCGCATCGTCAAGGCTGCGCGCGGCGACAATCAGGAACTGCGCGCGACACTGCTCGCCAGCCAGGTCTTCGGGTTATTGATCATGCGATACATCATCAAGCTCGAACCTCTCGCCTCCACCGATCCGGAAACGGTGGCCCGGGCGATTGGCCCGACCTTCCAGCGCTACCTGACGGGCCCGATAGATCAGGCGTCGATCGGGGCCTCGAGGACAGAGCGTTCGGCCCCCGTCGAACGGTCTTCTACGAACATCTCGAGCGACTCGTAGTCACGGGGATCACCGGGCAGTGGCCAGCTCGCCGACCACCAGTCGGTGTTTGCCTTCGATATCTGGAAGCGCGCCACCGTAGTGCCGTCGCCGTCCGCATCCACGAGATCGAGCCGGCAGTTCTGCTCGCCGGACACCTCGGGATAGTCGTCGAAGTCGACGGCGACCTCGAAGGTCCCGTCGTCGCGCTCGACGATCGCGCCCTCGATCGGCGTCCAGGAAGGATCGGCCGAGGGTGGGGCGAAGGTCAGTTCGGTAAGCGTCTCGCCGGGTGGCGCGCCGTCCCCCGCTGAATCGTCATCGCCCGTCAGCGCGATGAAACCCACGATCAGCAGACAGGCGGCGAGCGCGGGAGCGAGGTACGCGGACGTGCGTTGCCACCGACTCGGCCCCGAACCAGCGACGCCCGCTCTCTCCAGCGCACGGTGTTCGAGATCGGGGGGCGGTTCGTGCTCGAGAGGCGCATCGCGAACGGCCCGGGTAACGGGCTCGAGCTCGAGGAAGGAAAAGATGTCGTGCTCCAGGTGCTCGGGTGGACGGTGCTCCAGGGGAGCGCGGGACACGAGTCCGATCAGCCTCCGCATCTCGAGGAGCTCGCGCCTACACCGCGGACATCCGGCGAGGTGCGCTTCCAGATGCGCGCCCCTTGCCTCGCCGAGCTCACCCGTTATCAGCGCCGGCAGGTCGGGGAGGATGGAGTCGCACTCGCTCACCGGTCATCGCCCCCCGTGATGCCGAGCTCGGCGAGCATCGGGCGCAAGGCCCTGAGCCCCTGGTAGAGGCGCGTCTTCACCGTGCCGAGCGGGATGTCGAGGGCCCTCGCGATCTCGGACTGGGTGAACTGAAGAACGTACGCAAGGTGGATGATTCGCTGCTGCTCGACCGGCAGGTTCTGAATCGCGGTCGCGACCTGCCACTGCCGCCAGGAGGATTCCTCGTTCCACGGCTCGGAGGCCGTTACAACGACGAGGTCCTCGACCGGAGTGGGAACGCGCCGGCGCGCCCGTCCCAGATCCGAGGCGACATTGCGCGCTATTCCGAAGATCCAAGAGCTCGCGGCTCCCTTCGACGGATCGAAACTCGACGCTCGCCGCCAGATGCGAAGGGTCACCTCCTGCACCAGCTCCTCGGATAGAGCCTGATCGTGTAGCCATCTGATTCCAAGCGTGTAGAGGGGCCTCTCGAAGGCGCGGTAAAGCTGCCTGAGCGCGTCCTGATCGCCGCGCGCAACCGCCTCGAGGAGGTCTCCCTCCCGATGGCGCTGCGTTGCGGACGTCTGCGCTCCGCTCTCCATTACCCACCCCGTGGGTCGATCGGTTGGCCGCCGAGCACTCGTTGAGACCCAAGTGTCGCAGAAAGACCCGGTGATACGCTCGGTCGAATGCCGAATGATGTCACGCCCGAAGCGCTGGGGCGGCTCCTCGATCTCCAGGCCGAGGACACCGCCGTCAAACAGCTCGAGCTTCGGTGGGCGAATCTAGAAGAGGCCAAGCAGCTTGCCGACCTGAACGCCGCGCTCGCCGAGCTCGAGGCGGATCTCGAAATCGCCGGCAAGCAGCGGGATGAGATCGCCAGGGAGCAGTCGCGCCACGAGGGCGAGATCAAGTTGCTCGAGGACAAGACCGGCCGGGAGGAACAGCGGATGTTCTCGGGCAGCGTCGCAAATCCCAAGGAGTTGAGCGCTCTTCAGGCCGAGGTCGCGAGTCTCAAGCGGAGGCAGAGCGACCTCGAGGAGTCGCTTCTCGAGGTCATGGTTCAGGGCGAGTCTGCGAGCGAGACCTGGCAACGACTCGCAACGGAGCGCGAGACGACCGCCTCCCGAGCGAAGGACCTCGGCGAAAGGGTTGCCTCCATCAAGAACGAGATCGACACCGAGCTCGAGCGTCACCGCGCGCAGCGCGCCGCAATCCTGCCGGACATCCCGGAGAGTGTCCTCAAGCTGTACGAAAGATTGCGGGAGCAGAAGGGCGGTGTCGGAGCGGCGGCGCTCGTCGGCGGCACCTGCGAGGGTTGCCACACGAAGCTGTCCAACAAGGAGTCCGAGAGGGTCCGGGCCGAGGGCGGACTTCAGCGCTGCGACAACTGCCGTCGAATCCTGGTGGTGACGTGACGGCGACAGGAAGGTAGGCGTGCCGGCAACGCTGTACGCCGACGGAGGCGCGCGCGGAAACCCGGGCCCGGCTGCGATCGGCGTCGTCCTCCGCGACTCGGAGGGCGCCGAACTCGACACGATATCCCGCACCATCGGCGAGACCACGAACAACGTCGCCGAGTACACGGCCGTAATCGAAGGACTCAAGCTGGCGCAGGAGCGCGGCGTTACGGACCTGGAGGTCAAGCTCGACTCGAAGCTCGTCGTGCATCAGCTGAACGGCGACTGGAAGATCAAGTCCGACGCGCTTCGCGGCCTCGCGGTCGAGGCCAAGCGGCTGCTCAACCGCTTTCGGTCGGCGAAGCTCGAGCACGTCGCCCGAGGGAGGAACTCCGACGCCGACAAACTCGTCAACCAGGCTCTCGACGCGGCGCAACTCGAGGATTTGGGCCCCCAGTGGGTGCCGCCCGACGAGGAGGACGACGGACGTCCCAAGCCGGGGCCCGGCCAGACGTCGCTGCTCGACTGAAACGGACACCCAGATGCTGCTCTGGCACCTCGGCATCGCGACCCTCATCGTCTACGTCACGCTGGGCCGCCGCCGCATCGACTACCGGATGGTCCTGATCGGAGCGGTGCTTCCCGACATCGTCGACGGGGTGCTCGGGCTCTTCTTCTTCGGGGGTGCGGCCGGCCGCTGGATAGCGCACTCGGTGCTCGCCGCGATCGTTGTCACGGTCGTCATCATTCTCGGCTTCAGAGGCGAAACGAGGCAGTCCCTATTCGGCGTCGGTGTGGGTTGGTTGCTTCACCTCGTGGCGGACGGCATGTGGCAGGCACCGCAGACGTTTCTGTGGCCGGCGTTCGGTGGTGGGTTCTCGACCTCCCCTGGCGAGCCCTACACCTGGGACCTGTTCCTCGACCCGATGGCGCATCTGGCCACCTGGGGAGGCGAATTGATCGGTCTATGTATCTTGGCTTGGTTCTGGGTGGCCTTTCGGCTCGGCGAGGACAACCGATTCCGGCTTTTTCTATCGGATGGCTACCTCAGACCGTGACCCGGGAGGTACGCTCGGTCGGCTGACAAATCAATACCCACGCGATGCGTTGGGGGAAGTCCGGTCGAATTCCGGCGCTGTCCCGCAACTGTAGGTGCGAGCTTCGTTCGCACGAGCCAGGTCACCCTCGCATCGTTGGGCTCGATACCTTCGAGGCAGAGGATCGCGAGCCGCGGAACCGTCCGCCGCCGACCCTTCGTTGATCGAGGGGTCGAACTGTTTCCGGCGAGGACCGGAGAGAGGACGTGGCACATGGTTTCGGCAAGGGTGACCCGTTGGCTGGCGCCGGCTCTGGCCGCAGGACTGATACTGCTCGCGCCGGGCGTTGCACCCGCAAAGGCCACCAACCGCGAACGAGCGCGGCTCGCGGCGGGATTCCTTGCGGGTGAGCAGTGCCAGGGACGGAGAGAGCCGAAGCGCCTCCGCGAGGCCTGCCCCGGGCGAGAAGATCGCGGGGCCATCAAGGCCTTCTCGCCCATCGGCTCGACCGCGGACGCAGTGGTGTCGATGGTCGCGGCCAAGACCGGTCCGAAGGTCGTGAGCCGGGCGCTCGACTATCTCAAGCGAAAGATCGACAAGGTGCTATCGGATCCCGATGCCGGGCTGCGGGGCAAGGTAGTCATGGCGCTGGTGGCGGGCGGCCGTAACCCTCGCCGTTTCGGGGGGGTCAACCTGATCAGGAAGATCACCAGACTCGAGCGGCCCAGCGGTCGCTACGGTCGGGGTACCGAGGTGTTCAGCCAGGCGCTCCTGCTCTTGGCCCTGGTCGCCGCCGACAAGCAGCCCAGCGACGCAGCCGTGCAATGGCTCGTCGACGCGCAGTGCGACGATGGGGGCTGGCAGTTCGACGATCCGGCCCGTACGGGTGACGACGAGCACTGCAAGGACGCCGGCAACCCCGACGATTTCAACACCTCCGATTCGAACACCACCAGTCTCGCCGTTCAGGCTCTCGCCGCGATCGGGATCGAGCCGGTCGCCGACCCGTTCGCCTTCTTCCCGACCGTTCGCGATGGCACCAAGGGTGGTTGGGGCTTCACGCAGGAATTCAAGCTCACCGATGCGAATTCGACCGCTCTGGTGATCCAGGCTTACAAGGCGGACGACCGCTCGATTCCTCCCGGCGGTATGGACGCGTTGCGGGCATTGCAGTACCCGCTTTGCAAGAGGAACCATGCAGCGTTCGCCTTCAGCTATGAGGACGACGGTAACGGTGGGCTCAAACGAACGGGGCCGGACGTTGGGGCCACGATCTCCGCGATCCCGGGCTTGCTGCGTCTGCCCCTTCCAATCGCGCCGCGTGACATCACGCACCGCGCCCTACAGTGCACGCAGATAAGCAATTGAAACGCGGGGTGGGCCCGGCCAGACCGCGAAGGTTTCGTTCGTGGCTGGCGGGGGTCGCGCTCCTCGCGGGGGCGCTCGGTCCGGTGGCCGCGCCGGGGATCGCCTGCGCCTCGAGCAGTGCCGCGCTCGTAGTGGCTACGGGGAGCAACGACTACACCTTCTGCGTGGAGTTGGGTGGGTCGTCGGTCAACGGCATTCAGCTCATCCAGAAGGCGAGCCAGCAACACGGTCTCCAGTACAAGCTCGGTTACGGGGGCAAGGCCGTGTGCATGCTCGCCAACGTCGGGGCCGGCGGCAGCGACTGTTTCGGCAAACACCCCTACTTCTGGGGCCTCTGGCGCGGCGACGGGTCCGGCGGATGGAGCTGGTCGGGCACCGGTGCGGCCGAAATCGAGGTGAACGCAGGAGACATCCAGGGATGGTCGTGGGGGACCGGCGACTCGGGCTCTTCGCACCCGCCTCCGCCGCAGGCGACCTACGAATCGGTCTGCGGGGCTGCCCCAAGCCCGGAGCCGAGCACCAAGCCGGGCGGATCCAAGGGCGGCTCCGGAGGAGGGAAGCCGAGTGAGTCGCCCGCCCCAGGCGGCGGCTCCGGCGATCCGGGCCCGAGCTCGCAGGAGGCCGGAGGGCCGCCGGGATTGAACGAGAACGGGTCCGGTCGCTCCGGGAACGAGGAACCGAACAAGAGCGATGACACGAGCGAGCCGAAGAAATCGAAGCGCGGCGACCGGGCGAGGGATCGGCGCGACCAAAGCGCGGCGATTCCGTCGCCGACGACACCGGTAACGCCGGTCGCATCGTCGGATCCCGCGGGGGCGAGGGCGCCCGATTCCGGCGCCCCGACCGCGGCCTTCGTTGCGTTGGGCGCGGCCGGGGTGCTCGGCGCGGTAGGAGCGGTGCTCGTTCGCCGTCGTCGAGAAACCACCTGAGTACGTGCACCAGGGAGCGTGGCTGTTGTGGGCATTGTGTGGGGGGCTCGTAGCGATCACGACCACCAACCCGTTCTATCTGGTGCCGTTGCTCGCGGTCGCGTGGGTCGTGCACGCGGCACACAGTCGCCCGGGTCCCCAGTCGCGCTCGTTTCGTATCTTCCTCATCTTCGGAGTCATTACCATCTGCACCCGCACCGCTTTGGTGCTCTTCCTGCCGGACATCCAGTTCGGCAACGTCGTCGAGGCGGCGCTCGAGGGGCTCCGACTCGCGGTGCTGTTGACGATCTTCGGGACCTTCAACACGGTCAGCGATCCGTTCGGGGTGTTGAGGCTGTCGCCGCGCCGCTTTCACGAGCCGGCCCTTGCCGCCTCGCTCGCGTTGTCGATGGCGCCGCGCACGATCGCGGCGGCCGGCATCGTCCGCGAGGCGCAGCGTCTGCGCGGCATCGAGGTTCGCCGCCTTCGCACGCTTCCCGCTCTCGCGGTGCCGGTGCTCGAGACCGCAATGGAGGAGGCCGTCTTGCTGGCCGAGTCCATGGACGCGCGCGGGCACGGCCGCGGACCGCGCACTCGCTACCGGCCGGAACGCTGGGGCCTCCAAGCCACGGTCGTCTCACTGGCATGCTCGCTCGCGGCGGTCCTCAGCCTGAGCGCGTTGCTGGCCGACGATCCCTCGCTTGCGATGTCGACGTTTCCGATCACGTGGCCGGAGGTCTCGCCGGTGCTGCTCGCAGGAGTTCTTGCGCTGAGCCTCCCTGCATGGTTTCCACGATCGGATTCGGCGAGGGCCTCGAGATGAATGCCGCGGGGTGGGCT
>JBOGWS010000007.1:0-44472 GCA_050693895.1 Actinomycetota bacterium | reverse complement strand
ATTCCGCACTGGAACTTCAGGTCACTGCTGAAAGAGCAACCTCCTCTGGCGCTAAAGATGCTGGAAGAAACCTGCAAACGACTGAGGGAAGAAAGCGCCCGGCTGGTGGGCTGAGCTCGCGTCCCTTTCTCTTTGTTCGTGCCCCCGGCAGGATTCGAACCTGCGCACCTCGCTCCGGAGGCGAGTGCTCTATCCCCTGAGCTACGGGGGCCCAGGCGCCTGACTTTACGACATGCGTAATCGGGGCCTTTCGGAACTTTGGGTGGGAAAAGTCTCCAATGGTGCGCTCGAAAAGGCTAGGCTCCACTCGGACATGCCCGCCCAACGGATCCTTATTTGCGACGACGACCCTGTGATCCTGCGCCTGCTGCAGGTCAACCTCGAACTCGAGGGCTATGAGGTCCTTCTCGCTCACGACGGCGAGGAGGCCTTCGACGTTGCTACCAAGGAGGGTCCGGCCCTCGTCATCCTGGACATAATGATGCCCCGAATGGACGGCTATCAAGCGGTCGAGGCTCTCAAGGCAGACGAGAGGACGACCTCGATTCCGGTTGTCTTTCTTTCGGCCAAGGCTCAGCAGTCGGACATCGACCGCGGGATGAGGCATGGGGTGGCCGACTACCTCACCAAACCCTTCGACCCCAGCGAACTTCTCGAGGTCGTCCGGCGCCTCATCTAGCCTCAGTTGCACGGGACGACGGCGCGTCACTCACCCCCCAACTAGCTGGGCGACAATGGTGGGCGATGATCACCAAGACCCTGGCCGGCCTCGTCACGCAAGCGCTCGAGAAACTGAGTGCCGAAGGAGCGCTGTCCTTGGACGGCGCGCCCGAGGTGATCTTCGAACGCCCCAAGCGACGCGAGCACGGCGACTGGGCCACGAACGTTGCCCTCGCTGCTGCCAAGGGTCAGGGCAACCCGCGCGCGATCGCAGAGGCGATCGTCGAGCGTTTGCCGGCCAACGACATCATCGAGCGGGCCGAGGTGGCGGGCCCCGGGTTCCTCAACTTTCACCTGGCCCCCTCTTGGCTTCACGATGTCGTGCGCAGGGCAACAGACCCCGACTCAGGGTTCGGCCGGCATCGGCTGGGCGAGGGGCAGACCATCAACGTCGAGTACGTATCGTCAAATCCAACAGGCCCCATCAACGTCGTAAGCGGCCGCCATGCTGCCGTCGGCGACTGCGTGTCGAATATCCTCGAGTCGGTGGGGTACTCGGTGACGCGCGAGTTTTACTGGAACGACATGGGCCGTCAGATCGAGCTCTTCGGGGCCTCCATCGCCGCCCGCTACCTCCAGCGCTTTGGCGTCGAGGCGGATGTTCCCCAGGACGGCTACCGCGGCGACTACGTCGTCGAGATCGCGCAGGAAATCGCCCGGGAGGTGGGGGACAAGTACATCGACGCCGACCCGGACGAACGCGATCGCGCAATGCGCGAGTTGGGCATGGCGAGGATGCTCGAAGCAGCGAGAGCCTCTCTGGCGCGCTTCGGAACGTCCTTGGACGTGTGGACGCTCGAGAGCTCCCTTCACGAGTCCGGCGCCCTCCAGGAGGGTCTCGACACTCTTCGACGGGGAGACTGGACCTACGAAAAAGACGGAGCCCTGTTCTTCAAGTCGAGCGAGCTGGGCGATGACAAGGATAGGGTGCTGGTCCGGTCGAACGGACAGCCGACCTACTTCGCCGCCGACGTCGCCTACGTTCGGCACAAGTTCGAGCGGGGCTTCGACACGCTCATCTATCTGTGGGGTGCCGACCATCACGGCTCGGTGCCTCGTTTCATGGCCGTGGTCGAGGCTCTAGGTTTCGAACGCAAGCGCGTCGAAGTCGAGATCGTTCAGATGGTGTCTCTGCTGCGCGCGGGCGAAGCGGTTCGCTCCTCGAAGCGCGCCGGCGTCATCGTGAGACTCGACGAACTCGTGGACGAGGTGGGAGTCGACGCGGCTCGATACACGTTCCTAACCCGATCCATCGACGCGCCTCTCGAGTTCGACATCGAGCTCGCCAAGGAACAGGCCCCCGAGAACCCGGTTTTCTACGTGCAGTACGCACATGCCCGCATTTGCTCCATTCTGAGAAGGGCGGCTGACGAGGCCATCGAGGCGAGGACTTCGGACGTTCCACTCGAGTTGTTGTCGCACACTTCCGAGGACGCATTGATGAGGAAGCTCGACTCGTTCGAAGATGTCGTCCTCGAGGCGGCCGAGAGACGCGCTCCACAGAGGGTCGCTCGCTACGTCGAGGAGCTGTCCTCGGCCTTCTCTGGTTTTTATCGGGACTGCCAGGTGCTCACCGAAGACGAGCGTTTGACACACGCGCGCCTGGCTCTGTGTGTTGCAACCAAAACCGTCATAGCCGATGGCCTTCATTTGCTCGGCGTTAGCGCACCGGAGCGTATGTAGATGAGATTCATCCAGGTGGATGTTTTTGCCGATAGCGCGTACCGCGGTAACCCGCTTGCCGTATTCCCCGAGGCCGGGTCTTTGGAGACAGGGCAGATGCAGGCGATCGCGTCCGAGATGAACCTGTCCGAGACGGCCTTCGTCACTTCTCACACGCGGGATTTGTACGAAGTCCGCATCTTCACCCCCACCGAGGAACTCGACTTCGCCGGCCACCCGACGCTTGGCACTTCATGGGTCCTCCGCAAACAGAATCTTGTCGATACTGACGAGCTCACTCAACGTTCTCGTGCCGGCGACACTCGCGTGCGACTGGACGGCGAAAGAGTGTGGTTCATCCGACCGGGCTCGAGTGGGCAGGACGAAGACGACAGACATCCCGACTACTCGGTTTGGCTGGAGCGCGGCTTGGGGCTTCAAAGCGGTGACGTCGGCCTCGAGGCTAGGGAACTCGGGCGCTCCGGTCATCTTCGCCCCGCCTTCGCGGATGGCGGGCTGCGTCACCTGATGGTCCCGTTGCGGAACCTCGACGCGCTCGCCGCGGTGCGACCGAATCCCGCCACGCTTCCGGACGTTCGGCCCGGAGGTTTCTACTGCTTCACCGCCGTGCAGGCCGGCCGCATCCGGGCCCGTGGTTTCTTTCCCGCAGTGGGAGTCGAGGAGGACCCGGCGACCGGATCGGCCGCCGCCAACCTTGGTCTGTATCTGGCCGATCGCGTGGGACCGATGGATGTCGAGATCGTCCAGGGTGTCGAGATGGGGCGCTTGTCACGCCTTCTCGTGCGGGCAAAGCCCGGCGAGGTGTACGTCGGTGGGTCCTGCCACCACGTCCTCAGTGGGACGTTGGCGGAGCTTCCCGCAAAGTGAGCTTCGGGCGACTGCGCTCGATCCTTCCGACAACCGCGGCCAAGTCATCCGAGGGTCACCTTGTGGTCGGCGGCTGCGACGTAGTCGACCTTGTCGAGGAGTTCGGCTCGCCCTTGATGGTGATGGATCGAACGACCATCGAGTCGAACGCTGCCAAGCTGATATCCGAGGTAGGGGACGCGACGCGTGTGTTCTACGCCGCCAAGTCGTTTCTCTGCGTTGCGATGTGTCAGTTGATCGATGGGCTCGGTATGGGAATGGATGTCTGCACGGGTGGAGAACTGGAGACAGCTCTGCGGGCGGGCTTCCCGGGCGACCGGATCCTCTTTCACGGCAACAACAAGTCCGCGGATGAACTCGAGGCGGCACATGCCGCGGGCGTGGGCCGAATCGTCATCGACTCGTTCGACGAGATTCGGCGACTCACCGGCGCCGAGATGTCGACGAAGCTGCTGGTGCGGGTCACTCCGGGGGTGGAGGCGCAGACGCACCAGTATGTGAGGACCGGCCAGGAGGATTCTAAGTTTGGCTTCCCTCTGAGCGACGGAGTCGCCCTCGACGCGGTGCGGCGAGCGATGGAGGTGCCGGGATGCTCGTTCGCGGGGCTTCACGCCCACATCGGGTCCCAGATCTTCGATCTCGGCGGATTCGACCTCGCCATAAGGCGCATCAGCGATTTCGCCGCGCTCGCGCTGGACAAGCTCGGCGTCGAGATACATGAGGTCAACATGGGCGGCGGGTTCGGGATCCAGTATGTCGAATGGGAGGACCCGCTCGCCCTGAAAGAGGTCGCGCGTGGGATCGTGCAGGACGTGAGAAGGCAGTTCAAGAAACGATCTCTACGTGACCCCGACGTGTTCCTGGAGCCAGGTCGGAGCATCGCGGGGCCGGCTGGTCTGACCGTGTACACGGTCGGAACAGTGAAGGAGCGCTCGGGAGAGCGGAAGTACGCGTCGGTCGACGGAGGTATGAGCGACAACGTTAGACCCGCTCTTTACGGATCGAGTCACGAGGCGCTGCTTGCCAATCGTGTGGACGCGAAGGACGACGGTGTCATCTCGATCGCCGGTAAGCACTGCGAATCCGGCGACGTAATCATCCACGATGCAAAGTTGCCCGCGAACCTCGGTGTGGGCGACCTCGTGTGTGTGACCGCAACGGGTGCGTACAACTACTCGATGGCGTCCAACTACAATCGCACGCCGCGTCCGCCCGTGGTCCTGGTTGCGGACGGCAACGCCACTGAGATAGTGCGGCGGGAGAGCATCGAGGACATCCTCCGACTGGACATCCCACTAAACGACTAATGGCGAGAAGACTCGACTACCTGACCGGACGACCGGTATTCGCGGCGGTTGCCGGCGCGACCTTCATTGCCATGTCGGGAGTTCTTGTACGGGCGGCCGATGCCTCGCCCGCGACCGTTGCCGTGTTCCGCTGCCTCTACGCGCTTCCGCTGCTGTGGCTGTTCTCCGCGAGTGAGGACCGTCGTTTCGGCCCCCGCTCCCGCCACGACCGAAGACTCGCCGGCATTGCAGGGCTGTGCCTGGCGCTCGACCTCGTCCTATGGCACTACGCCATCGATGCGGTGGGGGCCGGACTGGCGACCGTTCTGGGAAACCTCCAGGTCCTGATCGTGGGATTCGCCGCGTGGCTCATCCTCAAGGAGCGGCTCGACCGTCACATCCTGATCGCCCTTCCAATCGTTCTAAGCGGGGTCGTGTTGATCTCCGGACTCATCGGGTCAGATGCGTACGGAGACAATCCGCTTCTCGGCGTGGTCTTCGGCGCGCTGGGATCGGCTGCCTACGCCGGCTTCCTACTCGTACTGCGTCATGGATCGTCGGATCTCCGGCGCGTTGCGGGTCCACTGTTCGACGCGACTCTGGCGGCAATGCTCGGATCCGTCGCCATCGGAGTCGTCATCGGGGACCTGATCCTCGTCCCGTCCTGGCCCTCGCACGGCTGGCTCGCCGTGCTGGCGCTCAGCTCTCAGGTCATCGGATGGTTGCTCATCACTATTTCGCTGCCGCGACTTGCAGCAGCGCTCACCTCGATGCTGCTTCTGCTTCAACCCGTCGGAGCGCTCGCGCTGGGCGCGCTGATCTACGACGAAGCACCTTCGATCCTCCAGATCGCCGGGGTGGTTCTCATTCTCGCGGGAGTCGTCTTCTCGGCAAGTGGGCGAAGGGCGTCCAAGGACGCGCCGACGCCCGAAGTGGCCGCGGACTAGCGAAGCAGGCGGGACATCCGTCGGTCGGCGAGAACCTTTCCCGAGGTCTGGCACGCCGGACAGTAGGTGATCTCGCGCGAGTTGAACGACACGCGCTTCATGGTGTCCCCACAGCGAGGACAAGCCTGGCCGTGTCGGGTGTGGATCGTGAAGCGATCGCCCATCTTGGCCGGAAGACCACCAACTCGCTTGCGTTCTCGTTCGGTGGCCTCGGCCAACACCGTCACAATCGAGTCGTACAGCCGGGGCCTCTCGGAGTCATCCAACTTTGCCAATGCCCCAAAGGGAGAAAGACGGGCGGCGTGAAGAATGTCGTCCGCGAATCCACGGCCGATCCCCGCGACGATCCTCTGATCGCGCAGGAAGGTGTGAAGTTGCCGCTTGTCGTCACCCGAGAGGACAACCGCTTGGAACTCCGTGGTGTCGGGCTCGGGACCCAGACCCTCGAGCGGACCCTCGACGTCCGGCTCGACGATCCAGCAGGCGGCTTTGCGCTCGGTCCCGTATTCCTTGATGAGGACGCTGGGGGCTCCTTCGAAGCTCAGGCGGGCCACGGCTCCCTTAGGCCGGGTCTTCTTGGGAGGGTCCTCGATGTCAACGCGTCCACCCTGCGAGAGGTGGACCAGAGCGCGGGCAACGCCGAAGTCGAACGTCAGGTACTTTCCGCGCCGGCCGACCGCCTCGAGCTTCTTGCCGGCGAGGTCGAAGGGGGACGGTGAGACGGTCTTGAGCGCGGAGAACTGCAGGACGTCCAGTGAACGAAGTGTCGTTCCGCTCAGTGCATCGTCCAGGCGTTCGACCAGCGCCTGCAGCTCGGGGAGTTCGGGCATCCAAAAAGTGTAGTGGCGAGCTAGGTCGAACCGACGACCTCGGTGAGCTGTTGCCAGCAGTGATCGGTCAGCTCTGGAAGGGTCCTTTCGCCGTCGCTTCGGAGAGTGATCGCCACCGTCAGCACGTGCACGCCGGCGCCTGCCAGCAGGTGACAGCGTGTGTGATCGCGATCTCCTCCACGCTGCATCAGCTCCTCGGTCAGCGCGAGTCGCCAGTTTTGCAGCTCGATGGCAGCGCGTTCGGCAAGCGTGCGCGCCGCACGTGAGAGCTGAGCTCTCAGTTGGAGCTCCTCGCGCTCCTGTTCGAGCACTTCGGAGAAGGAGATCAGAGCTGCGCGCAACGCAACCGAATTCGACTCGCCGGCCGAGCGATTGCGCAGGAGCCGGCGAAGGGCGTCCAGGTGCCTGGGCGCGTCCTGAAAGACGACGTCTTCCTTCGTGTCGAAGTAACGGAAGAACGTGCGCGGCGACATGCTTGCGAGTTGAGCGATGTCATTCACCGTCGTCTCATCGAACCCGCTCTCTCGGAACAGCTTCAGTGCGGACTCGGTCAGAGCGGTGCGAGCTGCTAACTTCTTGCGTTCACGGACCCCCAACTCAGAAGCCATAGTTTGAGCCTACGCCTATCAAGTGTTTGACACCCTTGTGTTTGCAGCACATTTCGCTTGATAGCGTTAGCACTCTTGTGGAGTTTCAGTTACAAATCGCACGAATGGCGGACGAATGGAAGGTACGGGTTGAACGAACCGATACGGGTCGGATTCCTCGGTTGCGGCGTGGTGGGTGGAGCCGCTGCGCGCATCATAGCGGAGCACTCGCGCGCTCTCGAGGAGAGATGCGGCGCGCGTATCGAGATCAAGCTGATCGCGGTTCGAAGCCTGGCCAAGGACCGAGAGGTGTCACTTCCGGACCGGACGTTCACCACCGATCCGTTCGAGGTGGTCTCGGATCCCGGTGTACAAATCGTCGTCGAAGCAATGGGCGGCATCGAACCCGCGCTGGACCTGATCCTGACCGCGATCAAGAACGGCAAGCACGTGGTGACGGCCAACAAGGAACTGATGTCGACCATGGGGCGCGATGTCGTCGAGGCGGCGGAGGGCGCCGGTGTCGACGTGTTGTTCGAAGCGGCCGTAGGGGGTGGCATCCCGATCATCAGGCCGATAAAGGAATCACTTGCGGGCGATCGCATTCGGCGGGTAATGGGAATCGTCAACGGCACCACCAACTACATCCTTACGCGCATGTCGGAGCGAGGCGAGGGGTTCGCCGAAGCGCTGGGTGAGGCCGAGTCGCTGGGATACACAGAGCTGGACCCGAGCGCAGACATCGAGGGCTTCGACGCCGCTCAGAAGACGGCCATCTTGTCTTCCATTGCGTTCAACGTTCTGGTCGTTGCCGGAGACGTTCAACGAGAGGGCATCGCGCGGGTCACGGCCCAGGACATCTCCGCGGCGCACGACTTGGGCTACGAGATCAAGCTGCTGTCGGTATCCGAGGTCGCCGACGGCGCCATAGCCGCCCGGGTGCATCCTGCGATGATTCCTCGGACGCACCCGCTCGCGAACGTGCGCGACGTCTTCAACGCAGTCTTCGTCGAGGGAGAGGAGTCGGGGGAGTTGATGTTCTTCGGGCGCGGCGCGGGTGGTGGACCGACGGGTTCGGCAGTCGTCGGAGATGTCGCCGAGGTGGCTCGCCACATCGTCAGCGGCGGCACATCCATCGGGTGGACACACAGAGAGCGTGCGCGCATCATGCCACTGGACAGCGTCATGGTTCGGTACTACGTCGTCCTTTCCGTGCTGGATGAGCCGGGAGTCCTGTCCGCTGTGGCGGGCGTGTTCGCCCACCACGGTGTATCGATCGCGAGCGTCCGGCAGGAGGGCTCGGGCGACGGGGCGACCCTCGCAGTGATCACTCACGCCGGCACCGAGGGACAGCACAGCAAGACGTTCCAGGACCTCCATGCTCTGGATGTCGTAAAGGCCGTCGATTCGCGGATTCGCGTCGTGGGCACTACAGAGCTGTGAGCTCTGCAGGCCCCCTCACAGTTGCGGGCAAGCGTGGCCTCATTAATCGCTGGCGGGAGCATCTGCCCGTCACAGGCGACACTCCGATCGTGACTCTCGACGAAGGTGACACCCCGCTCGTCTACTCGGAGCGACTGTCGGCCGAGGTTTCTGCGGAGGTGTGGCTCAAGTACGAGGGTCTCAACCCGACGGGCTCGTTCAAAGACAGGGGCATGACTCTTGCCATCTCGAAAGCGCTCGAGGAGAGGAGCAGGGCAGTGGTCTGCGCCTCCACGGGCAACACGAGCGCCTCGGCCGCGGCCTACGCGGCGAGAGCCGGGATGGTCTGTGCGGTGCTGATCCCCGAGGGCAACGTTGCTCTGGGCAAGCTCGCGCAGGCGCTGGTGCACGGGGCACGTGTGCTCGAGGTCGAGGGGAACTTCGACGCGGCGCTCGAACTCACGAAGGAAATGGCGGCCCGCCATTCAGTCACGATCGTGAACTCGATCAACCCGTTCCGCATCGAGGGCCAGAAGACCGCGGCCTTCGAGGTCGTCGAGGCACTCGGACGAGCTCCCGACATTCACGTGATGCCCGTCGGCAACGCCGGCAACATCACGGCCTACTGGCGGGGCTACAACGAGGCGCTGGGAGCGAGATGGATCGACTCCTTGCCCCGGATGCACGGGTTTCAGGCCGAGGGTGCGAATCCGATCGTGCGCGGCGAGCCGGTGGCCGACCCTCGAACTATTGCGACGGCGATTCGCATTGGGAATCCCGCCTCGTGGCGGGGAGCGACGGACGCGGCGACCGTTTCACATGGGTCGATCCGGTCGGTGCGGGACAAGGAGATCCTCGAGGCGTATCGCGCATTGGCTCACGAGGGCATCTTCGTCGAGCTGGCCTCGGCCGCGAGCGTCGCGGGGCTGCGCCAGATGAGTGAGGCGCAAGCGATACCCGGCGGGTCCACCGTGGTGTGCGTACTGACGGGTCACGGTCTCAAAGATCCGGACTGGGCGATTGCGGGAGCTCCGCAGCCGCGCAAGGTGCCGGCGGCGCTGGGTCCGATTCTCGAGCACCTCGATCTGGCCTGACCGGCGTGAACGATCGAACGCCGGACACCGAGGAGAAGACGAATGTGGTTGCTGTGGTTTCGCTCGTCTGTGGCGCGCTCGGGTTTCTCGCGGTTCCCATCGTGGGCTCGATCGCGGGCCTCGTTTTAGGAGTCCGAGCCAAGCGTTCGATCGAACGTTCGGAGGGCAGGGAGGGGGGCCGGGAACTGGCGGTCGCGGGCATCGTCTTAAGCTCGGTCGGGCTCGCTGCGTGGAGCGGGCTGTTGCTGTTCGGTTTCGGAATAGACGCCTTGCGTTCCATCTTCTAGAAATGGATTACTCATGAACAACGAACCCCAACCACCCGGCGCATCCGAGGGCTCGGCTCGACCACCCCTGTACCCGCCTCCTCCACCCTCGGCGCGCCCGGGGTCGTTCGCCGACGCTCGGCCCCGCACTAACGGGCTGGCGGTCGCGTCTTTGACCATGGGTCTTGTGGCGTTGATGATCTTTCCGCTCATCCCTCTCTCGGCTCTGGGAGGTCTGCTTGCGCTCGTGATGGGGGGCGTGGCGAGGAGGCAGATAAAGAGGTCCGACGGGGCGATGTCAGGGGCCGAGATGGCGCGCTTCGGCTTGTGGCTCGGGCTGGTAGCGGTGCTGGTCGCGTTGGGACTGACGATCGCCGCCTACGTGTTGGACGTCGAAGTGATCAACGTCGACCTGTCGACTTGAGCGGGCGCGCCAGCAAGGCCCAGGCGAGCATGTCATTCTTTTTCGCAGGACGAGCTAAGGGGCGCGCGCAATGTCTGCATCGGTGAAGGTTCGGGTACCGGCGACGGTGGCAAATCTCGGCCCCGGTTTCGACGCGCTGGGCGTTGCGATCCGCATGCACCTCGAGATCGATATCGAGCCCCGCCGCGATTCCGTCGAGATCATGGTCGAGGGCGAGGGGGCCGAGCAACTTCCCGCAGACGACACCAACCTCGTCGTCCATTCAATGAACGTGTTCTTCGATCATGTCGGGCGGCGACCATCCGGGTACGCCGTCCGCGTGAAGAACCCCATTCCACTGGGCGCCGGCCTCGGCTCCTCGGCGGCCGCGGTCGTCGGAGGCATCATCGCGGCTCGCTCGCTGACCAACAGGACCGTGTCTCAGATCGAGACGATTCACCTCGCGACCGAGCTGGAGGGACATCCCGACAACGTTCTGCCCGCGCTTCTCGGGGGCCTGGTGGTCTGCTACAGGTCCAGCGGGACCGACGAGCTTCGTCACTACCGGACCGAGCCGAGCGACAGGCTCGTGCCCATCGTTGCCGTTCCGCGCGAGGGCTATTCGACCACCGAGGCGCGCAAGGCGCTCCCCTCGGATGTCGCTTTTTCAGACGCTCAGTTCACCGCCTCGCGCGCGGCTCTGTTGGTCGCGGCGATGTCCCAGGGTGCGGGCGGGGACGTCCTCGCCGAGGCCATGAACGACCGGCTGCACGAGCCGCACCGATTGAAGCTGATGCCCGAGACCTTCGCCGTCCACTCGGAGCTTCGCAAGGCCGGTCTTGCGGTTGCCCTTGCGGGGGCCGGGCCCTCGCTGCTGGTGGTCGTCCCCCGTCCCGAGGCCAAGACCCGCGCCGAACAGGTTCGAAGGGTGTGCCGCGCCCGCAAAGCGGGCTGGCGCGTCTTCGTCAGCGAATGGGAGTCATCTGGAGCGACGACCCTGCCGTAGCGGGTCCGCGTAACGCGCTCAGCCCTTACCGGTCAACCGGTCCTTGATTGACGGCTTCTCGGTCGTGGTCTGCGCATCGCCCGGCGCGGTACGAGTGCTCGTCTGCGGGGCCGCCGGCTGAGCTCCGGTCGTCGTTCCGTGGTTTGTCACCACCGGTTCGTTGGGCTCGGTCGTCTGTCCCGCAGGGGCGGGAGCGGCCGCCGGTGCCGCTGCGGTCTGCCGCCGCTCCTCGGCGCGCTGAGACAGGCGCCTGCGCTCTTCCGCCGCGCGGGCGTCGTCCTCGTGACGTCGTTGATCGCCGGAGTCGTGGACCACGTGCTTCTCGGCGACGCGCCGCTCAAGCTTCGTGTGCCACCGCGCCCCAAGCATTCCTCCGACGATCGATCCGAAGAACATCGCAACCAGAACTGCGATTCCGATGCCGGTACCGATGTCCACCAGGTTGCTCTCTTCGACCGGCAGTCGCACGGTATCGAGCGGGTTGTTGAGCTCGGCCTCGGCCCCCAGAGCCGACGCGATGGCGCCCACTGCGAGCAGCAGCGCAACGGCGACGATCGGGACCAGCAATCCGTTGAGGAAGCCGGCGCCCCTGCCCATGCGCCCAGCCGTGTAGCCGCCCCACATGTAGGCGAACAACCAGGCGATGACGAGTACAACACCCGCCACGGCCCCCGCGGTGATCGCATCCTCGCCGGAGACGTTCGTCACTTCGTCGATGGTGTCGGTCGCAGCCAGTATTCCGCCGGCCAGGGCGAGCAGGAGGGTGAGAGCGCCGAAGGCGACGACGACTCCGGTCAAGATGGCTCCGAACGAAACACCGCCTCGCGCGAGTGGCGCCCGTTTTTCGGTTACGACCGCTCGCGAGCTAGTGCCATCCTTCTTTTTACCGAGCATCCCAGTACCCCCTAGACGTGTAACTAGACTTAGCTCCCTTAAATGTCCCCATCCCCGACGCGTCCTAACTTTTCTTGTGGGAAGGAATCTCGATTCGCTGCGTTGTAGTGATCGACGGAGAGCATTACCCCCCCGTGGTCGAGGGGGCCCTCGAGGCGTACAGGGGGGCCGGCCACGAGATTCTGGGCGCCGTCATGGCAGGTGGCACCGAGAAGGTCGGGCCGGAGGGCCTGACCTCGATCGGACAGACCGAGGTGCGCAGCTCCGGCGACCCAAGGACGACCCTGGCCCGGGCCATCGTCGAACTGAAGCCCGACGTGGTTATCGATCTCTCGGACGAGCCCGTGCTCGACTACCGGCGCCGGCACGAGATGGCGGCGGTGGCCCTGTGGCACGGGGTGGTCTACGAGGGCGCCGATTTCCGTTTCACGCCTCCTCGCAGACCAGATCTCGCCGCCAAGCCATCGATGGCGATCATCGGAACCGGGAAGCGCACGGGCAAGACCGCGCTCGCGGGTTACGCGGCCCGAACACTCAGCGCAGCCGGCCGGCGACCCATCGTGGTCGCAATGGGGCGGGGGGGCCCGGCCGAGCCCGAGATCCTGCGTGGCGATCGGATCGAGCTCACGCCGGAGGACCTCGTGGAACTGGCCGAGGCCGGCCGCCATGCCGCCTCGGACTACGTGGAGGACGCCCTGCTTGCCCGGGTGCCGACCGTGGGTTGCAGGAGGTGCGGTGGGGGCCTGGCCGGAGGAGTCGAGATAACGAACGTTCCCGAGGGCGTCGCCCTCGCGAACGAGCTCGACGGAGATTTCATCATGCTAGAGGGCTCGGGTGCCTCGATCCCACCCGCTAGGGCGGACATCACGGGGCTGGTCGTGCCCGCGAGTGTGCCGCTCGAGTACCTGATTGGGTACATGGGTCCCTACAAGATGTTGCTTGCGGACTTCGTGGTGGTTACTATGTGTGAGAGCCCCTTCGGGTCCCCCTCCCAGATTTCCTCGATTTCCGCTGTGCTCGACAAGGCATGGCGTAGCTCGGACCTCGGGGACGGGAGCCGGGAGGCGCTCAAGGTGGTTCGCACCGTGTTTCGGCCTACCCCCGTCCGCGACATCGAGGGAGCGGATGTCTTCGTAGCCACTACTGCTCCCGAAGCAGCGGGCGAGGCCATTACCAAGTACCTGGCCAGCGAGCACCGAGCCACGGTGGTCGGCATTTCTCACTCATTGTCCGACAGAAAGAGGCTGCAGACAGAGCTTGAAGATCTGGCGGGACGAGCCGATGTCTTGCTGTGCGAGATCAAGGCGGCGGCGATCGACGTGGCAACCAAGCGAGCCCTTGATGCCGGTCTGGAGGTCGTCTTCATGGACAACGTTCCAGTCGGGATCGATGGCGACGACCCGGCCCGCGTCATCGAGTGGGCCGCTCAAATTGCAACCGCACGATTCGGGGAGCCGAGTCGCTGATCAAGCGACGAGGCACGAGGAAAGATCGTGATGAAGGAACCACGACGCAAGCAAATTGTCATCGCCGAGAGCGAGCACGGGCTCCCGTACTCGAAGGGCTTGACGGCGTCCTCTCTGATGATGACGGGTCTTGGACCGGGCCGGTCCTATCAGGTGGCGAACAAGATCGAACAAGAGATGGTGTCGGGTGGGCTCGAACAGGTGAGCCAGGACCAACTGGTCGACATCACGATCGAGGTGCTGCGACGGGAGGCGGGGGACGAGTACGCGGAGGCCTTCGTCAAGTGGCAGTCCGTCGCCGAGCTCGATGTGCCTTTAATCATCCTGATCGGGGGTGCGACGGGAGTCGGTAAGTCGACTGTCGCGACCCAGCTCGCCTCTCGTCTCGGGATCACCAGGGTCGTTTCAACGGATGCGGTACGCGAGATCTTGAGAAGCGCGTTCACCCCCGAGATGTTTCCCACGCTTTACTCGTCGAGCTTCGAGGCCGATAAAGCGGTGCGGCAGCCGATACCGCATTCGGGCGACAGGCTCATCATCGGTTTCCGCGAGCAGGCGGCGGCCGTCGCCGTGGGGGCACAGTCGTTGATCAGCCGGGCGATCGCCGAAGGCACGGACCTGATACTCGAGGGAGCGCATCTCGTCCCGGGCTTCATCGAGTCGCTCGACGAGATCGATCAGGACAAGGCCGTTGTGGTGTCGCTCTTGATCAGCGTCGACGACGAGAAGCTTCACCGTAGCCATTTCTTCAGACGCAACACCGACACGAGACATCGAAGCGAGCAGCGCTATCTCGCGAACTTTAAGAAGATCAGAAGGATTCAGAAATACATGGTCACTTCAGCAATGATGCGCGGGGTGCCGATCATCTCGCACTACGACCTCGACAGGACTTTGTCCGAGACGATCGGTCACGTCGTAGCGCAGGCGTTGAAGTCGGTCGAGCGAGGCAAGGCCACAGACGACACCGGCGAGGACGACGGGATGTTGAACCGTGCCGTCGGCGTCATCGACCGCGAGAATCGAGAGGGGAGCGGCCCGCATGAAGCTGTTTCTTGACACTGCAAACCTAGACGAGATCCGTGAGGGCGTTCGCTGGGGAGTGCTCGGTGGAGTGACCACCAATCCCACGCTCATCGGCAAGGAGAGCTCTGATTTCCTACCCCGCGTAAAGGAGATCTGTTCGATCGTGGATGGCGACGTCTCAATCGAGACGGTCGGCGACGACACCGACAACCTCATTCGTCAGGGACGAGAGATAGCGCAGATCGCCGACAACGCCGTAGTCAAGGTGGCGACTACGCCAAACGGGTTGGGGGCTACGCGCGCTCTGTCCGACGAGGGTATCAAGGTGAACATGACGCTGAACTTCAGCGCCACCCAGGCGATTCTGACCGCCGAGGCGGGTGCGTACATCGTCTCCCCATTTTTGGGTAGGCTTGACGACATCGCAACGGACGGCCTTCGGCTCCTGTCCGACATCTGCGAGATCTACGCCGTTCAGGGTTACACGACCAAGGTTCTAGCCGCGAGCCTGCGTCATCCCCTCCACGTCGTAGAGGCGGCCCGTATGGGTGCGGACATCGCGACGATGCCGTTCAAGGTTTTTGAATCACTTGTGAAACACCCGCTGACCGACGCGGGGTTCAAGCGTTTTTCCGATGACTGGAAAGAGGCCATGCCCCACCTCGGTGAGCTACTTCCATCAATGCAGGAGGCCTAAGTGGCTGAAACACTGGATCGCTCGGTACTCGAATCCAAAGCGGTTACCGAGCTCAAGCAAATTGCCAAGTCCCTCGACCTGAAGGTCACGGGACTGAAGAAGGCAGAGATAATCGAAAAGATCGCCGGATCGGGCAACGGCCAAGCGAGCCCGAAGGCGCCGAGCGCGCCCAAGCAACGCAATGAGCCGCAGGCTGCGACCGAGAACCCGGGGCAGTCCGGCGAACGCAAGCGCGAGCAGGCGCCTCCACTCAGCGCCGGCGAGAAGAGTCAATCGGGAGCCGGCGAGAAGAGTCAATCGAGCGCGAACGAGCAAGGTCACTCGGGCGCGCGCGACCAGAGTCAGGGCCGAGGCGGCTCCGACAACGGTGGCCGGGGGCAGCGCGCCGGCAACGACAACCGTGAATCCGGAGTGCGCGATGACGGCGCCTCCGACGACCGGGACTCCGGCTCCGAGGGAGGCGGCAATCGAGGCGACCGCAACCGCGGCCGCGGGCCGAAGGGCCGCGACAACCGCAACCGGCCGCGCGAGAAAGCCGAACCCCAGGGCGGCGGCCGGCGTCGCCGTCGTCGCAGAGGTGGCGGTGGCGGCGGGCAGCCCTACATGCGCGAGGAGAGCTGGGAAGAGCTCGAGGCCGAGGACGATCCAAACGCGGAGGTTCGGACCGGAATTCTGGACCTCCTGCCCGAGGGCTACGGTTTTCTCCGTACCAGTGGATACCTTGCGGGTGACAAGGATGTCTACGTCTCGGCCTCGCAGGTCAGACGCTTCCGTCTCCGCAAGGGAGACGAGCTCACCGGCTCGGTCCGTTCGCCGAAGGACTCCGAGAAGTATCAAGCCCTTCTGAAGATCCACAAGATCAACGGTTCGGAGCCGGACCGAGCGCAGAGCCGTCCGCGCTTCGGTGATCTGACTCCGCTGTATCCACAGGACCGGCTGATGCTCGAGCACCCCGAGGACCCGCGCGCCGTCACGGCCCGGATCATCGACCTCGTCGCGCCGATCGGAAAGGGCCAACGAGGGATGATCGTGAGTCCGCCGAAGGCAGGCAAGACGACCGTGTTGCAACAGATCGCCAACGCAGTGCGGAAGAACAATCCCGAGGTCCACCTGATCGTGTTGCTCGTCGACGAGCGGCCCGAAGAGGTCACCGACATGCAGAGAAGTGTCGAGGGGGCCGAGGTCATCTACTCGACCTTCGACCGGCCGTCTGACGACCACATCCAGGTCACCGAGTTGACGCTCGAGCGCTGTAAGCGACTCGTCGAGATGGGCCGCGATGTCATGGTCGTGCTCGACGGAATCACCCGCCTGAGCCGCGCCTACAACCTGGCGACTCCCGCCTCGGGCCGCATTCTGTCCGGTGGTGTCGACTCGACGGCTCTCTACCCGCCCAAGCGGTTCTTCGGAGCGGCTCGCAACATCGAGCACGGTGGCTCTTTGACCGTACTGGCGACCGCCCTGGTCGATACGGGTTCTCGCATGGACGAGGTCATCTTCGAGGAGTTCAAGGGCACAGGTAACTGGGAGCTCAAGCTCGACCGCAAGATGTCGGAGAAGAGGATCTTCCCCGCAATCGATATCCAGGCTTCGGGAACACGTAAGGAGGAGCTGTTGTTCGAGCCTGAGGAGCTCCAGATCGTGTGGAGGCTCCGTCGAGTGCTTCACGGACTCGAAGGCGGCGGAGCTCTGGAGTTGCTGATCGACAAGATGAAGTCGACGGCGAGCAACGCCCAGTTCCTGCGTGAGATCGCCAAGGTTCCGGTCAAAGGCGACTAGCAGGACTCCAGTGCTCTTCGGTTTGGGTTTACCCGAGTGGCTGACTATCATCGGACTGCTCGGGGGACTGATCCTGACCTTCTACGTGATGGCCAGGGCGTCGGTCGCCTACGAGGCCAAGCGGAAGGCACGCGAGACCGAAGAGAATCAGGACGCAGAGGAAGAGAGCGGAACATGAAGACCGAAATCCATCCCACCTACGTCGAGACGCGCGTGACCTGCTCGTGCGGCAATACGTTCGTCACTCGCAGCACCAAGGGCGAGTTGCACGTCGAGTTGTGCAACCAGTGCCACCCCTTCTACACGGGCAAGCAGAAGCTCGTCGACACCGGTGGCCGGGTCGAACGCTTCCAGCGCAAGTACGCGAAGCGCGCCCAGGCAACGGCCCCGGCGCAGCCGGAGCCGCCCTCGGAGGAGACGCCCGAGTCGTCCGGATGAGCGGAGCTTGACGCGGATGGCGGACGAGAACACCGATCAAGGCCCACACGGCTCCCGACCCTCCATCGGGGGTCAGGCCGTCCTCGAGGGCGTGATGATGCGCGGCCCGGCCTCGTGGTCGGTCGCCTGCCGGAAGCCCGACGCAACCATCGCGGTCGAGAAGCATCCCCTTCCGGGCCTCGCCGAGCGCCACACGTGGCTCAAGTGGCCACTCGTTCGCGGGGTGATGGTACTGGGAGAGTCTCTAGCCATCGGGATCAAGGCTCTGATGATCTCGGCCAACCACTCACTGGACGAGGACGAAGAGGAGTTGACCGACAGGCAACTCGGTTGGTCCCTCGGCACCGCCATGATCCTGTTCTCCGCGGTGTTCATCGCACTCCCGGTACTCGGGGCCCGCTTGGTCGAGAACTTCATCGGAGGCTCGGGCGGCGATCATCCGCTGTTGTTCAACCTGATCGAGGGGACCTTCCGCCTTGGGATGTTCGTGGGCTACCTGTACCTCATCAGTTTGTTCAAGGACATCAGACGCGTTTTCCAGTATCACGGTGCCGAGCACAAGACGATCTACGCCTACGAGAACGGCGATCCGCTCGATCCCGCGCTGATCGATCGCAAGTACTCGACCCTGCACGTTCGATGCGGAACGAACTTCCTCTTCATCGTGCTGTTCCTGACTATCGTGGCGCACTTCTTCATGGACCTCGCGCTTACGGGGGCCGGGCTCGTTCCGCGCATCGCGATCCGGATCGCGGCGATCCCCGTGCTGGCCGGCATCTCCTATGAGGCCATCAAGCTCGCGAGCCGCAACGAGGACTCGTTGTTCTTCAAGATCTCTATGCTTCCGGGGCTTGCGCTTCAGCGAATCACCACCAAGCCCCCGACGCTCGATCAAATCGAGGTTGCGATCGTCGCGATGCAGGCCGTCGCCGCCGACATCGACTCGCCCAGGAAGGCGGAAGAGGGCCCCGAAGCTCCGGTCTCCTGAGACCCGCCTTCCTAGTCCCGCGCCCCCCGCCGTACTATTGAAAGCATGACCTCGGGCTATGAATGTGTGGCGATGCTGCGCGAGGAGTGGAGCACTCTGAGCTCACTCTGTGGGACGCTCACCGACGAGCAGTGGGGCGCCGACACAGACTGTCCGGGCTGGACGGTCAAGGATCAGCTGAGTCATCTGATCGGCGTCGAGCGTTGGTTGCTAGGGCATGCTCCGATCGACCACAATCCTCCGTCCGCCGACCACGTAAAGAACTCTCTCGGCGAGCGAAACGAAGCAGAGGTGAACCACAGGCGCACCCACGATCCCGAAGAGGTGCTGGCGGAGTTCCGAGCGGTAATTCGCGAGAGGCGACTCGTCCTCGACCACATGTCGGAGGGCGACTTCACCAAGCGGACGTGGACCCCCAGAGGCGAGGGCACGGTGGCCGAGATGATGTCTTTCCGGCTCGTCGACACGTGGGTGCACGAGCAGGACATCCGCCGGGCAACGGGCAAGCGCGGTCACCTGAGTGGAGCGGTTCCCGACCATGTCTTCGAGCGTCTCTTCTTGGGGATGCCGAAGGTGGTGGGCAAGAACGCCGCAGCGCCCGAGGGCTCGGTCGTGACGTGGCACATCGACGGGGTGCGTGACGGCGACCGTGCGATTCGCGTGGAGGATGGCAGAGCGCGGATACTTGCAACCGACCCCACGGACGTGGACGCTCGACTCGTCATGGACCTCCAGACGTTCGTCTGTCTGGCTTGTGGACGTTGGGACGCCGAGCGGACGATCCGCGTCGGACTGGTCGACATAGAGGGCGACCGGGAACTCGGAGCGCGCGTCGCGAGCTCGATGAACATCCTCTTCTAAGGAGTGCAGTTGCAGTTACCTGAGACGAAACTGAAAGAGATCGAGGCCCGCTACGAGGAGGTCGAGCGTCTGCTGGCCGCCCCCGACGTCTCGGCGCGGCCCGACGAGCTCAGGAAGCTTGGCAAGGAACACGCAGAGCTACGCGACACCGTCGAGATGTGGCGCACTTACAGGAGCGCGGCGGACGATCTCGAGTCCGCCAAGGCGATGCTGTCGGGGAGCAAGGGCGAGGAGCGCGACTACCTGCAACAGGAGATGACCGAGCAGCAGAAAACCATCGACGAGCTGGGCGAGAAGCTGATCGAGGCTCTGACGCCAAAGGACCCCAACGACGAGCGCGACGTCATCATCGAGATAAGAGCGGGGGCCGGAGGGGACGAGGCGGGACTCTTCGCCGCCGAGCTGTTTCGCATGTACCAGCGATACGCCGAGGAGCACCGTTACAAGACCGAGGTGCTTACGTCGAGCGAGTCGGGGATCGGAGGCTTCAAGGAGGTGACGTTTGCCGTCAAGGGCAAGGGCGCCTACAGCCGGCTGAAGTTCGAGGGAGGCACCCACCGGGTTCAGCGTGTGCCCTCCACGGAGTCCTCTGGACGAATCCACACATCGACCGCCGGGGTGGTGGTGCTGCCCGAAGCCGAGGAGGTCGACGTCGAGATCGATCCGAAGGATCTCAAGATCGACGTGTATCGCTCGAGCGGACCCGGAGGCCAGAGCGTGAACACCACCGACTCGGCCGTCCGCATCAAGCACCTGCCCACCGGGATCGAGGTCGCGTGCCAGGACGAGAAGTCCCAACTCCAGAACAAGGCCAAGGCACTGCGGATCCTGCGCGCCCGGCTGCTTCAAGCGGAGCAGGAGAAGGCGGCCGCGGCGCAAGCCGAGGCCCGTCAGGCTCAGGTTCGAACCGCGGACCGCTCCGAGAAGATTCGTACCTACAACTTCCACGAGAACCGCGTTACCGACCATCGTATCGGCCTGACGTCGTATCGCCTGGATGACATCCTCAACGGCGACTTCGACGAGTTCATCGATGCGCTCACCGCGTCCATGAGGCCTACCGACGGCCCGGCCTGAGCTGCGCTCCCGGATAGCCGGCGTGCTGGCGTCGGGGCGGGTCGAAATCGGGCCCCGGGAGGCCGACTGGGTGCTCGAAGCGGCCCGGAGCCGCGCCTCGTCACAGGGCGAGGTCGAGCGCATCGCCCTGGAGCTCGCCGAGCGCCGCGCCGAGGGGGAGCCCCTCCAGTACGTGTTGGAAACGGCCGCGTTTCGACACCTCGAGCTATCGGTCGGGCCGGGTGTGCTCGTTCCCCGTCCCGAAACCGAGGTCCTGGTGGAGCGCGCGCTGGATCGGCTTCCGCAGGGAGGGATGGTCGTGGACGTGGGCACCGGCTCGGGCGCGATCGCGCTGGCGATCAAACAGGAGCGTCCAGACGCCCGAGTATGGGCCACGGACGATTCCACCGACGCCCTGCGCTACGCCAGAGTCAACCGCGAGCAACTGGGCCTCGACGTCGAGATTCTTCTTGGCGGTCTGCTCGAGCCTCTCCCCGGTTCACTGCGTGGCGGCTTCGACCTGGTCGTGAGCAACCCACCTTACGTATCTGAATCCGAGAGCCACCTCGTTGCACCCGATGTGCTCGGACACGAACCGGACCACGCGGTGTTCGGTGGCGGAGGAGACGGCCTGAGTATCGTGACGACGCTCGTAAGCCAGGCCCTGCCCTGGCTTCGACCGGAAGGATGGCTGGTGTGTGAGATCGGCCACGGGCAATCGGTCCCAGTGGTGGAGCTGTTCGAAAGCGCCGGCTTCATCGATTCCGGTGTCCACGAGGACCTGGCCGGATGGGACCGCATCGTCGAGGGACGCAAGCCGGACCAATGAGCTCCGAACTCGAGTCCGCGTCGGCGGCTCTGAGAAGAGGGCGCCTGGTGGTCATGCCGACCGACACCGTCTACGGGGTGGGCGCGCTGCCGCGCTCGCATGGGGGAGTCGCGGCGATCTTCGCGGCTAAGAACCGCCCGCCGGACAAGCCCATACCCGTGCTGGCCGCGACCCTCGAGGATCTCGGTGATGTCGTGGTCTTCGACGAGCGCGCTCGCTCGGTGGGGGCGGCCCTGTGGCCCGGCCCCCTCACGCTCGTGCTCGCTCGCCGCCCCGACTGGCCCTACGACGTCGGAGGGGATTCCGCAACAATCGCCGTGCGAGTGCCGAGCAACGATGTCGCCCGCGCGTTGCTCGAAAGAACCGGGCCTCTCGCGGTCACGAGCGCGAATCTCTCGAGCCGCGCCCCCGCCACGACGGTGACCGACGCGCGCGCGGCGCTGGGGGACAAGGTGGCGGTCTATCTCGATGGCGGCCCGTGCTCGGATCAGCCCTCGAGCGTCGTCTCGCTCGTCGGCGAGGTTCGCATGTTGCGCGAGGGATCTGTATCGCTAGAGGAAGTTCAGAACGTGATCGAGTAGATGTCCGAGTATTTCCCCTTGAGGTAGTCGAGCAGGGGCTTGGCCGTGGGCTGCTCGCCGAGAACCTTTGTGGCCAGGTCCTTGGCATCGAGCATGTGACCCTTGCTGTGGATGTTGGTTCGCAGCCACTCGAGCAACCGTGAGGTCTCGCCCTTGGAGAACTCACCTTCGAGTCCGCCGAGATCCCTGTTCGCCTTGTCGAACAGGGCCGCGGAGTAGATCGTGCCCAGGGAGTAGGTCGGGAAGTAACCCTGCATGCCACCTGCCCAGTGCATGTCCTGGAGGATTCCCTCCCCGTCGTTGTCGGGACGAATGCCGAGATGCTCCTCCATCTTGTCGTTCCAGGCCCCCGGCAGATCGGCAACGTCGAGTTCGTCGCGGAAG
The DNA here is from genome assembly GCA_050693895.1 of Actinomycetota bacterium. GTDB lineage: Bacteria > Actinomycetota > CADDZG01 > CADDZG01 > WHSQ01 > WHSV01. The sequence continues at coordinate 22,362 of JBOGWS010000007.1, read as the reverse complement.
AGCGCGAGCTCGAGCTCGAATCGCATCACGATGTGCAGGTTGTAAGTGAGCTCGTCGGCCTCGACTCGAATCATGGAGCGCTCCGGATAGTTGACTCCCTCAAAGAATTCGTCTGGCGTGACCGAGCCCAGTTCTGATTCGAACAGCTTCTTCAGCTCTGGCAGCATGAACGCGGCGAAGGCGCGGCTCCGTCCGACCTGGTTCTCCCACATGCGCGACTGCGACTCGTGCATTCCCAGCGATGCATAGCCGCCCACGGGGAGGTCATGCCATCGCTCGGGGAAGCCCTGGTCGTACAGGGCGTGCCCGGTCTCATGCAGAGTTGCGTAGATGGACGAGGGCAGGTCGGAATCGCTGTAACGGGTGGTCTGCCGGATGTCCCCTTGACCGACCATGATGGTGAACGGGTGTGGTGACGTGTCGAGCCGCCCGGCGTCCGCGTCGAAGCCTATGTGGCGCGTCAGCCACTGGCTGAAGCGCTCCTGCCTGTCGACCTGGTAGCTGCCCGATAGGAATTCGGGCCGGGGTGCTCTGGCATCGAGAACCGCGTCGACTATCGGACGGAGACCATCGACGAGCTCTTCGAACATCGCCTCGACCTCGATCGACGTCATCCCAGGTTCGTAGAGGTCGAGGAGCGCGTCGTAGCGCTCGCCCTCGTATCCGATGGCATCCGCGTGCTGTTTCTTGAGCTCGACGACCTTGGTCAGGTGAGGCTCGAAGGCGGAGAAATCCGACGCGGGCTTCGCCTCCGTCCAGGCCTGGTAGGCGAAGTTCGTGGTCTCGGTGAGCTCGCGCACCAGCTCGGCGGGGACTTTCGTCTCCCGGTCGTACTCGCGCCGGAGCAGCTCAACGCTGCGGGACTGGACATCGTCCAGGGAATCGTCGGACTCGAGCTCGGCTAGCAGCTCGCCTATGGCAGGGTCCGTTAGACGACCGTGCATGATCTCGCCGATCGTCGCCGACGCTCGCGCGCGGCTGGCTCCCCCCTTGGGGGGCATGAGCACGGCCTGATCCCACTCGACAAGGCTGGCAATCCCGTAAAGGTCGGCGAGCTCCTCGAGCCGCTTCACGAGCTTGTTCCACGCGTCGGTCATTCGTCTGCCTCTCTGATTCCGGACTGCTGAGCAGGAGCCGACATTACCCCCCCCGTTTCGTGTAACGCTCCACGGTATGAAGGTTCTCTTCGTCTGCACCGGAAACCTCTGCCGTTCACCCATGGCCGAAGTGTTGCTGAAGGTCGAACTGCGTCGCCGGGGCCGTACGGACGTCGAGGTGGCGTCGTCTGGAACCTGGGGGATGGACGGTCGGCCCGCGACGCCCGAGGCCGTGGAGACTGTGGGGGAGCTCGGCATCGATCTGAGCAGCCATCGGGCTCGGTCGCTGGATGTCGACGAGGTGTGCTCCTCCGACATCGTCGTCGCGATGACGAGCGTCCACGTCCGCGAGATCATCCAAATGGTTCAAGACGCCGGTCCCAAGGTGGTGCTTCTCAAGCAGCTGCGGGAAACGGAGGTCGCACCTCTGGCGGCCGGTGCGAGCGACGCCGAGCGCATCCGAGCACTGCTCGGGGGCGGGAGACCCGCATCGGTTCGCGCCCACGACCTCGACGATCCCATGGGCATGCCGCTCGGCACCTACCGGCGGACGAGGACCGAATTGCTCGACGGGATCGAACGCCTGGCGGACCTGATCTGCGGCCCCCGACCGAATGCTCCCTCGTCTCCCTGATGAGCCCCACAATCTCCGCCTCCACGACTCCCGTCTGCCCTAGGATGCGAAAGTGCGCATCGCCCTGGGTTCGGACCACGCCGGATACGAACTGAAGACCGTCGTCGCCAAGCACCTTGCGGAGCAGGGGAACGAAGTGATCGACTTCGGTACCGATTCAGACGAGTCGGTCGACTACCCCGCATTCTGTGCGGCGGCGGCGAGATCGGTCGTGGCCGGAGACGCGGACTTCGGGATCGTGCTGGGCGGTAGCGGCCAGGGCGAGCAGATTGCCGCGAACAAGGTCCACGGAGCACGTGCCGCGCTGTGCTCCAGTGAGTTCATGGCCCGGCTTGCGCGCGAGCACAACGACGCGAACGTGCTGTCGCTCGGGGGCAGGGTGCTCGGCGACGAACTGGCACTGGCAGTTGTCGACGCGTTTCTGACCACGGACTTCGGGGGAGGACGTCACGCGCGCCGACTGAGACAGATAGCGGACATCGAACGCGAGGAGTGCAGCGGGAGCGTCGGTCCGCGGGAGAGAGAGGCTTGAAGTGAGCGATCCGGGTTGGTCCGACTGGGCGGCGGTGGCCAAGATCGATCCCGAGGCGGCCGAGGCGATTCTTGCGGAGGTTCATCGGGAGAACACGAAGATCGAGCTCATCGCGTCCGAAAACTTCACGTCTCCGGCCGTGCTGGCCGCGCTCGGCTCGCCGCTGACAAACAAGTACGCCGAGGGCTACCCGGGACGCCGTTACTACGGCGGCTGCGAATACGTCGACGTCGTCGAGGAGCTCGCCATCGAGCGGGCAAAGCAGCTCTTCGGCGCCGAGCACGCGAACGTGCAACCGCACGCGGGGGCTCAAGCGAACGCCGCCGCCTACTTCGCCTTTCTTGAGCCCGGGGACACCTTCATGGGAATGGAGCTCGCCCACGGCGGACACCTCACTCACGGGTCGCCAGTGAACTTCACGGGCAAGTTGTTCAACGTCGTGTCCTACGGAGTGCGCAAGTCCGACGAGCTCATCGACTACGACGAGTTGCGAGACATCGCCAAGCGGGAACGTCCAAAAGTGATCGTCGGCGGAGCAACCGCGTATTCGAGGCCCTGGGACTTCAAGGTGCTCAGGGAGATCGCGGACGAAGTTGGAGCCATCCTCATCGTCGACGCCGCGCACTTTGCAGGTCTCGTCGCCGGGGGAGTCCACGACAACCCGGTCGAGTACGCAGACGTCGTCACCTGCACCACACACAAGACCCTGCGCGGCCCCCGCGGCGCGATGATCATGTGTCGCGAGGAGCACAAGAAGGCGATCGACAAGAGCGTCTTTCCCGCCTGGCAAGGTGGGCCGCTCATGCACTCCATCGCAGCGAAGGCGGTTGCGTTCGCGGAGGCGCTCGGCGACGAGTTCAAGGACTACGCAGCCCAGGTTGTCGCCAATGCCCGAGCGATGGCGTCGACGCTCACCGATGAGGGGCTGAGGATCGTGTCGGGAGGCACAGACAACCACCTGATGCTGGTCGACCTGAGGCCCGTGTCGCTGACCGGCAAGGAGGCGGAGGCTCGACTCGACGCCGTCGGGATCACAGTGAACAAGAACGCGATTCCGTACGACCCGGAGAAGCCTTTCGTGGCCTCCGGTATCCGCGTCGGGACTCCGGCCATTACGACCTGCGGGATGAAGGAAGACGAAACGGCCGAGGTCGCGCGACTCATTGCGCGCTCGCTGAAGGATGATTCGTCTGCAGTTGCCGACGAGGTCAGAGCCGGTGTGGCGAAACTGACCGACCGGTTCCGCCCCTACCCAGATGTTCTGCCGCCTGTCCAACCGCACCCAGCTCGTGCTAGCTAGGAACTCTTACTTCGTGGTCCCATACCTGCTGGTTGGCATCTGCGCGCTGGTTATCACCTTCATGGTGACGCCCATAGTGAGGTGGGGCGCCGTGCGATTGGGGGCGGTCGACAGGCCGAGCGACCGCAAGGTTCACGCCCACCCGACGCCCACTCTCGGTGGATTCGCTATGGCCCTCGGAATTCTGGGCGCGGGGTTGCTCGCGTTCTATATGCCCGAGTTCAGGGCAAAGTTCGTGGACAGCTCCGAGCTGCTCGGCATCGGAACCGGGGCGCTCGTCATCTTCTTTCTCGGCGCGGTCGACGATCTCCACGACCTGCCGGCTCCGGTGAAGCTGGCCGGACAGATCTTCGCCGCCGGCATCGTCTTTCTGTCCGGTGTGCAGATGCGGTTCCTTCTGTTGCCCGGCGGAGACGTGCTTGCGCTCTCGGACGACTTCTCGGTGCTGCTGACCATCGCCTGGCTGGTGGCGATGGTCAATGCGGTGAACCTCGTGGACGGGCTCGATGGGCTCGCCGCAGGGATCGTCGCCATCGCGGCCGCGTCGTTCTTCGTCTATACCTTCAACCTCGAGGTCGGAGGCTTCAACGTCGCGCAGTCCTCGGCCCCTCTCGTCGCCATCATCATCGTCGGAGTGACGCTCGGCTTCCTGCGACACAACTTCTTTCCGGCCAAGATCTTTATGGGGGACTCGGGAAGCATGCTCCTCGGCCTCGTTCTGGGTGGCGCCACCGTCGCGGGGATCGGCTCTCAGGGAGTCGGAGTCTCAACCGCCGCCGCCAACCCGACGTCGCAAGTGTTCCTGGCTTACTTCCCGTTGCTCATCCCACTTGCCGTCATCGCCATTCCCCTTGCCGACGCGCTCTTCGCCATCATTCGCCGAGCCAGAAAACGCAGGAGTGTTTTCCATGCCGACAAGGAGCACCTGCACCACCGGCTGATGGACCTGGGACACGGCCACCGTCAGGCCGTCATCGTGATGTACATCTGGTCGGCTCTGGCTGCGGGCGCGGGGCTTGCATTCTCGTTCCTCGATCGCTCCGAGGTCATCTTCGCCCTGCCCATCGCCGTGGCCGCGATCGTGCTCTACACGGTCTTCCCGGTCATCACCAAAGCGATCCAGGACCGCACCACCCCAAGCTAGCCTCCGCATCGGGCTTAAGTTTTGGGTCGTCAAATTGTGGGTTTCGGACGTTTGAAGATATGCGCTCGATGGGGTACCTTGTGAAAAGATTCACAAGGCAGCCACTGGAGGAGAACGGTTTAGGATGCAGGCCATCCCGACCCATGTTTCGCTCCCCGGACGCTCCCTCGCCGGGGGAAGAGACGACGACAAGCTGGGAGTCCCGAGCAATCAACCCGATGATCGCGGGAGGCGAGCCGCGCTGAGCAACGGAGGAGGCTTCAAAGGCTCCCCGATGCTGGGCAGGGGACTTGCACTTGGTTTCGAGTTCGCGGCCGCAGTCGCGCTCTTCTGGTGGCTCGGCAGCCTCGTGGACGGTTGGTTGGGCATCGAGCCCTGGGCGCAGATCGTGGGCTCGGTAATCGGATGGGTTGGAGGGACGATCCACGTCGTCGTGGGGGCCCAGCAGATGGGGGCGCAATCGCGCACTACAGGCAAGGGCGACCGATGATTGAGCTCGCGATCGTGCAGCACATGATCAAGCGGGGAATCTTGCTTGCGCCCCTCCTCATCATCGTGCTGCTGGCAGTAGAGGGGCTGGAGGCTGCCGGCGCGGGGGCCATCGGGCTCGGTCTCGCACTTCTATTGTTGTGGCTCTCCGGACGCATCATCGGGGGCCTCGCCGAGAATCGTCCCGATCTCTTAATGGTTGGCGCCATGGTCGCGATGATCGTGTCTCTGCTGGGTGCCGGTGTCGCATTGGTGGCGCTGGAGCGAGTAGATTTCGTTGACTTCCGGGTGGCGGCGATAACGATGGTCATTAGCTACCTGGTGCTGATCATCTGGGAAGCCGCGGACAAGTTCTTGAGGCTTCCGCCACAGCACGACAACGGATCCAAGAGCCGCGCAAAGACGACAAGGAGCTGATGCATGGAACTGGATGTCTTCCATCTTTTCCTCTGGGAACCCATAGCCTTCGAAGGCACCTTCTTCGAGATCAACCGGGTCGTGCTGCTCATGTACTTCTCAGCGCTCGTTACGGTTGGTTTCTTCTGGCTCGGCGCGCGTCGGCAACAACTCGTGCCGAAGGGCATGCAGTTCGCGGCGGAGACCGGCTACCTGTTCGTTCGCAACAACATCGCCATCGACATCATGGGTCCGAAAGGCGCTCAGTACGCGCCTCTATTGACCAGCTTCTTCTTCTTCATCTTCTTCTCGAATCTTCTCGAGATCCTTCCGTTCGTGAACTTCCCGGTGACGAGTCGCATGGCGATACCGGCCGTCCTCGCTCTCACCAGCTGGTTCGTCTACATCTTCATCGGGTTCAAGCGGCACGGGTTTTCCTACGTGAAGGACATCGCATTCCCACCCGGGGTGCCGAAGGCGGTCTACATCATCCTGACTCCCATCGAGCTCCTGTCGACCTTCATCATCCGGCCCTTCACCCTCGCCATTCGACTCCTGGCGAACATGTTGGCCGGTCACGTGTTGTTGACGATCTTCTTTCTCTTTACCGAGGAGCTGCTTTTGCACGGCAATTTCTTGCAAAAGCCCCTCGGAGTCGTAACGTTCCTCGTCGCCATTCTCCTGGTCGTGTTCGAGTTCATGGTCATCACGATTCAGGCCTACATCTTCACCACCCTCACGGCCTTCTACATCGCAGAGGCACTCGAGGGACACGGTGAAGAGGAGCACGCCGAGGACAAGCATCCCGAACCGATTCGAGAAACAGAACTGGCACCCGCGTAAGAGAAGTCATCGAAGGAACAAGGAGGGAACTGCAGTGATCGAACTAGCACAGGAAGCCGGAGCCTCTACTGGAGACGGCCTCGCAACTCTAGCCGGCGGTATCGCCTTTGGACTCGCGGCAACGGGCGCAGCTATAGGTATCGGAAACATCTTTTCCAACGCAATTCAGGCGATGGCACGCCAACCCGAGACCGCCGGACAGACCCGAACGACGATGTTCATCGGGTTCGCCCTCATCGAGGCGCTTGCGCTCATCGGCTTCGTCCTGACCTTCATCCTTTAAGCGGAGGGATCAATGGTGATTGAGCACGCGTTGCTCTTCGCACAAGAGCACGAAGAAACACGAGAAGGTCTCGACCTGATTTTGCCTCCGGCGGCGGAGCTGTTTGGCGGTGCGATCGCGTTCGCCGTCGTCGTCTTCGCGCTCATGAAGTTCGCGTTGCCCAAGCTGCGCGAGACGATCGAGGCACGTCAGGCCGAGATCGAGGGCAACCTCCAGGACGCCGAGGCCGCTAAGGCCGAGGCACAGGGTGCGCGCGACGAGTACAAGCAACAGCTTGCGGAGGCCCGCAGCGAGGCCAACCGCATCATCGAGGAGGCTCGTCAGCAGGCGGAGCAGGTCCGCAAGGATGTCGTCGCCAAGGCCGACAAGGACGCCGAGGCCGTGATGGCTCGCGCGCAGGAGCAGATCGAAGCCGAGCGCGCTCGCGCCCTGTCGGAGCTCCAGACCACCATCGCGACGGTGTCGATCGAGCTTGCCGAGAAGGTCGTGGGCCGCACGATCGACGCATCCGCGCAGAAGGAACTCGTCGACGCCTACATAAGCGAGGTCGCATCGATGAGCACTAACGGAGGTCGAAACAACTGATGGCTTCTGACGAGCTCATCACGGGTTACGCGGAGGCGCTCTTCGCCGTCGTCAAGGCGGAGGGCGACATCGAGCGCGTCGAGGACGAGCTCTACCGGTTCGGAAAGCTGCTCGAGTCGAACCAAGAGCTCAAGCAGGCTCTCTCCGAGCCCGCGATCGAGCTCTCAGAGCGAATCAAGGTCATCGAGGAGTTGCTGGTGGACAAGGTGTCCCCGCACACGCTGGGATTGATCACCTTTGTCATCGCACAGGAGCGCGGCCGGCAGTTGCCTCAGATCCTCGAAGAGCTCAGCGAGCTCGCTGCGGAGGCGCGCGCCTCGGTGGTGGGCGAGGTCCGAAGCGCAACCCCGCTGGACGAAAAGCAGACGACCGAGCTCGCCAAGGCCCTCAGCAAAGCGACCTCCAAGAAGGTCGAGGTCAAGGTAATCGTCGATCCGTCGATCATCGGCGGGATCGTTGCAAAGGTCGGAGACACCGTCATCGACGGCAGCGTGAAGCGCCGTCTGGAGCAATTGAAAGAGCAGGTGAACGCGTAGTGGCCGAACTCACCATCAAGCCGGAGGACATCTCTTCCGTGCTGAAACGTCACGTCGAGGGGTTCAAGCCGTCGATCGAGCGCCAAGAGGTCGGCCGCGTGGACGAGGTCGGCGATGGAATCGCGCGCGTGACGGGCCTGCCGGGAGTCATGGCAAACGAGATGCTCGAGTTCCAGGGCGGCATCGTCGGACTTGCGATGAACCTCGAGGAGCGCATGATCGGAGCGGTCGTCCTCGGTGAGGCGAGCCACATCGAAGAGGGCGGCGCGGTCAAGCAGACGCACGAGATCCTCTCCGTGGGAGTCGGTGACGGAGTTCTGGGTCGCGTGGTAGATGGACTCGGTAATCCACTCGACGGCAAGGGTCCGATCAAGGCGGAAGCTCGGCGTCCGCTCGAAGTTCAGGCCCCCGGCGTGACCGCGCGTCAACCGGTCAAAGAGCCGCTTCAGACAGGCATCAAGGCCATCGACGCGATGACGGCCATCGGCCGCGGTCAGCGGCAGCTCATCATCGGAGACCGGCAGACGGGAAAGACGGCGATCGCGATCGACGCGATCGTGAACCAGCGCGAGAACTGGGGTACCGACAACGCGGTGAAGTGCATCTACGTCGCAATCGGCCAGAAGGCGTCGACCGTCGCCGAGGTCGTCGGCGGGCTCGAGGAGCAGGGCGCGATGGAGTACACGACCGTCGTCAACGCCGCGGCCTCCGACCCGGCAGCGTTCCAGTATCTCGCCCCCTACGCTGGCTGCGCCATGGGCCAGCACTGGATGGAGAAGGGCGAGCACGTCCTGATCATCTACGACGACCTCAGCAAGCAGGCCATCGCCTACCGGCAACTGTCGCTGCTGTTGCGTCGTCCCCCCGGCCGAGAGGCGTACCCGGGAGATGTGTTCTATCTGCACAGCCGTCTCCTCGAGCGTGCGGCCAAGCTTAGCGACGAGAGAGGCGGCGGTTCCATGACCGCTCTGCCCATCATCGAGACGAAAGGTGGAGACGTGTCGGCGTACATCCCGACCAACGTCATCTCCATCACCGACGGTCAGATCTACCTCGAGTCGGACCTCTTCTTCTCTGGCGTGCGACCGGCGATCAACGTCGGTATCTCGGTCTCTCGAGTGGGCGGAAACGCACAGGTCAAGGCCATGAAGGCCGTTGCCGGCCGTCTGCGACTCGACCTGGCTCAATACCGTGCTCTCGAGGCTTTCGCCGAGTTCGGTTCCGAGCTCGACAAGGCCAGTCAGGCACAGCTCGAGCGAGGTGCACGCGTCGTCGAGATCCTCAAGCAGAAGCAATTCACGCCGTACCCGGTCGAGGACCAGGTGCTGTCGATCTGGGCCGTTTCGAACGGCTACCTTGACGACATTCCCGTCGAGAGGGCGCAGGACTTCGAGCGCAAGTTCCTCGACTTCATGCGCAACCGCCACGGCCAGATTGGCGAGACGCTGCGCGAAACCGGCAAGCTCGATGACGACACGACAGAGAAGCTGAGGTCCGCGGCCGACGAATTCAAGCAGTCCTACCTCGACTCCGAAGACGTCGAGACGGTGGAGACCGTGGCCGCCGAAGAGGGCGTGCCCGAGGCGAGCGATTCGCCTGCAGCCGAGGGCGGCGACGCCGATCAACCGACGACCGAGCAGCCCGAGGCGGAGAAAGAGGGAGCGGCGAAATAGATGGCCCAGCAGCTTCGTGCGATCAAGCGCCGGATCTCAAGCGTCAAGTCGACGCAGAAGATCACGAGCGCCATGGAGCTCATCGCATCGTCGCGCGTGGTCAAGGCCCAGCAACGAGTCGAGGCCGCGCGTCCCTACGCCGAGGAGATGCGCCGTCTCATGACGTCGGTTGCGGCGAACGCGGGTCGAGTTGATCACCCGCTGCTTAAGCCGCGCGACGAACCCGACACGGTCGCCACGATCGTCGTGACCTCGGACAGGGGGCTTGCCGGCGCTTACAACTCGAACGTCTTGAGGTTTGCCGAGCGCGACATGGAGGCTCACGGCAACAAACATCGCCTCTACCTCGTCGGCAAGAAGGCGATTACCTACTTCAAGTTCAGGGGCTACGAATTCGACGAGGCCAACACCTGGCAGGGGGTCTCCGACCGACCGGGCATCGAGGATGGTCGCAACGTCGCCCGAGCCGTGACCAAGGCCTTCCGAGATGGCAAAGCGGACCAGGTCCGGCTCATCTACACGAAGTACCAATCAGCGTTGACCCAACGACCCACCGTCACGCAGCTTCTGCCGCTCCCCAAGGAGGATCTCGAAGAGATGGCCGAGGAGTCCAGGGAGCGGGGACCATCTCCGAGCTACGAGTTCGAGCCCGACCCGGAGGAGATCCTTGGGTTGCTCGTCCCTCGCTACGTCGAGGGCAACATCCTCCAGGGGCTGCTGGAGGCGGCGGCCTCCGAGCACGCCGCACGGCGCCGCGCGATGAAGGCTGCAACCGACAACGCGTCGGACCTGATCGAAGATCTGACCCGTGGCTACAACCAAGCGAGACAGGCCGAGATCACCACCGAGATCATGGAGGTCATCGGTGGTGCCGAGGCCCTGTCATCTGCAGCCAGAGAGTAGGAGAAATTCATGGCCGTAACAGAAGACCGACTGTCGGACAGGAAGACGAGCGAGGGCCGGCTCCTCACGGTGACGGGTCCCGTTATCGAGGTCGAGTTTCCACCCGACCAGCTCCCGGAGATCGACTACGCATTGACCGTCGAGCGCACCTTGGGCAACGAGACCGACACCATCACCGCAGAGGTCAGCCAGCACGTCGGCGAGTCCATCGTCCGAGCGGTGTGCCTGAAGAACATCGATGGACTCGTCCGTGGATCGACCGTGACCAACACGGGAGCGCCCATATCGGTCCCGGTCGGCAAGTCGGTTCTGGGCCACCTTTACAACGTGCTGGGAGAGGCCATCGACGAGTCCTCGATCCCCGACGACGTCGAGCGCTGGCCCATTCACCGGCCGCCTCCCAAGTTCGAGGACCTCGAGCCCAAGACTGAGATGTTCGAGACCGGCATCAAGGTCATCGACCTCCTCGAGCCCTACGTGCAGGGTGGAAAGATCGGCATGTTCGGAGGCGCCGGCGTCGGCAAGACGGTGCTGATCCAGGAGATGATCAACCGCGTAGCCGAGCAGCACGGTGGCGTATCGGTGTTCGCCGGAGTCGGCGAGCGCACCCGCGAGGGCAACGACCTCTGGCTCGAGATGAAGGAAGCTGGAGTGCTGGAGAAAACGGCTCTCGTTTTCGGACAGATGGACGAGCCTCCCGGCGTGCGCCTGCGAGTGGCGTTGAGCGCGCTGACGATGGCCGAGTACTTCCGCGACGTCGAGCACCAAGACGTGCTGCTCTTCATCGACAACATCTTCCGCTTCGTGCAGGCGGGATCCGAGGTCTCAACTCTGCTGGGCCGCATGCCGTCCGCCGTGGGCTACCAGCCGACTCTGGCCGAGGAGATGGGTGAGCTTCAGGAGCGCATCACCTCTACCAAGGGTCGGTCAATCACGTCTCTGCAGGCCATCTACGTCCCCGCCGACGACATCACCGACCCCGCGCCACACACGACGTTCGCACACCTAGACGCGACAACGGTGCTCAGTCGGTCGATCTCCGAGCTCGGTATCTACCCTGCGGTCGACCCGCTTGACTCCACGTCGCGCATCCTCGACCCTCGCTATGTGGGTCAGGATCATTACGACGTCGCCATGAGCGTCCAGCAGATCCTGCAGCGTTACAACGATCTCCAGGACATCATCGCGATCCTCGGCGTCGACGAGCTCAGCGAGGAGGACAAGCTGATCGTCGCTCGCGCTCGCAAGATCCAGCGTTTCTTGAGCCAGCCGTTCTTCGTCGCCGAGCAGTTCACCGGCATCGAAGGCAAGTACGTGCCGGTCGAAGAAACCGTGCAGAGCTTCAAGGCGATCGTCGATGGTGACTACGACGAGCTGCCCGAGCAGGCCTTCTACATGGTCGGAAGTATCGAGGAGGCCGAGAAACAAGCGAAGGAGCTCTCTGCGTAGTGGCCACCCCGATGAGTGTGTCGATCGTGTCCGCGGAGGAAGCGGTGTGGCGCGGTGAGGCCGAGATGGTCATCGCCCGCTCGCCCGAAGGTGAGTTTGCCATCCTCAACAACCACATCCCTTTCCTTGCGGCGCTTGTTCCCGGACGGGTCTCCATCGTCTCGGGCAACGAACGCGCCGATTACTTCGTCTCCGGAGGTTTCCTCGAGGCCTCCAAAGGCGAGGTGGGCTCTGGCGCGGATGATGATGGACACGACTATCACGTCATCGTGCTTGCAGACGATGCCGAGGACCTGAGCCAGATCGATGCGGCCGAAGCACGACGACGGCTCGAGGAGGCTCAGTCGGAAGCCGCAGAAGCCAGCGACGAGAGGGCAGAAGCGCGCATCCGCATAGAGATGGCGCGCGTCGAGCTGGCCGAGTCCGGTCACGGATCCTAGAGTTGGCGACCGGGAACCCGTAGACATCATGGAGGAGCCGCAGGGCCTGAGAAATCGTGTCTTCTGCTCGTCCTGCGGATCCTCAGCTACCAGGCGCCGGGGCATGGTGCCAATGGGATGGCAAGAGATGCACGATGCGAACGATCGTCACATCTCACTCTGCCCCGAGTGCGTTCGGCGCAACTTATGGTTGATCGAAGCACGTCTTGACGTCGATCCCGGTTCAGGTTCATTTATGTGAGAACACGGCAGCAATAGACGAGGAGGGGACGCATGGCAGATGAAGACAGAGTTTCTGAAGATCAGGCTCCTGAAGACAAGGGTCTCATCGAGAAGGCGCGAGAGTCCGTCGCGAACGCGGAGGACGTCGTTTCGGGAGTGGTAGCACCTCCTCCCGGTAGGGAGGGCGTCATCGCCGGTGCGCGGCGCGCCGCCGCCGGTTCCGTCGGGGTTGCCGCCGAGGTGACTCGTCCGGAGACCGGACCCATCACCGAGGAGATCAAAGAGGCCGTCGCGGAAGTAAAGAAGACGGCCAACCGCAAGACCGGCCAGACGAAGCGAGCGGTTCGGAAGAAGACCACGCGAGCGAAGAAGACAGCGCGCAAGAAAACGACGGCCGCAAAGAAGACCGCAGCCCGGAAGACCGCAGCCGCGAAGAAGACGGCGCGTAAGCGAACGACTGCCGCCAAGAAGACGGCGCGCAAGAAGACCACGGGCCGCAAGAAGTCCACAGGGCGAAAGAAGACCACGGCGAGAAGGAAGCCAGCCGCGAGAAAGAAGACCACGGGCCGCAAGAAGTCCACCGGGCGAAAGAAGACCACGGCGAGAAGGAAGCCGGCCGCGAGACGGAAGACCACGGGACGCAAGAAGTCCACAGGCCGCAAGAAGGCCACGGCGAGAAGGAAGCCGGCCGCGAGACGGAAGACAACGGCACGCAAGAAGGCAACAGGCCGCAAGAAGGCAACAGGCCGCAAGAAGGCAACGGGCCGCAAGAAGTCGACCGCTCGGAGATCCTCGGGCCGCAGGCGGTAGCTGCGCATATACGAAAGGCTGCGCGGTCGCGGCACTAGACTCGAAACAGTGAAGGCCTATGTAATCCAAGGTCCCAGTCGCCTCGAGGGTGAGGTGCGAATCAGCGGGGCCAAGAACTCAACACTCAAGCTCATGGCGGCCGCGCTCATGGTTCCCGGCGAGGTCGTGCTCGAGCGCGTTCCGCAGATCACGGACGTAGAGCTCATGGCGGATGTGCTTCGCCGGCTCGGCGCCACGGTTCAGCGCGAGAACGGGCGCCTGGTAATCGATTCGTCGGGAGAGCTCTGCGAGGAAGCTCCCTACGAGCTGGTCACCAAGATGCGCGCCTCGATCCAGGTGCTCGGCCCCCTGCTTGCGCGGCTTGGTCATGCACGCGTAGCTATGCCCGGTGGCGACGCGATCGGCTCGCGTCCGATCGACATTCATCTGCGCGGGCTCGAACGGATGGGTGCAAAGTTCACGTCCGAGCACGGCTACGTCGAGGGACTCTGCGACAGGCTCCGGGGGGTGAACACGCTGCTGGAGTTTCCCTCAGTCGGGGCCACGGAAAACATCCTCATGGCGGCCGTTCTGGCCGAGGGCAGATCGGTGATCGAGAACGCCGCGCGCGAGCCCGAGATCCAGGATCTGTGCGCGTTCCTCAACAACGCGGGCGCGCGCATCGGCGGCGTTGGGACACCGACGATCACCGTGGACGGGGTCGACCAACTGCATTCGGCCGAGCACTCGATCGTCCCCGACAGGATCGAGGCTGGGACATACGCCATCGCCGCGGTCGCGACGCAGGGGGACGTGACTCTTGTCGATTGCGAGCCGTCGCATCTCGAGTTGCCTCTGATGAAGCTCGAGGATGCGGGGGCCGAGGTCACGCGCGGCGAGGGACGCGTGCGTGTCCGGATGGATCGGCGGCCCACGACACTCGATCTGGTCACCCTGCCGTTCCCGGGGTTCCCCACCGACCTCCAGCCTCCGATGATGGTTCTGCTCAGTCAGGCGCGAGGGTCGTCGATCCTGACCGAGAACGTTTTCGAGTCCCGGTTCCTATTCGTCGACGAGCTCAACCGAATGGGCGCTCACATCAGGGTCGAGGGGCACCATGCCGTCATTCGCGGAGTCGAGCAGTTATCCGGTGCCCCCGTGCGCTCGCCCGACATACGGGCGGGCGCGGCGCTGGTACTGGGAGGCTTGTGCGCCGACGGGCGGACCGTGGTTTACGACGCGGGCCACGTGGAGCGGGGCTACGAGAAGTTCGTGGATAAGCTCGCCTGCCTGGGCGCCGAGATCTCGCTGGAATCCGCCTAGGCCGCATCCGCGGCCACAATGTCCCTATGCCGGTTCTTGTTCGCGCCTTTGTGTTGATGCTCGTGGCCGCCTTGGTCGCGTGGTCGCTCGCGCCGTCTGCAGCCCAGAAAGAGAACGATCGATCCAGGGGCGGGGAGCCGAGGACGCGTCTCGTGCGAGGCACGGTGCGCCTGGTGCCCACGGGCGGCCAGCCGACCGCCATCGCCGGACTTGGCTGGTACCTCGGGCAGATCAAGCTGACCGCGGCCTCGGACGGCATCGCGCTGGCCAACCGGCTGCCGCTCGAGCGCTATCTGCTCGGGCTCGCCGAGGTCCTACCGGACTGGCCCGTCGAGGCGCTCAAGGCGCAGGCGATCGCCGCACGCACTTACGCGCTGAACACACTCGATCGGCCCCCGGCGGGAGCTGCCGCGACCTACGGCTTCGACATCTGCGCATCGGTCGAGTGTCAGGTCTTCTCGGGAGCCGAGGTTCTGCAGCAGAAGGATGGGCAACGGTGGGCCGACGCGGTCCGCGCCACGGCGGGCGAGGCGATCCTTTACGAGGGCCGGCCCATCCTCGCTCGCTATCATTCCGTCTCCGGCGGGCAGACCTTCGACAACGAACGGATCTTTCCGACCGAGGGCTCGTTTCCTTACCTGAAGGGCGTCTCGAGCCCGACGGAGGAGGCTTCGCCGCTTGACCGGTGGAGCGTCGCGTTCACCGTCCGCGACCTGCAGCAGATTCTCGAGCGCTCCGGTCGCTGGAGCCGGGCCCAGGGGCGGCTTCAGGGAGCGCAGACGGTTCCTTCGCGCGCCGACCTCCACTATCCGGACGTGTTGCTCCACGGCAAGAAGCTGAGATTGCGCATGACCGCCGAGGAGTTGAGGGAGATCGTGCGCGAGCACGCGCCGGCGGCTTTCCCCGGCAAGTATCCGTCCATTGCGCTCACCATCTCCGGGCGCCTGCCCGAGACGTTCCCCTCGAACCGTCTCGGCATCGGAACGCAGGACGGTGTCGTACGAGTGCATGGTCGCGGTTGGGGACACGGAGTGGGGATGTCGCAGTGGGGGGCACACGGCCTCGCGCTGCAGGGGGCCTCCTACCCAGAGATTCTCGGCCACTACTACACGGGGGTTTCTCTCGGCCGCGTGAGCGACCCAGGGGCTCTCGATGTAGGCGTGGACTGGGGGCGAAGCGCCTTGAGACTGACCGGCGCCCTCGAGGTCGTCGACGGCAGTGGTCGAACCGTGATCGACGCGTCGATCGGCACCTGGACCATTCGCTACAACGGGACCGGGGCGATGTCGGTGACTCCACCCTCGAGCACCGACAGGCCACTCAGCATCCGATTGCTCGGATCCCCCGACGAGATCGGGGTGGGCGAGGCCGCTTGGCTGACCGTCGCCCTCTCCCGTCCCGCCCAAGTCGTGCCCGTCACGGCGCCGGGCGACTCAACGGATTCCGTGACGCCTGACCCGGTCGAAGAGGCCGGAACCGTTCGCAACGCGGGGCGAGCGCGTGTCCCGTGGCTCGCTCCGCTCGAACCCGGAAGTTACGAGGTACACATCGAGGCCTCGTCCGGGTCCCGGACGAAACGGACCGATCCGGTCGAAATCGTCGTCACCGAGTCGGATGAGGCCGAAGTTCGGCCGAATGAATCCGGCGGCGGAGCGGCCGCAAACGACACCGATCAACCCGCCGCTCCCTGGGGTTTGTTGCTCATCGCCCTCGTCTTTGTGGCCGCCGGAGTGTTTGCTGTAACAGTTACGATGAAGAGGTGAGCAAGACGGTGACGACGGTCGAGGAGAAGATCAACGAGGCCCTGGAGCTGATCCGGCCGGCAATTCAGATGGACGGCGGCGACATCCAGCTCGAAGGGGTCGAGGGGAGCACCGTGACGGTGCGTCTCTTCGGTACCTGCGAGAGCTGCCCCATCTCCCCCGTGACCCTGAAGCACGGTGTTGAGCGCCTGCTCAAGGAGCGCATCGAGGGCGTAACCGAAGTCGTCGCGATCGAGAGCTAGGTGCCCATTTGGGTCGCGTCCCTGATTTAGTCGCACGCGCCCAGCAGGGTGAGCGCCGCGCCATCGCACGCCTCATCTCCCTCGTCGAGGACGGGGGAGAGGACCTCGCCGAGGTGATGCACGAGCTCTATCCGCACACCGGCCGCGCCTACACGATCGGCATCACGGGAGCCCCCGGGTCCGGCAAGTCCACGCTCACCGAACGACTCGTCGCTCGGATCAGGGCCGACGAGCGGACCGTCGGCGTGCTGGCGATCGACCCGTCGAGTCCCTTCTCCGGAGGTGCACTGCTGGGCGACCGTGTCCGGATGCAGAGTCATGCGCTGGACTCCGGCGTGTTCATTCGTTCGATGGCGACGCGCGGGCACCTGGGGGGACTTTCGCTGGCGACACCCGAGGCGGTGCGCGTGCTCGACGCAGTGGGTATGGAGATCATCATCATCGAGACCGTGGGTGTCGGCCAGGCGGAGGTCGAGATCACCGACGCCTGCGACACCACGCTGGTGGTTCTCAATCCCGGCTGGGGGGACGCGGTGCAGACCGCCAAGGCCGGGCTCATGGAGATCGCCGACGTCTTCGTCGTCAACAAGGCCGACCGGCCCGGCGCCCGCGACACGGTCCGGGAGATCAAGCAGATGCTCGATATGTCCGACGATGAACGCAAGCCGGACATCGTGCAGACGGTGGCCACCAAAGGCGAGGGCTTCGACGATCTCTGGACTGCGGTCGGGAAGCACCGCGCCTACCAGGAGGAGAAGGGCTTGCTCGAGGCGCGTCGTCACAGACGCATCGAGCGCGAGATCAAGGAGATCGTTGCGGAGCGCTACCGACGGCGCATCGAGTCCGAGGGGGCCGAGACTCTTGCGCAACTCACCCGCGAGGTGCTCGATCGCAGATGCAACCCCTATCAGGCCGCCGACCGTTTGATCACCGAGCTCTAGCCCGAGACCTGCGGCTCAATTTTCCAGACGGTTTGCCCGGGTAAACTCGCTGCATGGCTGATGACCTGCAAAGACGCTGGCGCGAGAAATACGACAAGGCAAAACTCCGGGACGACGTGGACTTCGACACCCTATCGAGCGTCGAGGTGGAACCCCTCTACGGTCCGGGGGGGCCGGGCGGGGAACAGACCGAGATCGATCCCGAGATCGGGGTTCCCGGCGAGTATCCATTCACCCGGGGCATCTACCCGACCGGGTACCGGGGGCGGCTGTGGACCAAACGGCAGTTTGCCGGATTCGGGGGCCCGGCCGACACCAACGAGCGTTACAAGTTCCTAATCGACCAGGGCCAGACGGGCCTGAGTGTCGCCTTCGACATGCCGACGCTGATGGGCCGCGACTCGGACGAGCCACACTCGGAGGGCGAGGTCGGCCGCTGCGGCGTCGCCGTTGACAGCCTGGCCGACATGGAGATCCTGTTCGGCGACATCGACCTCGAGAAAATCACCACTTCGATGACGATCTCGGGCCCGGCCCCCATGCTCTTTGCCATGTATCTCGCGGCCGCCGAGAAGCAGGGTGCCTCCGTCGACAAGTTGGGCGGCACCTGCCAGACCGACATCCTCAAGGAATACATCGCACAGAAAGAATGGCTCTTCCCGCCTGAGCCGCACCTGCGGCTGACCGGCGACATGATGGAGTTCTGCGCCCAGGAGGCGCCCAGGTATTACCCGCTGTCTATATCCGGCTATCACATCCGCGAGGCCGGGAGCACGGCTGTGCAGGAGCTCGCGTTCACGATCGCGTCGGGCTTCGCGCATATCGAGCTCGGCCTTCGCCGGGGCATGGACATCGACAGCTTCGCTCCCGGGCTGAGCTTCTTCTTCAACTCCCACGTGGACTTCTTCGAGGAGATAGCCAAATTCCGGGCGGCCCGAAAGATCTGGGCCCGGTGGCTCAAGGAGCGCTACGGGGCCAAGAAGGAGCGCTCGTGGATGCTCAAGTTCCACACGCAAACGGCGGGTGTCTCCCTCACCGCCCAGCAGCCTTACAACAACGTCGTTCGAACGGCAACAGAGGCCCTCGCCGCGGTTCTCGGTGGAACCCAGAGCCTTCATACGAACTCGCTCGATGAGGTGCTTGCGCTCCCGAGCGAGGAGGCGGTCGAGATCGCGCTTCGCACCCAACAGGTCATCGCCTACGAAACCGGCGTGACGAACACGGTGGACCCGCTCGGCGGTTCCTGGTTCGTCGAGGAGCTGACCAGCAAGAGCGAGGACGGGGCCGAGGAGTACTTCGCTAAGATCGACGAGATGGGGAACGGATCGATCCTCGAGGGCATGCTCGCCGGCATCGAGGAGGGTTACTTCCAGCAGGAGATCGCCGATGCCGCATTCCACTACCAGCAACTGCTCGAAAAGAACAAGAAGGTCATCGTAGGGGTCAATCGCTTCACGCGCACCCGCCAGGCCGGGCCGGACGTGTTGATGATCACGTCCGAGATGGAGGAGCTGCAGAAGAAGGCCGTGGCCGAGGTGCGTGCCAATCGAGACGAAGAGAGGGCCCAGGGGGCCATCCAGGGGCTGCGGGACATGGCCCACGACGACTCCCGAAACTCGGTCCCGGTGCTCGTCGATGCGGCGAAGGCCTACGTAACGCTCGGCGAGATGACCCAAGCCCTCAAAGACGAGTGGGGCGTCTACACCGAACCACCTCGCTTCTAGGCGAGGATTTCTCTTGACGCTTCTACCCACTTCATCCGCAAGCGGGGGGTTTGCGCAAGGCTTGATGCCGGAAGTGCCTTGACGTCTGGGGAGAGCAGGTCTTTGATTCTCAATGTCTCCGATGGATGGCGTGGCGGCCAACAGGGGAGGTTCATGTGACCAAGGTTCCGCGTCGCATCGCCGCGTTGCTCGTATTGGCACTCACCGGCGGACTTCTCGTTGGGCCGATGAACGCTCGAGCGCAGTCGGACCTCACGGTTCGTGTCGGTGGTTTCCTGGGCCAATCCGGCGCTCCGGCCGATGGGATGCGTTTCTATGGCCCGAACACCCTCAGAGTGCACGACGGCACCCAAGTAGAGTTCCAACTGAGGGGCTTCCACACTGCCACTCTGATGCCGGCCAATGTCGACGGGGACGAGTGGGCGAAGGACAACGCCGGGGGCATCGACAAGCCGTTCTCTCTGCCCAGCACCGATCCCGACGACTCGGCCTACAAGTTCAACAATCAAACGATCTTCCCGAGCGATCCCGCCTGCGGGACGGCCACCAATCCCTGCAGCTACGACGGCTCGGCGGTGGTCAACTCCGGTGCGTTCATCGACGACCCCAATTTCTCGGTGACGATCGATGGGGCAACGGACGACCTCATCAACGTCATCTGTCTAATCCACCCGAACATGAGGACGCGGATAAAGGTCGTCGACGCGGGGGATCCGGAGACGACCCAGGAGCAGATCGATGCCCGAAGAGTCCGGCTTCGCGCCGACGACACGGAAGCCGCCGCGGCACTGCACAACAAGCTCTCGAAACGGCAATCCAAGCACGTGATGCCGAACGGCAAGGTCGTGTGGGACGCCTTCGCCGGTTACGACGGAAAAGGCTTCGCGCTGCTGGGCAACTATCCGCACAAGCTCGTTGTCCGCAAGGGTCAGCGGGTGCGCTGGCATGCGAGCGGGTTGACATTCGAGGATCACGCCGTGACCTTCCCGTTCGATAAGGGGCGCGAGGTCTCCAACACTCAGGGGGGAGTACCGGGTTGCGATCCCGACGGTGACGGTGGACCGGGACCGGACACCCCGCCCGACACGCCGGGTCCGCCGTTCTGTAACGACCCCAGTCAGCTCGAGTTCGACATCGGCGCTCGCTTCGCGGAGAGGCGGGGAGACAGACAGCACCGGCTCAATGACTTCGACAGTTCGGGGATCTTCGGCAGCGGCATCAACGTCGGTAGGAGCCCGTACACACTGCGTTTCACCGAGCCGACGTCGGAGGCCGGACTACGCTACCTCTGCGTGATCCACGGCGCTTTTATGGACGGCCGAGTGGTCGTCAGGTCGCGCCGCTGAAGCCTGCCTAAACGGTGACCGGGAGGTGGGGGGGCCGCCTCCCGGTCCACTCTTTGCGACGCCCTTGCCTGTCCCTCTCGTCAGATGCCACGCCCGCCTCGAATGATGCGGTAGCCGAGGATCGCCGCCGCAAGCGCCAGAGCGATCGCGAGGATCGCGCCGGCGGTTTCGAGTCCAGTCGCCGGCGGCGCTTGAATGACAGTAGGGGTCGGCGAAGGCCTGACCGATGTCCCCGGCGTGGGGGTCTGGCTCATCAGCCCCGTCCCGGTGGGACGGGCGGGGGAGTCCAGTCGAGCCACGGGTCGGGTCCAGGCGACTCCGCCAGCCCGCCCTCGGCCAATCGGTGCAGGAACAACCGGATGATGCGCGCGGTTACCCCCCAGATGACGTGACCGTTCCACACCCAAGCCTCGGTCGGGTACGAACGGCCCCCATGCTCGAAGCCAGGCTTGGATGGGGTCGTGGCATCCAGCTCGGACAGCGGCACCCAAAGAACCTCGGCGACCTCGGCCGGGTTCGGAATGAGCGAGGGGCGATTCTCGACGAATCCGACCACGGGCGTGACGTTGTAACCCGTGACGAAGGTGGGAAAGGTGTCCAGCTCGCCGACGATGTCGACGTCGTCGGGATCGAGGGCGATCTCCTCGTGAGCCTCCCTCAAGGCCGTGTGAGTCGCGTTCACATCGCCGGGATCGATCGAACCTCCGGGGAACGAGATCTGCCCCTTGTGGCTCGGGAGCATGTCGGTGCGAACGGTGAAGATGAGCGCCGGCTCGTCGCGCTCGACCACGGGAATGAGCACGGCCGCATCCCGGGCCCCCTTTTGCGTCTGGCGCAGAGGGGGCCGCGTGTTCAGGGCGGACCGCAGGCGCTGCTCGAACCTTTTGGACATCGAGCCATGCTATTGGGTCGAAGCGAGTCGGCTTATGAGAGGTGCGGAGAGCAGCACGGCCACGATTCGCAGCAGATGGAAACCAACGACCAGCGCGGCATTCGCCTGCGTCTCCGACGTCAGCGCGCCCATCTGAACCAGGCCGCCCGGTGAGGTGGCGAGCACAGCGGTAACGGGGTCCATCACGCCGAACCTCCACAGCATCCAAGCCAGGGCCCACCCGGTGATGAGAAAGCACGCGATGACGAGAACGAGCGGAGCGATGTTGTTGTTCAAGGTTGCGAGCAGTTGCTTGTTGAATCGCGATCCCAGATCCCAGCCAATGATGATGAGCGCCACGACCCGGATCGCCCCCGGCATGCTCGGAGTCTCATTCCCGAGGAGCTTGAGCGCGGCGATGGCGACCATGGCTCCAATGAGTGCTCCTGCGGGGAAGTTCAAACGGTCGAGCAGGAGTGCAGCGCTCACTGCCGCGACAAGAGACGTGACCAGGACCATTTCTGCTCCTCTCGTGGATCTATCGCAGGACGAGTAGGTCGCGCCGATCCACGACCGGTTCGGTACTGGATGCCGCAGCCGCCTCCCGCTCGAGGCGCTCGATTCCTTGCTCGAACTCACCGTCGTCGATGAGCGTCAGTGTCGAGTTGGCGCGTACCGCGATCCTCCGGTAGTACGCGCTCAAGTTGGGGGCCATGATCTCAGGTACCGAGTGGAGTGCTTCGACCTCGAAACCGGCGGTTGCAAAGATCTCGGTCGTGGCCGCGACGGTGGGCCATCTCGTCGCCGCGATGGCCCGGGCGGATGGAAAGTAGCGAA
>JBOGWS010000006.1:0-38974 GCA_050693895.1 Actinomycetota bacterium | reverse complement strand
TTGTAAGCGCACGGGTTCAGGTACTATTTCACTCCCCTCCCGGGGTACTTTTCACCTTTCCCTCACGGTACTGGTTCACTATCGGTCGCTAGGAAGTAGTTAGCCTTACGAGGTGGGCCTCGCAAATTCGTACGGAATTCCTCGGGCTCCGTACTACTTGGGAACACCATCGGGAGGTCAGTCGGTTTTCGCCTACAGGGCTGTTACCTTCTGTGGCCTTGCTTTCCAGAATGTTCGGCTAACCGCTGACTTTGTAACTCCCTGACCCTTCTGGTGCAGGATCGGATGGGTCCCACGACCCCTCTGTGGCAACGCCACCAGGCTTTAACACCACAGAGGTTTGGGCTCATCCCGTTTCGCTCGCCGCTACTCAGGGACTCACTATTTGTTTTCTCTTCCTCGGGGTACTTAGATGTTTCAGTTCCCCCGGTTCCCTCCACAGGCCCTATGTATTCAGACCTGGGTACCAGTGCATTACCACTGGTGGGTTTCCCCATTCGGACATCTCCGGATCAAAGATTGCTTGGCGTCTCCCCGAAGCTTTTCGCAGCCTGCCACGTCCTTCATCGGCTCCTAGCGCCTAGGCATCCACCGTACGCTCTTAATAACTTGGTATAGATGCTCGCGCTCGCTATGGAGTTTCCAAGGTTCAGTCAGAAGCTCGAGGCCTTCGATGCCGCCTATTCCGCAGTCTCGCCAAGGCGACCCTGCCATCCCGGGGCGAAAAAAACCGCCGGTGGAAAGCCGGCGGGGCGCTGGGCGGTTGCACGCGTAGTGCTAGGCCGAAGCGGTGTACCCCTGGGAAGTAAGCTGCACGAAGAGTCCTCTCGTTTCCTGAACAACCTCGGCATCCTACGAATCCTTCCCCTTCCCGTCAAACGCCCGCTCGGGCTTGCGACCCCGGGCCGAGGAGCACGCCCGGCAGGGACGAGGGGGCGGCCGAAAGCCGCCCCCGAAATCAGCCGCTGCCTGAGCCTCTAGCGGACGATCACCTTGCCGATCATTCCAAGGTTCTCGTGGATCATGCAGCGGAAGTAGTAGGTTCCCCTCTTCTTGAAGATCCTCTTCACAAGGCCAGTGAAGATCGGCAGGGCCTTCGTGCCCATCGTCCAGTTCGTTCCCCTGTTCGAGGACCTGACGTTGTGCAGGATCCCCGTCGTGTTCGTCCATTTGATGATCCCCTTGCCGTTCCGCCTGACCAAGCGCACTTTCTTGGGCTGCCAGCTACTGCTCGCTGCCGTTACGGTCTTGGTGGGTATCGCGCGCGCCGGTGGGGCGGCCAGCGCCAACGACCCCGCGACCAACGCGAGTGCCAGAAGCAGCTTCAAAACTTTCGACGACGGCAAGATGTCCTCCTCGGGCCACATTCGTTTCCAACTCGAATGCCGGAGAGCCCCTGCCGCACCCAGGCGGCATAACTCTAGGACGGCCCTGCCAAAGAGTGGAAGGGACCAGCGGCAAAAAAGGTCCGAGAGGCACCAGATTCTTGTTGCATCTGCGCCCATTTGGGGCGAACCGTCGCGCGCAAGGGGCGACCCCGAAGGATCACCCCTTGTTTCGTTCAACTTCTTGGAACGGCTACTTCACAGCGTGAGAACCCTTGAAGGTCATGTCGTGCGACGCCTTGCGACTCAGAGTCGTGGCGGCGCCCCCTCCCTCGAGGGTTTCGGTGCTGCGGGCGTACTTGGCAATCACTGTGGCCATGGCGTCGGAGAACTGGTCCAGCGCCGTGTCGCTCGGGTTGAAGTACGTGTCACAGGCCTGGTGGTAGCAGGGGTCGTAAGGAAGCCCCGCCACACCTCCGTAGACCGCCTCCTGCTCCTCGGTCTTCAGCACCTCGGCGCCTGAGAACAGACCGCCGGCGGGGATCCCCGCGAGGATGAAGGCGAGGTAGTCGGAACGCCCGTCGAAGGCGGTCTCCTCGCTCTCCAGGCCCCTCTTAGCAAACGAGTCCGCGAAGGACGCCTCGATGTCGTCCGAGCCCGGTGGGCCCTCGATGCCGAAGGCCGAGCCGTCGCCGTCGTAGACGAAACGAACGAAGTTCGGCGATCCGACCATGTCGAAGTTGAGGTACAGCGCGATGTCCGCCGCCTCCTCCTCGGTGAGGTCCCCGACGTAGAAGTTCGAACCGTTGAGCCCGGACTCCTCGGCGCCCCAGAATGCGAAGCGGATCTTGTTCACCGGCTTGATCTTGAGGTTCATGATCTGCTGCGCGATCTCGAGCGTCGCCATCGTGCCCGAGCCGTTGTCGTTGATTCCCGGGCCTTCCTGAACGCTGTCCAGGTGACCGCCTGCCATCACGACGTTGTTCGGGTCTCCACCGGGGGTCTCGGCCAGCAGGTTTTCTGTGGTGGTAGTCGTGATCGTCGTGTCGGCGAACATACGTAGCTGGAGATCCGCGATGGCGGCGAGATCGTTTCCGAGCTCGAAGCTCATGCCGAACGTCGGGATCCCCGGTCGAAAGTCACCGAGAGTGCCGCTGATTACATCCGTGCGGCCCGGCTGCCCTTCGTTGAAAATGATCGCTCCCACCGCTCCGGCGTCCGCCGCGTTTGCGGCCTTGAGTCCGAAGTCGCACGAGCCTCGTTGCATCAGGGCGATGTCGCCTGCCGGGAAGCCAGTGAAGTCCGTTTCCTCGCAACCGCTCGTCGAGGTGTTCGGCTCGGCGCCCGGCGGTAGGACGAGATCCACGTTGGTGACTCCTGCGGTGGGCTCACCGCTGCCCGAAAACTCCATGTAGGCGAAGTCGGTGCCCTCCTCGTAGGCGACCTGGCCGGGTGCAACCTGCTCGAGCTCCGCCGGTGCATCCTCCGTGAAGCTGTCGAAAGCGAACTCCTGCCGGGTGGTTTCGTAGCCGGAGTCCTGGAGCACGCCCTCGACGTAGTCGACGGAGGCGTCGTAGCCCGAGAACCCGGAGGCCCGGTGGCCGCCGTTTTCAATTGCGATGTCCTGCAGGTCCTTCAGGTGCTCATTGATGCCCTCGGCATCGACTGCCTTGGTCAGGCGACGTTCGTCGCCGCTCGGCTTAGCCTGGCTGCTCGGTGCGAACACCAGTGCGAGCATGGAACACGCCAATACGGCCGCCATCACCCTGAAAAGGCGCGGCGAAATGCTGCTAGAGCCCAAAGTTGCCCCCTCGAATCGAGTCCCTCTCCATCGAGGGACTTTTCCACGCGACGTCGGCAAACTAGACCCGGAGGCGGGTTTTCGTCAAACCGCTGCGGGCAGGCTCCTAGGCTGATCGGATTTGCGACACCCGTCGTCTCAGGTGCTCGATTTGTTCCGTGACGCGGGCGGGGGCCGGGCCCCCATGAGAGCTGCGCGCGGCGACCGATCGTCCGGGCGCGAGCCGTTCACGATCCGCCGCCTGCAACAGATCGTGATGCGAGTCGAGCGCCTCCGCTACGAGCCCTTCGCCCGACTCCTCGACCCTGGTCACCAAACGGGCGGCGACCTCGTGCGCCTCCCTGAACGGGAGCCCCCGAGAGACCAGCAGCTCGGCGACGTCGGTCGCCCACGAGCTCCCCAGACCGGCGGCGTCCCCGAGGCGGGATTCATCGAAAGCCAGGCCCGCGACCATCGCCGTCGTCCCCGCCAAACAGCTACGCGCCCGCTCCACCGCACGAAAGACAACCGCCTTGTCCTCCTGGAGGTCACGCGCATAGGCCAGGGGAAGCCCCTTCAGCAACGTCATCAGAGATGCGAGCTCACCGATCGGCCCCGCCGCACGTCCCCTGACGAGCTCGGCCATGTCGGGGTTGCGCTTCTGGGGCATCATCGACGAGCCGGTCGACCACTCGTCCGGGAGGCGGGCGAATCCCATAAGAGGTGAGGTCCACAGCACGATCTCCTCGGCCATCCGGCTGAGGTGGACCCCAAGCATGGCCGTCGCGTAGACCAGATCGCAGGCGAAATCGCGGTCCGACACTGCATCCATGGCATTGTCGAACAGTCCGTTGCAGCCGAGCTCGCGCGCGCCGATCGATGCGTCCAGAGGCAGCGTCGTTCCGGCCAACGCGCCGGCCCCAAGAACCCCTACGGAGGCCGCGTCGCGCGCCGCGGACAGACGGTCGATGTCGCGCGCCAGAGCGAAGCCGTGTGCGAGGAGATGGAAGCCGACCGTCACGGGTTGGGCGGGCTGCAGGTGCGTGAGTCCCGGCATGAGCGTGTCTGTGTGCTCCTCGGCGCGCCCGGCGATGGTCGTCAAGAGACCCGAGAGGCCTTCGATCAAGTCGTCTGCCGCGTCGCGACACCACAAGCGAAAGTCCTGTGCGACCAGATCGTTGCGACTGCGGCCGGCATGGATGCGCGCGCCGAGGTCACCGAGTCTGTCCGTCAACTCGCGCTCCACCAAGCTGTGAACGTCCTCGTCGGTGGAGCTCGGAATCAAGTCGTCGTTATGCCACCGCTCGACAATGGTGTCGAGGGTCGTGTCGATGGGTTCGAGGTCTGCCTCGTCCAGCAACCCAGCCGCGACCAGCACACGCGCATGGGCCTTGGTTGCGCGCACATCGCACTCGAGCAAGGCCATGTCGACGTCTATGGACGCGGTCAGATGGATCATTGCGGCACTGGGGCCGGCCGCGAAACGTCCGCCCCACAACATGGAGCCGTCCTTGGACATCGCGTTACTCGCCGTGCACGCGCGCCCACTGCTTTGCGGGCAGGCCCCATAGACGCACGAAGCCCGCTGCGTCCGAATGATCGAATGCGTCGCCCGCGTCATAGGTCGCGAGGCCGTGGTCGTATAGAGAAGTCCTGCTGCGCCGGGCAACGGGTAGACAGCCACCCGGCGTGAAGCGAAGACGCACATCACCCGAAACCGCAGCGCGGGTATGCATTGCAAAGGTCTCCGCGGCCTCCCGCAGGGGCGTAAACCACAGTCCCTGGTAGACGAGGTCGGCCCACAACGCGTCCATGCGGCGCTTTTCGCGCGAGAAGTGTCGGTCGAGCGTGAGGGTCTCGAGATCTCTGTGCGCCGCGATCAGCGCGAGGGCCGCCGGTGCTTCGTAGATCTCGCGCGACTTGATTCCGACCAACCGGTCCTCGACGAGGTCGATGCGCCCGAAGCCGTAGTCGCCGGCGATCTTCGTCATCGAGTCGATGACGTTCAGAGGGGCGAGGCGTTCGCCGTCGATCGCAACGGGCACTCCCGCCTCGAACGTCACCTCGACGTCGCGCGGCCTCGATGACGCGCCTTCGGGTGTGGCCGTCAACTCGTAAATGTCCTCGGGCGGCGGGGACCACGGGTCCTCGAGAACGCCGCACTCGATGCTCCTACCCCACAGGTTCTCGTCGATGGAGTAGGGAGAGGACTTGGTCGTCGTGATCGGAAGATTGCGTTCCTCGGCGTACGCGATCGTGTCGTCGCGCGTCATTCCCCAATCGCGGACCGGCGCCAGCACTTCGACGTCGGGTGCGAGAGCGCCGAGACTGACCTCGAAGCGCACCTGGTCGTTGCCCTTTCCCGTACAGCCGTGAGCGATCGCCGTTGCACCCGACGACTTTGCAACGTTCACGAGCACCTTGGATATGAGGGGGCGCGAGAGAGCTGAGACGAGTGGATATCGATCCTGGTACAGCGCGTTCATGGTCAGAGCGGGCAGCACGTAACCCTCGACGTAGTCCTGTTTCGCGTCCACGAGGCGCGCGTCCACGGCCCCCAGTTGTGGCGCTCGGTCGACCGCCGCCTGCAGGTCTCCGGGCTGCCCAACATCTACGGCCGCCGCAATGACCTCGTAACCCTGCTCGGTGAGGTAAGGGATCGCTGCGGATGTGTCGAGCCCCCCCGAGTAGGCAAGCACTACTTTTCTATTGGCCGTCATGGTTCCAGTCCACCTCCGCGGTTGTCGTCTCGGTCCACGTCACCGCAAGTCGTGCGGCGACATCGTGGTTGGGAGTGGCCACGAAGATGGTGTCGTCTCCGGCCACCGTTCCTATTACGTCGTCATTCGGCGCGAGATCGATCGCACGAGCGACCGCCGCCGCGTGGCCGGGAGCGGTCATGACCACGACGAGGTTGCCGGCTGTGCGGACGGACACCGCGAACTCCTCGAGCGTGCGGAGCAGGTTGCGGGTCATGAAGTCGCCCCCGCCTCTCGGCATCTCGTCCGGCAACCGGTAAACGAAGCCTCCATTCGCGCGCACTTTGAGCGCGCCGAGTTCCTGGAGATCGCGCGAGATGGTCGCCTGGGTAACCTCGTGACCCGCCGCCCGGAGCACGTCCACGATGTCCCTCTGACTCGAGGCTCGCCCCTCGCGCAGCAAGCGCGTCAGATCACGTCGTCGTGAGGACCGCATCGGCCACCTCCTCGAGAATCGCGAGCCCCTGCTCGAGCTCGTCGTTGGTGATGACCAAGGGTGGAGCGAGACGGAGAGTGTTTGGCCCGGTCGCATTGAGAACGAGACCGGCCCCCAGGGCGCGCTCGACGATCTCGTTGGCCACATCGGTCGTGAACTCGACCGCGATCAGTAGTCCTCTGCCACGGACCTCCGCTCCCTGCCACAGGTCGGTCAGGGCCGACATGAGTCGTCTTCCTGCGACGAGTGCCCGGTACACCAATCCCTCGGATTCGATCACGTCGAGTGTGGCCAGGGCCGCGGCGCTCTGCACCGGACCCCCGCCGAACGTGCTCGCGTGGTCCCCCACAGCGAAGCTCGCAGCGACCTCGGGCCGCGCCAGACAAGCTCCCATCGGCAGACCTCCCGCCAGGGCCTTTGCCAGACACATGATGTCGGGGGCCACGCCCTCGTGCTGATGCGCGAACCACGCGCCGGTGCGCCCGAGGCCCGTCTGAACCTCGTCGAGAATCAGCAGTGCGCCGACCCCGTCGCACAAGGTGCGCGCCGCCGCGAGATAACCCGGCGGCGGGATGATCACGCCCGCCTCGCCCTGGATGGGCTCGAGCAACACGGCGGCCACGTCGTCGCCCATCGCGTGCGCGAGCGCCAAGGCATCTCCGTAGGCAACATGAGTGAAGCCCTCGACGAGCGGTGCGAAGGGGGCCTGCTTCGAAGGCTGCCCGGTCGCGCTGAGCGCTCCGAAGGTTCGCCCGTGAAAGCCGTCCGTCGCACAGACGATGCGCGTCGCGTCCCGGCCCCCGACCCCGGCGTGCTTGCGTGCGAGCTTGAGCGCCGCCTCGATCGACTCGGCCCCCGAGTTGCAGAAGAAAGACTGCATCCCTCCGGTGAGCTCGCCGAGATGAGACGCGAGTTCCTCCTGAGGGCCCGTGGCGAACAGGTTGGAGACGTGGACGAGCTTTGCCGCCTGCAACTCGATGGCCGCGGTGACGCGTGGATGAGCATGGCCGACGCTGGCAACCGCAAGGCCGGCGAGGAAGTCGATGTACTCCCTGCCCTGGGAGTCGACGAGTACCGCTCCCCGCCCGGACTCGAACCGGACCGGCGTTCGCTTGTAGGTATTCATCAGAAACGAGTCGGTCATCGGTCTCCTTCTGTTCCGCTGTGGAACGAGTCATCCGGGAGCACCTGAGTGCCGATGCCCTCGTCGGTGAAGACCTCGACGAGAAGCGCATGCTCGATGCGGCCGTCGAGAATGTGGGCCTTTCCAACCCCGGCGCGCAGGGCATCGACCACCGAGCTCGCCTTGGGGCGCATGCCGGCGGACAGGCCGGGTAGCATCGCTTCGAGGTCGGCGAGCTTCAGCTCGCTTACGAGCGAGTCACGGTCGCCGAAGTCCGCGTACAGTCCCTCGACATTGGTCAGATAGACGAGCTTGGCCGCGTCGAGTGCTGCGGCGATAGCGCCCGCGGCCGCGTCGGCATTGACGTTATGGACGACGCCCTCGGCGTTGGGAGCAACGCTGGCCACGACGGGCGTTCTGCCATCCGTAAGAAGCGATGAGATGAGGTCGGGGTCGACCGCGGTGATCTCTCCGACGAACCCAAGATCCTCACCCTCCGCTCCCCTGGTCGTCGTCACCTCGACCAGTCCCCCGTCGGCCCCCGAGAGACCGACCGCCGACAGTCCCGCCGCGTTGAGTCGTGCGACGAGATCAGAGTTGATGGAGCCGATCAACACGCGCCTGACGATCTCCATGGACGGCGCATCGGTCACGCGCAGCCCTTCGACGAACTTGGGCTCGATGCCGGCGTGCGTCATCGCCTCGGAAACCTGAGGGCCACCTCCGTGAACCACGACCAGCTCGATGCCGACGAGTGCCATGAGTGCGAGGTCTTCTGCCACGATGGAGGCCTTGGCGGGGTCGTCGAGAGCCTGGCCCCCGATCTTCACGACCACGGTCTGACCTCGGTAGGTGCGGATGTAGGGAAGCGCCTCGGTGAGCACGCCGGCCTTGGCGAGCGCGCTTCTCACGTGGTCACCTCGGCATTCAGAGTGACGTACTCCTCGGAGAGATCCGCCGTAAGAACCTCGGCGACGGCGTCTCCCTGATCGAGTGCGACCGAGACCGTGAACTCGTCGCCGCTCATCGCCGCGGCCGCAGTCGGGAGAAACCCGCAGGGCTCGCCCTTGCCGAACAGCAACGCGTCACCGATGGCGACGGAGGTCGTCCCGACCTCGAGCTCTCGATCGACGGCCCCCATGGCGGCCAGCACGCGCCCCCAGTTCGGGTCGGCGCCGTGAGCGGCGGCTCGCCAGAGATCGCTGCGGGCGACCGCCCGGCCCAGCTCGGCCGCATGGGTTTCGCTGCGCGCGCCCTCGACCCGGATACGGACGAGCTTCGTCGCACCCTCTGTGTCTCTCGCCATCTTCAGCGCGAGGTCCGAGCACACCTCGAGCAGTCCGGCGCGTAACTCCCGTTGCCCGAGCTCCGGGCCGTTGCCCGTCGCCAGCACGAGGACGGAATCGTTCGTCGATTCACACCCATCGAGACAGAGCCGGTTGAAGCTCCTGTCCACCGCCCAGTCGACGGCAGCCTGAAGGGCGTCGTTAGACACATCGGCGTCGGTGCCTAGGAACGCGAGCATGGTCGCCATGTTCGGGGCGATCATCGCCGCGCCCTTGGCCACGCCGGTGACCGAAGCGCCGCCCGAGGACGACGTCGACACCTTCGGAAACGTGTCCGTCGTCATTAGGGATCGAGAGAAGTCGTCGACCTCGGCCCCGAGTGAACGCGCAGCCGCGGGCAGAGCGGTCTCGATCAACCGAACGTCCAGCGGTACTCCGATCGGACCCGTGGAACAGACGAGCACCTCGTCCACTTCACAGCCGATGAGCGTCGCGGCCGCAGCGGCGGTTGACTCGACCGTCTTACGACCCGCGCTGCCCGTGCAGGCGTTCGCGTTGCCGCTGTTAACGACGAGGGCCCTTGCAGGTCGTCCGAGCGCCGCTCGGTTCCAGTCCACGCATGCCGCAGCCGCCGCATTGCGGGTGAAGGTGCCGGCCCACTTCACCGGGCGGCCGGCGACGAGCAATCCGAGGTCGAGGTCGCCGGACGGTTTGATGCCCGCGGCCACTCCCGAGCTCGACATGCCTTCGACCCAGCGGGTCACGGCCACACCCCCGTTGCTTGCAGGCCCTGGCCCTCGGAGAGACCGAGGGCCAGGTTCGCGTTTTGAAGGGCTTGGCCCGCGGCCCCCTTGCCGAGGTTGTCGATGGCCGCCGAGCAAACCAACCAGCCCGTCCGGCGGTCCACCCGCGCCCCGACGTGCGCCGCGTTCGACCCGACCGTCGCCTTGGTCGAGGGCCAGTCCTCGAGAACCTCGATGAAGGCCTCGTCGTCGTAAGCGTCTCGCAGCACGTCGGTAGCATCGGAGTCGGTCAGCGAGCCGCGGAGGCGGGCCCGGACCGTGGCCAACAAGCCGCGACTCATGGGGGCGAGGTGCGGGGTGAAGGACACTGTCGTCTCGAGACCCCCGAGGATCTGAAGACCTCTTTCGATCTCACCAACATGCCGGTGGGTGACGGTCCCGTACGCGGTGACGCTGGATGCTGCGGACGAGAGGGACAGATGGTCCGCGGGCTTTCGTCCGGCTCCGGATGTCCCCGAGATCGCGTCCACGACCACCGGACCCTCGACGAGCCCGGCCCGAGCAAAGGGCAAGAGCGCCAGCAGCGTGGCCGTCGGGTAGCAGCCTGGGTTCGCGACGAGGCTCGCCTCGGCTACGTCTCCCCGCACGAACTCCGTGAGCCCGTAGGTCCATTCGGCCTCGCCTCGGAAGTCGTCCGCGAGATCGACGACCACGTTCGCCTCGAGATCGTCCAGGTGCTTCGCCAGATGGCCCCCCGGAAGGCACGAGAAACAGACGTCGGCGCCGACGGTGACGGCCTCCTCGGCGGTGACCACCGCTCCACCGAGCGACGCCAGGTGCGGATGCACGTAGCCGAGGGGCTCTCCGGCCGCGCTATCCCCCGCCGCAGCCACGACCTCGATTTCGGTATGACCGGCAAGGAGGCGCAGCAGCTCGCCTCCGCTGTATCCGGATGCACCCAATATCGTCGCTCGAAGCGTCATGATCGTAAGTTTATGCATATTTGCGCATGATTATCAAATCAGGCCGGGACCCGCCCCGGGGCGTATATGCATGAGTGCAGACATTCGATACGGAGGTCCGATGAACGACGTCTGGTTACAGATCGGCTTGGTGCTGGTCTTGGTCATCTTCAATGCCCTCTTCGCGGGGAGCGAGATCGCCCTCGTCTCTCTCAGGGAGGGGCAGATCAAGAAGCTCGAGGAGGGAGGCAGGAGGCAGCAGGTTCTCGCCAGGCTGGCGCGCGACCCCAACCGCTTTCTGTCGACGATCCAGATCGGCATCACTTTGGGCGGATTCCTTGCATCCGCCACCGCCGCCGTGTCCCTCGCTCGGCCGCTGATCGATCCGCTCGAACCCCTCTTCGGCGAGCTCGCGCGTCCGGTCGCGATCGTGCTCGTGACGTTGGTGCTCACCTACGTCACGCTCGTCTTCGGAGAGCTGGCCCCCAAGCGCCTCGCACTGCAAAGAGCCGAGGGGTGGGGAACACTCGCCGCTCCCCTCCTCGCCTTGCTCGCCAGGCTCACCAAGCCGGCTGTCTGGTTGCTCGGCAAATCGACCGACTTCACCGTTCGCATCTTTGGAGGAAACCCATCGGCGCACCGCGAGGAGATCGGCGAGGAGGAACTGCGCGACATGGTGACGACAGGAGCCGGCTTCAGCCGCTTCCAGCGCGAAATCCTGGCCGGCGCGTTCGAGATCAAGGAGCGGCGACTGCGAGAGATCTCGGTCCCCCGCCCCGAGATCTTCTCGCTACCAGCGGACATGTCCGTGGAGGACGCAATACCCGGGCTTCTCGAGAGCGGCCACTCGCGGGCCCCGGTCATCGCGCGCGACATCGACGACGTCGTCGGGATCGTTCACCTGCGCGAGCTCATCGGAGCTCAGGGAAACGTCGGCGATCGCGCGCGCGAGGCGATCACTCTGCCGGAGACGCTCCCGGTCATGGACGCCCTCCGGCAGATGCAGCAGAACCGAGCCCAGATGGCGATCGTCATAGACGAACACGGAGGTGTCGACGGACTCGTGACGATCGAGGACCTGCTAGAAGAGCTCGTCGGAGAGATCTACGACGAGTTCGACCGAGATGTGTCGGGAGTCGAGCGCGGAGAGGACGGGTCACTCGTCGTTCCTGGTGGCTTTCCGGTACACGATCTCGAGGACATTGGCGTCGAGTTGCCGCGCGGCGAGTACACAACGGTTGCGGGCCTCATGCTCGATCGGCTCGGCCGTGTTCCAGAGCCCGGCGAATCCATCGAGATTGACGACTATCGGCTGGACACCATGGAGGTCACACAGAACGCCATCACGAAGGTCCGCATCGCGCGCATCGGCGGGACGAGCGATAGACCTGCCGATCAGCGGTAGGTCTGTCTGCGAAAGACGTCGGTCGATAGCGACGCCACCCTGTCAAGAATGAGCAGCCCGTCGAGATGGTCGATCTCGTGTTGGAGGGCCCGGGCCTCGAACGCGTCGGTGACGACGACACGCTTCGCACCGTGCTGATCGATGCCCTGCACGACCACGCGCTTCGCGCGCGCGACGTTGGCGGTCAGGTCGGGCACGCTCATGCAGCCCTCGCGGCCAACGCTTCGTCCCGACGAGTCGACGATGACCGGATCGATCAGACAGATCAGTCCGTGCCCGATCTTGGCCTTGGGGTGCCCCGTGACATCCACAACGATCACTCTCTGATTCACCCCGATCTGCGGCGCGGCCAGACCGACGCAAGCCGGTGAGATCCGCATGGTGTGGATCAGATCGGCAACAAGGTCATCGGCGGTGCGGCCTGCGAGTTCGTCCGACCGTAACTTGAGGACGCGCTCCGGCAACCGAAGCACCTGTCGAACGGGCATTAGAGGATGTCGGACTCGATCTCGTTGACAGAGATGTCCACGCCCAGTTCCTGCTTGAGTTCGGCAAGATCGTCTTCGAGAATCGCGCTCGTCACCTCTGGTCCGGCCGCTACCTCGAGCATGAGCGCGTACACCCGACTGGCCTCCGAACCGATCACACGCGAGGAGAGATCGGTGATGTTGACACCCGCAGCGCTGAGGTGCTCGGCTACGCGATAGACGATCCCCGGCCTGTCGCCGCCGTAGACGGAGATGACGTGTGTCGCCTCGACCGCCTCGAGGTGTGCCTCGTAGACATCCCGCACCGTGATGACAAGATCGAAATCGGATGCCACCGCCGCGAGCCGTTTCTCGACTTGCTGGGACGTCGCGCCCTCCGGCAGGGTCACGACGAGCATCATCGAGAAGTGTCCGCTCAGAATCGTTGATGTCGCGTCCTCGAGATTGCACCCCTCCTCGAACAGGACACGGGTCACCGCGGCGACGATGCCGGTTCGGTCGTTGCCGACGGCGGTCACCGCAGCGAGTGACGACTTCCCCTTCATCGCGATCTATCTGCGGGAGGCTTCGTCGAGAATGTCGCGCACGTCGTCATCCCCTACCTGGGAGAAGTTGTCGAAGTGCTCCCCCACCGCGAGAAAGGGACGGGGCGTCGCCAGAACCACGACGTGGTCGTAGATCTCGAGCAGCGGTTCTACCGACTCCGGAGGACACACGGGGATCGCGAGGACGAGTCGAGCCGGCTTGTGGGCGCGGAGGACACGCTCCGCCGCTTTGGCCGTGCCGCCCGTAGCGAGGCCGTCGTCCACCACGATGACGGTCCGGCCATGGAGGGAAGGCTCGTCTCTGTCACCCACCCAGCGACGGAGTCGAGCCTCGACATCCTCCGCCGTCGAGGCGACCAGTCGCTCGAGCTCATCGGGCGAGATTCCGATGCGGTTCACCAGAGGTCGGTTGATGTACACGACTCCTCCGCTTCCAACCGCCCCGATTCCAAGCTCGGGCTGGCCGGGCGCGCCGACCTTGCGAACGACGACAATCTCCAGAGGTGCTCCGAGACCCTTCGCCACCTCGTCCGCGACCTCAACGCCGCCGCGCGGCAATCCGACGACCACGGGGTCGGCATCCTTGAAGTCGCTGAGCTCGCCGGCAAGAGCGATTCCCGCGGTCCTTCGATCGGGCCATCTCACGTAGGACATTGATGGCAAGCAAACCGCCTAAGAAGGCGCCGCGCAAACCAAGGTCCGATCGGGCGTCTTTCGCCCTTCCTCCTCCCGTCGCTTGCGCAAAACCAACTATGCGTAATGCTGATTACATGGCTCTTCCAACCACGCTCGGCCAGCTCAAGGCCTCGGGATACGCAGACCGCACGGTGAAAGAGGAGCTTCGAGTGAACCTCCTCGCCCGGCTTCGATCGGGTGATCGGGTGTTCCCCGACATCGTGGGCTATGAAGACTCCGTCACGCCCACGCTCGAGAGGGCGGTTCTTGCCGGTCACGACGTGATCATGCTGGGCGAGCGCGGCCAAGCGAAAAGCAGGCTGATGCGCTACCTGGTCGAGCTCCTCGACGAGACGGTGCCCATCGTCGAGGGAAGCGAACTCAACGACCATCCCTACCATCCCGTCTCGGCGATGGCTCGGAAGCTTGTCGATGACCTCGGAGACGAAACGCCGGTCGCGTGGGTGGGCCGCGATGAGAGGTACTCGGAAAAGCTCGCCACACCCGACACCGCCGTAGCCGACCTGATCGGAGACGTCGACCCGATCCGCGTGGCCGAGGGCCGTTATCTCGGCGACGAGATGACGATTCACTTCGGCCTGGTGCCTCGAACGAATCGCGGGATCGTGGCAATCAACGAACTTCCCGACCTCCCCGAGCGAATTCAGGTTTCGTTATTGAACATTCTCGAGGAGCGCGATATCCAGGTGCGCGGCTACAAGATTCGTCTACCACTCGACATCATGCTCGTAGCCAGCGCGAATCCCGAGGACTACACACACCGCGGTCGAATCATTACGCCGCTAAAGGACCGTTTCGGCACACAGGTTAGGACGCACTACCCGTATCGCATCGACGACGAGATAGCGATCATGGACCAGGAGGCGCGGCTCCCTCACGCCGACGATGTCGAGCTCCGGATCCCGCGGCATCTCAAGGAAGTCGTCGCCGAGTTCTCCGCACAACTTCGCTCCTCCTCGCAGGTGAATCAGCGTTCCGGCGTGTCGGTGCGGTTCTCGATCGGAGCGGTCGAGACGCTCGCCGCCAGCGCAATGCGCCGGGCCGTGTTGCGTGGCGAGCAGCTTGCGGTTCCACGCGCCGTGGACCTCTACGCGGTCCTCCCAGGGGCCCTCGGGCGAATCGAGTTCGACATGCTCGAAGAGGGCCGTGAGTTGGAGGTACTCGAACGGGCGCTCAGGCGGGCACTTCTCGAGGTGTGGCATCACCGTCTCGGTGGAGAGGACACCTCGGCCCTCACGACGGCGTTCGACGAAGGCTTGATCGCCGAGACGTCGGAGGAGATGAGCTCGAGCGACTTCGTCGGGCAGTTCGAAGGCGCGGCCGAAGCAGGCTTCTTCATCGAACGACTCGTCGGCCGGCTCGATCTGGACGACGATTCGGTTGCGGAGCGAGCGAGCGCACTGGAGTTCGCGCTCGAGGGGCTCCATCTCACGAAACAGTTGAACAAAGAGTTGACGGAATCGCCGGGTCGCTGGCGCTTCCAGTCTGATCTATGAGGAAAGTCTTGTGACGCGCAGTCGTTTCAGTAGGTGGGATGGGTCCCAGAATCCCCTCGACGACCAGGTCGACGTCGCGCAGGTGCTTGAGGAGATGTCCGAGGAGTTGCTCTCAGGCTACGGCGGACGCTGGTCGCTGCGAGAGCTTCATCGCCGGGGGATGCAGGGCCGAAGCGGTCTCGATTCGATGCTCGGCCGTCTCCGCCGAACTCGTCGCGAATGGGCCGAGCGCAGCAACCTCTCGGGGCCGCTGCAGCAGGTGCGCGAGGAGCTCGACAACATCCTCGGGCTCGAACGGGCCGAATTGGCCGACAAGGAGGGCGACGAGGCCCAACTCAAGCGCATTCAGCTCGACGCGCTCCCCCGCCACCCGGCGGGCGCCCTGCGCGAGTTGGAGAACTACAACTTCAGCTCCGGCGAGGCAAAGGCGCGCTACGACGCGTTGCTGGAAAAGCTCAAGCAGGAGGTTCTCGACAGCTACTTCAAGTCGCTCATGGGCTCGATGCAAACCGTGACGCCGGAAGACGTCGCCCGCATGAAGGACATGATGGCCGAGCTCAACGAGATGATCGCCGCCCGCAACCGGGGTGACGACGTCGACTTCGAGGGCTTCATGTCGCGCTACGGAGACATGTTTCCCGAGAACCCGAAGGACCTCGACGAGCTTCTCGAGATTCTCGCTCGGCGCATGGCGGCCATGAGCCGGCTGATGGCGAGCCTCAGTCCCCAGCAACGAGCGGAGCTCCAAGAGCTCGCCGAATCGGTTCTGAGCGACCTCGACCTCGCATGGGAGATGGACCAGTTGACCCAGAACCTGCGCGAGCTGATGCCGAACCTTCCGTGGGACGAGGTCAGTCCGAACATGGGTGACGAGGAGATGCCCATGAGTCAGGCGGTCGACGCGATCGAGCGCGTGAGCGAGATGGAGGAACTCGAGCAGACCATGTCCGGCGACTATGCGGGGGCCACGCTAGAGGACATCGACGAGGACCAACTGCGCCGGGCTCTCGACGACGATGCGGTCCAGGATCTCCAGTGGCTGAAGAAGATCGAACGCGCTCTGGAGGAAGCCGGGGTCGTCAATCGAACCAAAGGGCGACTGGAGTTGACCGCGCGCGGTGCCCGCATGATCGGGGAACGATCGCTAACTCGGGTGCTCGATCGCATCCGGCGAGAACCGTCCCATCGCGCGCGCGGGGGCCAGGCGGAGCCGACCGGCCAGACCAAGCCCTGGGTGTTCGGAGACTCCGATCCGATCTCGGTCGAACGGACCGTCTATAACAGCCTTCTGCGGTCCGCCCAGGCTCGCCCCGCGGCCCTGCGGTCAGGGCCGGGGCGAGCGGTGAAGCTGTCGCCGGACGACTTCGAGGTCGTCGAGACAGAATCCCGGCCCCGCACTGCCACCGCCCTGTTGCTCGACCTTTCGTTCTCTATGCCGCTGCGCGGCCACTGGGTTCCCGCCAAGCGAATGGCGCTCGCGCTCCACGCGTTGATCGTCGGCAAGTACCCGCAGGACAGCCTCCACCTCATCGGATTCTCCGACTACGCGCGACGGATGGAGGCGCCGGATCTCGCTTCGGTTGGGTGGGAGGACGTACACGGCACGAACATGGAGCACGCGTTCATGCTCGCAAATCATGTACTGGCCGGGGACCCGCGTTCAATCAAGCAGGTCATCATGGTGACCGACGGGGAGCCGACCGCCCACCTCGAGGACGGCTACGCATTGTTCAACTGGCCTCCGATCCCCGAGACCATCGAGAAGACGCTCAGGCAGGCCATGCGTCTGGCTCATTCGAACATCTCGATCAACGTCTTCATGCTGGATACGTCGCCCGGGTTGGAGGAGTTCATGGCTCGCCTGTCGTCGCTCACTGGAGGCGAGATCTTCCGGGCCGACAGCGCGGAGATAGGCCAGACCGTGATCGGGAGCTACATGAGAGAACGCCGCAGACGAGCCTCCTAGGGGGCCCCCGTAAATCTGTCGATCCACGGCCGGTCGGCGGCCATCGTTCTCTAAACTTGGTCAATCTGGGCTGGAAGAGCTAGAAAAGTGGCCTGATGCCCAGAGCACGAGCGACCAGGTCCTGAGCGTAAGACTCGTCTCGAGTGAGGTCGACCCCGGTCAACCGCAGAACACGATTCCCGCCGATATTCAGTTCATCCGTATCGCCTGTCGCGCACCCTTTCGCGTCTACCCGCGTGAAACCTGCGCCCATCGATTTCGATCACAAGATTCTGATCGGGGTAAAAGAAGTCGATCCGCCCGTTCCTTATGCCTGTCGGGATGCGGCGTCATTCGTGTGAACTTCGACCGACTTTGCGACTATGCCGATCCGACGCACCGAAATACCTGTCTGTGACCTACGTCACACCCATGCCTGATGATCCAGTGCCGCTCACCGGTCCTGGATCAGCAAGCTTGGCGTGGGGCATCGGAAACGGGCTAGGCTCGCTGGAGGCTTGGGCTGTCGACCTGGGGGGTTGATGTGGCAGGAGAGGGGCGCTCGGGGTGGCCGGTACTCCGGCAACTGAAAGCGCGGGACCTCCTCGCTGATTCAGACAGCGCGATGAGCGCGACAACGCGGGCACTCACGGCGCGCACCACGCGCGCCGACAAGGTCGTCAAATCCATCTGCCCCTACTGCGCCGTCGGGTGTGGGCAGAACGTCTACGTCGAGGGCGGCGCCATCACCAACATCGAGGGCGACCCCGACTCACCCATATCGCGCGGCCGTCTGTGTCCCAAGGGGGCCGCGACCTACGAGTTGGTCACGGGACCGCACCGGCAGACGAAAGTTCTCTATCGGAAACCACACGGTACGAGCTGGGAGGCGATTCCCCTCGAGCGCGCCATGGACATGGTCGCCGACCGAGTCAAGGCTGCGCGCGACACGACCTGGGAGGACAAGACCAAAGAGGGACATCCCCTGCGCCGCACCATGAGCTTCGCCCACCTCGGCGGAGCGACGCTCGACAACGAGGAGAACTACCTCATCAAGAAGCTGTTCACGGCTCTGGGAGCCGTGCAGATCGAGAACCAGGCCCGCATATGACATTCGTCCACCGTCCCCGGTCTGGGGACCTCGTTCGGTAGAGGCGGCGCGACGACGTTCCAACAGGATCTGGCGAACTCGGACTGCATCGTGATTCAGGGATCGAACATGGCCGAGTGTCACCCCGTCGGCTTTCAGTGGGTCATGGAGGCGAAGCGTCGCGGTGCAAAGATCATCCACGTCGACCCCCGGTTCACCCGCACTTCGGCCGTGGCCGATGTCCATGTGCCGCTGCGGGCGGGCACGGACATCGTGTTCCTCGGCGGAATCATCAACTACGTCATCGCCAACGACCTCTACTTTCGCGACTACGTCGTCAACTACACGAATGCCGGCTCGATTGTCGGCGACGACTTTCGCGACACCGAGGATCTTGACGGATTGTTCTCGGGTTGGGACGCCGACTCACGGGCTTACGACACGACGTCGTGGCAGTTCAAAGGACGAGACGACACCCTGACCGACGAACGATGCGTGTTCAAGATTCTCGAGCGACACTTCAGCCGATACACCCCCGCGATGGTGGCCGAGGTCTGCGGAGTGGATCCCGATCAGTTCCTCGAGGTCGCAACCGCACTCGCCGAGAACTCGGGCCGACAGCGGACGAGCGCGTTCTGTTACGCGGTCGGCTGGACTCAGCATTCGGTCGGAGTTCAGTACATCCGCAC
The DNA here is from genome assembly GCA_050693895.1 of Actinomycetota bacterium. Lineage (GTDB taxonomy): Bacteria > Actinomycetota > CADDZG01 > CADDZG01 > WHSQ01 > WHSV01. Next base: position 20,206 of record JBOGWS010000006.1, on the reverse strand, counting down.
GGCCGCAATCCTCCAGTTGCTGCTGGGCAACATCGGGCGGCCCGGTGGAGGGATCCTCGCCCTGCGCGGGCACGCCAGCATCCAGGGATCGACGGACGTTCCCACCCTTTACAACCTTCTTCCCGGCTACCTGCCGATGCCGAGGGCGGATTCGGACCTCACGCTCGGCGACTACATCGAACGCAACCGTGCCGCCTCCGGCTGGTGGGGTGAGTTTCCCAAATATGTCGTCAGCCTCCTAAAGGCCTACTACGGAGACCGGGCCACGGCCGAGAACGACTACTGCTTCGATTACCTCCCGCGCCTGACCGGAGACCACAGCCACATGACGACGGTTTCCGAGATGGCGGACGGGAAGCTGAAGGGCTATTTCGTGATGGGAGAGAACCCCTCGGTCGGTTCGATGAACGGAGCACTGCAACGCAAGGGCATGCGCGCGCTCGAGTGGATGGTAGTGCGCGACTTCCACCTCATCGAGACGGCGGAGTTCTGGCGCAGCGCGCCGGAAATCGAAAGTGGCGAGATCAGGACCGAGGACATCGCGACCGAGGTCTTCTTCTTTCCTGCCGCCTCACATACGGAGAAAGACGGGACGTTCACCAACACGCAGCGGCTGTTGCAATGGCACCACAAGGCGGTCGAACCGATGGGAGACGCGCGCAGCGAGCTGCACTTTATGTATCACCTGGGTCTCCGCCTGAAGGACATCTACAAGAGCTCGCGCAAGAAGCGCGATCGCGCCATCAAGCACCTGACCTGGGACTACCCGACGGAGGGCGTCCACGACGAGCCGGTCGCCGAGGCTGTGCTGAGAGAGGTCAACGGCTACCGTACGGACGACGGGGAACCGGTGTCCGGGTTCACAGAGCTCGCGGACGATGGAAGCACGGCGTGCGGCTGCTGGATCTACTCCGGCTCGTTCGCCGACGGAGTGAACCAGCCGGCTCGGCGCAGGCCGGGACGAGAGCAGAGTTGGGTCGCCCCCGAGTGGGGATGGGCGTGGCCCGCAAACCGGCGCCTGCTCTACAACCGGGCCTCGGCGGATCCCGACGGAGTGCCGTGGTCGGAGCGCAAGCGCTACGTGTGGTGGGATGGCGACGAACAGCGCTGGACCGGCGAAGACGCCCCCGACTTCATCGCCGACCGGCCCCCGTCCTACCGGCCGAAAAAGCGAGCGAGAGGCGTGGACACGGTGGCGGGCGACGACCCGTTCATCATGCTCGTCGACGGCAAGGGCTCGCTGTTCGTGCCCGACGGTCTGCAGGACGGTCCGCTCCCCACTCACTACGAGCCCGTCGAATCGGTCGTGCCGAACGCTCTCTACGGCCAGAACTGCAATCCCGCGCGCATGGAGTTCAGGCGACGCGACAACCGCTACCACAAGCCCTTCGACGACGACCGCTTTCCGTTCGTGGTCACGACGTACCGTCTCACCGAGCATCACACCGCCGGCGGGATGTCGCGCTGGGTTGGGTGGTTGAGCGAGCTGCAGCCCGAGATGTTCTGCGAAGTGAGCTCTCAGTTGGCCGAGGAGCGCAACCTCGAAAACGGAGGTTGGGCAACCATCACCACCGCGCGGTCTCAGATCGAGGCGCGCGTGCTCGTCTCGGATCGCATCAAACCGCTCCGGCTCGGGCGCCGTGAGGTTCATCAGATCGGGCTCCCCTATCACTGGGGCAGCAAGGGCACCGTCACAGGCGACGCTACGAACGAGCTCATTGGGTTAGTCGCCGACCCGAACGTGTCGATACAGGAGTCGAAGGCGTTCACGGCTGACATCACCCCCGGGCGCCGCGACCGCACGACCCCGCAACCCGAGATCGCCACCGAGGATTCGCCCGAACGCGACCTCCCCCATGTGACGTCCAAGAACTACCGCGAGAAGGGCCCCAGCACGAGAGAAGCACGCGAAGGACATCGCAAGTGACGTCGACGGGAGTCCGCTGATGGCAACCGGCTTCTTTACCGACACGACCGTATGCATCGGCTGCAAGGCCTGCGAGGTCGCGTGCAAGCAGTGGAACCAGCTCCCCGACGACGGCTTCTCGTTCACCGGTATGAGCTACGACAACACCGGCGACCTGGGGGCCTCGACCTGGAGGCACGTTGCGTTCATCGAACGCCCGGTGCCTCTCACCGGGCAGACGACGGGCTTGGGTGACCTCTCCTGGCTGATGATGTCGGACGTCTGCAAGCACTGCGTCAAAGCAGGATGCCTAGAGGCCTGTCCGACCGGATCGATCATCCGCACCGAGTTCGATTCTGTGTTCGTGCAGCCGGACATCTGCAACGGCTGCGGATACTGCGTCTCCGCCTGTCCCTTCGGCGTCATCGACCGGCGACCGGACGACGGCAGAGCTTGGAAATGCACGCTGTGTTACGACCGTCAGCGAGAGAACATGACGCCGGCGTGCGCTCAGGCCTGTCCGACCGAGTCGATCATGTTCGGCGAGCTCGAGGATCTCAAGCAACGAGCGCGAGCCAGGGTCGAGGAGTTGCACGACAGAGGCATGGGCGAGGCCTACCTGTACGGAGCGGATGCACACGAGCAATCCGGAACACAGGGACTCAACGCGTTCTTCCTTCTCGTCGACGAACCCGAGGTCTACAACCTGCCGCCGGTGCCCTCCGCGCCCGACAATCACATCGGCGAGTCCTGGCGGTCACTGGCCGTCGGCGCGGTTGCTCTACTGGCCGCAACGGTCGTGTCGGTGTTGTCGAGCAAGAGCGGTCGATGAGAGACGGCCCTCCGGTCACCACCTCCCCGCGAGGCACCACCTACTACGACCTCCCCGCCATCAAGGAGCCGGTTTGGACCTGGGAGGTTCCGGCCTACTTCTACGTCGGCGGAGCGGCCGGCGCGGCCGCAACCATCGGCGCCGTGCTCCAGTTGTTGGACGGAGACGACTCCGAGCGCCTCGTTCAGAGGTGCCGCGACATCGGCGCGGTCGGGACTCTGATCGGCTCGGGCCTACTCATTAGCGATCTGGGGCGACCGGAGCGCTTCCTCAACATGCTGCGCGTGTTCAAGCCGCGCTCTCCCCTGAACTTGGGCTCTTGGATCCTCGTGACCGCGAGTGGGCTATCTACCGGCTCCGCCGTGCTGTCTCGCTCGGGAGGGATCGGTCGCCGGCTCGGGGCGCTCGCGGGGCTGGGGGCGGGGGCGATCGGACTCCCTCTGGCCGGTTACACCGCGGTCCTGCTCGCGGGAACCGCCGTGCCTGTGTGGAAGGAAAGCCGTCGAACCCTGCCGTTGCTGTTCGTAGCATCGGCAACGGGAGCGGCCTGTTCGCTCCTCGAAATGGGCGACTTCGACGAAGAAGAGCTGACCGCCGTCCGGCGACTCGGTACCGTCGCCCAACTCTCCGAACTGGCGCTGGCCAAGGCGGTCGAGAAGGAGAGCGCACGGGTTCCCGGCGTAGGTCGCCCTTTCGAAGAGGGGATCTCCGGAACTCTGTGGAGGACATCGACCGGTCTGACCCTCGGCAGTCTCGTCGTCGACACCGTCACCGGCAGGTCCAGGTCGGGCCGCGTTGCGGCCGCCCTCCTTGGAACGCTCGGCTCGATCGCCTTGCGGTTTTCGCTCTGGCTCGCGGGTCGAGCTTCGGCGCGCGATCCGCTTGCGACGTTCGACTCACAGCGGACGGCCGACGAATAGCATGTCGCTGTGACCCCGACAAAGAACAGGCGCATCCTCGTCGTCGACGACTACGAGGAGATGAGATTCGCACTCGTTTCGTTGTTCGAGTCCGAGGGCTTCGAGGTGGTGGGAGAGGCAGCCACCGGGTCGGAGGCGGTCTGGCGAGCGGGAGAGGATCAACCGGACGTGATCATCCTCGACTTCCGCATGCCCGGCTTGAGCGCGGAGCAGACCGCAAATGTTCTTAGGCATGTCGCGCCGGAGGCACGCATCGTCGTGTTCTCCGGGTACCTCGAGAACGAACCGACCTGGGCCGACGCATACATGTCCAAAGACCTGATTTCGGAATTACCGGACCTCGTCAGAAACATTGGGGAGCGAAGGTAACTGTACGTAGTTGTCGCAAACTGCCTCTTCCCCCTTGTGTCCCCCGTGTTCGCGTTCCGATGATGTCACCGAGGACATATGCCCAACATCACCTTCACGGCGCAAGAGCGGCGACGAATCAACACCCTCATCGACGAGCTCGATCCCGCCGATCACGAACTCCTCTGCCCCTACTACGACATGCTCAGCGCAAAGGATTGGGAGTTCGTTTGCGACTACATCCGGGCCAAGATGCGAGCCGTCCTGGAGACGGGACTGCTGATCGCTTCGGTGGCCGAGAGGGCTCGCGCAACCAAGCTCGTCGACGAGGAAACAATCCGCAACAACTTTGTCGGCGCGCTGTGGAGCTACAACTTCTCGTTTCAAAAGGCGATCGAGAACACCTTCGTCGAAGTCGCCGGCGGCCACAGGGAAGCCCCTCTGTGTCTCGCGGCCGAGGCGCTCGTCGAGATGGCCGAGGACCTCATGTTCGGCACCTTCGAGGACGCTCACGAGCACTTGCTCGGCAAACCCTAGAGTTCTCTCTCTCCCTTTCTCGACTCCACCGACGGGAGCCCGCCGCGCTGCCCGAGAATCGACTCCGCCGCCGACATGGCTCCCGCGAGAGCTACTTTTCCGTCAGCGCCATGCCAGAGCTCGTGAACGAGACCTGCGGCGAACGCGTCCCCAGCCCCGACCGCGTCCGTGACCTGCATCTCGGCGGCGGGTTGCCACCACGACCTGCCCGATCGATGCCATAGCTCCGCACCTCTCGAGCCGTGCGTGACGGCGACCCACTCGAGGTCCTTGCCGACGTCGAACAAGGTGTTCACCTCGGGGCGCACTTCGAACGAGCGCGTTACCTCGGCAAGCTCGTCGTCGCTGACTTTCACCACCGTCGCAGCCTCCAAGCCTCGACGGATAGTCTCGAGATGAACGTCCGGTGGGCGGAGGTTGACGTCGAACACTCGCATCGCGAAGTCCTGTGCGAGAAGCCGTTCGAGGGCGGAGCGGGCCACGGGCGACCGGCCGATCAAACTGCCGAAGCAAACTACGTCCACATCGGGAATCTCGAGCAGCTCGAGAGAGTCCCAGGCCGCGGGCTTGTGGATGTGGAAGCGGTGACCGTTCTCATCGAAATAGATCGTGACGGATCCGCTTGGAAGCAGGGGGTCCGACTCCACGGCGACCTCGGAGATGCCGTACAGCCTGAGCACCTCGCGGATCTCTGCCGCGTCGGGATCGTCTCCAAGGCGGGTCGCGAGCGTGACCTCCCATCCCCTACGAGCCAGGTGGGCGGCGAGATGAACGGGTGATCCGGCCACGACTCTCCGGTCCGGATAGATGTCGACGACAGACTCGCCGAACGACAGGGCCGTGGGCTGGCTCACCTAGCTACCGTATCGCCGCTTAACGAAGGTATGGAGTGGGTATCTGCTACCGTAGACAAATTCCGAAGGGGAGTATCCCCAACAGGCGACATCGTCACGACGGCGCAGGTTAGACGGCCCGGTGTCGCCGGCCCCGAGAGGCGGGAGAGACCTTCGGCTGTCGAAACCGATTTGGATAGCCGGAGGTAAGCGGGAAAAGTGGACGTACCCACCTGGGCATGGCTAACCTTCGTCGCCTTCATCATGGCGATGCTGGGGATCGACCTTTTCCTGCACCGAGACCACCACGCCGTTAGCGTGAAGGAAGCCGCGATCTGGAGCCTTGTGTGGGTCGCCATGGGGACGAGCTTCGGTGGGATCATTTGGTGGCTTGAGGGTTCGACGCTCGCCACCGAGTACATCACGGGATACGTGATCGAGAAGAGCCTCTCGGTCGACAACATCTTCGTCTTCGCGCTCATCTTCAGCTACTTTGCCGTCCCACTGAAGTTCCAGCACAATGTCTTGTTCTGGGGGATCTTCGGTGCGCTTGTCTTCCGTGCGATATTCATCTTCGCCGGCATAGCGTTACTCGAACAATTCCACTGGATGATCTACGTCTTCGGCGCCTTCCTGATCGTCACTGGAATCCGCATGTTCTTTCATGAGGACGAGGACATCCATCCGGAACGAAATCCGGTGCTAAGGGCAATGCGCAGGTTCGTTCCTATCTCAAACGACTACGACGAGGCCAAGTTCTTTACCGTTGAGAACGGAAAGCGCATGGCCACTCCCCTGCTCGCCGTGCTCGTGGTTGTAGAGACGACCGACATCATCTTCGCCGTCGACTCGATACCGGCCATTCTGGCGATCACGCAGGACCAGTTCCTTGTCTTTTCCTCGAACGCATTCGCGATCCTCGGTCTGCGAGCCCTCTACTTCCTGCTTGCCGGAGTAATGGACCGCTTCATCTACCTGAAGGCGGGTCTTGCCATCGTGCTGACATACGTCGGGGTCAAGATGGTGCTCGGGGGTCGCGGAATCGAGATTCCCACCGTGCTTTCCCTCTGCATTATTGCGCTCACGCTGACGGTTGCGATCATGATCTCTCTTCGAGCGACGACTCCCGAGGAGCGCGATCGGCTCGCCGAGGAAAAGGCGAGACGAGACGAGCGTACAGGGGCCCCCGACGACGAAACCGAGTCCGAGGAGAGCCGCTCCGTCTAGGCTCGAGCTTCGGGCTCGGGCTCGCGCTCGAGCCGGGGACGCAACCGGCGCACGAGCAACGCCACGACCAGCGCCATGACCGCCACCGGCAACAGCACACCGGATGCAACTATGACGGCGGAGATCACCCCCATGAAACCGTCGACCGCGTCGTGCCATGCCTTCGCCAGCGCTCCGGCCTCCTCTGGATCCTCCTCCTTGGGCGCTCCCGCTTCGATCACATCTACGGCAAGAGTCGAGAACGATGTCTGGTCGTCGAGCACGCGCAGGCGTCCGCGCATCCGTTCGATGTTCTCCTGAACCCGCTCGAGCTGATTCTGGACGCGGATCGTGTCCGCGATGGTCGTCGCCTCGTTCATCAGGTTGAGTAGCACCCGCTCGGCCGTTCGAGCGTTGCGGACACGTGCTTCGAGGTCGACGAACTCGTCCGTGACGTCCTGGGTGTCGACGTACTGACTCTCGAGACGGCCGATGTCTCCGAGCTCGGTCAGCGTGTCCTCGAAGCGGCCGGACGGAACGCGCACGATCACCGTCCCGCGTCCGTCGCCCGAATCGTCGATGGCGGTGGACTGGACGGCGCCGCCGAAACGCCTCGCCAGCAGAATTACGTCGTCCACCGCTTCACCGAAGGTGTCCCTGTCCACTCTTAGCTCGACCTGACCGTTCTTTATGACCTTGGGCGAGCCGAAGACGCTGTCGTCGGCGCCGAGATCGACCTGGAGCGAACCGAGGGCGCTGTGGTTGCCACCACCGGAGGATCCTGACGACGATTGCTCGACGTCGTCCATCGCGTATCCGCTTTCGGCTTCCTCCGACTCGGTGCTGATGGCGGCCGAGCCCCCCGAGCCGTCACCGCCCTCAGCGCCGTCCGAATCCCCGTCCGAGCCGCTGCAGGCCCCCAGGGCCAGACACATGGCCAGACCGGCAACCGCGGCCATCATCCAGCGTGACTTGTCACGCATCTCGACCATCACCGTCCTCCTCGCTCGTCGTGGGGCTTCGACGTGTGGAGACCCGGAAAAGGTTCCCTGGGCGGCTAAAGTCAGACAAAAACCCGGTCGACGTAGCACCAGCGCCAGTCCTCGCCGGGCTGGGCGGTCTCGACCAGAGCATGGTTCGATGCCCGGAAATGCTTGCTCGCGTGCTTGTTCTTGGACGAGTCGCAGCACCCCACATGGCCGCAGGAAAGGCACATACGCAGATGGACCCAGGTGTCGCCCACGGCGAGGCATTCTTCACAGCCGTCTGAGTTGGGAGTCACGTCGCGTATCTGGTCCAGATGTTCACATTCGGAGGGCACGACTCCAGACTATTCCCCGAAGACGTGGAACAAGAGCGATCGATCCTTCGGCTCGTCCAGCTCCACGAAGATCAATCGCTGCCATTTGCCAAGTAGCGGCTCGCCGGAGGACACGGGAATGGCGTGCGACGTACCTCCGAGAATCATCTGCACGACATGAGACCATCCATTCGCCCGCTCTTGGGGTTGCAGGTTCTGGGTCCGAACCTCGAGATCATCGTGTTTGAAGTACCCGTCGGAAGGGATGAGGCGCTCGAGGTGTTCACCGAGATCCTCGAGCGCACCGTCCTCGTATTCGTTGATGAGAAGACCGCAGGTCGTATGCCTGCAATAGACGACCGCACAACCCTCGGTGATAGCCGAGTCCTTGATTGCGCGTTGCAACTCCTCGGTCACGTCGAGGCATCCGCCGCGATTGTTTGCGACGACGCTCGATTCGATCGTTCGGCTCTTCATTGTGTCGATCCTCCTAGCGATGGGGACACGCTTGCAAGGCAGACGTGCTTTCTGGTGTGTGGTTGAGAACCTCGCGCGCCGTATCCCGCGCCAGGTTGAGGGACCACAGACTCTCGGACTCGGCGAGCTCGTACCGCAGACTCGCGAGCGCGCACGACCGTTCGGGCTCGGGCAGCGTCGCCAGAGCCGGAACTGCATCCGGGCTTAGATCGCTGAGATAGGAGAGATCGATCTTGCCGGTCTCAGCGAAGCGCTCGACGTTGCGCTCGGCGATGAAAGCGTCGGGCCGCATCAGGGTGAAGGCGAGCAGGCTGAGCGTCGAGACCACGACCACTGCGCGAGGCACCCATCGTGCGTCGGTTCGTATTCCGGCCACGGTCACGATGCCGAACAAGGCCGCAAGCCACAGGATCGCAGCATGTACGACCAGCCTCAGTCGAGTGAAACCGTAAACTTCCTCGTAGAGTGACAGTCGCCTGAGGGCGCTGGCCAGGACAACGAGGGTCAAGGCAACCAGCACGCCTCCCAGGATCTTGAGAAGCAAGACGTCGTGAGATCGCGTGCGTTGTGCGTAGCGAGCGAAGAAACCGAGCACCAGAAGCGTCAGGGCCGCCACCGACACGAGTTGGAAGAAGCCGGTCCGCGCGTACTCCGCGTAGGTGAGCTCCGACGTGGCCAGTACGTGCTCTCGTCCGCCGAACAAGACCGTGATCTGCACGACAACGAAAAGCACGAACAACGCGTCGAGCATCGACAACGCCGTGATCCACTCGGTGCGCCCAAGGCATCTCCTCTTTCGGTCGCCGAACTCCGCCTTGAAAGCCACAATCCACTCAACGGGTCCGCCACGGCCGACTCCGAGCGCGGGGGTGAAGCTCGCGAGGGCCGCCGTGAAGAGCGCAACGGTGCCAGCAACCACGAGCCGGGCGGGCAGAAGCCCAAAGCTCACGTCCGGAACCGCCAGCACCCGGTCGGCGAGCTGAGCGAAGGCTTGATCCGCAGAGGCGAACAGGGCACCGAACACGACGAGAAGGAATCCACCAAGAGCGAGCCCGCGAGCCAACCGCAGGGTTGCCGACGCCGCACCGTTCGCGGGCGGGCGATGACGCACACGCAACAACCATGCCAGAGCCCCCGGCGAACGCCACCAGGCCGCTCCGAATCCCAGGAGGAACTCGCTCCAGGTGCGGGCCGGCGCAACTGCCAGCGATGCAAGTCCCAGAGCGACCAGCAGATTCAGGACCAGCTGCCATTCAGTTGCCGTATGCACCGCGGTCGCCGTGAGCGCCAGGCTCAGGGTCCCGAAAGTCAACGCATTTGACGACAGCGCCCCGCGCCATGCCACGGAAGCGACCGTAGCCGCCACCGCCGCAGCGACGAGCAGCCAATTGACACCCGGCCCGTGACCGACGAGCAACAGTCCGGCGACCGTTCCCGCGCCCAGGGCGGCGAGGGCGATACGCGTCGGTGCCGAGGTTTTGTTAGCGGACCCGCCGGCCACTTCGTTCACAAGTCGTTTCTCGGAAGAGATACGACCATGCGGCACCCGTGCGGCTCACGCGCCTCCGCGCGGATCTCTCCTCCGTGCATGTCGACGATCCATTTGGCGATTGCCAGTCCAAGTCCCGTGCCGCCATCCCTTGAAGTGCGCGCATGATCAGAGCGGTAGAAGCGCTCGAAGACCCTGCCGGCCTCCTCGATTGGGATGCCCGGGCCCTCGTCCGAGACCTCGATCAGGACGCCCTCCCCGTTGGCTCTGGCGATGACGTCGACCGTGCCCTCAGGCGGAGAGTGTCTGAGAGCGTTTTGCACCACGTTGGCGACGACCTGATTGACTCGTTCGGGGTCCCCCACGATGACGAGATCCGTGGGTTCGACGGCCAGACGGACCTCGATTCGACCGGCGTGCTCGGGGACCAGACTCGACTCACGCACCGTCTGCTCGAGCATCGGTCTCACGGCGAACGGCTGCAGCTCGAGTGGAACCGTTCCCGACTCGAGTCTCGAAAGATCAAGCAGCTGTTCGACAAGGCGTCCCAGCCGCTGAGTTTGGCCGAGCATCGTCTGCAGGGTTGCATGATCCGCTGGAGCCACGCCGTCCACGATGTTCTCGAGAGTCGCCTGCAGCGCCGTGAGTGGGGTTCTGAGCTCGTGGCTGACGTTGGCGATGAGATCTTTGCGCATGCGGTCGACCTCGGCGAGCTCGGCCGCCATGCGGTTGAAGGCGCGGGCCAGCTCACCCACCTCGTCGCGCGAGGTATCAACGACGCGCCGGTCGTATTCGCCGCGCGCCATAGCGCGAGTCGCGGACGCCATGTCTCTCAGCGGCGAAGTCATTCCCCGCGCGAGCAGTTGGATCATTCCGAGAGACACCAGTCCTGCAATAACTCCACAGACAATGAGAGGGAGCCCCACCCACGTCCCGCCGATGACCACGAGGACAGTGACACCGACCGCGGCGACAATGACGATCCCGAGTTTCACCTTCAGGGAGCCGAAACGATCCAGTGGTCGTCTCACTTGGTCTCCCCCGTCGCGTAACCGACCCCGTGCACCGTTCGGATGACGTCTGCGCCGAGCTTGCGGCGAAGTGCCGCCACGTGACTGTCAACGGTGCGTGTGCCGAATCCGTCCTCGTATCCCCATACGTCCGAGAGAATCTTCTCGCGCGAGAACACCACGTCGGGACGAGAGCCCAGCCTGTAGAGAAGATCGAACTCGGTCGGCGTGAGGTGGACCTCTTGTTCGTTCCGTTTCACCTGTCGCGTGGCGGGATCGAGCTCGACTTCGAACACGGTCACCGTCTTCTCGCTCGAGTACTGCGAACGCTCGACCCGACGGAGTAGCGCCTTGACTCGCGCCACCATCTCGCGCGGACTGAAGGGTTTGGTCATGTAATCGTCGGCTCCCACGCCCAGGCCCACGAGCAGGTCGGTCTCGGTATCGAGCGCGGTCAACATGAGCACCGGCACAGGTCTCTCACGCTGGATCCGGCGACAGACCTCCAGGCCGTCAATGCCGGGGAGCATAACGTCGAGAATCACGAGATCGGGCGTCTCTTGCTCGACGAGCTCTATGCCGGTGCGTCCGTCCGACGCAACTCCCACCTCGTAGCCCTCACCCCGAAGTCGCACCGCGACGGCGTTGGCTATTGCGTCCTCGTCCTCGATCACCACGATGCGCTGCATCAGATGAGTCTAGAGAAGTGATGTTGTGCCGAACTGCGGGAAGTGTCGAGATTGTGTGAAGCCGCGCTCGCGTCCGTTCTTGCGCGATCTCTCTCCGTTCTGCTACTTCTTCGAGGACTGGAAGTAGGGGTTGTCCCCGCTCTGATGGTCGGTGACGTCGACGACCTCCGTGACCTCCGGAACAGCATCGGTGATCGCGACCTTGATCCCCTGGGTCAGGGTCACGCTCGCCATTGCGCATCCCTGGCAACCACCTCCGAGACGAAGGAAGGCCGTGCCCTCCTCGACCGCAACGAGCTCGGCCCGACCGCCGTGGGACGCAATCGATGGATTGATCTGGTGCTCGATCACCTGGCTCACGCGCTGTGCCACGTCACCGGAGAGGTCGGGAGCCGGACCATCGATGGCCGGCGATGCCGGGGGGCCGCTTGCGGGCCGGCGAAAGAGACTGTCCTCACCAATCATCGGGCCGGAGGGGGTTTGCTGAGGTGGCTTGTTCGGGTTGTCGAGGACCCATCCCTTGAACTGCGGATCGTCGCTGAGATCCACGGTCGCCCCCTGAACCGCCTCGATCGAAGCCAACGGGATCACCACGGAGAGATCGTCATGGCGCTGGACGACATCGCCCGGGGCCGCCTCGTCGATATGCATGAGGTAGAGGTCGTAGAGGTACTGGGTCCCGTCGTCGCCGTCGACTTCGAGCCACAGCGCGAGGTTGTGGGAGTCCTCTTGACCCGATCGCGCCTGGACGACCGCCTCTCGTGCTCGCGGGGTGATGGTCACAACGGGATGGCTCATGCTCTACACCTGCTTTGTCTGGCTCTGCTTCTGGGTGAACTCGGACGGTGGTTCCATTCGACACCGCCTGGGCCATCATAGGTCTCATGCGTCGAGTAGTGCTCCTGATCCCCAGCACCACCTACAGGGCGACCGATTTCGTGTCGGCTGCGACCGCCCTCGATTTGGACCTGATAGTTGCCTCGGACCGCCGCTCGACCCTTCATGCGGTGATGGGTGAGCGCGCCCAGGTGGTGCCGCTCGATCGCCCCCAGCAGGCCGCCGACCAGCTCGTCGCCCTTCACGAGAGGTTTCCTTTCGACGCCGTGCTGGGGGTCGACGATCAGGGGGTTCTCGCCGCCAGCGAGGTCGCCGAGCGGCTGGGTCTGCCTCACGCTCCCACCGCCGCCGTCGCAGCGACGCGCGACAAGCACGCCCTGAGACGGCGGTTGAGCGCGGCGGGCATGATTCAGCCGTCGTTCTCGCTGACAGGCGACGACGAAGCCGTTGCGGCGGCCGTCGAGGCGATCGGGCCCCCGTGCGTGCTCAAGCCGCTGCACCTGTCGGCCAGCCGGGGGGTCATCCGAGCCAACTCGGTGACGGAGGCCCTGTCCGTCGCCAGGCGCATAAGGGAACTGGCCGGCTCGCCGGACATCCTCGTCGAGAGCTACGTCAATGGGAACGAGGTCGCGGTCGAGGCTCTCATCAATGACGGGAAAACGCACATCCTTGCGATCTTCGACAAGCCCGATCCTCTGGAGGGCCCCTATTTCGAGGAGACCATCTACGTCACCCCCTCGCGCCTCCCATCCGGAATCCAGAGGCGCATCACCGATGAGCTCGTCCGTGCGGTGGGTGCCCTCGAGCTGAACGAGGGCCCGGTCCACGCCGAGTTTCGAATCAACCGGGACGAGATTGTCACCCTGGAACTAGCGGCGCGCTCCATCGGCGGGCTGTGCTCACGTGCCTTGAGGTTCGGCGCCGGAGTGAGCCTCGAGGAGCTGATTCTCCGGCACGCGCTCGGACTCGGGGTCGACGACCGGCGACTCGAGCGCCGAGCATCGGGGGTGATGATGATCCCGATTCCAGCACGCGGCACACTGGTGCGCGTCGGCGACGTGCAGGGCGCACGGGGTGTCGGCGGCATCGAAGGAGTCGAGATCGCCATCCCGGCAGGGCAGCAGGTGGTGCCCCTGCCGGAGGGAGACCGCTACCTGGGATTCATCTTCGCGAGCGGCGCGGAGCCTGCCGACGTTGAAGCCTCCCTCCGTCGCGCTCACTCCGTACTGGACATCCATATCGAGTCGGACTAGGCGATCGTTGACGGCCTCCGCCACTGCTTTGACACGATTTTGGCCACTACGGCGGCCCGATATCCGGGCTCCTACTACACAACTCGTAGCGATTGTCATAGCATCTCAACACTCCGCATCCGATACCACGGGGCGGCCGACTGACGCAGGGGGACAAGCATGGTGAACCGTAGGTTGCTAATGCTGATCGCACTTCTCGGGGCATTGTCGCTCGTAGCCGCCGCTTGCGGTGGGGACGACGACAACGGCACTGCAGGCGGTGACGAGCAGATCGAATGCGATTGGGTCATCGGCACCATGGGCGCCCTGTCGGGTGACAATGCCTCGCTCGGAGTCCCGATCCGGGACGGCATCGAGTACGCCATCGACCAGGCGAACGAAGCCGGCGAGGTTCCTTGCAACCTCAGTCTCGAGGAAGAGGACTCTCAGGGCGACCCCGCTCAAGCACCGCCACTGGCCCAGAGCCTCGTCGAGAACGAGGAACTCGTCGCTCTTGCCGGACCCTATTTCTCGGGTGAGACGCTCGCCGTCGGCGAGGTCTTCAGTGAATCAGGCGTGCTCATGACGGGCACAGGAACGAACGAGACCATCGACGAGCAGGGCTTCGAGACCTGGTTCCGCTCGGTCGCTCCCGACAACATCCAGGGTGAGGTCGCCGCGGACTACCTCGAGAGTCTCGGCGGGGAGACCACCGCGGTCATCCACGACAACCAGGACTACTCGAAGGGTCTGGCCGACTCCGTGCTGGAAAACCTCGGCGACGCCGCCGAGGGCCCCTTCATCATCAGCTTCGAGGACGACGACTCGATCCCACCGGTTGTCTCGGAGGTCGACCAGCTCGATCCCGACCAGATCTTTTACGGCGGCTACACACCACAGGCAGCTCCTCTCGTCCAGCAGCTCAGAGAGGCAGGGGTTGATGCGTTGTTCCTGTCAGACGACGGTGCCAAGGCTCCAGAATTCGGAGAGGTGGCGGGTGAAGCCGCCGAGGGTGCTCAGGTGACATGTCCGTGCACCGACCCGACTCAGCAGGAAAGCGCGACAGATTTCGTCGAGGGGATGCGCGCCGCATACGGTGAAAACGCCCCGGGTACCTTCGCGGCAGACATGTACGACGTCACCAACATCATCATCGCCGCCTTGAGCGAGCTGAATGGTGACGAGGAACTCGAAGAGGTCCGCGCGCATGTCGTTGAGTACTTCCAGAACGCGGACGGCATCGAGGGCATTGCGAAGTCCTATAGCTGGGAGGACAGCGGCGAGTTCGTCGGAGGCCCTGAGGACATCTGGGTCTACGAATGGGACGCCGAGGTGGGCAACTTCGTGTCACTCGGCCCCGCATCCGACTTGATCGGCCAGTAAGGGGGTCCGAGACATTTCAACGACACAACCCCCCGGATTCCCGGGGGGTTGTGCTCATCCTTATGCTGTATGCCGAAACCGGCACGATCGTCGGTCCGTTTGAGGTCAACCGTCTGTCGAGACCAGGTTCACCCGAATGGGCAATGGTTCGGTGAGTGTAGTTGACACGTCCCATCGATTCGGCGATGCATCGTCGCAGGAATTGATACAGAAACCATCTGGAGCGAAGACACTGACCGAAGCTTGGTCCGGGGAGGCAAGCGGCGCCGGCAGTAGAAGGAGCGAGAACGCCGACGAGTTCTGTCCGTCCTGTGGCGGCAGTTCGTAGCCGACGACGATCTCACGCACCGTGTCCGGCGGGATCGTTGCGCGCGTGACCGTCAGGGGACGGCCATCGATCTGGTCTGTGGTCGCCACCTCCTTCCCCTCAACGGTGACATCGTCCGCTCCCTCGGGCAGGAGCATCTCGACCGACAACTGGGCGGTCCCGGGCCGCGATCCCATCCCCAGAACCGACGAGGGGGGGCCGTTGGGCGCCCGGTTCTCGATGGTGATGTCCAACTCGACGGATGCGGAGCCGTCGTCGCCCAACGTGACTTGCGTATTGGTTTCGCGCCGGAGAAAGAAGTCGACCTGCGATGCCAAGAGACTGTTCTGAGCGATCGCCTGAACATGGGGTCCAAATAGGGCGGGATCTCCGGACAGCTCGAGCTGATCCAGGGCCTCCTCCGAGCTGGTCTCGGAGACGAACATCTTCATGTGCTGCTCGCGTACTGCTCTGGCCAGGGAATCCAGCAGAACCGACGGATCCCCAACGCCCTTGGTCACCGAAAACCAGATCTTTTCTACGACATCCGCGACGAAGCGATCGCGCGCGTCTTTTTGCCCGCTGAAATACTCGAACACATCGTGCATGAGGACCTTGGCCGTGTTGTCCTCACCGATGGCCAGGTCGAGGCCCTCGCCTCGAACCGGCCCGGTGACCTTGGACATGTACTGGAGTGCAAAAGAGTCCGCTGCAATGACCCCCTGCGGTCTGTTGCCCGTTTGATCTTCGTAGCGCCCCAGAATTTTCTGTGCGACCGCGGGGAAGTCAACGGAACGATTGACCGTGGACCACGGCTTTCCAACGCCAGTTTCCTCCAGTGTCGATATCGGAAGAACAGATTCGAGCTCGAGCTTGCCGTCCCTAACCGTGAGGATCCCGTAGTACTCGATAACTCCTCCCCCGGCACGGCTTCTGCTGGGGTTCTGGATGACGAGGAGATACTCGAGCGTTTTGTTTTCCCCGAACAGGGAGGGGGAGGCGCTTAAGAGAGTCTCCGCACGCCCAAGCGTCCCAAGAGCCTCAGACATTTCGTGTCGAACGCGATTCAGGGCGTCGTCCAGAGGGCCAAGTCGTGGATCAAGATCCTCGTTCACGAGGCGCGAGGCCCCCTGCAGATCGGTCGTGAGGGAGGACACCGATCGAGCAGCCTCTGCCACTAGATCGAGTCGCACGGTGCCGTCCTCGAACAAGGCCCCTGCGAGCCCCGAGCGCGTCGCCCCCATGCGTTCGTAGAGCTGGATGACGTCCAGTCCGGCCAGTGACGAGAGCTCGGCCACAGAGGCCAGTACAGAGGCGGCTCTGGTGTCGTCCGATGCTCCGGGTACCACTCCTAGGGCACGCCAGCCGAGATGGTTCTCCAAGTCGATGGCTTCGCGAGCTTCGTTCAGCGCAGATCTGAACTCTTGATTCGCCTCCTCGTAGTCGGCATCGACGATCGCCTCTCTGCCTACACCAAGGGAGGAGCTTGCCGAAAGGAGACGCGAGCGAAGCCCGAACCCGACGTAGGCCAGATCGACGAGGAGTGCTCCGAGAAGCACGATCACAACCCACACAAACCAGCGGGAACGGGACTTACGGGCTGGATGCCGGCGCGCTTTGTCGCGCTCATCAACCTCGGGAAGCCCCGCGCGTCGCCGGGCCTCGAGCTCGTCCCGCCAACGCGCGATCGCCGGCTCGTTCATCTTCGGCTCGTCGCCCGTCTCAGACTGCTCCACGCGCAGATCGTCGCGTGGCTCAGACTGCTCCACGCGCAGATCGTCTTTGGTCTTCTGGTCAGATGGTTGCGACGGCCGTTGATCGTCCAAGTGAGCCCCCCAAGGCACCGGATTTCACTTTGGATGGTAGCCGGTCATGGGCCGCGTAAGGAGGGGGATGACACTTCTTTCCACGGTTGACCTTCGAACTAGGAGCTGCGGCGCGACGAACTGCGCATTCTGCTGCCACGGAGCCATCCGTACTTTCGAGAGATTCCCGGCCAAGCCCGATAAAGCTCTCGAAGAGGACTTTAAGTGCGAAGACTCTTAAAACAACAGGGATGGACCCGATGGGCCCCAAGTCATGGGGTCGCAACCATCGGTGTCGCATCGCGGAGGAACCAAGCGACCGTAGTGGCCAGTCCCTCTGAGAAGGTCACCGATGGTGAGTAACCGATCAACCGGCGAGCCTTGTCGATCGCAGCCTCGGAGTGAGCAACGTCCATGCGACGTTGTGGACGAAACACGGGCCGGACGTTCGCGCCTGTCAAGGTGCCCAGTTCGTCCAGCACGTCGAGGAGGGAGAACCGTCTACCACACCCAATGTTCATGACCTCGCCCAGAGCGGGCCCCGATGCCGAGGCTGCCTGGAGCATCGCGTGTACGACGTCGTCGACGAACGTGAAATCTCGGCTCTGGCGTCCGTCACCGTAGATCTCTGGAGCCCGGCCCTCGTTGATCTCGGTAATGAATCGCGGAATCACCGTTGCATAGCGCGATTGGGGGTCCTGGCGCGGACCGAAGACGTTGAAAAGGCGAAGGCACACGGTGCCCAGCCGGTAGGAGCAATGGAAGGCCCGACAATACGACTCACCGGCCAGCTTGGACGCCGCGTAGGGCGACACCGGTGAAACGGCCATGGACTCGTCTCTCGGCAGCGCCGACGTGTCGCCGTAGACAGATGAGGATGACGCGTACACGAGGCGATGGGCCCCTTCCTCGCGCGCAGCAACCAGCACGTTGAGTGTCCCGTCCACGTTGACGGCATGGGTTCTGAACGGGTCCCCGATCGAGCGCTCGACTGAGCCGAGGGCGGCCAGGTGAAAGACGGCGCTCGTACCCCGCGCAGCCCGCCTCACGGCCGATGCATCCCTGATGTCGCCGACCACGAGGTCCAAGCGGCCGTTCACACCCTCGAGGTTGCGCTCCGAGCCGGTGGATAGATCATCGAAGGCAACGACGTGTTCTCCGAGCGCGGCCAGCGCGCCGACCAGGTTCGATCCGATGAAGCCGGCGCCACCCGTTACCAGAACAGTCAAGAGAGAAGTCCTCCGATTGGACATACGGGCTCGTTTGTCGCTCGCCCATCGACTGGACGTTCCAGGTCACGCTACTGGGAATGGTTCCCAAGTCCATCGTGCCCCTGCCGTATATCTCTTCAACGAAAACGTCCTTGTTCCCAGGGCTTCGATCTCATGGCCGGCCGTTCTCGAACGTTGCCAAGACGTGCTGCACCAAGTCGCGTTACGTCGCGGTCCCTGATTCGTTCTTGCCTGAGGCTCCCGACCTAGTGAACCGGCTCTTCCGTCAGACTCTTGAGCGTCCTGTCGGGATGCGCCTCGTCCCATTCGACCAATCGAGCCCGCTCGACCATCGAACTCAGGGCGTCCAGCCCCTCACCGCCGACCATGTGGAGATTCGGGGAGCGTCGCGCCAGCTCAAAGAGAACGTCATCGCGGGAGGGAATGGCTCCATCGGGTGTGCGCTCAACGGCAATGACGTCGAGCGATTCAATGGAGCGGCCGTTTCTCGGCCCTGTAGAGGTGACGAATTCATGTACCGGTCGCCCCGTCTTGAGATCCAGGACGAGATCCGCCGCATAGCCGAGGCCGACACGGGAACGCCCTGCCGCCCGCTCCAACCGAACCAGGCGAGGCGGTGCCGAGGAGGGAAGCAGTATGCCCCTCGTGCCCACCCGAACCGCCGGCACCTTGAGGTACACCCTGTCGGTTGCCGCCACAAGAGCGCGCATTCGCAGCTCCGAGAGATAGGACTTCAACAGCATTTCCTGCGAATAGGTTTGCACTACGGGGCGGTATCCCTGATAAAGGGTTAGCACCGGTGCTCTACGAGGTTGGCCCGCCCTCGACACCGCCGAGAACACGACGGCAGGAGGTCGGTCGATTGAAGGAAGTGGGACGAGTTTTGCAGCAGCTCGAACAAGTTTGGCGGAGGTCGCCCTGAACTCGTAAGCGAATCCGTCGAGGTCGACTATGAACGAGCCCGCCCAGACCAGGCGGTCGAGCCCGCCAGGGCCCGGCGTGTCGCCATTGCTACGAGCCGGCTTCATGGCTCGCTTCGGTCATCACGAGACCATCACCCATTTGGCAGATTCCCGTCGAGAACCAGCATCCGAGCACGATCTTCATTGTCTCGCAAAGGAATGCCCGTCCCTCGGCAATCACGAGGCGAATCGGAACCATCACCCTCCACACACCCTCCGGCGCCGACTGGTCTATGTGAAAGGTTAGGGCGTCCGCATCCAGCCAACACGCTTCCGCTCCCGTACCTCTCTTACCTCATGTGCACGACTTTTAGCTCGTAACACCTCAGAATCGGCGCGAGCACCGCGGCGCAGTGCGAGCGTGATTCATGCGTACAAAATCTACGGAGAGTGAGCCTTCGCACATCGGAGAGCGAAACATAGGGTGCCTCGTAGACCCTTTTCCGGAGGCGTCTCCTTGCTCGACGAGTCACGACAAAGAACCGCGGCCTTCTGCGAATCCCTGCACATTCGCAAGAGGCCAATCGTGTCTCCGTCCTGGAGGCGCCTCCGGGGCGGGCGTCCTTCCTAGCGCAAAGATTGTGCGAAATGTTCCGGTATGCGGAACGACATGCACGACGTTTGGAGCAGTGTTCGCCTCATCCGACATGGACCCAAGAGGCGACCGAGGGTACTCCTGTGGAGCTCACGATAAAGATCATGTAGTCGCCGGGTGGGGCGTGAGCCGCGCTCGCGGGACCATCAACGCGAAGGGTCTCCCCCGAGCGCGTGTAATCCAGGTCGAGGAAGCGTTGGTCGAACGAGGTCGAGTGCGTTACCGAGCCGGGCTTGATGAGCGAGATGGATGCGATGTCTGCCGCCGATGGGCTGACGACGTCAAAGGCCTGTCCATAGTTCACCT
>JBOGWS010000005.1:0-30016 GCA_050693895.1 Actinomycetota bacterium | reverse complement strand
AGTCGATCCAGACGCGAACAAGACCCCGCGGGCATCCGACCGCGGACCTCGGAGAGCAGATTCGATTCTTCTGGACAGGCGTGAATCGACTTGCCTAGCCTCCTGAACTCACCCTTGAATGGCCGCTCGCAAGCACTCGAGAAGTCCCTCGATGTCGTCCTTGGTGGCATAGCAGGATGCCCCGGCCTCGCGCATCGCGCGTGCGACTCTGGGATCCTCGCTAGTAGCAAAGCCGACAACCGCCACGTCAGGCATTCTTCGCTTGATCTCCTGGGTGGCCGCGATGCCATCCTGCAGTGGCAGCATGTGGTTCATCACGACTACGTCGGGGTTCAGGGCCTCCGCCCGTTGGACAGCATCCAAGCCATCGCTTGCCTCGCCTATGACCTGATACTCCTCGAGCTCAAGGACGTACCTCAGCAGACGCCTAATGGTGGCGTCGTCATCCACGATGAGAACGCTTGTCGACACTGCCGCTCCAGGCGGAGGGCCCCCAAAAGCAAGCGTCTCCGCTCCGAGGTGAACCCCCAAAGGCAAGTTTCCCTCATCCCCAGCGCCCCTGAAACCGTGGCTCGGCATACTTGCTTGCTCGTAGCCAGCCCCTCGGCGGCCCGCGTCAACCCTCCTCTGCTTCGCTCCGGAATTTCCTGCGGAAGACTTCGGGGTTGACCCACGCACGGGGCCGGCTGATTGGCAGTTACGGAACGACGTGGTCGTTCCCGTTGTTGCACAACGGCGCTAGCAGATCGTGCAGGGTGGGTCAAAGAAAAGTCAAAAAAACTCCCTGCAACTCTCTGTTCAAGCCCGATCTCATCCGGCCCACACTGACCCCTCGTAAACACGTCCTGACCTGCGCCAACCGTGCTGATTTGGTCATTCATGAGCCTCACCGTCCGAATGGTCTCTCACATCTGATAAGGGTGAGGTCGATGGTTCAAATCCATCTGGGCCCACTGAACGTTTCCTCTGGTCAGGGCGGCTCTCATCCCGACGAGTACCGGCTCGAGGGCCAAGATGTCTTCGAACTCAAAGAAAAACTAAAAGGCGTTTTCCTTGACCCGACGCTCCTCCGCCACTCCAGACGGCCGAATGGCCCGGTCGTAGCGGCTGTTCAGCCTCGCAACAAGCTCGTCCTCGCGGTCCGGGAACAGATGTCCGTAGAGGTTGTAGGTCGTTCGGACATCAGAGTGTCCCATCCGACGGCCGCACCGAGCGAACCCGGAAGATCCGCTGCTACCCGGCATTTGGAGCGGAGCGTGAAGCATCAAGTGAAACTCGGGAGTGAAGCATCAAGCGGTGTATGACAGATGGTTTGCGGCTGACCTGTGAGAGCTTTCTTAGGCTTCTATGTCAAGAGAAGCACCGTTTGGTCGGCGACCAGCCGCCTGTAAACGACGCGGGCAAGATGCCGCTTCAGGCATCTCATCGCGTCCTTGCGGCTCTTGCCGGCTTGACGTTTCCTGTCGAGATATTCACGGGCACGAGAGTCGTGACTGATCTGGGTGAGAGCGATGGTGTGTATGGCTCTGTTCAGCTGACGGTTGCCACCTCGGTTCAATCTCCACCGATCGGTCTTGCCCGAAGAGGCCGAGACGGGAGCGGTGCCCGTCAGCGCACCGAACGCACCCTGACCGGAGACGCGACCGACATCACGCAGCTCTCCAAGTATCCGCCCTGCTGTGATCGCCGAGACACCGACGATGTCGGTGAGAGAAGTGCCGGAAGCCTTCACCAGGGCCTCGATCTTCCGCTCGATCACCTTCGTCGACGATTGGAGCTCTTCGACCCGGGCGAGCGAGTCCCGCAGGAGCTCCGCACGAACTCCCGCGTCGTCCTCCACCAGGCGGCGAGCAGCCTGCAACCGCCTCGTGCTCGTCAAGGCCGGAACAACTCGCCAGTAGCCGGGGCGGAGCGCGGTCAGCATGGCGTGGGCTCGGTTGCGATGGCGCGTGGCTTCTCGGAGCAGCGTTTCCCTGTGGTCTACCAGGGCCTTCAGGTCATGAGTCACGCCTTGGAGCGGAGGAGGCGGAAGGTTCTTTTCCCGCACCACCACCCTTGCGATCAACAACGCGTCCAGTGAGTCGTTCTTGCCCTTGGCAAGCGCCCGTCGAATCTGCTTGACCAGCTGTCCGGGAACCTCCTTGACGTCCCAGCCCCCCGCGACCAAGTGCTGAGCCAGTGCGAGCCCATAGGAGCCAGAACATTCGATGCCAACTCGAGTGGCGCCCACCCGCAGCGCGAATCGCACGATCTTCGCAAAGCCTCTGCAGTCGTTGGCTGCCGTGATCGAGTCGACCTCCCTTCCCAGCTCGTCGACCGCGCTGCAAGTCAGCGTGGCCTTGTGCGCGTCGATCCCGATGACGCTTGCCATCACCACCTCCCTCGTCGAAATGCGGCATGATGCGGGTCACCGGTCCGACAACAATCCGTCCAGCAGCACACGCCTCTATCAAGCCAGGACCGGTGGCCCTGAGATCGGCGGGGGACGCCTAAGAAGCAAGCCAGAAGCTCAGAAGAGCTTGCGACATAAAAGTCAATGAGCCACCCCGCCGGTCCAGGGCCACCCTCTCATCACGAGAGGATCTCGCGCCCCGAGTAATGACACGGACTACTTAGTCAAGCCGCTGCCTGCGCGGCAAATGGAAGGGCCGGGCTCGCCCTCATCCAATGGCTCTGCGCTGCTACCTGTTCAACGGATACAAAACGAGCCCCAGTAGCCCGGCTACAAGAACTATCAGGGGTTCCGGAATCCTTCGTCGCTTCTGCAACAGGAGACCCAGGACGCCCAGAGCGATAAGAGCTGTGGCAACGTCGATGATCGATCGTCGGCCGAGCACGATCACTGCCCCAGTGATCGCCCCCACTGCCGCTGCGGTGACGCCCGCCACGAAGGCAGAGATCGCAGGAACCTGACCGTATTTCTTGAAGTAGGGCGCAGGCAGGATCGTAAACAGGTAGGCGGGGAGAAAGGTCGCGATCGACGCCACCGTGGCGCCCGAGAAGCCAGCCACCAGGAAACCGATGAAGCCGGTGGTGATCACCACGGGCCCCGGTGTGATCATGGCCACCGCGACCGCGTCGAGGAACTCCTCGACGGTCAGCCAGCCAAGGTCCTTGACCACGCCGCTGTAGAGGAACGGCACGATCGCGAGCCCACTGCCGAACACGAAGGCCCCGGCCTTGGCGAAGAATCCGAAGATGGTCACGAGCTCGCCGGGGCTGGCTGCGGGAACCGCCGGGAGCGCCCACCCAAGAGGAGCGACCGCCACGCTCTTGGTTTTCCGCAGAATCGTGTGCACCCGCTTGGGCGGCTCGCGCACCAACCACACCAGGATTCCTGCGCCCAGGAACAGCCACACGATCTCCGACTCGGTTATGACCGTCAGCGATGCCATCACCAGGTAGATGGCCCACAGCAGCTTGTCCTTGCCGACCGTCTTCCTGGTGAGGCCGTGGGCGCTGTTGGCGATGATGCCGATGACCGCGGCCCCCACCGTGTAGAAGATGGCCTGAATCCACGCGAGGCCGCCGTAAGCGACGTAAGCCCAGCCCAACGCCACCACGATCACGAACGACGGCAGCACGAAGGCCGCGCCGGCGAGCGTGGCTCCGAGGATGCGGTAGTGCACGAATCCCAGATAGATCCCGAGCTGCGCGGCGAGCGGTCCTGGAGACAGCTGCGCGAGAGCGAGACCGACGTCGTAGTCCTCCTGGGAGATCCACTCCCGCTCCTCGACGAGGTCTCGACGCATGTAACCGACGAGCGCCACCGGACCTCCGAAGCCGATTGCCCCGAGCTTCAGGAAGTACGCGGTTATCTGCCATAGGGAATATGTGGGTGCCTCGGTCTCTCTCGCAACCTGGCGCCAATCATTGACGAGGCGCGCCACGCTCCACCGCCGAGCTGCTCGTCTGTCGGTGTCGCGCCTCGACCTCACGACGGCATCCGCCCCAGCAGAGTGGCGCGCTTGAGGTACTCGTAGAGCCCGTCGTAGAGCGGTGCCCTCAAGCGCAGCAGTTCGTGATCGTCTTTGATCATCGATGGGCCCCGCATGAGGGCGTCCAGCCCGGCCGCCTCCGGTGCGTCGAAGCGCTCGTCTCCGATGTCGGCCTCGTGCACTATCTCGGCGATCTTCCAAAGCACGGGATCCTCGAGCTCGTACACGCGCAGGAACGTCTCGAACGAGCAGCCTCCGTCGCGGTGCGACAGCTCAATCCCACGCATGTCGAACGGCGTGGCCTCGGCCGGAACGTCGTCGGGGTCATCGACAAACACGAACTCGGCGTCGGGATCGATGCTGCGACGAATGAGCCAGGCACATGCGGTGCGATCAATGTGCATGCCGGCCCGCGTGCACCACCTCATGAGGCCTCCACCAAGACGGCGAGCTGCTCGACCGCTGCGTGCGCCTCCTCGCGCTCGTTCGATGGGAAGTAGTCCCGCTGGCGGACCCGGCGCAACTGTCGCCGCAACCGTCGCAGCGTTCGTTGACGCACCGCGGTAGGGTCGCCGTCCGCTACGGCCGCTTCCTCGATGATCTCGGTGTATTCGCGAAAGATCGCCATCATCATCGCAGCGACCAGCTCTCGCTCTTGGGCTGCGGTAGTGGGGTACGCGACCCACACCGTCGCCTGCCCGCCGGCCTCGATAATTTCCTCGGAGATCCACTCGAGCTGCTCTTTGTTTCGAGCGTCCGATGGGAGCGCGACCAGTCCGTCCTGCAGTTGGGCCACGCCGAGGGACCGAAGCTTTCGCCATACGGAAATGCGGGGGGACGAGGGTTCGCGCGGTAACCGATATATCAGCAGTACCCATTGGCTTCGTTTGGCCATCGCTTCTCCGTGGAGGTGAGTGTTGTAACCGTGGTTACATTACACAAGGGGTGGAGACCAAGTGACGGGCCCCTCGGAGGCCCGCGTCAACCCTCCCCCGCTTCGCTCCGGAAGACTTGGGGGTTGACCCAGGCAACGGGACCGGCTGATTGGCAGTTACGGAACGACGTGGTCGTTCCCGTTGTTGCACAACGGCTGTTTCAGATCGTGCAGGGTGGGTCAAAGAAAGGTCAAAAAAACACTCCCTGGAACTCTCTGTTCAAGCACGGCCTCATCCGGCCCCATTGACCCCCAATAAACACGTCCTGACCTGCGCCACCCGTACTGACTTGGTCACCCATGGGCATCACCGTCCGGAGGGTCCCTCACATCTGATAAGGGTGAGGTCGATGGTTCAAATCCATCTGGGCCCACTGGACTTTCCCCTGGTCAGGGCGGCTCTCATCCCGACGAGTACCGGCTCGAGGGCCAAGATGTCTTCGAACTCAGGAAAACTCAAGGGCGTTCTCCTGGTTTGGTCGGAGACAACCGCCGATCGCGGTTCTGCTAGAAGCAGTGAGACCTTCTCTACGTAGACAAGCGAAGTCATGGAAGCGGGCACATCAGACAACTGGCTCACCCGTGAAGGATGCGGCGAGAGTCGAGTGCACGCAAGAAGGGTCAGCCAGATCGGATCCAGTCCCCCTGATGGCTCGAAGAATTGAGGAGAAGCGCGCCTTCCCTTCCAGCGAAGAGACGCATTTGGGCCTGAGTCGTTGGGTATTGGTAGTTGAAGAAGTTTGAGCCTTCAGGCTCGTGTCCGGAGCGTGCGCGGCCGCAATCGACCAGAATGGGAGAACCATGCGTGGAGCCCTGATGTACGCCCCCGGTGACGTCCGCGTCGAGGAACGTCCAAATCCGCAGATCCTCGCGCCGACCGACGCGATCGTTCGCCTGTCGGCAACCTGTATCTGTGGCTCGGATCTCTGGCCGTTCCGGGGGGTGGAAGAGTTCGACGCCCTGGCCCCGATGGGGCACGAGTACGCGGGCATCGTCGAGGAGATCGGCGGCGAGGTCGAGAACATCAATTCGGGCCAGTTCGTGGTCGGCTCGTTCTGGGCATCCGACAACACATGTGAGATTTGCCAGGCCGGCTACCAGAGCTCGTGCACCAGCCGCGTTCTGATGGGCACTATCGGGACTCAGGCGGAACTGATGCGTGTTCCCCTCGCTGACGGCACACTGGTCGCCACCCCGGAGGTGCCGCGGGCGGACCTGATCCCGGATCTGCTGGCAGCCTCCGACGTGCTGGGCACCGGATGGTTCGGGGCTGTGGGGGCCGAGGCGGGCCCTGGCAAAACCGTCGCGGTCGTCGGTGATGGCGCGGTCGGTCTTTGCGCGGTGCTAGCCGCCAAGCAGCTCGGCGCGGAGCGGATCATCGCGATGAGCCGCCACCAGCCGCGCCAGAAGCTCGCCCGTGAGTTCGGCGCCACCGACATCGTCGAAGTGCGCGGTCACGCGGGCGTGGCCAAGATCAGGGAAATGACGAACGGACTCGGTGCTCACAGCGTAGTGGAGGCGGTCGGCACTCAGGAGTCGATGATGCAGGCCATCAACTCTACCCGTCCCGGCGGTCACGTCGGTTTCGTCGGCGTCGCCCACGACGTCAAGCTCGACGTGGGAGAGTTGTTCTACAGCCACGTGCACCTACACGGCGGCCCCGCCCCCGTCCGCCAATATCTGCCCGAGCTCATCGACCTCATCTGGAGCGGGCGGATCGAGCCGGGGAAAGTCTTCGACCTCGAATTGCCCCTCGAGGAGGCGGCCACCGGATACGAGGCGATGGACCAGCGCCGCGCGATCAAGGTTCTGCTTCGCCTGTAGACCCCAGACGCCGACACCTGCAACCAAAGCCAAACGACAGGTAGTGGACCCTCGTCGCCCATCTGATAGGTGAGGTCGATAGGTTCAAATCCATCTGGGCCCACCGGGGCCCTGACTCGCCGAACCTTGTGCAGAAAGTTGCACTGAGCGGAAGTTTGTGCACAAGAATCGGTCAACTCGCGAACGCCGCCCTAACTAGCTCGGGTCGTACTTGCTCACCGTGAAGGTCGCCCCCTGCGGATCGCGCACCACCGCGACGCGGGCGTCGCCGACGTCGTAGGGCTGCTGCAGGATCTCGCCCCCAAGGTTCGCGGCTCGGCCTGCAACCGCATCGGTGTCGTCCACCGCAAAGGTGACGTTCCAGTGCGCCGGAGCGTCGTCGGGGAACTGGTCACTCGACATCGGCATCAGCCATCCGATCGCGTCGGCGAAGCCCGTAGGTGCGCCAGCCCCCTCCTGGCGGGCCCGGAGACCGGGCTCGATGGTTTCGAGAAAGTCCCCGTAACCCGGCATCCTCCACATGGTGGCCTCAAAACCGCCGAGGTCCAAAGTCTCTGTCTGCCAGCCGAACACCGCCCCGTAGAAGGACTTCGCGCCCTCGGGGTCGCGGGTGTAGAGGTCGCTCCAGTTCCAAGAGCCGGGATGGTTCACGACTTGCGCACCCTTGTGTTTTCCCGCCTGCCACACGCAGAAGCTCGCTCCAGACGGATCGGAGAGAGCAGCCATGCGGCCGGCGTCGAAGATGTCGAAGGGTTCGGCCAAGACGTTGCCGCAGGCCGCCGTAACCTGCGCGACCGCATCGTCGGCGCTCTCTACCCAAACGTAGGTCTGCCACACCGGCGGGTAGGGCGTCTCACTCATCTGAGAGCCGACCGCGCCGACGTCACGGCCCTCGATTTGGGCGGCGTGATACTCCCCGGGACTTCCCTCGGGCGTGCGTTCGACGAAGTCCCAGCCGAACACGCCCCCATAGAAGGCCACCGCGGCCTCGGGGTCCTGTTGAGCGGTATCGATCCAACACGGAACGCCGGGGGGATATCCGTCTCGTTCGAGCATCAGCCCCTCCTCTGTTCGGTTCTCGATCGGACTTGAACGCCCAGCGTAGACCCGACCGACTACGCTGGCCGAGCTATGAACACCGGCGACGGATCCATCCGCTTCTCCAGTCCCGTGGGTCGCTGGGTGATTTTCGCGACGGTGCTCGGGTCGGGCATCGCGTTCCTTGACTCGACCGTTGTGAACGTTGCCCTTGTGGCGATTGGCGAGGAGTTCGACGCTTCAATCGGAGGCCTGCAGTGGACCGTCGAGGCCTACCTCCTAACACTCGGATCGCTCATCCTCCTGGGTGGAGCCCTTGGGGATCTCTATGGACGGAGGCGCATCTTCGTCTACGGGCTCATCTTGTTCACTTTCGCGTCCGCCCTCTGTGGTCTCGCGCCATCCGTCGAGTTCCTCATCGCCGCCCGTGCCATCCAGGGAGTCGGCGCCGCACTGCTCGTTCCCGGCAGCCTTTCAATCATCCAGAGTTCCTTTCATCCAGATGACCGGGGGCGGGCCATCGGAGCCTGGTCTGGATTAGCGGGGGTGTCGACCGCACTCGGCCCCTTCATCGGCGGATGGCTGATAGACACAGTTTCGTGGCGGCTCGTGTTCTACATCAACATCCCGCTTGCGACAGCCGCGATCCTGATCGCGCTTCGCCACGTTCCCGAGACGCGCAACACCGATGCAAGGACACCCGATGTGGCGGGGTCGCTGGCGGCCATCGTAGGCCTGGGCGGCGTCATCTACGCGTTGGTCGAGGGCCCTGCAATCGGGTTCGAGGAGCCCCGCGTCATGGTTGCCGCGGCAATCGGGGTCCTGGCGCTGACCGGCTTCTTCTATATCGAGAGCCACGTCCGGCATCCGATGATGCCCCTCAGCATGTTCTCGTCGGCTCAGTTCAGCGCGACAAACGCGACCACTCTGGTTGTCTACTTCGCACTCGGCGGCGCCATGTTCCTCGTGACGCTGCAGCTGCAGCGTGTCCTTGGCTACTCCGCCCTCGAGGCTGGGCTCGCCTTCATGCCCGTAACCGTGATGCTGTTGCTGCTCTCCGCGCGCACCGGAGCTCTTGCTCAGCGCATAGGCCCACGTCTGCCGCTGACGATTGGACCTGTCGTTGCCGGACTCGGTCTCATCCTCATGGTCAGAATCGAGCCAGGGTCCACGTACGTGTCGGCCGTTCTGCCGGCGGCGATCGTCTTCGGTCTGGGCATGGCCATAACGGTGGCGCCATTGACGACTGCCGTGCTGGCCGCGGTCGAGACTCGCCGCTCGGGTATCGCGTCGGGCGTCAACAACGCCGTCGCTCGCATCGCCGGACTGCTTGCCGTTGCGCTGCTCCCCTTCTTCGGAGGCATCACCGGCGAGGGTGGCCTCGACCCAGAGAGCTTCTCGACCGGGTTTCAACAAGCCGTGGTCATCGCCGGAATCCTGTGCATGCTCGGCGGCGGGATCTCGTTCTTCGGCATCCGGACTCGGCTAGCCCATCGCATCAACGTGCCTCCGAGTATCGACCATCCCTGTCAAAGTGAGAGTGAGATGGCCTCCGCGGGGGC
Source organism: Actinomycetota bacterium (assembly GCA_050693895.1). GTDB lineage: Bacteria > Actinomycetota > CADDZG01 > CADDZG01 > WHSQ01 > WHSV01. Next base: position 20,720 of record JBOGWS010000005.1, on the reverse strand, counting down.
AGAATCCCCTGCGTGACTCAAACGGAGCCGTCCGAGTCGATACAGGATGTGATGTCGCTTCTCGATTGGAGACGTCGCATCTTCGAGTTGTACAGCGACATTCGCGCGTCCCCCGAGCCCGAGTGGGCCTGGCGCAGTTGGCGCGAGGTGCGTCACGAGATGTTTGCGACACATCTTCAGAGCCCCCTCTCTCTGGAGGCTCGTGAGGGCTTCGCCGGCCTCGTCTACTACGACTACGACCCTGCCTTCAGAGTTCTCGCCGACTACCGCGATGCACCCGCCGAGCACTACGACATCGCGACGAGTGGAACGGAGCCGATGCGCTTCGAGCGCCGGGGGATCGCAACCTTCCAGCTCCAGGGACAGTTCGTGAAGCTCGAGCTCTACTGGCTCGAAACTTACGGTGGAGGGCTGTTCGTGCCCTTCAGGGATGCGACCAGTGGGGCCACCACCTACGGCGCTGGTCGTTACCTGCTGGACACGGTGAAGGGAGCGGATCTCGGCACGCTGTACGACAAGCTCGTGATCGATTTCAACTTCGCCTACAACCCGTCGTGCGCCTACGACCCGCGCTGGGTCTGCCCCTTGGCGACGCCCGCGAACAGGGTCGACGTGGTCATCGAAGCCGGCGAGCGCCACTCTGAATAGAGGAAGGGCCCGCTAGGCTGCGGGCCCTTCTCATTGACCGGAGGTCGCTACTCGGCCGGGTCGGCCAGATCGCTAAGCGATGAGATTCCGAACTCCTCGGCCGTCTCACTCGTCACCGCGAACGCGTTCGTGTCGTTCGCCTCAGAGCTCTCCAGGAGGGCGATCCCATCCTCCTGAAGGAGAGGTTCGAGCTCGGAGCGGATCGCCTCGGGGTCGCTGCCTCCCTCCGCTTCGGGGTCGAGAAAGAGAACCAGGGTGCCCACGTACTCAGGAGCGATGTCCACTTCGCCGGACTCGATGGCGGGGTAGAGAATCTCGCGCGAGCGCAAGTCGATCTGGCGATTGACGGAATAGCCGGCCTCTTCGAGGACCTGTGCGTACATCTCGGCGACGATCTGGTTCTCGGCGAATGCGACCGCTCCTACGGTCACGTCGCCCGAGCCAGAGCCTTCCGGCGCGATGCTCTCGGACTCGATGAAGTCCGCCGCGACATCGCTTGGATCCTCACCGTCGATCTCGACGCGGCCGTTCAGCTCGGTGATGTTGTCTGTCGTCAGCGCCGCACTCACGGCATCGAGGGAAGACTGAATGGTGTCGTCGAGAACCTCCTCGCGCACGACCGGAGTGATGTTCTCGGCCTGCTGCAGACCCTGATCGTCCTCAAGCACGACGAAATCGTTCGCAATGATCGCGCTCGAGGTCGAGAAGAGCAGACCAACGTCGATGCGACCGTTCTTCAACGCATTGACCGTCTGCGGACCACCGACGTCGAGTGGCTGGAAGCTCTCGAACTCAAGCCCGTAAGTCTCCTCAAGCCCCGGAAGACAGAAAGGCCGCTCTGGACACTCGGGTGGTCCACCCAAGATCATCTGGTTCGCTATCGGCTCGCCGCCACCGTTTCCCTCGCTGCCCGAATCTCCATCCTCGTCGCCCACACCCGATCCACATGCGGCCAGCATGAGTGCCAGCGCAATCAGGATCGCCCCATGGGCACTGCTGCGGAAACTCCGCATGGGTCCCTCCCTTGTCATAGGCGAAGCCGTTCCTGCCTCGCCTCAGGTCAGCAAATGTACCCTTGAAAACTCGATAACTACCGGTTGCCCTACCGGCCGGATCCCGCGGCCTCGAAGGCGAGGTCTCCCTCGGGAGTGTTGGGACTCCTGAAGCCCTTCAATCTTGTCCGCTGACTGCTCAAACGGGGCGAAACCAGACGCTGAACGCCCGCGAAAACCAGTTCGGTTGTCATCGCGAACAACGCCACCATCACCGCTCCGGCCCCCACTTGACCGAAGTCCCGTACCGCGAACCCGTCCCGGATGAAGGCACCGAGCCCTCCCCAACCCGTGAAAGCTCCGAGCGTCGCGGTCGCAACGACTTGGACGGCCGCCGTGCGGATGCCGCCCAGGATCAGCGGCGCAGCCAACGGTATCTCGATTCGCTGCAAGACCTCTCTGCCGGTCATGCCCATTCCTTGAGCCGCTTCAATCGTGTCGCGGTCGACCTCTTTGATTCCGACGAACGTGTTGAGCATGATCGGCGGAATCGACAAGAGCGTCAGCGCTATGAACGTCGGCCAGAATCCGATGGTTCCCGGAAGGTCGTACGCGAAGACGTACACGAGTGCGACGATTCCGAACGAGGGCAGCGCCCGCCCTAGGTTTCCGACCGAGATGGCGAGAAACTCGAAACGACGCTTGTGGCCAATGTACAGACCGACCGGAAGCGCTATAAGAATTCCCAAGGCGAGTGATTGGAACGACATCAGGAAGTGCTCGTAAAAGCGCGTCGGGATTCCCATCGTTCCCTCGTAGTTCGCCGGGTCGGTGAGGAAACCGAAGATCTGGCTAATGGTCTCCATCAAGCCGTCACCACCTCGCGCGAGCGTGACCAGGGCGTCACGAGTCGTTCAGTCCAAACGAGCAACCCATCTACACCGATAGCGAAGGCCATCGACAGCACGGAGCCCAGCAATAACGCGGTCGGGAAGAGGCGGTCGAATCCCAAGAGGATGAAGTATCCGAGGCCGCCTTTGCCGATGAACGCGGCAACGGTCACCAACCCGATAGTCGTGACGGTTGCCACCCGGATCCCAGCAAGGATCACAGGTAGGGCGAGCGGCAACTCAACGCGCCACAGTAGTTGCCGTCTTGTAAATCCCATCCCGAGGGCGGCCTCCTTGGTATCCGCGGGCACTCCGTCGAGGCCGGCGACGATGTTGCGGATGAGGATTAAAAGGGTGTAGCTGACCAGACCGATCTCGGCCGTCAGCACGCTCAGACCCGTGTACGGGATCAGGAGCGCGAACAGCGCCAGGCTTGGGATCGTGTAAAGCAGCCCGGTGAATACGGTGATCGGTGGATAGACCACCTTCTTGTTGCGATACGCCCAGAGGGCCAGAGGAAACGAGATGATCAATCCAACGACCACTGCGATCACCGTCAACTGAATGTGCTCGAGCAACTTCGCCAGCACGACGTCCGTGCGATCGCTGATCCAGCTCCACTGAATGAGTGGGGCGTCGTCGGACTGAGCGACGATCAAGAAAGAATCTCCCGCGAGATGCGCTCGAGCGTCAGGATGCCTTTGTAGCGCTGGCCCTCGATCGCAACCACGGCGACGTGCGTGCGCGAGGTGACGATCGCGTCGAGAGCCTCCCGTAGCGTGCTCTCGCTCGTGACGTAGGCACTAAATGGGCGGGGCGTGACTTCCGACACCGTCCTGACCCGCTTGACGGATGGGACATCGACCCAACCCTTCAGCTCGCCGTCATCGACCACTGCGGCCCAGTGAAAGTCGAACCGATCCATCTCCCTCAGGGCGTCCTCCGACGAGGCCTCCGAGGTCACGACCGGGCCCTCTTCGATCTCGACCTCGGACACCTTCGTCAATGCCAGACGCTTGAGCCCCCTCTCGACCCCGACGAACTGCTTGACGAAGTTGTTGGCCGGCTCGCGCAGAATCTCCTCGGGCGACGCGTACTGCTCGACCACTCCACCCCTGTTCAGGATGGCAATGCGATCCGCCATCTTGATGGCCTCGTCGATGTCGTGCGTCACGAAGACGATGGTCTTCCGGAGTTCCTCTTGGATGTGCAGGAACTGATCCTGGAGGCGCTCCCGCACGATCGGATCGACGGCCCCGAAGGGCTCGTCCATCAGCATTACCGGCGGATCGACCGCAAGGGCACGGGCGACCCCGACGCGTTGGCGTTGGCCTCCCGAAAGCTCGGCCGGATACCGGTCCAGGAGCTCGCGGTCGAGCTCGAAAATCTCGACGAGCTCACCGATGCGCTGCTTTACGCGTTCGTCCTTCCAGCCCACCAGCTTGGGAACAGTCGCCATGTTGTCACTAACCGTTCTGTGCGGAAGCAATCCGATGCTCTGGATGACGTAGCCGATGTTGCGCCGCAACTCGACCGGGTTCTGCTTGAGGATGTCGGTTCCGTCGACCTCGATCGTGCCCGAGCTGGGTTCGACGAGACGGTTGATCATCTTCATGGTCGTGGTCTTGCCGCAACCCGAAGGACCGACGAGCACGACGGTCTCGCCCTTTCTCATATCCAGAGTGAGGTCACCGACCGCTGCCGGGCCCCCGTTCTGACTGAACTTCTTCGAGACGTTCTTGAGTGAGATCGCGACGTCCGACATCAGGCCACCTTACGTGCGAGGGATCGATTCTTCAGGACTGGCGCTCCAGGCTCATTCAGGGACTCCTACCCCACCTATAGTGGTTTCACATGCTAGCCAAATTGATTCGTTTGATGAGCGCCGCGCTGATTGGAGCCGTCGGTGTGTGGTGGGGGCGTCAGGTCGCGCACTCGAAGACGCCTCCACCCCAGGGCCAATGGCGGGAGATCTCCGAAGCGGAGTTGAGACGCAAAGGTGACAACTCCGGCTCATGAGAGTTCTCATCCTGGGGGGCACGGGGATCGTCGGCCGTCGCGTGGCCGCCGAGCTCGCTCGTAACGAAGAGGTCACCGACCTCATCATCGGGGGTCGAAACTACGAGAAGATCCACAGGTCGACGTCGCTCCTGGGAGAGAAGGCGCGGGCCGCGCTGTTGGATCTCGAGGATGACGTCGTGCTGGACGCTGCTTGCATTCAGGCCGACGTGGTCGTCAACTGCTGCGGCCCGGCACATCTGACCGAACTACCGGCTGCCCGCGCCGCGATAGAGGCCGGGGCCGCCTACGTCTCGCTCGGTGACGACTATGTGGCCGCGGGGGCCGTGGTGGGCCTCGCCGAAAGAGCGCACGCCACCGGATCGACCGCCGTAGTTGGTTGTGCGCTATCGCCCGGGATCACGACGCTTTTTGCGGCTCTTGCCCGAGACGAGTTCGACGACATCGCCGAGATCGAGATCTCGCTTGCGCACTCCTACCGGGATCTGCCCACCCCGGCTCACACCGCTCATCTCCTTCACATGTTGGGAGCGCCGGGGGCCTCGATCAGCGACCACGAGTTGAACGTCGATCTTGCGGGAGGGTCTCCTCACCTCGTCTACTTTCCCGAGCCGGTCGGCTGGGTCGAAGCGGTTGAATGCAGTCATCCAGAGATCCACAACCTGAAGCCACTGGGACTCCAATCGATGAGTGTGCGAATGGGACTCACCGAAAGAGGAGCCATGGACGCCCTCCGCGCGCTGGCCCGAACCCCGCTGACATCGACGAGCATGGCCCAACGAACTCTGAACGCAGCTCTGGCCCTCCCCCCACGGGGCCCGCGCTGGTCGGCTGCCCGTGTCGATGTCGTCGGTCACAGAGGCGGCCATACGGCAACCGTGTCACTCGGGGTGGTCGATCACCTCATCAACATGGCGGCGTCCTCGTTGACCTTGGCGGCGGTCGAGCTTGGAGGTCGCCGGCATCCCTCGGGGGTCATGTCCCCCGCGGAGGCCTTCGATTCGGGCGACTTCCTCGCGCGGCTCGGCGGACGAGGAACGCGTGTTGCTCGGCTCGAACCCGTCCCTCTCTGAGACCGGTACTTACTCGTCCCGCTCGACGAACGTCATCTCGACGCCCCCGACGATGTCGGAGCCGAGGTTGTAGAGGAAGGCAAGAATCACGTTGACGATCGAGGCCAGGAGCACGAGCCCGCCTCCTAGGTAGGCGGCCCATCTCAGTACGACACCCATCGAGATGTCGAAGTTGGCCAGTTGCTCGACCTCCATTCCATTACCTATCTCTTCGATGGTTTGGAACACACCCGTGGACTCGATAAACGAGAACAACACCGCGACTCCGATCATCCACACGACGAAGAAGATCGCGTAATAGAAGAGCGACATCTTCAGGACCGACCACGGGTCAACTCGCTTGATCGTTCGTTTGACTCGTCGAACCGCGCCGCGAGCGGGTCGCGTTCGCACCGGTCTGGTTCGACGTCGTGTCCGCTTCGGCTCGAGGTGCCGCTCCTGGGTGGACCGGGATGGGGCCCCTAACGGTCTCGTACCTGGGGGCGGTGTTCGCTGTGGCGTACCTGGGACTCTTGGCGTTTCCAACGTGTCCGCCTGGCGGGCTCGCTCACTCGGAAGCGGCTGATCGAGCACCTCGAAGCTTCCCTCCGACTTGTGGGAGCTGGGGGCCTTGCGCGGCTTTGGCAAGGACTGGGCCGAGGAGGACGATCGTTGCCCGCTCTTCGAGCGCAACTCGCGCAGGCGCCGGCCCCAATCATCGCCCTTCGAGTCGCGCAGGGACTCAAGGAACGACTTGTCCTTGTTGGGAATCCCGGACGAGCCGGCGCTCGGGTCCGGCTTAGCTCCCGGTCGCTCTTCTGGTCCGTGCTTTCTCGAAGCCACGCCTCACCCTTCAGCCACGTCGTAGCGGCCCTAGTATGGGCTACTTCTCCGGAATGTGCCCATCGGTGGGCACACGAAGAAGAAGCCTGCCTTGTACTCGATAGCATCGGGCGGCCATTGTCACGCCTTTATGACTGCCGGTGACCCGTCTGGGTTCCAGGTACTAGGCCCCTATCTTGGCCCGGGCACGTTCACGTCGGAAGCTTGCTCTGCCCGTCGTCCTCGATCTCTTCCGCCACGGGAGCGAGGGCCGAGATCTTGGCGCCGTCGCCGAGTTGCATGACCCGAACGCCGGTCGTGGGCCTCCCCTGACGCGAGATGCCGTCCACGCGCTGCCGGGTCGCAACCCCATCGTCCGAGATGACGAACACCTCGTCTCCGGCCTTGACCACGATCGCACCGACGATGTCCCCTCGGGGCTTGGTCAGCTTGGCGGCGATGACTCCCTTGCCCCCTCGCCCTTTACGGGGGAAGTGCTGGAGCTTCGTGCGCTTGCCGAATCCGAACTCGGTGATGATGAGCAGGTCATCGCCCTCATCTCGGACCATGTCGGCCGCGACGACCTCGGCGTCCTCGTCGAGGCGAATACCGATCACACCGGTTGCCGTTCGTCCCATGGGACGCACGTTTCGCTCGGTGAACCTAATCGCCTTGCCCTTACGCGTGACGAGAAGGACATCCTCTTCCCCAGAGGTGGGTACGACTCGCACGACCTCGTCCCCGTCTTTGAGGTTCAGAGCGATGATGCCCTCGCGCCGGGTCGAGTCGTACTCGCGGAACAGGGTCTTCTTGACCATCCCCTTTCGGGTTGCGATCAGCAAATAGCGATACGTTTCGTAATCGCGCGTGTCGATCATCGCGGCGACCTCGTCTTCGGCCCGCATCGAGACGACGTTGACCACCGCGGTTCCCCGTGCGGTGCGGTCACGCTTAGGAATCTCGTGCGCCTTCAGCCGGTACACGCGTCCGCTCGTCGAGAACAGCAGCAGATAGGAATGCGCCGTCGTCGTGATGAGATGTTCGACGACGTCACCTTCCTTGAGGGCCGTCGCCTTGACGCCCCGGCCCCCGCGTCCCTGCCGACGATAAGTGTCCAGCGGAACGCTCTTGATGTAGCCGTCGCGCGAAACGCTTACCACGAGGTCCTCGTCTGCTATGAGGTCCTCGATGTCGAACTCTCCCTCGTCGGGGACGATGCGTGTGCGACGTGGGTCCGCGAACTTCTCTTTGATCTCAGTGAGTTCTTCGGCGATGATCGACCGCACCCTCGCCTGGTCGCCAAGGATCCCCCTGAGCTCGGCGATCGTGTGCTGTAGTGCCTCGTGTTCGTCGCGGATCTTGTCCTGTTCGAGCGCGGTGAGGCGTCTGAGGGGCATGTCGAGAATGTGGTTGGCCTGAACCTCGGTCAGTCCATAACGAATGATCAGACCGTTCCGGGCTTCCTCCGTGTCGGCCGCCGCCCGGATGAGCGCAACGATGTCGTCGATGTTGTCGAGCGCGATGATCAGGCCTTCGAGAATGTGGCTGCGCTCTTCGGCCTTGCGAAGCCTGTACTTGGTCCGGCGCGTGATGACCGTGATCTGATGGGTGATGTACTCGGTGAGCGCCTGACCGATGTTGATCGTGCGCGGAACACCGTCGACAAGTGCGAGCGTGTTCACGCCGAAACTGTCCTGGAGCTGAGTGCGCTTGTAGAGGCTGTTCAACACGACCTGCGGGACGGCATTCTTCTTGAGATCGATTACCACACGCATTCCCTGACGGTTCGACTCGTCGCGTAGGTCGGCGATGCCCTCGAGACGGTGCTCTCTCGCATTCACAAGCTCGGCGATCTTCATCAGGAGACGAGCCTTGTTGACCTGATACGGGATCTCGGTCACGACGATGCGCGGGTTGCCCTTGGGGCCCTCTTCGACCTCGCAGACCGCACGCATCTTGACGGAGCCGCGCCCGGTCGTCTGAGCGTCGAGGACTCCCTGCCGCCCCACGATCAATCCCCCGGTGGGGAAGTCGGGGCCCTTGATGTGCTTCATGGCGATCTGCAGGGTCTTCGTATCATCCGCGGCCGAGTCGGGGTCGCCAAGCAGTTCGATGGTGGCGTCGATGACCTCGCCCAGGTTGTGCGGCGGAATGTTCGTGGCCATGCCGACGGCGATTCCGCTCGAACCGTTGACGAGCAGGTTCGGGAAGCGAGCGGGTAGGACGGACGGCTGGACCTCGTAGCCGTCGTAGTTCTCGACGAAGTCGACGGTCTCCTCGTCGATGTTGCGCAGCAGCTCCATCGCGAGGTTCGACAGCCGGCATTCCGTATATCGAGGCGCCGCGGGCTCGTCCCCGTCCACGGAACCGAAGTTGCCCTGGCCGTCGATCAGCAAGTAGCGCGTCGAGAAGTCCTGAGCGAGTCGTGCAAGCGCGTCGTAGATCGCCTGGTCCCCGTGAGGATGGTACTTCTTCATCACATCTCCGACGAGCGCCGCGCACTTGCGGTACTGGCGATCGGGTCGGAGTCCCGCCTCCAGAGCCGAGAAGAGGATGCGGCGGTGCACGGGCTTGAGCCCGTCACGCACGTCGGGCAGCGCGCGGCTGACGATGACCGACATCGCGTATTCGAGAAACGAATACGAAATCTCCTCTTCAATTGTTACGTCGGACCCGCCGTTTCCGTCATCGTCGCCGGGCAGCCTGTCCTGAAAAGGTTCTTTAGCCATAGCTCTCTCTACCTAGATGTCGAGGAAGCGGATGTCTTTGGCATTGCGCTGGATGTAGTCCTTGCGCTGCTCGACGTCATCGCCCATCAATTGCTGGAACAGGACGTCGGCGATGGCCGCGTCCTCCATCGTCACTCTCATGAGGGTGCGCTTCTCAGGATCCAACGTCGTCTCCCACAGCTCGTCGGGATTCATCTCGCCCAGACCCTTGAAGCGGGCGGCCTCTACCTTGCCGCTCTGCTCGGCGCGATACGTGTTGAGCTCATCATCGTTCATGAAGTAGTGGTTCTTGCCCTTGTGCTTTACGCGATACAGCGGCGGCTTGGCGACGTAGATGTAGCCGAGCTCGATGAGCTCGCGCATGTGGCGAAAGAACATGGTCAGCAGCAACGTCTTGATATGACTGCCGTCTACATCGGCATCCGCCATGCACACGATCTTGTGGTAGCGGCACTTGTCGGGATCGAAGTCCTCGCCGATGCCCGTGCCGACCGCCGTGATGATGGATTGGATCTCTTTGTTCTCGAGCGTTTTCGCCAAGCGCGCTCGTTCTACATTCAGGATCTTTCCCCGAAGCGGCAGGATCGCCTGCGTCTCCCGTGCACGAGCCTGCTTGGCGGTGCCGCCGGCCGAGTTCCCCTCGACGATGAACAGCTCGGCCTCTTTTGGGTCACGGGTCTGGCAGTCGGCCAGCTTGCCCGGTAGGGCAGTTGACTCGAGTAACGTCTTTCGCCGAACCAGGTCGCGCGCCTTGCGGGCCTCGAGTCGGGCTCGTTGCGCTCCGATGACCTTGTTGGCGATCGCGCGCGCTTCGCTGGGGTGCTCCTCGAGGAACGCCGCGAACTTCTCGTTCATCTCGCGCTCGACGAACGAGCGGATCTCGGTATTTCCGAGCTTGGTCTTAGTCTGGCCCTCGAACTGAGGGTTGCGGAGTTTCACCGAGATGATCGCGGTCAGCCCCTCGCGACAGTCTTCACCGGTGAGCGCTTGATCCTTTTCCTTGAGGATGCCCTTGCTCTTCGCATAGTTCGACACCACGCGGGTAAGAGAGCGCCTGAAGCCTTCTTCGTGCATTCCACCCTCGTGCGTGTTGATGTTGTTCGCGAAGGTGAACACCGATTCGTTGAACGAGGTGGTCCACTGCATCGCCACCTCGACCTCGTGGTTCTCTGCCTTGCTCTCGAAACCGATCACGCGCTTGAACAAGTGGTCCCGCGTTGAGTTCAGGTGCTTGACGAAGTCCACGATCCCGCCGGTGTAGCGGAACTCCTCTTTGACCTCGGGGTCCTGTCGTTGGTCGACCAGCCGGATCTCGAGACCCTTTGTCAGAAATGCCATCTCGCGCATTCTTTGAGCAAGCGTCTCGAACTTGAATTCGACGTCATCGGTGAAGACGAGCGGGTCGGGCCAGAAGGTAATCGTCGTGCCCGTTCGCTTGATGCTCTTTACCGCCTTCAGCTTCGCCTTCGGCTTTCCGCGCTCGTACTCCTGGTAGTGGAGTTTGCCGTCACGAGCGACCTCGACGACCAACTTCTCGGAGAGAGCGTTGACGACCGAGACACCGACCCCGTGAAGACCTCCGGAGACCTGGTATCCCTTGCCCCCGAACTTCCCGCCGGCGTGAAGCGTCGTCAGAACGACCTCGACCGCGGAGCGGCGCTCGCCCTTGGGGTTGTCGACGGGAATACCTCGTCCATTGTCGGTGACCCTGCACCCGCCGTCCGCCAACAGCTCGACGATGATCCGGTCGCAGTGGCCGGCCATGGCCTCGTCTACTGCGTTGTCCACGACCTCGTAGACGAGGTGGTGGAGGCCGCGGATCCCGGTCGTTCCGATGTACATGCCGGGGCGCTGCCGGACCGGGTCGAGACCCTTCAGAACAGTGATGTCCTGGCCGGTGTACTCCTTGGTGCGCGCCGCTGCCGATGATCTTGATGCGGTCATAGAACCTCTACTGGTAGTTGCCAATGGTCACGTTTCGTAGCCCTGCGCCGCCGGTCGATGTGTCGCGTTCGGATCCTCCTCGAGAGGCTCCTGCGCGGGCGCGGCGAGCACGTGGCCAAGCGCTGTTGATTGACTCCAATCTTACCATCTAGCTGGACGTTTCCGGGTTTTGAGGAGTCCCCGGCGAGCTCTCATTTGGGGTCCGCGCCCTCGCTCGAACGCTGCCGCCGCCACGCTTCCCGGGCGCGCGCAAAAGCTTCGCGGGGATCCTCGGCCGGAGGCTTGCTCGGAGGCTTGCCGGCGGTGACTCCGGAGTGCTTCGCGTCGCGCTTGCCCGCCGACCGGATGCGTCCGGGGCCGGTCCACACGCGTACCTCGAGGACCGATTGCCGGCCGATCAGCGCGTTCGCCCGCGTCTTGATGTCCGCCGCCAGATATCCGAGCTCCGCCGCCCACGCAGGGGAGTCGGCTCGGACCTTGAGGACACCCTCTCTCAGTGAGCTCGGCTCGGCGTGGGCTCCGATTGCATCGCCGACGATCTCGGTCCACCGGGACCAAATCACGCCCGCATCCTTCGAGCGCCCGAGACCGACTCTTGTTCCCAAACCATCTAGCACCTCGCCGATCCTCACGAGGCCGTCACCCATTACGTGCACCCCCCTCGACTATCTCTCCGCCGGCGACCTCGACCACGCGCTCGGCGCGGGCAGCTTCGGTTGCGCCCGGCTCTGCGGACGATACAAGGGCCTGACCCATGGACCTGATCGCGTCACCCAGCCACTGCCTGCGACCGGGATCGAGCTCGGAGAAGACGTCGTCGAGCAGCAACAAAGGGTGGTCGTCAAGTCGCTCCGTGAGCAGATCGTGTTCCGCGAGCTTCAGCGCGAGCGCCGATGTGCGCTGATCGCCCTGCGACGCGTAAGTCCGCGCATCAAGCATCGTCGGGTTGTCGAAGCCGGCTTGCAGCGAAACACTCACGTCATCGCGCTGGGGTCCGATCAACGACATTCCGCGCTCGAGTTCGCGCTGCCTTATCTCGCCTATACCCCTCTTCAACATGTCGGCGAGAGCCGGCTCCGCGACCGTGGCCCGATCCCGCAGCGCCTCTTCGGTGAAGTCCTGCTCGATCCACGAGCTGAGGTACGCGAGGTCGAGCCGCCCTCCCCCGGCGATGGCCTCGTAACGTTTGAGTGCATATGGGAGCAGGCCGGCGAGCACCTCGAGCCTGGCCGCGGCGAGCGCCGCACCGACACGACACAGTGACTCGTCCCAGACGTCGAGCGTCGACAGCGCCGAGCCTTTCGAGCGGGGGGCCGTCTTGAGTAGGGAGTTGCGCTGCTTCAGAACTCGTTCCCATTCCCGGCGCAATCCGTCGCGAGCGGGCCGCAGTTTCACCACGAGCTCGTCGAGGAACCGGCGGCGACCATCGGGGCTTCCCTTGACGAGCGACAACTCGTCGGGGCCGAAGAACACGCTGGTCGTGAGAGCCGAAAGAGCACGGCTGCCCGACACGGGAGTCTTGTTGATGAGCGCTCGAGTGCCCCGGCCCGGCCGCATCTCCATATCAACCGTCAGCCGCCTCTCCTCACGCACAACCCGCGCGTGAAGAAGCGCGCGTTCCGATCCGTCCCTGACCAGAGCGGAGTCCGCGGCACGAGGTGACCCCAGGCCGGAGAGGCAATGGACTGCCTCGAGAAGATTGGTCTTCCCTTGGGCGTTGCGTCCAACGACCAGGTTCACGCCCTCGGCCAACTCGACGTGGGCGCTCCGGTAGTTGCGGAAGTCCTCGAGGTCGACGCTTTCAACTCGCACTTCAGGACCTAATTACTAAAGAAGGGTCAGGAAACCCGGACGGGCATCAGCAGGTAGGTGAAGTTCGCATCGTCTTCGCCGCGCAGAATCGCAGGCTTGAGACCGTCACCCGCTTCAAGGACAACGCGCTCAGCCTCGATCACCGAACCACCGTCGTTGAAGAAACCGGCGTTGAACGCGATCACCAGAGATTCTCCCTTGTACTCGGCGTCTAACACCTCCTGGCCCTCACCAACATCCGGAGTATGCGCCGAGACCTCGAGTTCGGACCCGAGGTGCATCTTGACCGGCATGTTGTTCTGCGCCAGAAGGCCGACGCGCTTGACGACATCGAGTAGGGCTTCGCGCTCCACCGTGAGGCTGTTGGAGTACCCCGACGGGATGAGTTGCCGGTAATTCGGGAACTCGCCCTCGATGAAGCGCGATCCGATGACGGATTCGCCTGCTCCCTCGGGCCCCCCGATACCGAACACGATCAGGTTGTCCTTGACGGTCGTCCTCACGCTCGAGGCCCCCGCTTGCAGAGCCCGGGCCAACTCGCTCAGCCCTCGAGCTGGAAGTATCACTTTCTTGAGCTCCGGCGGACCCCCCTCGACATCGAGAGACCGCACCGCGAGTCGGTAAGAGTCGGTCGCCGCGAGAGTCAGGTTCCCCGCCTCGAGCTCCCACAACACCCCCGTCAGAACCTGGCGACTCTCGTCCGTCGATGCGCTGCGAACTACCTGGTACAAGGCCGTTGCCAGGGCCTGAGCACCGACCGAAATCTCGATTCCTGCGCCGTCACCGTCGCGCTCTTCGATCGGCAGCGCAGGGTAATCATCGGATGCCAGAGCTTTCACGCGAAACTGGCCTCGTCCAGACCCGATCTCAACCTCGGCATCTCCGCTCGAGACACTGACCTGCCCGATCCCCAAGCTTCGAGTCATCTCCCCAAACAACCTCCCGGGCACGATCACGGTGCCCGGCTCGTCGACGCCGGCCTTGAACGCGGTTTGCATGGTCAACTCGAGGTCGCTGGCCGCAACGCCCACATAGCCATCCTCGGAGGCGTTGATCCTCAAACCGGACAGCACAGGCAAAGTCGCTCGATTTGATATCGCTCGCGACGCGAACTGGACGGCCTCCAGCAAGTCATCGCGCTCACAGCGGAACTTCATTCAACGCCTCCGTTCTGCGCGGAACGTGTCGTTACGACAAAGCTTACGTCCGTGCTGTGACAGCTTTGGTGTTTGGGGTTAAGCAGTTCTATTAGATATTGATCTTGTAGAAGTCGTACTAGGGGCTGTGCACTCCGTGGACAACGTCCGAATGCGCTGGTCACGGGAGTTACCTGCTTGGGGTTGAGTATGCGGTGCGGCTGTGCGTAAGAAGCGCGAACTGTCGACTTACTCATGGACGCGAAGAGTTGCTCACGCGAATGGAGGGTTATCGACAGCCTCCGCGGGGGGTTATCCACGGGCAGCGCGTTGTCTCACCCGGGTCGTGAGCTCACGAACCTGTTCGAAGCTACTCTCGCGCTCCTGCATTTGGGTCCGGATCTTGTTGTTTGCGTGGAGAACGGTGGAGTGGTCGCGGCCACCGAAGCGGCGCCCAATCTCGGGTAGCGACAGGTCGGTGAGCTCCCGGCAGAGATACATAGCCATCTGCCGGGCGTTGACGAGTGGGCGGGAGCGGTTGGACGAGCGGATCTCGTCGGCGGTGATGTCGAAGTACTCGGCCGCAACCGCGATGACCAGATCGGGGGTAACGCGGGCCTCCGCCGCGTTGGGCAGGAGAGACTGCAGCACGCCTTGGGCGACCTCGAGCGTCACGTCCGAGCGAGTTAGCGATGCGTAGGCGGCGACTCGGATCAGAGCTCCCTCGAGTTCGCGGATGTTGGTCTGTATCCGGCTTGCGATGAAGTCCATGACCTCAGGAGAAACCGCCAGGCCGTCCGTCTCGGCCTTCATCTGGAGGATGGCGATTCGGGTCTCGAGGTCGGGGGGCTGGATGTCGGTTATGAGGCCCCACTCGAAACGCGTGCGGAGGCGTTCCTCGAGGGTCGAGATTTTCTTGGGGGGCCGATCCGAGGTGATGACGATCTGGCTGTGGGGATGAAGTGCATTGAAGGTGTGAAAGAACTCCTCCTGGGTCCGCTCCTTGCCCTCGAGGAACTGAATGTCGTCCACCATGAGCAGGTCGACCGCGCGGTAGCGGCGATGGAACTCGGTGATGGTTCGGCGTTGGAGAGCGAGAATGAACTCGTTCATGAACTGCTCGGTCGTGACGTAGAAGGCGCGCAGACCCGGGTGACATTCGCTTACGTAGCGTCCGATGGCGTGCAAGAGGTGGGTCTTGCCCAGCCCGGCGCCTCCGTAGATGAACAGCGGGTTGTAGGCCTCAGCCGGGCCCTCGGCCACCGCGAGCGCCGCCGCATGAGCGAAGCGATTTGACGAGCCGATCACGAACGAATCGAAGGCGTACTTGGGGTGAAAACCGTCCGTCTCCTGTGCGGTGGCTTTGGCTGTTTCACCGGTCTCCGCTGAGGCGCGGACCGGCACTTTCTCCTCGGGCTCCTCGTCCTCGTCGGCCGAGAAGGAGTCGCCGGCCAGCAGGATGACGCTGAACCTTGTTCCACCGGCGGAGGTGAGTGTCTCGGTAAGGGGTTCGAGATAACGAGTCTCGATCTGTTCCTTGGCGTAGGGGTTGGGGACGCCCAGCACGAAGGTGGTGCCTTCGATCCCGAGCGCTTTGGCGCGCCCGAACCACATGGAGAAGGTGCTCATCGAGATCCGGTCACGGAGAAGTTGAGCGGCCCGGCCCCAGAGCTCTTCAGCTTGCCCCGCGTCCCCGAGATTCTGGGTAGCGGAGTTTCCGGAGTTTGCGCCGCCGATGTTCTGCTCCGCCGGGTCCGCTGCGCGGTCGCGGACCTCTGAGTACGTCGTCACGAGACTCCCCCTTGATGGTTCACGGTTTTTCCACAACTCTTACGGCCCCGGGATCGACGCCCTCGTCTCCCCTGACGAGCAGGCAACGAAGCATGCCAAAGGCATAGCAGGTAAAGCGGAGGGAGCCCACACCCTTGTAGTCAACAGGGATATCCACAAGTGTGGACAACCTTGCGTGCTACTACGGGGGTGCAACTCCACCGGAAAAGCGCCGGGGGGAAGTCCCGCGTCCCTGGCTCGTTGCCCGAAGTACGAAGCCGAACGTATCCTACGCAGCGCGCTCGGCCGTGAGTCAAGGCGGATGTGGAAAACTCCTTCGCGACCCCCGAGAGGTGGCGTTGACGTGGACAAACGCGATGCCGCTATACTCCTGCGACACCCCGAAGATCCCCGAAGATTCGCGACCTGATCCGGTGGCGTCCACGGCGGGACGAAACGCGAAAGACTTGGTGAGGCATCATGACAAAGCGGACCTTTCAGCCAAATAATCGGCGGCGTAAGCGCAAGCACGGGTTTCGCGCCCGAATGAAGACGCGCGCCGGCCGTTCGATCCTCAAGGACCGGCGGACCAAAGGCCGCGCTCGGCTATCGGCCTAGCCGCCACCAGACCGGACTGCAAAGTGAGGAATCCTCCCTCCCTGCGAAGCGGACGTGACTTTCGACGCGTCCTCGAGCGGGGGCGGCGCGCCTCCCGGGACGGTCTCGTGGCGGTGGCCGTGGTGAACTCCCTCCCCGGCGAGCCATCAAGGCTTGGTCTCGCGGTTAAGTGCAGGCGGGGGGCCGTAGCGCGCAACCGGGTGAAGCGGAGGATTCGGGCCGCTTTCCGGCTGCTGGAGCCGATCGACGGGTATGACGTGGTGGTGCGAGCAGACGATCGGGTCCTGGCCACGGAGTACTCGAGGGTCGTCGAGGATCTGGGGGCCGCGCTCCATCGGGTCACCGGAGGCGCGGCATGAGCCTTGGGGCCAGGGTCCTCACCGGTGTGATTGGAGCGTACCGGCGCTTCGTATCGCCCTTGCTGCGGCAGAACTGCCGCTTTCACCCGACTTGCTCGGCGTATGCGCTGGAGGCAATTAGAGTCCACGGAGCCGTGAGGGGCTCCTTGCTGGCAATTAAGAGAATTGGCCGGTGTCATCCGTGGTCGCCCGGAGGGGTAGATCATGTCCCGGCTAGGAGAGGCTTGTAATGGGTTTTTTCGAACTGTTCGCGGGTGCGCTCGCTGCCTTTTACGCGCTCATCCCGAGCTTCGGCATCGCCATCATCCTGTTGACCATCGCGGTGAGGATCCTGCTGCTCCCGCTGTCGATCAAGCAGACGAAATCGATGCGGGAGATGCAGGTCATCCAGCCCGAGGTCAAGAAAATCCAACAGAAACATAAGAACGATCGTCAGAAGCTCAACGAAGAGACGATGAAGCTTTACAAGGAGCACGGCGTGAACCCGTTCGGGGGGTGTCTTCCGCTCCTGATGCAGATGCCTCTGTTCATTGGGCTCTACCAGGTCGTCCGGCTGAACCTCCGCTACATGGGCTTCCGGGTGTCCGACAGCGTGGCGGCCGGCTTCGTGCCGATCGCGGGGGCTACCGGCCTCCTCGCGGCGCTTCAGACCAGCAAGCTTGCCCAGGACCTTCTCGACCCGATCCAGAGAGAGACGGTGAACCAGTTTCTCCCAGGTCTGCGCCTCGATTGCAACTTCCTGCAGGCTTGGAGGGGTGTAGGAACCGAGACCGTGCAGGCGTCTTGCGGAGCCGGTAACCCGTTCTTGTCCGCCCTCCCGTACCTCCTGCTGATCGCGATAATGGGCTTCACGACCTACTACCAGCAGCGGCAGCTGATGGCCGGGCGCGGCCCCCAGGATCAGCAGGCGCAGCAGATGCAGATGGTCATGCGCTTCATGCCCATCCTGCTCATGGCCTTCGCGATCGGCATCCCGATCGGCCCGGGGTTCCCCGCCGGCGTGGTGCTCTACTGGGTTACCACCAACGCCTGGACCATCGTCCAACAGCGAATCATTCTGGCGAGGCTCGGCCCGGCGCCCGCGGTGGCCGCCTCCGCAACCAAGTCGGGCGCCAAGAGCAAAAAGACGGACGAGAGAACCGGGACCGACGGGAAGGCGGACGCAAAGGCGGACGGCAAGCAAACGGGCCCTGCGCCGAAGACCTCCTCCAAGCCGAGGGGTAAGAAGACTCAGAGCCGGCAGTCGGGGAACGGCTCGAAGTCGCCCGCACGTTCCGGGTCGAACAAGAAGAAGCGGAGAAGATGAGCGAGACCGAGAGGCCGGATCAGGAACAGGTCCCCGGGCCGAACGACGGTCCGACGGGGGATGCTGCAGAGCGCGTCGAGCCGACCGAGCCTGCCGAGCCGACCGAGCCCGAGGAAGAGGTTTCGCCCGAAACGATCGCCCACACGGGCAAGGAGTTCGTCGAGGGGTTGCTCGCCTCCATGGAGCTCGAGGCCGATGTGAGCACCAGGCTCGAGGAAGAACGGGCGGTTATCGATGTAACGGGCGACGACCTCGGCGTGCTCATAGGCCGAAGGGGTCAGACACTCGATGCGCTGCAGGAGGTCACCCGAACCGCGGTCCAACGCCGGCTCAGAAGTCGCGTGAGGCTGCTCGTGGACGTCGAGGGCTACCGGTCGAGGCGGCGGGAGTCGTTGACGGAGTACGCACGATCCATGGCTCGCCGGGCGATGGAGCGAGGCACCGAGATAGAGCTCGAACCGATGAACGCCTACGAGCGCAAGCTGGTGCACGATGCGGTGGCCGAGATCGATGGGGCATCGAGCTACTCCGAGGGCGAGGAGCCCAACCGCAAGGTCATAGTTCGAGGCGACTGAGGCGGACCACTAAGCTCGACGGGTGACTCGCACCCGTCATTCGCCCGATCGAAGCAAGTTCCCTGGTCACGGGGCGAATCCCGAGAAACATCGATGTTTCTGGGCTTCGGCGAAGCTCCGCTGCACCTCGCCGAGCGAACTGCTCGGAACCCCGCCCTCCGGGCGGGCAAGTTTCTCGTGAAACCCGAAGGAGCTCTGGCGGCCTACGCTCGCCTGCTCAGATCGTGGGCGTCCAGGATCGATCTCGTGGCTCCAGGTGACCTTGCCCGGCTCGAGAGCCGACATATCGACGACTCCCTCAAGGCGGCCGAAATCGTCGCGTCCGCCCCCACGGGCGACGCGCTCGACGCGGGCTCGGGAGCGGGGTTCCCGGGGGTTCCCCTCGCCATCGTGGATCCGGGCCGATTGTGGCGGTTGCTGGAACCCCGGGCAAAACGAGCCGCGTTTCTCGAAGAGGTGGTGCGGGAGCTCGACCTCAACGCAGAGGTCGTGCGTCGGACGGCTCAACGAGCCGCATCCGACCCCGCTCTGGCCGGCACACACGCAGTGGTAACGGCGCGCGCCCTAGCGGCCCCGGCGGCTGCATTCCAGCTCATGGCCCCTCTGGTCGCTCCCGGTGGGCTTCGAATCGTATGGGTGGGATCGGCGGACGCGGAGATTCCCCCGGATGCCGAAGAGCTGCAGGGAGGCCTTGCTATCATCGGCCGCAGAGGCCCCGAACCGGGCCCCTGACCCCCGGGAGGCGAGATCATCAGCGACGCGCAGGCTGCAACCGCGACCAGGAACTGGGAACTATTGGAAGTCCGTCCGATCTCTCCGGGAACCGCGCGGATCGTGTCCTTCGCCAATCAGAAGGGCGGAGTAGGCAAGACCACCACCTCGGTGAATCTCGCCGCGGCCCTGGCGCTGCGAGGCCATAGCGTGCTCGTGGTCGACGTCGATCCCCAGTCGAACGCCACGACGGGCCTGGGCCTAGACCATCGAAGGCTCGAGGCCTCGACCTACGACGTGATGGTGAACGGAGCGTCTGCGAACGACGTCGTCCGGCCCACGGAGATCAAGGGGCTCGACTGCCTGCCGTCATCACCCGACTTGGCGGGAGCCGAGATCGAGCTCGTCGAGGTGGCGGCGCGCGAGCGGAGGCTGGCGGCGGCGCTCGATGGCTCGCTGTCCGGCTATGACGTTGTGTTCCTCGACTGCCCGCCATCGCTCGGCCTTCTCACCGTGAACGCCCTCGCCGCGGCCCACGATCTCATCGTGCCGGTCCAGTGTGAGTACTACGCGCTCGAGGGTCTCGGACAGCTGATGGGTACCGCAGAGCGTGTGCAGGCGGGCCTGAACGCGGAGCTCCGCATTGCCGGTTTCGTCCTGACGATGTACGACGCACGCACGCGTCTTTCGAGCCAGGTGGCCGATGAGGTGCGCAGTCATTTCGGCGATTCCGTGTTCGGGACGGTCGTTCCCCGAAGTGTGAGGTTGTCCGAGGCACCTTCGTTCGGTGAACCGGTTCTAACGCTCGATCCATCGTCGCGCGGCGCTCTGTCCTATCGCCTTCTGGCGGGTGAGTTCGAGAGCCGCTTCGAACTCACCACTCACGTTCCAGCCCCCCCACCCTCGAATGCCGGCAGGACTTTTGAGGTGCCGGCGGTCAGGACGGCAACGCCGGGTCCTGAGGGCCGAGGCTACGGGGTGACCGCGCCGCCTCCGGGTGATCTCGAGGCCGCCTGGCCTGAGGAGCAACCGTGGAGCAAGCAGTGACGCGCCGTGCCGGTTTGGGCCGCGGCCTCGATGCGTTGCTTCCTGCGCAGGAAGCGCGTCCCGAAGGCGCCGTAGCGGGCCTCAACGAGGTATCTCTGGACGCGATCGCTCCCAATCCCCGTCAGCCGCGCCTCAGATTCGATGACGAAGCCATCGAAGATCTCGCAGAGTCGATTCGCGAGCTGGGGATACTTCAGCCCCTGCTGGTGCGCCAGCTCGGAGGTGGCCGCTACGAGCTCGTGGCGGGCGAGCGCAGATTGCGAGCCTCGCGACTGGCGGGGCTCGAGCGT
>JBOGWS010000004.1:0-43977 GCA_050693895.1 Actinomycetota bacterium | reverse complement strand
ACTGATACACACGATCTCGACGGCGGGGGTTTCGTCCACGAACCCGCTTAGGCGTTCGGAGTACGGATCGCCGTCGTCGAGACTCGTGTCGCAGTCGATACATCGGAGTCCGTGAGGCCAGTCCTCTGCCTTGACCGTGTTCATCGCCGTCTCCCTCCCGTACTCGATTACTTCTTCTGTCGAGGCCGATCCCAGTAAGGCGATTTGCACTTCGGGCACACCTTTGGCTCTCGCGTCTTGTCCCGAGGGAGCCATTCGTGCGTGCACCGCGAACATCTGTAGCCGTCCAGCTTGACCATCTTTGCCATACGCGAACGGTATCACTATTGGTATATCCCCACAAGGGTATCCCTACTGGGTTGACAGGGCGGTATACCTCTTGGTATATTCGTTCTAGGTACATACCAGGAGGGAAATCATGGGCGGTAGGGAGCACCGAGGAGAACTGCTCGCAGCCAGAGGATGGGCGAGCATCGAGAACGGATCGTGGCGAGTCCGCAGTCAGTCGGACCCGGCACGTAGGTATCGCGTCAATCCCCATGCGGACACCTGTACCTGTCCGGACCACGAAGAAACGAACCTCCGCTGCAAGCACATTTGGGCCGCGATGTTCACCGTCACTGCCGAGACAGAGGACGGGAAGGTGACCCGTACCGCTCAAGTGACCTACTCGCAGGAGTGGTCGAGCTACAACCGCGCCCAGGTCGAGGAAAAAGACACATTCATGAACCTCCTCGCCAACCTCTGCTCCACCATCGAGGAACCGCCACAGAGCAAGGGCCGTCCCCGCTTGCCTCTGTCCGATATGACTTTCGCCGCCGCCTTCAAGGTGTTCTCTCGGTTCAGTTCGCGCTGCTTTTCGTCCGATCTGCGCCAAGCCCATGAGCGCCGCCTGATCTCGCGCGCACCGCACTTCAATTCGGTGACCAACTACATGGCGAGTCCGATCCTCACCCCCGTCCTCCACAACCTCATCACCGAGTCGAGCCTGCCCCTTCGGGCTATCGAGTCCGACTTCGCCGTAGACGCCTCTGGCTTTACGTCCGACCGATTCCGCAAGTGGCTTGACGCAAAGCACGGAGTCGCACAGTCGGGCAACTACAAGGAATGGATCAAGGCGCACGTAGTCGTCGGAGTGCGGACGAACATCATCACCGCAATCGAGGTCACTGATTGGCGCAAGGGTGACTCTACGTACTTCGATGCCCTCGTCCGCTCCACGGCGAAAGAATTCGACGTTGGCGAGGTCAGTGCCGACCGCGCCTACCTGAGCAAGAACAACATCGCAGTTGCAGAAGAACTTGGGGTAACCCCGTTCATCCCGTTCAAGAGCAACACCCGCCCAGTGCTTCACGAAAACACTCCCTGGGCGCGCATGTACCACCGATTCATGGCCGACCCTGAGACGTTCATGAGCCGCTATCACAAGCGCTCCAACGTCGAGTCCACCTTCGCTTTGATCAAGGCGAAGTTCGGGGACGGCCTCATGAGCAAGTCCCCCACGGGCCAGCGGAACGAAGTTCTCTGCAAGGTTCTTGCCCATAACATCGTGGTCGTCGGGGAGGCTGCAATCGAGTTCGGGATAGCCCCCGACTTCTGCACAAAAAGCCTTGCGACTGCACAAGAAACCGCCGATTGAGGGGCGTTTCTGTGCAAAGCCCCATTGACTATCGAACATACGTTCGATACCGTGGACGAATGGCTGAGCAGCTCTTCGAACTCGGGCGCAAGACCTTCGACACTCCCCACTTCAGGGGCATCACCTTCATCGAGGTCGAAGCCAAAACGATCATCAACCACGTCCCCGGAGACCGACTTCCGTTCAACTTCACAATCAATCCCTACAGGGGATGCAGTCATGCCTGCTCTTACTGCATGGCCGGTGACACACCGATCCTGATGGCCGATGGTCGTACCAAAGTTCTGGAGGATCTGCGCGTGGGCGACAAGATCTACGGCACGGAGCGCCGAGGGACCTATCGCAGGTACGTCACAACCGAGGTTCTCGCCCATTGGAGCACGATGAAGCCGGCTTATCGGATCACGCTCGAGGATGGGACCGAACTGGTGGCAAGCGGCGATCACCGTTTCTTGACGGACAGAGGGTGGAAGTACGTAACCGGCACCCAGCAAGGAGCGACCCGCCGCCAACATCTCACGGTAGCCAATCAGATGATGGGGACGGGACGGTTGGAGCGCGTTGCGGTTGGCCCCGCCGAGTTGAATGAGGCGCGAATAGGGGTGCCTTCTGGTGCGCCTGTCGAGACGACCGCGGATCAGCGAATCGCATCCGTCGAGCGAACGGGTGTTGACATGCTCATGTTCGATATCACCACCGGAACGGGCGACTTCATCGCCAACGGCATCGTGAGCCACAACTGTTTCGCTCGGACTACCCACACCTACATGGACATGAACGCCGGGCGCGACTTCGAGTCGAAGATCGTCGTCAAAGTCAACGCACCCGAACTCCTGCGCAAGGAACTGCGCGCACGCAAGTGGAAGGGCGAGCACATTGCCATGGGAACGGCGACGGATCCATACCAACGCGCCGAGGGTCGCTACAAGATCATGCCTCGCATCATCGAGATGCTGACCGAGTTTCGTAATCCTTTCTCCATTCTGACAAAGGGCACACTGATCACGCGCGACCTAGAGCTGCTGCAGAAGGCGGCCGAGGTCACCGATGTATCGACCGCGTTCTCGATCGGAACACTCGACGAGGATGCGTGGGCCAAGAGCGAGCCTGGTACGCCCCATCCGCGAAAGCGGATGGAGATCGTTCGACGGCTGAACGAGGCTGGGATTCCCTGCGGCGTCATGCTGGCCCCCATCCTTCCCGGCATCAGCGATCATCCCGACCAGCTTCGGGCCGTGATCGAATCGGCGTTCGACGCCGGCGCGACTCACGTCTCACCGATCCTGCTTCACCTTCGACCCGGCGTGAAGGAGGAGTACATGGGGTGGCTCGAGCAGAACTATCCTGAGCTCGTCGCGCGGTACATGTCCATGTACGACCGTCGCTCGTACGCGCGCGAGAACGATCGCAATGCCCTCTCGAAGAAGGTCGAAGCCATCAAGAAGGCCACCGCGCGCCCGAAGCCCCGTAACCACAGCTCTGGGCCTCGCTGGCGTTCACGCGAACAGGATCAGACCCCCAAAGCTCGCAGCGAGCAACTCAGCTTGATCTAGATCAACTGTGGAGAACGCAGGCGAGCGATGCGCTCCTCGACCGGTGGGTGCGTCGAGAAGAACTTGGCGAAGTTCGCCTTCCGACCGGTGAGCGGACTGACGATGAAAGCGTTCTCTTGCGCGGGGTTCACGTTCATCGGGACTCGCTTGGCGGTGGCGTGCAGCTTCTCGAGCGCCCGGGCGAGACCCTCGCCAGAGCCCGCCATGTGCGCTCCAACTCGATCTGCCTCGAACTCACGGGAGCGGGACACGGCCATTTGGATCACGGCCGCTGCGATCGGAGCCAGCAGAGCCAGAGCCAGGGCCCCAAGGGGGCTGCCGCCCTCGTCGTCGCTTCCTCCGAACATGGCTCCCCACATGAGCATCCGAGCGATGAACGTGATGCCCATCGCTACGGCTGCGGCGACCGAGCCGATGAGGATGTCGCGGTTGCGGATGTGCGCCAGCTCGTGGGCAATGACGCCGCGCAGTTCGTAGTCGTCGAGGGACTTCATGATGCCCTGGGTGACGGCCACAACGGCCTTCCTGTCGTTGCGCCCGGTGGCGAAGGCGTTGGGCTGCTCGTCGGGTGTGACGTACAACCGCGGCATGGGCATGTTGGAGGCGGTCGTCAGTTCTCGGACCATGCGGTAGAGCTCGGGGGCCTGCGCTTCCTCGAGCGGTTGGGCGCGGGTGGCCCTGATGGCGAGCTTGTCGGAGAACCAGTAGGACCCACCTGCGAACACGAGGCCGAGGGCCAGGCCGATGATGGCGCCGTTTCCGCCGAAGAAGTATTGGCCCACCATGATGAGGAGCCCGCCGAGTCCGGCGAGCAGAACGAATGTCTTGAAGGTGTTCTTAACCATGCTTCCATTATGAACGTGTCTTCCGGTAAAGAGGCGATAAAGGGTTGGGGGCTCGAGGTCTTTCAAAGCGACCTCGAGCTGGCCGAGAAGTTCACGATCGCGACCGATTCCTGGGAGGTCGCGTCCAACGTCTTCGTTCGAATCCGATACGACGGCCGGGAGGGCATCGGTGAGGTGTCGCCGGACGAGCGCTGGGGAGACTCCCCGGCCGCCACGATCGAGGAGCTGAGGGCGGTCGAGCCGGAAGCTCTCGGCGATCCCTTCGATCTCGAGAGCATTCTCGAGCTCCTTCCGGCGGGCGCTGCTCGGTGCGCACTCGATATCGCCCGGCACGATCTTGCAGCAAGACTGGCCGATGTCTCGGTCGCCCAGCTGCTGGGACTCGGGGGACGCTCACTTCCATCGACGTCGGTAACGGTCCCCATTGCAGAGGCTGATGCCATGGTCGAACGAGCTCAACGCTTGGCCGACCATCCGTGCCTCAAACTGAAGGTCGGCTTCGAAGGAGACGTGGGTGTCGTGTCCGCGATCCGCTCCGTCTACGACGGGGTCATTCGAATAGATGCGAACGAGGGCTGGACCGCGGATCAGGCGATCGAGAGACTCCGTGAGCTCGAAGCCGTCGACATCGAGCTCTGTGAACAGCCGATTCCACGCGATCGGTTGGTTGAGCTGAGGCGAGTGACGGACGCGACCTCGATTCCGGTGTTCGCGGACGAGGACGTGGCGACGGCCTCCGACGTCGCCAAGCTCGCCGGTGTGGTCGACGGAGTCAACCTGAAGCTGCGCAAGACGGGTGGCATACGCGAGGCTCTGCGGGCGATCTCGACCGCTCGGGCACTCGGCCTCGGGGTGATGCTCGGCTGCGATCTGACGTCAGGTGTATCGGCCACCGCCGAGGCCTCGATCACGTCGCTCGTCGATCACGCAGACATCGATGGGCCACTCCTGCTTGCGAACGACCCATATCCCGGAGTGACGTACGACGGCGGAAAACTGACTCTTCCGCCCGGGCCCGGGCTCGGAGTTCAGGACGATGGTGCCCGAAGCCCAAGAATGGGAGCGTCGTGAGGTCCTGGTTGGTCCTAACGGACGGGTATCTGACCGAGCGAAACGCTAAGACGGCGCATGGGGTGATGCATTTCGCCCCCGACAGCGTCGCGGCGGTCGTCGACCCCCAGCACGCTGGACGAGATCTCATCGACGTCCTCCCCGAGCTGGGTCGGAGCGCACCGGTCGTGGCCTCGGTCGCCGAGGGCCTTAGGCACGACCCAACCTCGCTACTTCTCGGAGTCGCAACTCCCGGCGGATGGATGCCGAACCACTGGCGTGCGTGGATCGCGGAATCGATCGAAGGCGGTCTGGAGGTCGCCAATGGACTGCACACACTTCTGTCCGACGACGAGGAGCTGGTCGCACTCGCGGAGAAGCATGAAGTGAATCTGTGGGACGTACGCGTTCCTCCCGAGGGCATACCGCTTTTCTCGGGCAAGAGCCTTGGTGTTCCTCAACGGACGGTGTTGACGGTCGGAAGCGACTGCGCCGTCGGCAAGATGACGGTCACACTCGAGCTGACGAAGGCGGCTAAGGACCGGGGAGTGAACGCAGAGTTCGTTGCCACGGGTCAGACGGGAATCCTCATCGCCGGACGTGGCATCGCGGTCGACCGAGTGATCTCAGACTTCACCGCCGGCGCCGCAGAGCAACTCATTCTCGAATCGAATCCAAACTCCGACGTGCTGATGGTCGAAGGGCAGGGAAGCCTGTGGCATCCCGCGTACTCCGGGGTCACGCTCGGGCTCCTGCACGGCACCGCCCCCGAGGTCCAGGTGCTCTGCCATCAAGCCGGACGCGAGGCGATCGAGGAGCCTCCGTTTACGCGCCTCCCGTCGTTGAACGACATGGTGGCGACCTACGAGTTGATGGCGAGGACGGTTCGGCCCGCGCCGGTCGCGTGCGTGGCAGTGAACACACGCGGACTCTCCGAGCAAGAGGCGGCGAGCGAGATCGCTCGAATACAAGAGGAAACGGGGCTCCCTACCGGCGACGTTCTCCGGGGCGACGCTCCCAAGTTGTGGACCGCGGTCAAGGAGGTGCTCGACACCTAGACGTAGCCGGTCGAGACTGTTTTGTGAACGCTTGCCGCGAGCCGGTACGTCGACAAGCCGACGGCGGCGAATCGCCATAACAACGCACTGACTATCGAGTTGGCAACCCCGAGCACGGGTTGCTGCCATCCAACTTGAAACGAGGCGAGGGTTGCGTCGACGAGGAAGTACGCAGAGCTGAACGCAAAGAAGATCGCGAGCACGGCGAGTATCAGAGGTCTGTAGACGAAGAGCCACAGGTATCGAGTGCGATTCGCGTCGGAGGATGCGTCGAGCGCCCCGACCGCGCCCTCATAGTTCGGGTTCTCTTCCAGCGGTCGTCTCCAAGGATCGATGACACGAACGAGAGTCCACCTGAGGCCTTCGCGATGAACAAACGCGTAGACGAGACCGAAGAGGACCATTCCCGCCAGCGTCAGGCCCGGCCAACCCAGACCCAGCGCGCCGATCTGACCTCGCGCCGAGAAACCGCGCGTCTGACCGTAGGTGGACGGTGACAACATGCCGATTATTCCGAGGACGGTGACACCAGCAACGAAGCTGTTTTGCCAGCAGCGACCCGCGAAGCTCCCTCGATCCAAGCGCCGAGGGCGGCCCAGCTTGGTCCACTTCACTGCGTCGGAGTAAGCGCTCGACCCTCGCTTTGCCATTGACGCAATCTATCGGACGCCGCGATTAGCCAGGTGGCCCACCAAGCGTGAGGCGGTAGCTGCAGTGATGTTCTCCCGCGACCATGTGGGAGATGCGCTCGACGTGCGCGTCGGGCATGACCGCGCGAATGAACTCGATCTCGCTGCTGCATGCTTGTCCGTAGCGCATGGCCACCCCAAAGATGGCGCAATTGTGCTCGGTCACGAGCCAGGTTGTGTCGTCGAGACGCGTGCAATCGGCCAGGTAGCCGTCCTCGTCCAGAATCTTGGCGAGCTCCTCCACCTGCTGCGGGAAGGACTTGCCGGCCAACCGAGTGTGGGCTCGCTGGATGCGTCGCTGGCGCCGTTTGTCGAAGATGGCCTCGAGCAACTCCGGGTCGGCGTCCTCGACGTATTCGAGTAACTCATTGGTGATCTCGGCATAGGCTCGGGGATAGAGACCATCGGCCGCGGAGGTCAGGCGGTAGACGTAGCGAGGCCGCCCCCGTCCCGATCGAATCTCATCGAAGGTTACGAGTCCGTCCCGCTGTAGTCCCGAGAGCTGCTGACGGACACCCGACACGGTCATTCCCAGCGATCCCGCGAGATCGTCCGCCGAGAGATCGCCGCGCTTCTTGAGCGTATTCAACAGCGCCCTCTTGGTGACCGGGAGTGCGGTCAGGGCGGGATGACTTGCTGGTGACATGGGCTCATCCTAGCTACCTCCAAACCTTTAGGCAATAAAAACAGAGACTTCTTGTTTTTATCTGAAGATGAGAGTACGGTCGATTCTCCGAGCATGAGGGAGGCCACCATGAGCAAGACCGCAATCGTCACAGGAGCATCTCGAGGATTGGGTCTGGAACTTGCTCGAGCTATGGCGGCACGGAACTGGGCGCTGGTGGTCGATGCGCGGCATACCGACCCTCTCGAGGCGGCCCGGGTGGAACTCGCGTCGGTGACCTCGGTGGTCGGCCTTGCCGGAGATGTGGTGGACCCGGTTCATCTCTCTCAGCTTGTCGACGAGGCCGGACGCCTCGGGCCCATCTCCGCGGTGATCAACAACGCAAGTCTTCTCGGCCCGAGCCCCCAACCACCCCTCGCGACCTACCCGCTATCGGTGCTCCGGGAGGTCTACGAGGCGAACGTGTTCGCGCCGTTGCGTTTGATGCAGTTCGCACTTCCTCATCTGGAACACGGGGCGAGAATCATCAACGTCACCTCGGACGCGGGTGTCGAAAGTTACGAGGGCTGGGGAGGCTATGGCTCGTCCAAAGCGGCGCTCGAGCAGCTCACGAACATATTCGCGGCCGAGCATCCCGAGCTGCGCGTCTACTGGGTCGATCCAGGTGACATGCGCACGCAGATGCAGCAGGAGGCTTTCCCAGGAGAGGACATCTCCGACCGCCCTCTTCCTTCCGACAGCGTGCCGGGCTTCCTGGAACTTCTCGAGGGCGATCTTCCGAGCGGCAGGTACCGGGCGTCGGAACTGACCGCCCCGCAGGGAGCGAGAGGTTGATCGAGACTCGGGCGGACTCCGCATCGTCCGAGGAGCTGAGGTTTAATCTCCCCGACGAGCTGATCGCGCTGGGTCCGCCCGAGAGCAGGGGGTTGAAACGCGACGACGTGCGGCTCCTCGTTTCGCGCTTGCCGGGCGGCAATGTGAGTCACAGGTGTTTTACGAAGCTTCCCGACCTGCTCGACCCGGGCGACATCCTAGTCATCAACACCTCCGCGACGATCCCCGCGTCACTCCCAGCGATCGCGCCAGACGGATCTCTGTTGCGGCTCCACCTGTCGACGCATCTCCCGGCCGATCTGTGGATCGTGGAGTTACGCCGGCCGACCAACGAAGGCTCCAAGCCCTTTTCCGAGGCTCCACCCGAGGTCTTGCTTCCGAGCGGTGGCAGCGCTCGCCTGCTTGCTCCCTACGCGACCGATCGCGGCCGGTTCGTCTCCCGGCGTCTGTGGGTTGCAGAGCTATCGCTGCCGCACGAGTTGAACCGTTATCTGCATGAGCACGGAACTCCGATCTCGTACACCACTCGATCGCACCCGCTCGACAGTTATCAGACCGTCTTCGCCACCGAACCGGGAAGCGCGGAGATGCCCAGCGCGGGCCGAGCATTCACCCCCGACCTCATAACTAGGCTTATTGCGCGCGGCATCGAGGTCGCACCTCTGCTGCTTCAT
Organism: Actinomycetota bacterium; assembly: GCA_050693895.1. GTDB lineage: Bacteria > Actinomycetota > CADDZG01 > CADDZG01 > WHSQ01 > WHSV01. The sequence goes on along the minus strand of JBOGWS010000004.1, from coordinate 35,010 downwards.
ACTGGTGTGTCATCTCCTGAGGCAAACGAGCCGCCCTTCGAGGAGTTCTATCGAGTGTCTTCAAGGACGGCGGATCGAATCAACGCCTCGCGCCACAGCGGCGGCAAGGTCGTCGCCGTCGGCACCACGGTCGTGCGCGCGCTAGAGACCGTGGCCGATGACACCGGAGTGGTTCATCCCGCTGAGGGCTGGACGAGAGTCGTGATCTCCCCGCTGCACGATGTTCGCGGGGTCGACGGTCTCCTTACCGGATGGCACGAACCGCAGTCCTCGCATCTGTGGATGATCGAGTCAATCGCCGGGCGCGACGTTCTTCGAAGAGCCTACGCAGCGGCGCTCGAGCGCCGGTATCTGTGGCACGAGTTTGGCGACCTGCACCTGATTCTCTGAGTCCCCCGCTCGGCACGCGGGTCGCCAAACTCTGCCACACAAAGTCCGATCGTTGCTCACATTCGACGCTCGCCATCGGTTAGACCAGACATGATGCCCACGACGACTTATCTGCCGCCGTTCTGGATGCTCGTCGAGAACCATGCCGACGAGCTGCTGCGCTACGCGCGCCGCCTGGTCGGCGACGACGCGGAGGACATCGTCCAGGAAGCATTTCTTCGCGGTCTTCGCTCCTACCCTCGCTTGAAGCATGGCGATCACCTGAGGGCCTGGTTATTTCGCATAACCACGACCACCGCGTTCGATCACTCCGGGAAGAGGCGAGAGATTCCCGTTGCGGATCTCACGGGAGAGGGCTACGAGCATTCCTATGACAACGGAGCCTTCGAATCGATCATCGAGTCCTTGAGCGACGCAAATCGGGACGCTCTGAGACTCCGTTTCGTCGAGGATCTGGCCTACGACGATATCGCGAGCAAGCTCGGGTGCTCACCTGCGGCGGCCAGACGACGGGTATCTACGGCAATCGGATCCTTGAGAGAGAGGCTCACATGAGTCCAAAAACGGAGTTTCTTGACAGGTTGGCTTCGGCAGCGGTCGCCGAGGGACTGACCGACGTTACCTACGAGTTCGTATCGACTCCCATTGGGGAGCTGTTGGTGGCGACGACCGAGCAGGGAGTTTGCCGGGTCGCTTTTCAGCAGGAGGACCAGAGCGGAGTGCTCGAGGAGTTGGCTTGGAACATCGGGGGCCGCGTGGTGCGCTCGGCAACCGAGACCCAGCAGGTCCGTGACGCGCTCGCGGCCTACCTCGAGGGCGATCCCGCGGATCTTGCTTTTCCCGTGGATTTCTCGCTCATGCATTCGAGCTTTCGCCGGACGGTTCTGGAGCACCTGAGGAAGGTCGGACGAGGACACGTCGTCACCTATGGCGAGCTCGCCCGGCGGGCCGGATCGCCCCGGGCGGCGCGAGCGGTCGGCACGGCCTGTGCAACGAACCCGGTCCCCCTCATCGTCCCCTGTCACCGGGTGCTCCCGTCGAGCGGCGGAGTGGGCAACTACGGAGGGGGGCCCGAGCGCAAGGTCTTCTTGCTCGAGCTCGAGGGCGCCCTCGGTGCCTAGAGTTTTCGCCCGCCCGAAGGACGGATTCCCATCCTTTCGATTCTTCGGCCGAAGTGCGATTTTGACGGCATTAGTGATGCCTGACTTTGATTTCTTCGAACTTTCGGAATTCGGGTATGGAATTGGCCTGCGACCCTGTTGTATACGCACATGAACGTCAAGATCGCGCGCCCCGAGAGAATGGCCCCCGCATGGCTCGTTTGGAGCGCCCTGTGGACCGTGTACCTCGTCTGGGGTTCGACCTATCTCGCCATCCGTTACGTGGTCGAGACCATGCCCCCACTGCTTGCCGGGGGCGTCCGCTTCATTGCGGCCGGCGCCATCATGCAGTTGATCCTGATGGTCAGGCGCGGTTTCAAAGGCGTGTCCGTGTCTCCCAAGGAAATCCTCGCGTGCGCCCTCGTCGGTGGAGCGCTGTTGTTCGGCGGCAACGGCCTCGTGATGGTGGCCGAGCAGTCGATCCCTTCGGGCCTGGCCGCCCTCGTCGTGGCCGCAGTGCCGCTGTGGGTAGTGGTGCTGAGAGCGATATTCAAAGACCGGGTTCCCCGAGCGACGCTGATCAGCGTGCTCGTCGGTTTCGTAGGAGTGGGCGTGCTGGTGCTGCCTGGCTCGAGTGGTGGCGCCGCGACGACCACCGGAGTGCTGACCGTCGTCCTGGCCTCGGCGTTTTGGGCGAGTGGATCGTTCTTCTCCAAGCGTCTGCCACTGCCCCAAGACCCGTTCACCTCGACGACGATCCAGATGCTGTGCGGCGGCCTGATCATGCTCGTGGCGGGACTCGTCGCGGGCGAGGGAGGCCGAGTGGATTTCGATGCGTTCTCGACCTCCTCGATCATCGGCCTCGTGTACCTCGTGTTCGCCGGATCGCTGCTCGCGTTCACCGCCTACACCTGGCTCCTGCAACACGCACCCATTTCCAAGGTGGCGACCTACGCTTACGTGAATCCCGTCGTGGCGATCTTCCTCGGCTGGGCTCTTCTGGACGAGCCGGTGACGCTCGCGATCGCGTTCGGAGCCACGATCATCGTGGGTTCGGTGGCCTACATCGTCCGGCGAGAGTCCAAACCTGAGCCGGTGGAGACCGAGCTGCCACCTGAACGACTCCCCCAACCAGCGGCGCGCTAGTCGGAACCTGGTGGCGGGTCGGCTGAGCCCCAAGACGTGGCAAGGATGCGGATTCGCAACCGCTAGTCGGCACTGTATTCAAACTTGACCCGGACAGGGGTTCGGGACCCCAGAGTCATCCGAAGCGGGCAGATCCAGCCGCACACCCACCAACTCACCCCCCGTCGATGCTGGTTTTCCTTCCACCTGCCCCCTTAGGCTCGGGTGGTTCGTCTCGCCAGCCAGTAACCGACCGCGGCCACGCCGACGACACCCAGGGCCACTCGAGCACTCGCTTCCCAGGTGACGTCCGGCCGACGAAAGTCTGGAAGCCGGGAGCGCAGGCTCACCGGATTGCGAAACGCCTCGATTCGCCACTCTCGCTCGACCGCGATCTTGCGCAGCTCCTTGTCCGGGTTGACGACAACCGGGTGCCCTACGGTCTCCAGCATCGGGACGTCCGTAATCGAGTCGGTGTACGCGAACGAGTTGTCGAGATCGATGTCCAGCTCGGCCGCGAGCTCTTTGATCGCCGTTGGCTTGTTGGGGCCATAAGCGTAGAAGTCGAGCTCGCCCGTGTACTTGCCGTCTACGATCCGTGTGCGTGACGCGATGAAGTGATTGATTCGCAACATGCGCGCGAGAGGCTCGACGATCTCCTCCGGCGACGAGGAAACGATGCACACGAGCCGGCTCGCTGCGTTGTGATCGTGGATCAGCTCGAGCGCCTCCGCATAGATCAATGGCGAAATGACTTCCTCGAGCACCTCGTTGACGACCTTCTTTATCTTGTCGACCTCCCAACCCTCAGTGAGCTTGGCCGCCTCGGTGCGCATCCGCTCCATCTTCACTTCGTCGGCGCCCATCAACTGGAACATCAGTTGGGCATAGACCGCCTTTGCCAGGAGGGGTCGGCTGATCATGCCCTCTCTGAAGAAGCTCCGGCCGAGAGCGAGGGGGCCGGACTTGGCGATGATGGTTTTGTCGAGGTCAAAGAAAGCGGCTTCCACTACCAACCATTGTGACCGCATCGGATTCGGCGCGCCAACTCGGAGACCCGCCGATGTGAAACAACCCGAAGAGTTGTGACGCACGTCACAGTTCGTTCATCACAGCGGTGTCATGGTCCATTCATGGCCGCGTTACGCATCGCCGTAGTCAGCAACGACCCGGACGTTCGGCTCGAGGCCGCGCGCGCCTTCGACGGGGCTCCCGCGTCCTGGTTCGTGTCTCTCCACACAACGGCGCCGGAGGACGTCGATATCGTCGTCCTCGGTCCGGATGCAGAGGGGGAGGGCATCCCCTTCGATCCGGCAGATTCGCAGAGCGTTATCGAGGAGATCGAATCTCGGACCGGCGCGCGTGAGGGGGCCGTCATCGTCGTGACGTCGGCTTCCGGCGGTGTCGGAGCCACTTCGCTCGCCCTCCACCTTGCAGCCGCTCTGGCTCCAGCCCTAAGGGTTGGGTTCATCGAGTTGGCACCCCGCGCCGCCCTGCGCCTGGGCCTCGCGCCGGGCGAGCATTTGACGTGGGCAGACCTGGACGAGTCGAGCGAATCCATCGCTCGCTGCTTTCTTCCCATCGCGCCGGGGTTCCGAGCATTGCTCGCTCCCGAGGACGGCGGTGAGGCGGGACTGGCACTGAAGAGATCACGATCAGCCTTCGACTTGCTGGTTGTCGATGCACCGGCGCGCATCGCCTCGGAGTCTCTCTGTGAGGCCGATGCCGGTGTGCTCGTTATGGGTCCATCCGTCCCTCAGGCTCATTGGGCGCGCGCGTTCATCGAGGAGTGGCCCGATCTCGACTGGGCGGTTGTGATCAATCGTCTCGGTCGAGGCGGGGAAACGACGCGAGCTCAACTGGCCGACCTTGCAGGCCGGCCGATATCACTGGAGCTTCCCTGCTCTCCGGCTCTGCGCGATGCAGAGGACGACGGCCGACTCGTCTCGTTGAAGTGGACGCGTTACGGACGAGCCATCACGCGGTTGGCGGACGCCCTGGTGATCCGATGAACCGCGAATCCTCCCCGACACGACGACGCTCCACCCAGGATCTGTACGAGCTGGTGCTCGAGCGCGACGATCTCGCCGAGTTGGATCCCGCGCAGAGGCGTCTTGCGTTGAGGGAGCTTGTCGTCGACGAGGTTTCTCAAGATGAGTTGGGTTCATATGTCGCTCAACTCGCCGACACCATCGACGGATTCGGCCCCCTCAGCGCGCTGATGCGAGATTCGCTTGTAACGGACGTCCTCGTCAATGGAACCGAACCTGCCTGGGTCGAACGCTGCGGAGTCATGGAGACGACGAGAGTTGCCTTCTCCTCCACGGACGAACTCTTGACCCTGATCGACAGGCTGCTGGGGGAGGCGGGGGCCAGAGTGGACTCCGCACGGCCCATAGCCGATGCTCGTCTGCGCGACGGTTCCCGAATCCACGTTGTGCTACCACCCCTGGCACCCGACGGTCCCCTTGTCTCGATTCGTAAGTTTCCTCCCGCGCGCTTTGGTCTTGAAGATCTAGTTGACGGAGGAATGCTGGACTCGACCAATGCAGCCCTTCTCGAAGCTCTCGTAAGGGACCGGCGGTCCATTGTGATCAGCGGCGCCACGGGAACTGGTAAGACGACTCTGCTCAACGCGCTCCTGGGCGCCGTGCCGTATACCGAGCGCGTCGTCCTTGTCGAAGAGACTCCGGAGCTCCGGCCCGCGTGCATTCACTCGGTGTCGCTCATCGCTCGACCTCCCAACGTGGAGAACACCGGAGAGGTGGATCTCGCCGCCTTGGTGCGCGCGGCGTTGCGGATGCGACCCGATCGCATCGTGGTGGGGGAGGTCCGTGGAGAGGAAGCACTGGCTGCACTGGCTGCGATGTCCACCGGTCATGAGGGCTCGATGGTCACGGTCCACGCACGTGGGCCCGACGAGGCCCTCGAACGGCTGGTCACCCTCGCGCTCCAAGCCGGATCCGGAGCGTCGGAGACAGCCCTTCAGCGTCAGGTAACGAGAGCCCTCGACGTCGTCGTTCAGCTCGGTCGTGACTCGACCGGGCGGCGCGTCGTCCTTGCCATCGAGGACGTCGAATGACACTGGTAGGTGGTCCGGCCGCGCCCGCCCCGCGTCCGTTCGCCTCGCGGTGGCGGAACGACGAGCTCGAGGACCGGGCGGCGGCCCTTCACTCCTTGGCTGCTCTTCTGCGCGCCGGATCTACTCCTCGCAACGCGCTGTTCTTGTGGCACGAGGACGCGCCAGAAGCGATGCGGCCCCTCCTCGAGAGGATGTCGAGGAGGTTGATACTGGGCGAGTCGACGTCTGATGCAATCGAGACTTTGAGCCGGGCGTTAGGCCCCGATGGGCGTTCCCTGCAGGTCCTTTTCGGGATGTCGGGCCTGCTTGGTGGCGATCTTGCCCGGGTGGTTGACGGGCTTGCGCACACCATCGAAAGGCGGAGAGCTGCCTGGCAGACGACGCTTGCCGCCGTTGCGGGGATGTCTCTCTCGGCCCGCATCGTCGCTGGGCTCCCTCTCTTGTGCATTCCTCTTATCCCCGCGTCGGGTGTCTCGTTGGTGGATCCCGCCGGCCTGTTGACGATCATCGTGGGCGTGTTGCTTGCTCTTGGCGGCATGCGGTGGATGAAGCATCTAGCTCCCGAACCACCTCGAGCGGAGGACGGTGCCTCTGCCGTGGCCCGTGCCGCTGCCGCCGCCCTGTCGGGAGGGGCGTCGCTGGGCGCGACTCTTGAGACGGTCGTGCGTCACGCACCCGACGACGTCCGCAACGATCTGGCGCATGCACACAAGCTCAACCACTTGGGGCTGCCGTGGTCGGAAGCTCTCCGTAGGACCGGAAATCCAGGCCTCAGCGGCCTGTCCGTGACGCTGGACCGAGCGGCGCGCAAGGGAATTCCGGCGGCCGACGGGCTCGAGGCTTATGCAGCACACCGAGACGCTCAGGCAGCACGCGAGCTGGACCGAGCGGTTCGCCGGGCCCCCATTCTGATGACGGTCCCGTTGGTAGTGTGCGTCCTGCCGTCGTTCCTTTTACTCGGCGTCGTTCCGTTCGTACGAGGACTCGCGCTGTGAACCTCAATACGCGACGCATGGCAAGCTCGTGAGATGCGACGGTTTCTGATTCTGGTTCTTGCGGTGTCGATCCTGGCTGGTTGCTCTGACTCGTCCAACGGCAACGACGAAGAGTCGGAGCCGCAGGCAAATCGGCCCCCGGGCTCGCCCGAGTTCGCGCGCGGCCGGGTTCTGATCGATACGGAGGGGAACTCGGTTCTGATCGACGTCGATGTCGCCGAGACCGACGAGCAACGGGCCTTCGGTCTGATGAAACGAGAGTCGTTGCCGGATGAAGAGGGCATGCTGTTCGTGTTCTTCGAGGAAACCGCCAGCTCATTCACGATGCGCAACACCCTCATCCCACTGTCCATCGCGTTCTTCGACCTCGACGGCGAGATCGTCAAGATCCTGGACATGGAACCCTGCGAAGCGGAGCCCTGCCCAAGCTACGACCCAGGCGTTACCTATCGGGGCGCGCTCGAGGTCAACCAGGGGGCCTTCGACGAGTGGGACGTCGAAATGGGCGACATGGTTAATCCTCTTCCTCGTTCTGAATAGTGACGTACGTCACAGACGAACGCTCTATTTCCGACTGACATGGAGGGCACCGACCGGTAACGAGACCGGTCTCCGATTCAACGGAGGTGCCCATGCAGTACACCGTCGACCGCTTCAGAGCTGTGCTCGCGAGCCAGTCCGGTCAAGGCGGAGTCGAGTACGTCCTCGTCATCCTCCTTGCTGTTGCCGTCGTGGGAATCATCACGGCAGTTACCAAGAACGGAGGCTTCGAGTCTGGGGTTGAGGGCGTGATCAACGCGATCTTCGGCAAGTTCATGGAGCGGTAGTGACCTTCCGTCGCAGGGATGAGCGCGGTCAGGCGACGGTCGAGTTCGTGCTCTGTCTGCCGTTCGCGGCCCTCGTGCTCGGAATCCTGATCGAGATCGGCCTTCTCGTCGGCGATCAAGTGCGGTTGTGGCACGCGGCGCGCGAAAGCGCGCGCATCGCGATCGTCGACTCGGACCCCGAGGAGATTCGGAGTGCCGCCGAGCACGGGGGCCTGTCCCCCTTGGAGGTCGAGGTCGACCCGGAATTTGCCGACCGCAGCACGGGCAGATCCCTGACCGTCACCCTGTCCTACGAGCCGAACGGCCGGCTTCCCCTCATCGGGGACCTGATCTCCGGTCGCGCGATGACTTCGTCGGCGACGATGCGCATCGAGCAGCCATGATCCGAGCACGAGCAAGGGCACTCACGTGAGCATCCTGTTCGTGTCCTGCTCTTTGGTTCTCTCGTTGATGTGCGGGACTATCGTCGTGGCGCTGGGTGGTGCTGCGCAGACTCGCGCTCGGGCTCAGACCGCGGCGGATGCGGCGGCGCTTGCCGCTGTCTTCGAGTCGGGGCCCTATGGAACCGCCGATCCCGAGCAGCGAGCGCGTGAGTACGCCCACCACAACGATGCCCGCGTCACCGATTGCGACTGCGTCCCCGGAGCGACCGAGATGGAGGTGGAGGTCGCCTTCGACGGATTCAGGGCTCGAGCTCGAGCGACCATCGAGCTGGACAAACTCGCACCAGCTCCGGGGCCACCTCCGGGATCGGCGACGACCGCGGGGCTTCAGCCGACTCTGCAACGAGCAGTGGATCGCCTTATCGAGTTGTCCAACGGTCGCGTGTACCTGGTGTCTGGGGTTCGTTCGAACGAACGGCAGACCGAACTGTGGCTCGAGGCCCTCCAGAAGTACGGCGATCCCGAGGTCGCCGATAACTGGGTTGCCCGGCCGGGGTCCTCTAATCACGAAGCGGGCATTGCCGTAGACCTCGGTGGAGACTTGGGTCTTGCTGCCAGTCTCGTGGACGAACTCGGTTTGCCTCTCTGGAGGCCGATGTCCTGGGAGCCGTGGCATTTTGAATTAACCGGCCCGGGTGGGTAAGGGAGGAAGGACACGCGAACGGGAACATTAGACTCTGGGCTTCGGCGGAGCTCCGCTGCGCCTTGCCGAGCGAGAGGCTCGGAAACCGCCCTCCGGGCGGGCAAGTTCTCTCCTGTTCCACCGATGACATAAGGACCACGGAATGGCTACGGTTCCGCCGCACCGACTTGCCACATCGCTCGAAGACAAGCTCAGCGCGGTCGAAACCGAGTTCCACCGCGCCTACTGGGAGTCTCAGATTGAAGCCACTCCCGAGTCGATGGCGAGACGAGCCGAACTCGAACTCGAACTGAGGCGAGTCAAAGGCGACCCAGAGGCCCTCAGGATTGTGACCGCGGCGGTCAGCGAAGAGCTCCACGAGCCAGTGCTAAAGCGTCAGCTGGACGTTCTAAGTCGATCGCTCACCGCCAACCAAATGGATGATGAACTCCGGGAAGAAATGGTGGCCGTCTCGAGCGCGGTCGAAACCGAGTTCGCTTCCTTCCGACCCGAGGTCGAGGGTGTGCGTGTGACGGATAACGACATTCTCCGCATCCTCTCCACTTCAATCGATGAGGGCGAACGTCGTAGCGCTTGGGAGGCCTCTAAGGAGATTGGAGCCCGAGTCGATGATCGCGTGCGCGATCTCGCTCGTCTTCGTAACCAGGCTTCGCGCGACCTCGGTTTCGCCGACTACTACCGGATGTCTCTCGAGCTGTCCGAAATATCGGAAGAGTGGTTGTTCTCGTTCCTCGACGATGTCGAGCGGTTGACCCAGACGTCCTTCGCCTCCTACAAAGACGCCCTTGACTCGCACGTTGCACAAAGGCTCGGTGTAGACACCGTCTATCCGTGGCACTACTCGGATCCGTTCTTTCAAGAGGTGCCTCCGGACGGGCGCGAAGACCTGAGCACGGTCCTCGACTCGTTGTCGGCGGCCGATCTCGCAGCCGAGACCTTCGCCGGCTGGGGCATCGACCTTGCCAAGGTGTTCGAAGGTAGCGACCTGTACCCCCGCGAACGCAAGTGCCAGCACGCCTTCTGTCTCGATGTCGACCGCACGGGTACCGACGTTCGTATTCTCGCCAACATCGTCCCGGGTGAGTTCTGGACCTCCGTCATGCTTCACGAATCTGGTCACGCGGCGTACGACCTGATGATCGACCAGCAGCTTCCCTACCTACTCCACCGGCCGACTCACACCTTCGTCACCGAGGCGATGGCGATTCTGGCCGGTCGCGTGGTGCGCGATCCGAAGTGGCTTGTCGATGTCGCCGGTTGTGAACCAGGAGTCGTCGGCGACCTGGCGGAGAGCTTACGTCTCACAAATGTGGCTCAGGAGTTGCTCATGGCCCGATGGGTACTGGTCATGGCCCACTTCGAGCGTGAGCTGTACTCGGATCCCGAGTCGGATCTCGATTCGCATTGGTGGGCGCTCGTCGAGCGGTACCAAATGGTGACCCCTCCTCCCGACAGAAGCGCACCGGACTGGGCGGCCAAGATCCACGTGGCGGCGGCGCCCGTCTACTACCACAACTATCTGTTGGGGGCCGTGCTGTCGTGTCAACTCGAAAGCGAGATCGTGGCCGAGTGCGGCGAGCTGATCGGCAATCGAGCAGTTGGCGAGTGGCTGACCGAACGCCTGTTCCGCGCCGGCAACCTGATGCGTTGGGATGCGCTTATCCAACAAGCGACGGGAAGGCCGCTTAGCGTCGACGATTTCGCGCGCTTCGTGAAGCTGTAATTGCTTCTTCGAGTCCTACAGCGACCCCTTCTCCTTGAAGCGGGCGTAGATCTGCTGTGCCCCCGGCTGTATAAACACGACGCTCGCAGAGCCAACCGAACCGACCCGCACCGGAACCGTCACATTGCCCACGTCCTCGGTCTTGACCTGTGACGTCAGCACACCGAGCTGGAACAACTCGTGTGGAGGAATGTCAAGTCGAGTCCACTTGCGGGCGACATGCATCCAATCAAACATCCTGTCGGGCCTATGCTCGATATCACCACGCAACTTTCTGAGGAGAGCGATCAGGAACCTTCCGTGGTTTGTCGTGCGGTCAACGTCCCCACCGGGGAGTGATTTGCGGCTTCGAACAAAGGCGAGCGACTCCTCTCGGTTGAGGGTCTTGGTTCCCGGCGGAAGTCTCGCACCGGAACCGGAGTCGTACATCCCCTGTTTGAGGGGGAGAGGGATCTTCCCCCCCACGTCTCTTACTGCGTTCTGGAAACCTTCGAAGGCCGTGAGAAGCCAGTAGTCGATGTGAATCCCGGTGAGGCTCTCCATCGTTTGCACAGCTAGATCGGGACCCCCCCGGTACAGCGCTTCGTTGATGCGTGCAGAGCCCGAGCCTGGGATGTTGACCCACGAGTCCCGTGGGAAGTTGAGGATGCCACCCTTCATCGTCTTGGTGTTGATTCCGGCAAGGTGAACGCCGTCGGAGCGCGAGTGGGTGGGATTTCCTGAGCGAGCGTCACTTCCGAGGATCAACACGAAGATCTTGCCGTCCTTCGGCTGATGTTCTGCGTGCGCCGTGCCGCCCGTGATGGGAGCGGCGGCCATGCTGCTGCCACCCCCGGATCTTTCACCCGCGAGTGGAATCAGCACACAGACTGACGCAATGAGAGTGATGAGTGCTAGCGCGCGCTTGATCACTAACGATCACCCCTTCGGTTCTTGCCGCCCGATCGTTTCTTACCCTTCTCGCCCTTCTTGCTCTTGGCGCCCTTCTTCGACGACTTGCTTTTCTGCTCGTCTTTCTTGCTGTCGTCCTTGTCGGAATCCTTGTTCTTCTTGATCGGCTTCTGGTCGACCCTGAAACCGAATACCTTCCAACCGTCCCTTTCTCGCGCCACGTATAGGACGGAGTGGTGCTCCACCGCAAAGGCGCCCGCGTTGGCTTGGCCGCGCGCCTTGACCTTCACGTCCATCGTGGCGCGTACGTTCCCATCGATGGTGATCTTGGCGGATCGCCATCGAACACGAACATCGTCGGCGCCCTTCGGTACGCCCGTACTAGCTCGCTGGTAGGAAAGCCGTGCTTTGGGGGTGAAGTTTGCCTTCAGCGCCTTTCCTTGCTTCTCCGGCGAGAGGAACATTGCGTCGAAGAGATCTTGCGTCATCGTCTTGAGCTTGCTGCGCTGGGTGCTAAGGGATGCTCGCTGCTTATTCGTCAACCGCTTGCCCGGCGCCTTTTGAAACGTGAACTTCCAGCTTGCCTGGCGAATCTCGGGGTTACCGATACTGCCGGACGACGGACCCCTCGAAGTGATCGAGTCGTCATCCTCCGCCGTCATGGCGACGGCGGCCGCAACGATGCCACCGATGGCGAAAATCGCCACGACAAGCAGCCACCACGGCTTTCGTTCGGACTTTTTGGATTCAGTGGTTGCCACTTCTTGATTCCCCCTGTGGGCGGGCAATGTGAGACGAGGGAGGTTGTGTCCTCTGCGTCGAGATCGAACTTGAGAACCCCGCGGGTTGTGTTGATTTCTTGCGAAAGGTTACCCACGAATTCTCGATAGGAGCGGGTTTCGCCTGCTCCGCTCAGGCAGGTTTGCTCAGAGATCTCGGCGGTATGCTGACGCATCTTCGCAATCAGTGCAAATAACGGGAACGAAAGGAACCAGTATGGAACTCGGGATCGACGTTTCAAAGGTCGACTCACACGCTGTAGTAAGCGTCTCGGGGGAAATCGACGTTTACACCGCTCCCAAGTTGCGAGAGAAGCTGATCGAGCTCGTCTCTGAAGGCACCTACGACGTAATCGTGGACCTGGAAAAGGTCGACTTCCTGGACTCGACCGGATTGGGCGTGCTGGTAGGCGCTCTCAAGCGCGTAAAAGCTCACGACGGGAGCCTGGCCCTCGTCTGTACGCAGGACAAGATCCTCAAGATCTTCAAGATCACGGGACTGACCAAGGTGTTTCCGATCCATTCCTCCGTTGACCAGGCGGCGGGGAGCTAGGAACCTCGTGACCCGGGTCGAGATCGAGATCCCCTCGCGCTCCGTCTACGTGGGAGTGGTGCGACTGGCGCTGGCCTCGCTCGCACGCTCGGCGGGTCTCAGCGAGGAGTCGGTCGATGACCTGAAGATCGCCGTCGGTGAAGCGTGCGCCAACGCCGTGATCGTGAACGAGGAATCCGCCCCTGACGTGCCGGTGAAAGTTCATTGGTCGCACGAGGGGGCCCATGTCGTCGTCGAGGTCGAGGGAGCCGGCCACCCCTTCGACTCGCCCGAATCGGCCAATGGCGATGAGCACGCTGCCCGTCTAAGGATGTCCGTCGCTCTGCTCGAGAGCCTGGTGGACTCGTGTGAGGTAACCGAGGGCCCCGACGGTGCGATGACCTCCCGCCTGACCGTCAACCTCTAGCCCAGTCGAAACGGCTTGTTTCGCGCACCATGATCGGATAGCGACCATCACGGGCAAAGGAACCGCCTCCACCGGGTTTTTCAACCAGGTCCCCCCAAGAGCCCCCCGTTTCGAATAACCCGCAACCAACCGGAGCAGGCCCCCAAAAACCCGACCACCCACCCAAATTCCGCCCTTCGACGTCCGATTTGGGCCAACTACGCCTGCCCCTGACCGGCAGGAACGCCCTCGAATCCTCCCAAGCCGGCCACTCAGGCCCCCAGAACAACCAAATTGACCTTTCGGGGGCCATGTGTGTATCTTTTGGCGATCCAAAAAATGAACATGTCTCTATCGAAATCTGACCGAGAAACGCTAAAAGCGATCTACCGCCTGACGCGCGACGGCGCAGCGGCTCATACGGGCGCGCTTGCGGATTCCCTCGGCGTCTCTCCCGGAACCGCGACTGCCGCGGTCAAGAAGCTCGCCGAGCGAGGGGTTGCTCAGCACCAGCCCTACCGTGGGGTCGAACTCACGGCCGAGGGACGCCGGGTGGCGGTGCGGGCGATCAGGCGTCACCGCATCGTCGAGCGCTTTCTGGCCGACATGCTCGGCTACCCCTGGAACGATGCCGACCGGCTCGCCGGAACCTTCGAACACGAACTTCCTCAGGAGGTCGAGGATCGTTTGTTCGTTGCTCTCGACCGACCGGCGACCTGCCCACATGGCTTTCCCATTCCTGATCTCGACATGGTCGAGATTCCGGAGATGCCCCCGCTCTATGCTCTCGAGCCCGGCGCCAGCGCGGTGGTAGCCGTTCCGGGATCGACCGACCCCGCGGTCGTCAAGTTTCTCGATGACCTCGGACTTCGACCCGGTGTCCACGTCGAGGTGCAAGAGAAGCATCCCTTCGACGGGCCCATCGTGGTGCGGGTTGAGGGCAAGGACCGCACGATCGGAGAGCGGGTCGCCAATCAGATCTTCGTGCGGGTCAGCGAAACGAAGGCGCGCAGGAATCGCACCAAACAACAACCGGCTTGAGCACTTCAACGACGGACGAGATCAGGCGTATGAACGCCAGGAGGGAGAACGATGCAGCAGTTGCTTGCAGCTGAGGGGGGATACCAGGAGTTCACCCTCGGTAGCGCCGAATGGTTCTGGCTTGGTTTCGCCGCGATCACGGCACTCGTCGCGTTGGGTGTCGGCTTTCAGTTGATGCGCGATGTTCTGGCTGCGGATCAGGGAACCCCGAAGATGATCGAGATCGCGAAGGCGATTCAAGAGGGAGCCCTTGCTTACCTCCGCCGTCAGATGAAGACCATCGCGCTCATCACGATTCCTGTTGGCATCATCGTCTTCGTTACCTCCACGGCAGTCGTGCGACCGGACGGAACCGAAGCGCTGAGCTTCTTCGAGTCGGGGCTTTTCCGAACGTTTGCGTTCCTTGCGGGTTGTTTCATGTCGGGCGCCACGGGTTTCATCGGCATGTCCCTCGCGGTGCGAGGAAACGTTCGTACCGCCGCCGCAGCCAAGACGGGTTCGCTCCCGGCCGCCCTTAAGGTTGCGTTCCGTACCGGGGGTGTCGCAGGAATGTTCACCGTCGGCCTCGGCCTTCTCGGCGCCACGCTGATCATCATGGCGTTCCAGAACACGTCGAGCGCCATCCTCGTCGGTTTCGGGTTCGGTGGTTCGCTGCTGGCTCTGTTCCTCCGAGTTGGGGGTGGAATCTTCACGAAGGCTGCCGACGTCGGTGCCGACCTCGTCGGCAAGGTGGAGGCAGGCATCCCCGAGGACGACCCCCGCAACCCCGCCACCATCGCGGACAACGTGGGTGACAACGTCGGTGACTGCGCGGGAATGGCTTCCGACCTCTTCGAGTCCTACGAGGTAACGCTCGTCGCGTCGATCATTCTCGGTGTCGCGGCGTTCAACGCGATCGGCCGACCCGAAGCCGCGGTTATCGGACTGATCTTCCCGGTGATCGCCCGTGCGGTCGGCGTGCTCGCCTCCATTGTGGGGGTCTATTCGGTGCGGGCCACCGATAAGGACAAGAGCGCCATGGCCCCCATCAACCGAGGCTTCTTGACTGCGGGAGTGTTGACAGTCATCGGCACGGCGGCGGTGTCCCTGCTCTACGTGGGCAACGAGACCGAGTACAGCGAGGGCTGGAAGATGCTATTCGCCGTCGTCGCCGGACTTGTGCTTGCGCAGGTTGCGAGCCGGCTGACCGAGTACTTCACGTCGACCGAGAACGCTCCGGTTCAGGAGATCGCCGAGGCGACTCGAACCGGCCCTGCGACCACGATTCTGTCCGGGTTCTCATCGGGACTCGAGTCGTCCGTGTACGCGATCATCGCCATCGCCGGCGCGCTGGGAGTTGCCATCGCGCTAGGTGGTGGGAACCTCCAGTTCTCGCTCTACCTCGTTGCACTTACAGGTATGGGCATGCTCGCGACGACCGGTGTCGTGGTGTCGGAGGACACCTTCGGACCGGTCGCAGACAACGCTGCTGGGATCGCCGAGATGTCGGGAGAGTTCAAAGGTGAGCCCGAAAAGATCATGGTGAGTCTCGATGCAGTCGGCAACACGACCAAGGCGGTGACGAAAGGTTTCGCCATCGGCTCGGCGGTCATCGCGGCAGTTGCGCTCTTTGCCTCGTACATCGAAACGATCGGAATCGAGAAAGGAATCGGCGGGCAAGGAGACGACCTCTTCAACAACCCGCTGACCGCGATCAACGTCGCAGATCCGAAGACCTTCATCGGTCTGCTGATCGGCGGTTCTATCGCGTTCTTGTTCAGCGCCCTGGCGATTCGCGCCGTGGGTCGCAGCGCAGGCATCGTGGTGCAGGAGGTTCGCAACCAGTTCCGGCGCAAGCCGGGGATCATGGACGGCACGGAGCGTCCGGACTACGGCGCGGTGATCGACATCTGCACCGCCGCCTCGCTGCGGGAACTCGCGACGCCCGCGCTGCTCGCGGTGTTGAGCCCCATCATCGTGGGCTTCGGCATCAACTACTTTGCTCTCGGCGCATTTCTCGCCGCCGTCATTCTGACGGGACAGCTCATGGCCAACTTCCTCAGCAACGCGGGCGGCGCGTGGGATAACGCCAAGAAGTACATCGAGGACGGACACGAGGGTGGGAAAGGGTCACCGGCGCACGAGGCCGCCATAATCGGCGACACGGTCGGAGACCCCTTCAAGGACACCGCCGGTCCGGCGCTCAACCCGCTCATCAAGGTGATGAACCTGGTGGCGCTGCTGATTCTCCCGGCCGTGATCGCGCTCGAGGACAGTGGGATGCGTTTCGTGATCGCGGGAGGTGCAACCCTGGTTCTCGCGGGCGCCATCGCATTCAGCAAACGCCCCACGAACCTCGGTCACACGGAAGACGACGTTGCACCCGCGAAGGCACCAGTTTCGGCCGACTGACAGGCACACGCATCAAGCATTAAAGAAGGGCCCCGGATCCGGGGGCCCTTCTTGGCGCAACTACTCTTGGCGCAACTACCGGGGATCGGGCAGCGGTAGCGTCGGTCAGGCGAGCCGCTCACCGGACCTCGTATCGCTGTCCTCGGCGTCTTCCTCTTCGTACAGGTGGTAGGGCACACTGACCGTCACGATTCCGGGCTCGAAGATCAGGTGGCGTTTTACCAGGAGAGCGGTTTGACCGTGCAGGACCTGGTGTCGCCGCTTGCTCACGACGAACTCGGGAAGCACGACAGTAACAACGCGCTGAACACCGTCGCATCCAAACTGTCTCAGGTAAGCCTGAAGCGAGAGACCTATGTCCCTGAAGGGAGAATCCTCTATCTCGAGCGGGTGTGGGATGCCCGAATCCAGCCACTCGGCGGAAAGATTGCGAACTTGTTCTGGATCGAGCCCGAACGACACGCAACGAATATCCGATGCGGACAGGGTCTCTGCATATTCAACGGCCTGCAGCGTCGCGTTGTGGATCCCGGAGACCAGAATGAGTACATGGTTGCGCGTAGGTTCCGGCACCGACTCGAGCGCCGTTGGGGCTTTGCCCTCTACCACAGGCACATCCATCACCTGAACGCCACGTTCCGTGAGCATCACTGCCTTAAGTCGGTGCAACGCCGGTCGACGAATCAACTCGAGCAGGCTCCGATGCTTGAGGATCTCGGGAATGACCACCGTCAGAAAGTCGTCATCCGTGTAGTTGTTCTTAGAGCGGACCTCGCCCAGAAACCGACGCAAAGAAGCGGTATCTGATCCGGTGTGTCTCACGACTTCCAGTCGGATGTCCGGTGCGAGGTCAGCCCATTTGTGGCGAACGCTGTCGTCGAACGTTACGGCCGTCACGTCGCCGGGCCGAACCGAACGAACGTATCCGATTGCTCGTGCCACCGATACGTCACATCGCCTTACGTAAATGACCATGTGTTGATTGCCCGGACGCCTGTCTGTTGGCCGACGTTCCTCTTCTGTAAGCTGTGTCTTGACATCCTCGTAATGGCGCTTGATCGACAACATCACGAACATGAGGATGGGCTGTGCCGTAATCACTATCCACGCGCCCTGCGTGAACTTGGTGAGAATCACCACGACAAGAACGACGCCGGTAACGGTCGCTCCGAAGCCATTGATCATTGCGCTCTTTCTCCACCCCGGCTCGCGCGTTTTTCTCCAATGAGCGACCATGCCCGACTGGGAGAGCGTGAAGGAAACGAAAACACCCACGAGGTAAAGCTGGATGAGCCTGTTGAGATCAGCATCGAAGATCCAGATGAGCGAGATCGCAAAGATCGCCAGGATGACGATCCCATTTGAGAAAACGAGCCGATCGCCCCGGTTCATGAACTGCCGGGGCATGAATCGGTCCTGCGCCAGGATCGAGGAGAGTCGAGGGAAGTCGGCGTATGCGGTGTTGGCAGCGAGAATCAGAATGGCTGCCGTCGCGACCTGGGCGACGTAGAACATCAGCCCTTCACCGAATACGGCGGCAGCGACTTGGCCGAGAACCGTCCGCTGGTGCTCGCCATGTTCGAGAAACTGGACACCGGTGAGGTCGGCCAGGATGGAGATTCCCAAGAACATGGTGATGCCAATTGCACCCATGAGCGCAAGGGTTGTTGCGGCGTTCCTCGACTGCGGATACCGGAAGGCTGGAACTCCGTCGCTGATCGCTTCAACGCCGGTCAAGGCACTCGATCCGGCGGTGAAGGCCCGCAGGATCAGGAAAAGACTCAGTGCTTGATGGGGTTCGATCTCGAGGTTCGCGCTCTCAGCTACCGGGCAGCCATCGAGACACTTAGCAAATCCGGTGACGAGGAGGGACATCATTACCAGAATGAAGCAATAGGTAGGAATGGCGAAGAGAAGGCCGGACTCCTTCGTCCCTCGAAGGTTCATCAAAGTGACGAAGGCGATGAAGCCCGCGCCCATCAGAACTTCGTAGTCGGTCATCCCGGGAGCCGCGGTCGTGATCGCATCGACGCCGGCCGTGATCGAGACTGCGACGGTCATCACGTAATCGATGAGTAAGGCGGAGGCAGCGAACAGGCTCGGATAGGTTCCGAGATTCTCGTGCGATACCCGATAGGCTCCGCCCCCCTGCGGATAGGCGCGCACAGTCTGTCGATACGAGACGATGACGATCGCCATCAGAGCGGCCACCGCTAGCGAGATGGGTACGACATTGCTGAGGGCCAGCGCCCCAGCAAACGACAGAACTATCAGGATCTCCTGGGTGGCGTAAGACACCGATGACAGAGCGTCCGACGCAAAGACGGGCAGCGCGATGCTCTTGGGCAGCAGAGTGTGTTCGAGCTCGCCCGATGACATAGGGCGGCCAACCATGAGCCGCTTTAGTGCCGCGGGGGCTTTCGTCATGCCGAAACGCTACCCGTGCTCGGGCGCAGGGACGAGCTGATACTCAGGGTTGAGAACGACCAGAATTCCGCTGTCACTTTCTCCGGGAATTCCCTCAATGATCAATCCCATGCCGAGCGTGATGCCCGACATTGCCGGTCGCCCTAACCATTTGGCAATTATCCGTCCTGTGCCATCGATAAGGGTGGCTTCGACGAACCTCCTGCCCTCACGTGGGTCGATGCGGATGTTCTTGATGACTCCGCCGACGCGGCAGCGCTCTCTCGGAACGACATCCTTGATCAGCGTGGCGCCCTGCACGGATGAGACCCAATGCCGGAGGTTCTCCGCCCGTAGCTCGTCCGGATCCTGAGCCAGCTTACTTAGATACTTTGCGGCCATGACTTGGAAGTATGGCAGTATCGCCGCGCTGATCTGAGCCATCTGGAGATAGAAGGAGCACGGTTGAAGTGCACGTGATCATCGCCGGCTGTGGACGAGTTGGATCGGAGCTGGCTGCCAATCTCGAGCGTCTCGGGCACACGACGGCAATCATCGACAAGAATCCCAAGGCCTTCGAACGCCTCCGTCATGACATCAAGGGGGCCAAGCTGACCGGCTTCGTGTTCGACAGAGGGATTCTCGAAGAGGCCGGTATCACGGACGCCGAAGCCTTCGCGTCCGTCACCAGCGGCGACAACTCGAACATCGTGTCGGCCCGTATGGCCAAGGAGCACTACCGGGTTCACCAGGTCGTGGCTCGAATCTACGACCCACGGAGGGCACAGATCTATCAGCGGCTTGGCATCCAAACGGTGGCAACGGTTCGCTGGACCACAGACCAGATCCTTCGCCAGATGCTTCCCGACGACATTCCGGTTGAGTACACGATCGACAACGGCGAGGTTGTCCTGGCGGCTCTTCCCGCCCCTCCGGAGACGGTCGGCAAGAACGTGAGCGGCTTCGATCTCGGGGGCCGAAGGAAGCTGATCTCGGTCAGCCGGTTCGGGGTGCCAAGAGTTCCGGATGAATCGCTGGCCGTCCAGGACGGTGACATCCTCCACTTCTCGATTATCAGGGGAGATGTCGCGAGTCTGCCCGAAGAGCTCAAGAAGGTGGGACGTCCGGAATGACCCCAAAGAGGCTGAGAATCGCGATTGCGGGGGCCGGGAACGTGGGCACGTTCGTTGCGGCCGACCTGAACAAACGCGGCAACGACGTCATCCTCATCGAACAGAATCCCGAGTACGCAGAGAGGGTTCGCCACGACATGGACCTGGACGTCCACTGGATCATCGGCGACGCATGCGAGCTCCACACCCTGGACGAGGCAGTGCTTTCTTCTTGCGAGGTGGTCGTGGCGGCGACCGGGGACGACGAGGACAACCTGGTTATCTCGCTTCTCGCAAAGCAGGAGTTCGCGGTCCCGCGCGTCATCGCACGCGTCAACCATCCCGACAACGAATGGCTCTTCAATGAGTCCTGGGGCGTGGACATCGCCGTCAGTACCCCGCACCTGCTGACCGCTCTGGTTGAGGAGGCGGTGAGTGTGGGCGATCTCGTTAAGTTGCTTCGACTCGAACAAGGGCGAGTCTCACTGATGGAGGTGACCCTCGCCGAGGGGTCCCCCGTGGACGGCAAGACCGTGCGCGAGATCGACTTCCCCACGGACAGCTCTCTCGTCGCGGTGGTGCGTGATGGACACGTCATCGCCCCACGCGGCGAAACCCCTCTGCATGCCGGTGACGAGGTGCTTGCGCTCGCAACCACCCAAGCCGAAGGTGACCTGAGGCGCGCCCTAACCGGCGAGTAGATACCTACTCGGAATCGGCGATCTGCCCCGCGCCCGCAGTCTGCAGCGCCTTCCGCTGCTTACGTCGACGGATGTACCAGGCAACCGCCGCAACCACAACGAGCGTACCGATGATGAGCGTCGGAAGATCGAAGTAGCCGAGCACCCGCTCCCAGTTGTCTTTGACGACGACGCCGAGCCAGGTGAGTGCGTAGGTCCAGGGAATGCATCCCAGAAAGGTATACAGGGTGAACTTTCCGAAGGGCATCTTCGCGATGCCGGCGGGAAGTGAGATGAAGGTTCTGATGACGGGGAGCAATCGGGAGAAGAAGGTGGCGGCCTCGCCGTGGCGCTCCCACCAGATCTCGGCTCTGTCGATGTCGTGGCTCTTGATCAGGACGTACTTGCCGTAGCGATCGAGCACCCCCCGCCCCATGGTTCGCCCGACACCGTAGGCAATCCAGGACCCAACGACGTTTCCGAGAACGCCCATCGCCCCCACCCAGAAAAAGTTCAGGTCACCGGTGGCCGCGTACCACCCACCCACGAGCATCGTGACCTCGCTGGGAAAAGGGATACAGGCGGACTCCGCCAGCATGAGTAGGAATATCGCGGCGTATCCGTAGTCGATGACCCACGATTCCATCAGGTGAATAAGGGTCTCCATAGCGGGTCACATTACGGGGTGTTCGGCGAGGGAGTCACCCAAAGACCGGCGGGGGATGAGCCGCCTCGTGGGCGCTCCACGCCTGGTCGAGCCAAACTTAGTGGTGGTGGTGGGTCCGGCGCAGGAGAGTTTGGACGATCGAGGGCCCGAAGAAGAGCGCCGCAACAAGACTGGCTCCGAAGAGAACGGGCCCCTCCAAAGCTTGTTCGACGAGGCTCTCTATCAGCAAGAAGGCATCAGAGAACATGTGTCGTCCTTTCCGAGATCGGCCGATCTCTGTCAGAGCGCTCACTTCTCTCTTCGGCCGCGAGCCGCCGGGACATGAGCCCCTCGGGCTTCTTCGTGCGGTAGTGGTGGGCCGATGGATCAGGGGTCAAGGAGGACCTGCTCGGCGGTGGGCGAAGCGGGGAGGCCCGGTGGTCCTGCTACACTCCTAAAGCACTCCTAGAGGAGTGTCCAAGCGGGCCGCGCCATGCGGCGGCGGCGGGAACACTCGGGACCCCGGGAATGTTCGTAGTTGACAGAGACGGGCAAAGGATGCGAATAATCGCCCCTCCCGTCGATCGCACTAACGAACGACCGGGTTCCCGGTCCAATCCCTGGGAACGAATACCTATTGAAATGACGTCCCAGATCGGGGCAAGGAAGCACCGTTAGGAGTCTGGTGACCAAGAACCTCGTTATCGTCGAGTCGCCCGCTAAGGCGAAAACGATCGAGAAATACCTCGGCAAGGACTACAAGGTCGTTGCCTCGCTCGGCCACGTCCGGGATTTGCCCAAGAGCGATTTCGGCATCGAGGTCAACGGTGGGGTCAACATCAAGTACGTCGCCAGCCGGACGGCCAACGCCCGCAAGGCGATGGCCGCGATCAAGAAGGAAGTTGGCGGCGCCCAGACGGTGTGGCTTGCAACGGACCCCGATCGCGAGGGCGAGGCCATCGCATGGCATGTCGCCGAGGCGGCCAAGCTGAAGCCCGAGAGCACCAGACGCGTGACTTTCAACGAGATAACCGAGCGCGCCGTCTCCGAGGCCTTCGAGCAGCCGCGAGAGGTCGATATGGCCTTGGTCGACGCCCAGCAGGCGCGGCGCGCCATCGACCGGATTCTCGGCTACAAGCTGTCTCCCTTGCTCTGGCGCAACGTGGGGCCGAATCTCTCGGCGGGACGGGTGCAGAGTCCAACGTTGTGGCTCGTCGTCCAGCGAGAGAAGGAGATTCGCGACTTCAAACCCGAGGAGTTCTGGGACGCCATCGCGTCGCTAGCCACCGAGGGCGGAGAGGAGTTCCAGGCAAAGTATCCGGTCGGTTCCAAGAACCAGTTCGAGTTGGCCGACGAGGACGCCGCCACCACGCTGGTCGAGCGCGTGCGCCCCGGCCCATGGACCGTGACCGACGTTCGAAAGACCGAGCGTTCGAAGAAGCCACCCGCTCCGTTCAAGACCTCGACCCTGCAGCAGGCGGGCTCGTCGAAGCTTGGTTTCCCCACCTGGAAGACGATGCAGGTGGCGCAGGGGCTGTATGAAGCGGGCCACATCTCGTACATGCGTACGGACTCGTCGAACCTGTCCAACGACGCGCTCGGCGCGATCGGGAACTTCGTCGAGACGAGCTACGGCAAGCAGTACCACCAGGTTCGCAAGTTCTCGGCGAAGACCAAGGGGGCCCAGGAGGCTCATGAGGCGATTCGACCGAGCGATGTCTCGATCACTCCCTCGGATGTGAAGGGCACTCTCGATCGCGATGCAAACCGTCTGTACGAGCTCATCTGGCAACGCACGGTCGCTTGCCAGATGGCCGAGGCCGTCTACGACGCCACGTCGGTAGACGTCGAATCGAACGAGGTGACCTTCAGGGCGACGGGTCAGATCCTCAAGTTCGACGGATTCCTGAAGGTCTACATGGATGTGTCCGACGATCAGGCGGAGGAGGTCGAAGGCCTACTTCCCGAGCTCGAGGCGGGTCAGGTGCTGGATCTCAAGAACCTCGATGCCACGCAACACTTCACGCAGCCGCCTCCGCGATACACCGAGGCCACTCTCGTCAAAAGGATGGAGGAGGTTGGCATCGGCCGGCCGTCCACTTACGCTCCCACGGTTCGCACTTTGAACGATCGCGAATACCTCAGAACCGAGAGTCGACGGCTCTTCCTGGTGACCCGTGGTGAAGTCGTCACGGAGCTTATGGAGGCGCACTTCCCCGATGTCGTCGATGTCGACTTCACCGCTCGGATGGAGGAAGAGCTCGACGACATAGCGGTCGGCGACAAGGCGATGGTGCCTATCGTCAAAGAGTTCTACGACTCGTTCACCAAGCGAGTCGAGGAGCAGCAGGACAAGATGTCCCGCCCCGAGCAGCCGACGGACAAGACCTGCCCCGAATGCGGGCGACCCGTCGTCAAGAAGTTCGGCAAGCACGGGCTCTGGTTCCTCTCGTGCTCGGGTTGGCCTGAGTGCAAGTGGTCTCAGCAGCTCGACGAGGACGGCAACCCGCTGCCCGACCCCGAGGGCACCGGCGAGAAGTGCCCGAAGTGCGGCAACGAGCTGGTGGCGAAGAGTGGGCGGTTCGGACCCTTCGTCGGATGCTCGAACTACCCGGAGTGCAAGTACATCAAAAGAGAGCCTCCCAAGGAGACTGGCGAGACGTGCCCCGATTGCGGGAATGCGCTGGTCGAGAAGCGAGGCCGATTCGGCCCCTTCGTCGGGTGCTCAAACTACCCTGAATGCAAGTACATCAAGAAGAACAAGAAGTCGGGGTCGAAGCCGCGCAAGAAGACCACGAAGAAGAAGGTCACGGCCAAGGGCAAGGCCTCGTCCAAGAGCAAGGCGTCGACCTAGCCCCACTTCCGGGCCCATACTTCCGCCCCATGTCTGCTTCCTGGCCTAGCATGAATCAGCAACGCAGGTCACAAAGAGAGGAAGCATAATCCAGCACGTGCAGCAGCCGCGCCTGCAGGTCCTGAGCGGATCAGAGGAGCCGGAGGAGCAGGTTTCTTTCTGGAGCCTGTTCAAGAACCGCAACTTTCTGCGGTTCTTTGCCGCGCAGGCCGTGTCAAGCCTTGGGGATTGGATCGGAGTCATTGCGATCGCGGTGTTCGCCCTCGAGTTGGCCGGGAACGCCGGAGTGGGGCTTGTCATGACGGCGCGCGTCCTGCCGGGCTTCATCGTTGGCCCCATTGCCGGCGTGTTCGCCGATCGGTACGACCGAAAGAAGTTGATGGTGGGCGCGGACATCTCCAGGGCCCTGTTGATCCTATCGGTGCCTTTCGCCCAGAACCTCGTCTACCTGTTGGTTGTGTCCGCGATCCTCGAGAGCCTGACTCTCATCTGGGGTCCGGCAAAAGACGCGTCCCTGCCCCACTTCGTCAAGCGCAACGAACTACAGCACGCCAACTCTCTTTCGCTGATAGCGGTCTACGGGCCCTGGCCTCTTGCCTCATTGGTCTTCGCCTCCCTCATTCCCGTCGCATCGTTCATCGGCGACAACGTTCCCGCCCTGTCAGGGCTCGCCGAGAACAACCAGGAGGCACTGGCCCTGTGGTTGGACGGGCTCACGTTCGCTTTCTCCGCACTGATGATTTGGACGCTGTCTATTCCTTCGTCCGTCCACCGCGATACAAAGTTCGATTTCCAGCAGGCGAAGCGCGATCTTGTCGAGGGTCTGACCTTCGTAACCAAGCACCGACAAGTGAGGCCTTGGTTGCTCGGCATCGGCTGCACCTTCACCGCAGCAGGTGGTGTGTTCTCGCTCGGTCCCGGATTCGTCACCGAGGTGCTCGGAGGGGGTAAGTCCGGATTCGGTTTCCTCATCGGCTTTCTAGGTACGGGAATGATCGTCGGGTTGCTGGCCTCGGGAGCGCTCACGAAACGAGTCCATAAGGACGTCCTTTTCTCGTCTTGTTTGTTCCTTTTGGGAGTCAGCCTTATTGCCCTAGCGTCGGTGGGAAGCCTCGACACCGCCATCCCTGTGGCAAGTGCGCTCGGCTTCTTCGGAGGAGTCGCATACTCGACCGCGTATTCGCTCATGCAGGAGCACACGACAGACGAACTCCGAGGACGGACCTTCTCGGCCGCCTACACGATCATTCGCACCGGCACGCTCATCGGACTCGGTCTTTTCCCGTTGCTTGCTGGTGGCCTCGAGAGATTCTTCGACGGGCGCGCCATCGCCGGGTACCCGATACCGGGCGCTCGCATCACTCTCTGGGTGGCGGGTTTCTTCGTGATAGGGGGTGGCCTACTGTCCATGCGCGCCATCAAGGCGGGTCGCCTGGCATCTCCAGCGACCGTACGGCCCGGGTTCTTCATCGCTTTTGAGGGGGGCGAGGGAGCGGGGAAATCCACTCAGTTGGAGGCCTTCGTCGACTGGCTCGAGGCGCGAGGCGACGACGTCGTAACGACGCGCGAGCCGGGCGGCACCACCATCGGCGAGCACATCAGAAAGGTATTGCTGGATCCAGCTTGCAAGGACATGGACCCACACGCCGAAGCACTTCTCTACGCGGCGGACAGGGCCCAGCATGTCGCCGAGGTCATAAAGCCCGCCCTCGAGGAGGGCAAGACCGTAGTATCGGATCGCTTCATCGACTCCTCGCTCGCATACCAAGGACTGGCGCGGGGGCTTGGCCTGCAGGACATCTACGAGATCTCGAAGTGGGCGGTTGACAACACGCTGCCCGAGCTCGTGGTCTACCTGAAGCTCGATGCGCAGACGGGGTTACGCAGGAAGACGACGGAGCCCGACCGAATCGAGCTCGAGAAGGACGGGTTCCACGAGAAGGTCGCCGATGCGTACGCAGAGCTCGCCCGGACGTTCCCCGATCGATTCGTGATCGTGGATGCCGCCCGCGCGCCCTCCGAGGTGCACAAGGAGATCGTGAAGCACTTCGAGGAACGAGTGGAGCAGCGGGAGGCCGCGAGCGAGGATGACAGGAGCCCGACGACTCGATGAGTGTCTGGGACGGCGTCTACGACTCTCGGTCGACGAAGGCCATCAGGAACCAGGTCGCGTCGGGCGAGGTACCGCACGCTTGGCTGCTTCTCGGACCGAGTGGTTCCGGAAAACGGATGACGGCGGTGGCGATGGCGGCGGCCCTCAACTGCAGGAAGGAGCCCGGAGTGGGCTGCGGCGAATGCGGCGTATGTATTCGCATCGGCCGGCACCGCCACCCGGATGTGCACCACATCGCACCCGAAGGCCCCATCATTCCGGTCGACCTCATTCGAGAGAGCGTGATCCCGGAAGCGTCCCGTTCCCCTTTTGAAGCAGAGCGCAAAGTCTTCATCATCGAAGAGGCCGAGCGGATGCATCCGTATGCCCAGAACGCGTTGCTCAAGACTCTGGAGGAGCCTCAGGACGACACCACTCTCATCCTCATTTCGGATCGTGAGGAGGAGTTGTTGGACACGATCAGGTCGCGCTGCCGCGTCGTGCGACTGGATTCCGTTCCCGAGGACGAGATCGTTGCCCTGCTCGTTAAGGAGGGGGCCTCGGACGAGACAGCTCATCTCGCAGCCCGCCTCTCGGACGGCGATGTCGAGCGGGCCCGTGCCCTAGCCCTGGATGAGGGGGCCATCGCTCGCCGCTGGCTTTTCCGCGGGATTCCGGGCCGGTTGCGGGAGGTCAAGGACGCGTTCGATGCAGCAACGGAGGTCATCGCCGAGGCCAAGGACGCAGTCAAGGAGCGCGAGAAGTTGCAGAAGACAGAGGTAGCGGATCTCGCCGAGGCGATGGGCGAAGGACGCGGCACAGCATCGGCCCGCAACGCCCTGGCAAAGCGACACAAGCGGGAGCTCCGCCGCCTCGAGGACGAGGTGCTCGGGGACGCGTTGAGGTCACTTGCTTCGTTCTATCGGGATGTGCTTGCAGCTCGCCATGGAGGGGCGGCAGCCATCGCCAACCTCGACATGGCCGACGATATCCGTGCATGGGCCGATGCCGAGCTGGCCGACGCCAGTCTGGTGTCTGCGATCGAGCGGTGCGTCGAGGCTCGCGCAGACCTCCTCAAGAACGCCAATCCGCAGCTTGCAATGGAGGCGGCGATGGTCGAGCTCGTCCGGTTGGTGCCCGCCCCCGCTCTCGATGCCGCCGGATGGCAGTGACATCCGCGAAGGATGTTTCGAATGCGTCGTCGATCATGAACGTTCGCATCTGAGTCTGAGCAGACCACCGTGAGGCGCAGAACCCTACGATCTGGTTCTACGCCTAGCGCCGACCATTTCTCACCTCTGAAATTTCCGAAATCCAGAAACGAATGTAGCTGCCGATAGAAGTCACATATGAGTTGGCCTGTCGGAAAGCCGGGTATATCGGGCGTATCCACCCTTGCCAGGGTGCGTGCCGCCCTGCCCAGCGGGAGCACGATCACGCCCGAGTCCTGGTCCCGGCGACATCTTGCGATTCTGGTGATCCTGTGGTTGCACGTGCCCGTGCTCTACGTCATAGGACTCAGGCAAGGCTACGGCCCACTTCACCCATTCCTGGAGACTGCGGTCGTCGCGATATTCGCGGCGGCGGCGTCGGTCAAAGGCCTGAGTCAAGACGCCAGAGCATCTCTTGCAACCCTGGGGCTGGTCTCCTCTTCCGCGATACTCGTGCACCTCACGGGTGGACTCATCGAGATGCACTTCCATTTCTTCGTCATGGTTGCCATGGTCGCGCTCTATCAATCCTGGTATCCATTTCTACTGGCGATCGGGTTCGTGCTCCTGCACCACGGCGTAATAGGCGCGATCGATAGCTCGTCGGTCTACAACCACCCAGAGGCCCTGAGGAGCCCATGGAGATGGGCTGGGGTACACGCACTGTTCATCGCAGGAGAGAGCGTGGCCGCGCTCACGACGTGGAAGTTGAACGAACTGAGCCTCGACTCTGAGCGAACGGCCCGAACGGCCCTAGAGGTGGCGATCGAAGACCTCTCAGAGGCTCAAGCTCTCACGCATATCGGAAGCTGGGACTGGGATGTCGCCACCGGTCGCATCGAATGGTCCGATGAGCTTTACCGCATCTGTGGCGTCGCCTCAGACTTTGAGCCTACCTACGACGGGTTCGTGGCCATGATTCCGATACCCGAGCGCGGGAAGCTCCAAGTCATTCTGGAAGGTGCTCTTACGACGGGAGAGGGCTTCGAGTACGAAACCCGGCTTATTCGACCCGACGGATCGGTCAGGCTCGTCCAAGCGGCGGGGCGGCTCATGACGGATAGAGAGGGCCAGTCCGGCCGGCTCGTGGGGACCGTGCAGGACATTACTGAGCGCAAGCAGCTTGAAGAAAAGGTGACACACCAAGCGTTCCATGATTCTCTTACCGGCTTGCCCAACCGTGCTCTCTTCATCGACCGCGTCGAGCATGCGCGAGCACGACAAGCGAGGGACATCAGTGCACTGGGAGTTCTGTTCGTGGATATCGACGACTTTAAAACAGTCAACGACACCAAGGGCCACCTTGCAGGTGATGCGTTGCTCCAAGAGGTCGGGCAGAGAATCGCGGGGGTGCTTCGATCAGCAGATACGATCGCGCGACTGGGGGGCGATGAGTTTGCCGTCCTTCTAGAGGACCTACAAGGCACCGAGGAAGCAACTGGCATCGCGGACCGAATCTTGCAGACAATCTCGTCGGCAATGTCGGTAGACGAGAATGAAGTCTCGATCAGTGCGAGTGTCGGAATCGTCATCGAATCGACCCCAGGAACCCGAGCGTCGGATGAGCTCCTGAGAGATGCAGACATCGCTATGTATGCGGCCAAGCGCAAAGGCAAGGGAAGCTACGAAATATTCGAATCCGCCATGAGGAGAGATCTGAATGCGCGGTTGACGCTCCGAAATGACTTGCAGCGAGCAATCGACGAAGGCGAGTTCTTCCTCCAGTATCAACCGATCGTCCAGGTGAAGGATGGGAACGTCCAAAGCGTTGAAGCCCTTGTCCGCTGGCGCCATCCGGAACGAGGCGTGATTCCTCCAGTCGAGTTCATTCCTTTCGCAGAGGAAAACGGCCAAATCATAGATATCGGACGATGGGTCCTGCGCCGTGCCTGCATGGACGCCGCTCGGTGGCAAAGCCTGTTTCCGCAGGAGGAGGCGCTTCGCGTCTCGGTCAACGTATCCCCGATACAGTTCCACGACTCCGGTTTCCTGGAGGAGTTGAGAACCATCCTCACGGAATTCAGCCTCGCCCCCAACAGCCTGATGCTTGAGATCACCGAAGGCGTTCTCATTCATGACTCGGAGGCTGTCGCGAGGCGTCTGGAGGAGGTAAAGAAGCTCGGCGTTCGTCTGGCGATCGATGACTTCGGGACCGGCTACTCCTCCCTCGGTTACCTCAGGAGGTTCCCGATCGATCTCCTTAAGATCGACAAGACCTTTGTCGATTTCGTCGCCTCCGGCCCAGAGGAATCGGCACTCGCACGTGCCGTCGTGAAGCTGGGAGATACGCTCGGTTTAAGCGTTGTGGCGGAAGGCGTCGAGAGCGATGACCAAGCAAGCGTACTTTTGGAAATGGGGTGCGCATTGGCTCAGGGATTCCTGTACTCAAGACCGGTGGACGGCCATCAGATCGAAGCCCTGCTCTCGGAGCGGGAGACGGAGCTCATGGAGAGCACCAGCATCTAGAGCAACTTCACCCACGTCACGGGCGAAAGGTCGACCGCGACACGCGTGAAGGTCGCCGCCGAGTCGTCGCTCAGATAGAGCTCGCCCTCCTCCGTGCCGAATGTCACCATCGTCTCCGCGGCCGCAACGCAGCCCGTGTTGATGTTGTTGGAGAACGACTCGGGGAGTTCGCCACCACATCGTTCGAACCTTCCCGGCTCATCGAGAGGTCGCCGGTAGAGAATGGACGCGTCCCCGCGGGGCCCCGAGGAGGCGGACATCACAATCGTGTCGTCTGCGAGCGCAACGGCTCTGGCGTAGGTGGCATGCAGACCTCCATCGTCGAACTCCCACGACCTGCCCTTGTCGGTGCTCGAGGCGAGACCCCACGCGGTTGCGGCGAAGACCGTCTCGGACGTCGCCACGACCTCGTGCACGTCTGAACGGATGTCGATCGTGGGTATCCACGTTTCACCGCCGTCGTCGGAGCGAAGGATTCCGCCGACGTGGACGTTGCAGTAGAGCGTGCCGGAGTCATCTTCGGCAAGGGAGCGCACGTCGGGTGGCCCTCCCCACGGCGTGAACCAGTCGTCGCGTCCGGGAGCCGACTCAAACGCGTCGAGGGTGACGAAGTCTCCGCCCCTCTCACGGAGGAGATGTGCCCCGGATGCTCCCACGAACAGTCCCGCCTTCGAAGCGATAAGGCAGTTCGCTCGTCCTTTCGGGGCGTGGGCCACTTCGTGCCATCCGTCACCATCGTCGCGCATGGCGCTGGCCGAATCCGCAATCGCGTAGCGCGTCTCTCCGTCGAGGGCGAGAGCGTTAACCTCCGTGCCATGGAGGGCGCGGGTTCCAGCAGGCCACTCAACAACGCCATCGGTCGTAGCCACGAGGATCCGAGTCACGATGACAAATCTACAGCCCCTCGTTTCTTCGCCGTCCCTTTGCGCCACGGCGCGACGGAGGAGACACTGGTCACATGGCGACTTCTCCGCCCGAGCAGGTTCGGTTGGCCGAGTTGGTGGCCGCGATCTCCCTCGCGACCGACCTCGGCACCGGTCAGCCGATGGATCACGCCCTGCGAACCTGTTACGTGTCAATGGGTCTCGCCCGCGAAATTGACGCCACGGTCCAAGAGCAGTCCGACACCTATTATGTATCGCTGCTCCGTTTCCTTGGATGCACTTCAGAGGCATCGTCGGACGCCGCTTTAAACGCCGGAGATGACGTCGGGCTTTACGAGGGGCTCGCGCCCTCGTTCATGGGTGGAGCATCCGAGATGATGGGCTGGATGCTCCGTCACCTCGCCGAGGATCAATCGCCCTTGACGCGAGGCCGTGCCGTTTTCGGCGCGTTGACAGATCCCAAGGGAGCCGAGCGTTCGATTCGCGCCCATTGCGAAGTGGGCCAGATGCTCGCTCGTCGCATTGGGCTCGGTGGCTCCGTGCTGCGCGCGCTTGGGTACGCCTTCGAGAGGTGGGATGGAAAGGGCCTGCCCAATGGAATTGCCGGCGAGGAGATCCCCGCTTCATGTCGCATAGCGATCGTGGCCCGCGACTTCGATCTTCTGAACCGAGTGTGGGGGCCAGAGACTGCAACGAGGATCCTGGTCGAGCGGAAGGGCAAGGCGTACGATCCTCGGGTGCTCGAAGCCGCGCTCCGGCTCGGTCCCCGGCTCTTAGCGGATATCGAGGACGGATCTCTCTGGGACACTGTGCTCGAAGCCGAGCCGGGCCCCCCGATGACCGTCGACGAGGCTCGTATCGACGATGTCCTGGGTGCATTCGCACACTTCGCCGATCTGAAATCACCGTTCCTGCACGGCCATTCGACGGGGGTAGCGGAGCTTGCTGAACGTGCAGCGCACATGAGCGGAGCACCGAAGATGGACTCGACGCTACTCAGGCGCGCCGGTCTGGTGCACGATCTCGGACGAGTGGCCGTGCCGAGCGGCATCTGGAACAAGGAAGGGCCGTTGTCCGAGGGCCAATGGGAACGGGTGCGCCTTCACCCCTACTCGACCGACCGAATTCTGGTCCGATGCGGCCCCCTCAAGAAGCTAGCAGAGGTGGCGAGCTCGCATCACGAACGGATGGACGGCTCCGGCTACCACCGAGGAAACAAGGCACCGTCGCTGTCTGCGGCGACGAGACTGCTGGCGACGGCCGACATGTTTCGTGCCATGACCGAGCCACGACCGCACCGGAGTTCCTTGTCGCCGAGCCAGGCTGCCGACGAGCTCAACCGCGCTGTTCGAGAAGGCAAGTTAGATGTGCTTTGCGCCCGCGCCGTTCTGGAGGTCGCGGGGGAGACGCGCAAGCCGGATCGATCCGCGTGGCCCAAGGGACTCACGGATCGAGAGGTGGAAGTGCTGCGGCTCCTGGCCACGGGACTGTCGAACAAGCAGATCGCCCGGAGGCTCACCGTCTCTCCCAAGACGGTCGGCCACCACGTCGAGCACACCTACGCCAAGATTGGTGTCTCCACGCGGGCGGGGGCCACGCTCTTCGCCCTCGAGCAGGGGCTGGTGGGGACCTAGCTCCGAAGATGGGGCGTTCACCCGATGTGACGAAACCCTTTACCGCCGCATCATGATCGCGCGGACATGAGCGAAGGGACCTAGTTATGGCAAGGATCGAGTTTCAGGTGGAGTCCCCGAACGAACCCGGTGCGGTGCTCGAGGCTTTGACCGACTTCTCCGAACGACGTCCGGAGTCATGGCCGGCGATCGACCCGAAGATCTATCGGGTGCACGAGGTGTCGGCTTCCTCGGCGCTGGTAACCGAGGGCACGGCCGTGATGGGTGGCATCTGGGCAACAGAGCTATACGAATGGGACGGTACCGGGACGGTTCGAGCGACGATCCAGGAGTCCAACCTGTGGCATCCCGGTGGTACATGGGAACTCAACGCGAGGCCGCGAGAGGGTGGAGGTTCGATCCTCGAGGTCACGAGGGATCGTCGCTCCAAGAACGCCAAGGCCCGCATGTTCGAGACCATGTTGAAGTTCGTGGGCGCGCGCGTTCTCGCAAAGGAGCTGCTGAAAGCCCCGGTCGTCAACGGGCAGAGGAGCTGAGACCAGGCAACGAAGCGGCGTTTGCCGGACCGCGAGCTACTTCGCTCCCAGCCGTGCCGAACAGCTGGGACCACATCGGCCACACCAACGATGTGGTCGCCATGGCCGCCATCAACAACAAGCTGTTCGCGGCCACCAGCGACAACCGGCTGTGGTGGCGCAACCCTCTGTTGTAATCGTCATTGATCGTGGTCTTTCTGAGTGCTCGTGATTAGTCGCATGCTGGAGTGCCCGAGTTGGCGCGGCGGACATAGGCGACTCGCCACGGACTCCGAGGCGGTGTGATGCTAAAATGCTGGCGCTCAGATACTGGATCACGATGGAGTCAGCTAACGGAAAAGTGTCGACTGAGGTGGGTTGGAGTGCCTTAGGTTGCAGGCGGATCGCAGCGATCGCGACCGCTGTAATGGTCAGCTTGCTCTTAGTGCCGAGCGCACAACCACCTGCGAAAGCGTGGTCGAACGGTCTGCGAAAAGAACCGGATTCGTTCGGCACGCATGACTGGGTGCTTCTAAAGGCCGTCAAGGCCGTGGGAAACAAGGGACGCTGGGTCAAGGTCGAGGTTGCGCTCCACGCTACAGATGATCCCGACAGTGTGCGGGACATCCGCTTCGCCAGCGATCACCGCTGGCACAACTGGGGCCTCTACAGGGGTACGAGAGGCAACGCCCCCAAAGCGGTTCGCATCTGGTACGAAACGAACCGTTCGGCATCTCGAGCACGGACGGCGTAGCAAGGCCAGTCGGACCCTTGGGATCATGTCTCACCTGCTGTCCGATATCACGCAGCCGATGCACACCGCCGAGAGGGAAGCAGAGCACAGCGTTCATCTCAAGTACGAAGGCAGGGTTGACAGTCGCTGTGAAGGTTCACCGTCGGACTGCATCTATCGCTTCCACTATGACGGTCCTCATGGAGCGCGTCCTTACAAGAGAACGCTGCGCGAGGCCCGGCGAGCCAAGCCCCACTACTCGGACCTAATCGAAGAGGTCGCAGAACACGGATACAACAGCGAGATCCATCGCATAACTAAGCGCCAGTTGAACCTCGCCGCGAACGCGATCGCCGATCTCATCATCAGGATGCGACGGTAGGTCTGTGGGGCAGGCACAGGTGGGGTCATCAGCGGTTGAGGTTGACTTTCCGCCTCGCCCGCCCACTTCGTTCGATGCGCGCCAGTCTGCAAACGCGCCTTGCGCCGCGGATGCGCTGTTGGGGAGGGACGGTTCTGGTCGTCGGATGCGAACCATGTTCGGTCACCGCTGCGAAGCTGCCCGCTGCGATGGCGCTCGTTTCAGGCACTCGGGCGGTCTTTGTCGGCCCTGTTCCTGGTCGCCGACAGCGCGAGGGTCTCGACCGATGCGATGGCGGAGTTGCCGGGGTCAAGCCCACGGATGCGGACGAAGAATTCCTTTATCTCCTTGATGGCGCCCGGACTCATGCCTGCCAGTCGCTTGATCCTTTCGTCGACGGCCACCTCGAGTAAGTCGCGGGGGACGACGTCCGTCACGAGCCCGAGCTCTTGTGCGCGGTGCGCGTCAACGGGATTCCCGGTCGTCACCATGTCGAAGGCAACCTTGTACGGCATCGTTTTCGACAACCAGCTGATGACGATGCTTGGGGCGAGCCCGCCGAGGATCTCGGGGAACCAGAAACGAGCGCTATCGGCCGCGACCCCGATGTCGGCTGACGCTACGATCCCAGCTCCGAAGCCTGCGGCATCGCCCTGAACCTCAGCCAGCACGGTAAGGGGGGTCGTACGGAGGGTTTCGTTGACCTTCACGATTCGGGCTGCTTCCGCTCGAAGTTCCAGTGGCGTCTGCCCCGCTCGATCCCTGCCGACACAGAAGACCGGGCCTTCGCTTCGAAGCCTCACGAATCGCAGTCCTTTTCGTGCGGCATCGTCGACCGCGTCGCTCAGTCCATCGATCATGTCTCTGGAGAAAAGGTTCTCCTCGCCGCGCTGCATAGTGACGATCAGCGTGTGGTCCGTGCGCTCGAGGTGTAGCCCTTCGGCCATGTGAGTTCAACCTCCCAGGTTGATTTCGGAGTTCAAGTTCGTTCGGGTCCGTTCTTACGAACACACTGCGGATGTGAATGAAGTCGTATCACGCCCTCGGG
>JBOGWS010000003.1:0-22758 GCA_050693895.1 Actinomycetota bacterium | reverse complement strand
CAGCACCAGCCTGAACGGTCATGAGCCCGACGCTGTGCGCGATCACGTCGTGCAGTTCTCGGGCGATGCGGGCACGCCCTCTTGCCACCCCCCGGCGCGTCTCTTCCTCGCGCTCGCGTTCGATACGTGCCGCCCGCTCCTCGAGATAGTCGCGCCGGACGCGCCCGATGTAGCCCACATAGAAGAAGACGGTCACGATGGATGCGTTAAAGAAGAACGCTCGAGGATTTGATTCGAACTCCTCATCCAGAAAGGCGACGGCGGTCAACACGCTGGCGAGCGCCATCAGAGCGGCGACAACAGATGCCTTCTTGCTGGCTGAGTACAAACCTGCGCTGTAGAGACTCACGACGAATGCGAAGAAGCTCGCGTTGAAGTGTTCAAGAGGCGGCTCTGCGAGGTAGGGGATCATGAACCAAACAAGGCTGACCACCGTGACGATGCCGAGCACCGTAAGCGGTCTTCGTCGGCGCCACAGTAGCGGCACAGAGACGGAAGCGAGTAGGAGCGCGCCCATCAGTGTGCTGCCAGCGGACCCACCCCGCGGATTGAACAGCTGGGAGAGGTCGAAGGCGCACACGGAAAGGGCAAGGAGGACATCGAACGCACGCGACCTGGCGGCGGAGCGCGAAAGGGGGGACTGCGTCATCGCGCCAAGCGGCTGCCGCTTCGACATGAAACGCCTAGGAGCGGCACTTTGCCACGGCGCTTGGTCCTTGGCCAACTTCATGAGGCGCCCCTATGCATCGGCGACCTCGGACGATCCCGAAGCCAGCCTCTCTTCATCATCTCAGAATGACCGCCCGGCGTCTGGAAGAACCAGATAATCCCGCTCGCAAACAGACAAGGCATTGGGGGAGCGCACTAGCCAATCCGACGCACCGCTTCGGCGGCAACCTTCACCCGCGTCGAAAAACCAAGCTTTTGGAACACATGCTCCAAATGGGTCGCAACCGTTCGCTTGGAGACAAACAGCCGCTCCGCGATCTCGCGATTCGTGAGGCCCTCCGCAGTAAGACTCACTACCCTTAGCTCGGCCTCGGTAAGGCTCTCCCACCCGAACGACGGCCTCCTATATCGGCCGTCACAGTTCGCGACAGTGGCTGCAGTACCCATGCCGACGCCCTTCCTTTCTCTCTTGAATCTGGATGCTGCCCAGGTTGAAGCAGCTAGTCATGAGGCTACGCGGACCATCAGCCGGAGTCTTCCTCCCCGAGTATCGACCGCGCACTCCCGCGGGACCAACTGTGACTCCTGTTTGCTCAGCCAGGAGAAGGAGGACCAAGACTGTGATCTGAATTCCGTACTCATCCCAGTCGCAACGGATGGCCGCCGATCCCAACATCGGTCACACGACCGATGACCCGTTGCTCGTCACAGGTCAAGCTGGCACGTAGCCCTCGAGACCAAAGAGTCGGATTCGACGTCGCCCCATTGCAGGGCGCAAAGGAGGCTCCTTATGAGACCGAGATCAGAGACGAGGACGGCCCGACCGGAGGTGAATCCATCTCTCGGGCCGGTGATCATCTTCCTCATCTGCACCTTCGCTCTCAGCTGGATGGCGTTTCTGCCGCTCATATTGGAACGGGCCCACCCGGAGTCAACGACCGGCGCCATCCTCCTTCCGCTGCTCGGGATCGGCGCTCCGACGCTCACCGCGTTCGTCCTGGTAGCCCTCAGCTCAGGTCGAAAAGGAGTCGGAGGACTGTGGCGTGCGGGAGTGCGCTGGCGGACCGGCGCACGATGGTACGCGATCGTGTTGATCCTCCCCGGCCTCGCGTTCGGGACGAGCTGGCTCGTGGCGTCGGGATGGGGTGGAGATACGTCTCAGTTCAATCCCTGGATCCCGGCAATTGTGTCCGGCTTACTAGCAGGACTTCTGGAGGAGTACGGCTGGAGTGGCTTCGCCTTTCCTAGATTGCAGGCGCGTTTCGGATTCCTGCGAGCAGGGATCACCATGGGCTTCGTCGTCGCCTTCTGGCACCTTCCCTTGTTTTTCACTCCCGGACAGCCGCAGTCCGACTTCTCCTTCCTGCCCTTCCTGCTGACCCTGATCGCCGTGAGGATCCTCTTCGGGTGGGTGTACAACGGCACGGGCGGAAGCGTCCTCTTGACGGTGTTGCTGCATGCCTCGGGCAATGCTTGGTCCGAGATCCTGCCTTTGCGTCCCACCCACTTAGATGCGGCCTGGCTGGCGGAGATTCTGGTCTTCGGGGTCGCGGCGGTGATCGTAGTGGTGAAGTTCCGAGGATCGAGGGACCCGACGTCATTTGTCGGGGGCGACCCGAGGATGCAGTTGAACTCCTCGAACCTAGAGCCGAGACATGGCTGAGCCCGCGAAGGGTGGAGAGCCGGACCGGAGCGCGGAATCAAGCCGATCCCAGGGTTCTGGAGCGCGAATCGAGGCGGCGCCGACTCCTCCCGTCGCGGAGGGACCGTCCAGTGGCCCCTCCGGGCCTCGCGCCGGCTTCTGGGTCCGTTTCGACGCTCTGGTGATCGACCTCGTCCTGCTCGCGGCGGTGACCGGCACGTTGATGGGGATCGGATCGTCCTCGCTCTCGTCGTGGGTCGAGGCCTCGGTCGACCCCCGAGCCCTCTTGCTGCTCCTTGTCTACTTCTCGTTTCTCGAGGGCAGCTCCTCCGGCCAGACGGTCGGGAAAAAGCTCTTAAACATCAGGGTCGTCGACCTGGGCAACGGACAGTCAATCGGATTCGGCCGAGCTGCCCTGCGAAATGTCGTCGCCTACTTCGTGTCGGTGATCTTCTTGCTCGGCTACCTGTGGATGCTCTGGGACGAAGAAGAGCAGACCTGGCACGACAAGGTGGCTTCCTCAATAGTCGTTCCAACCGACGCATTTCCCGTCGACAAGTGGCCCGGCTGAGGTCAAGCCCTTTTCCCGTCGGCACGAGCACCGGAGGCATCGCGGGGCGACTTCCCTGGTTGTTGTGGTTGGCGTCGGCTCTGCTACTCGCTGCTGCGGTGCCACAGGCGCTCCCGATTGGATTCGGTTTCCGGGGTTTCATCGAGGCCGCCAGCTATGCGACCGTGGGCGCGGTCGTCGCGTCGAAGCGCCCGAAAAATTCGATCGGATGGTTGTTCTGCGCGCTCGGCTTAGTCATCGCCTTTGAGTTCTTCGGTACCGAGTACTTGGGGGTTAGTCGACCCGGCGGGTATGCGGTGATGCCTGAGCCACACTGGCTGGCCTGGGTCACGCAAGGCAGCACTGAGATTTCGATTCCACTGTTCGTTTTGGTGCTGCTGCTGTTCCCCCATGGGCGAGTGCTGTCGCCAAGTTGGCGAGTCGTCGGTCACTTGGCTGTGGCCGTGGGCGTAGTGAATGCGGCGGCAACCATCTTTCTGGCGGTCGCGTCGGCAGGCCGGTTTCCATCCACCTCGGAACGGCTTGCATCCCAAACCCACGACTTCCTGCGGGCGATGCTGGACCTGTCCGGAGGTTTCATGGGAGCCCTCTTGGTCGCGTCCACCGTTTGCCTGGTCCTCCGCCAGCGGCGCGCCGTCGGTGATGAGCGTCAGCAACTCAAGTGGTTTACCTATGCCGTGGCGATCGTGATTGCGGCGGGTGTGGCCGGCATAGTGCTCACCGGTGGTGACGCCGACTTGGCCTTATGGGTCAGTCCGATTATCCCGATCACCGCTGGGATCGCCATCCTCAGATACCGGCTCTTCGACATCGACCTCATCATCAACCGAACGCTCGTCTGGGCCGTGCTCACTGCAGCGCTGGGTGCCGTGTACGTCACAGCCGTGTTCCTTCTTCAGCAGCTCCTTAGCCCCATAACCGAGGAGTCTTCACTCGCGGTGGCGGGGGCGACTCTCTTAGTCGCCGCTATCTTTCGTCCCGCACGATCTGGCATTCAAGGGCGCATCGACCGCCGGTTCTTCAGAGCGAAGTACGACGTGAAGACAACACTGGAGGACTTCTCAGCCCGCGTGCAACATGAAGCTGATCTGGAAGACCTAACGGGTGACCTACTTTCTGTTGTCCAAGAAACCATGCAGCCGAACGGCGCATCGCTATGGCTGAAGGAACCAGGAACCTGGCTTTCGACTAGAACGACGATCTCCCCGATTTCTGCGATGAGCACGCCGCGCATCGGACACTGACCGCCGGAGAGTCTGGAGATGGTCGACCCTGCACCGCGGGCGGCTCCAGTCCACCTGTGACGACTAGCGCGCGGGGGCCTCCTCCACCGACCAAGCGGCTCAGCCTGCAATCGGCCGGGCTGGGCCGATCACGCCCGCCGCCCCTGGCGTTCCCCCTGGATGGTATGCGAACATATGTTCGATGAAGGATGCGGCATCGACCCTGCATGCGGACGTGGATGCGTTTTATGCGTCGGTCGAGCAACGGGACGATCCCCGCCTGCGAGGCCGCCCTGTCATCGTCGGAGCAGGAGTTGTTCTGGCGGCAAGTTACGAAGCCAAGGCCTACGGCGTCCGCACGGCGATGGCCGGCGCACGGGCCCGCCGGCTGTGCCCCGTCGCCGTCGTGGTCTCACCGCGAATGTCTGCCTATTCCGAGGCGAGCAAGGCGTTGTTCGAGGTGTTCAATCAAACAACAGCGGTGGTCGAGGGGTTGTCCATCGACGAAGCGTTCCTCGACGTCGGCGGGCTGAGGCGGCTCTCGGGTTCGCCGACTGAGATCGCCGAGCGACTAAGGCGCGACGTGCTCGATCGTGTCGGTTTGCCCATTTCAGTCGGCGTAGCGAGGACCAAGTTCCTCGCAAAGGTGGCAAGTGCCGTGGCAAAGCCCGACGGTTTGCTGGTGGTGCCGCCCGACCGTGAGCTGGCTTTTCTCCACCCGCTCCCGATCGAGCGGCTGTGGGGGGTGGGAGCGATTACCTCCAGAAAGCTCCGTTTGCAGGGGATCACTACTGTTGCTCAGGTTGCCCTGCTCGGGGAGTCTGCCCTGGTTCGGATGCTCGGTGCCGGCGTCGGCCGGCACCTCCACGCACTGGCGCACAACCGCGATCCTCGCCCGGTCCAGGTCGGCCGCCGTCGACGCTCCATGGGAGCACAGCGTTCAATCGGCCGCAGATCGAAATCGGCCGCCTCGGTCGACAGCGTCCTCGTCGCGCTCGTCGACCGCCTTGCCCGCCGGTTGCGGGCTGCGCATCGAGTATGTCGAACCGTCGTACTTCGCTTGCGATTCGACGACCTCTCGCGAGCGACCCGGTCGCGCACACTATCCGAGGCGACCGCACAGACCGAGAAGATCCTCAGCGCGGCGAGGGGGTTGCTTACGGCGGCCACCCCAATGATCCAAAGTCAGGGCATAACGCTTGTGGGAGTATCTCTCACCAACCTCAGCAACGACAATGCCGTCCAGCTGGCGCTGCCGCTCGATCATCACCATCTCGACGCCCTCGACGAAGCAATCGATAGCCTCCGCGACCGCTTCGGAACGACTGCAATAACTCGAGCGGTGCTCCTGGGTCGAAATCAGGGCATCGAAGTGCCGCTGCTGCCAGACTGAGGACCCAGTCTTCCTCCTCACGATAGTGGGTCAGCTCTGCTGTAGATCGAACCCTGCATTGCGTACCGCGGTAATAGGGTTGTCGCCATGCCCACGAGCAAGGAGATCCTCGAGATCGAAGGGCGCGAGGTTGCGATCTCGAATCCCGCCAAGGTCTTCTTCCCTCGCACCGGACACACCAAGCTCGACCTC
This sequence comes from Actinomycetota bacterium, assembly GCA_050693895.1. GTDB lineage: Bacteria > Actinomycetota > CADDZG01 > CADDZG01 > WHSQ01 > WHSV01. Next base: position 17,068 of record JBOGWS010000003.1, on the reverse strand, counting down.
GTTCACTACTACTTGGCCGTAGCCGATGGAGCGCTGCGCGGAGTTCGAGCCCGACCAATGGCGCTCAAGCGCTACGTGAACGGTGCGGAGGGTGAGTTTTTCTTCCAGAAGAGGGCCCCCAAGTCCAGGCCCGAGTGGATCGACACCGTGGAGCTGAGCTTTCCATCCGGGAGGACGGCCGAGGAAATCGTTGTCAACGACTCCGCCCAGCTTGCATGGGTGATCAATCTCGGATGCGTCGACCTCAACCCGCACCCTGTTCGCGCGGACGACCTCGAACGTCCCGACGAGCTGCGCGTTGATCTCGATCCCGTGCGCGGCGTCCCGTGGTCACAGGTGAGAGAGGTCGCCCTCGCAACTCGAGGGACGCTGGAGGATCACGGACTCGTGGGCTGGCCCAAGTCCTCTGGTTCTCGTGGCTTTCATATCTATTGCAGGATCGAACGGCGGTGGAGCTTCGCCGACGTGCGCCGAGCCGCAGTCGCGCTCGCCCGCGAGGTCGAACGGAGGGTGCCGGACCTGGCGAGCAGCAAATGGTGGAAGGAGGAGCGCCACGGTGTCTTCCTCGATTACAACCAGAATGCCAAGGACCGCACGATCGCGTCGGCGTACTCCTTGCGCCCAACCCCAGATGCGCGCGTATCAACCCCGGTGACCTGGGCCGAAGTCGCAGACTTCGAGCCGGAGGCATACTCGATAGATACGGTTCCCGAGCGCATCGCGACCGTGGGCGACCCGTCCGACGGAATCGACGAAGCGACCGGTTCCCTAGAGGCTCTTCTCGAGCTCGCCGACAAAGACGAAGCCGCCGGACTGGAAGACGCCCCCTGGCCCCCGCACTTCGAGAAGCAAGCGGGCGAAGCTCCGCGGGTGCAACCGTCCAAACGCAAGGCTGGCGCCGGGCGCGGAAAGCGCGTGGGCAGCGTGCCTCCTCCCGCACCCGGTCAGAGCAGTGGACCGACCGGGCGACGCAGGACGACCGTGCCGCTCATCGAGATCGCGCGCGCCGCGACGGAGGCTGAGGCCCTCGAGGGACTGGAGCGCTGGAAGGCTCGGCACTCAGACGTCTTGCCCCACCTGGCCCCGGCGGATGTGTTGATTGATTCGATGCGCGGCCGCAGCAAGACCTGGACGCGCGTCCGGCTAAACCTCAAGAACGTCCCCGAGGCCGAGCGCCCCCCACAGGAACCGCTCGAGGTCAACTACGACCCCTCCGAGGAGTGGAAGAGCCGCTGATCTCGATGGGCTTGGAGATGGACGACGGCAAAGAGGGAACACCCCGCATTGGCATGATGGCGTCGTGGGCAGATCGGTAGAGGTCCGTGCCTTTGCAGAGCTGAATGACTTCTTGCCACCCGATCGTCGGTTCGCGACCTTCCGGCAGCCGCTCGGCTTGCGACAGACGGTAAAGGATTTGATTGAAGCGGCCGGGATCCCTCACGCGGAGGTCGACGCGGTGATCGTCAACGGAACCTCCGTTGGGTTCGATCATCGGCCCAGCCAGGATGACCTGATCGGCGTCTACCCGGTGTTCGAGTCGATCGACATCAGACCGATCCTCCGCCTCAGGCCCCAACCCCTTCGCGACCCTCGCTTCGTCGTCGATTCGAACCTCGGGGGCCTTGCGCGCCATCTGCGGATGCTTGGATTCGACGCTGCCTTTCGAAACGATTTCGCCGATGATGAAATCGCACGGATCTCTGCCTCGGAGAAGAGGGTGCTGTTGACTCGCGATGTCGACATACTGAAGAGAAAAGAGATCACTCATGGCTACTACGTGAGAACGATCGTCCCGGTCGAACAAGCATCGGAGGTAGTCCGTCGCTTCGACCTCGCCGCCAGTGTGAACCCGTTGTCGCGGTGTCTCGAATGTAATGAATCGCTCGAGGCAGTCGGGACCGAGCAGGTGAAGGAACTGCTGCCGGAAGCACCCCTACGAGAACACAGCTCGTTCAGTCGATGCCGGGTCTGCGAGCGCGTCTACTGGCCGGGTTCCCACTTCCGGCATATGAGAATGAAGGTCGATGAGATCTTGCAACGCGCCCAGGCTGACCGGGATGCTCATTAAGGTGAGCGGATGAGCCACGGCAGGGATTACAGCTGCTGATGACTTCCGGTCACGTGACGGAACTCGGTGATCTACCGGTGGCGGCGCGCGCATTGCTCGAACGCGAGCGCCGTGGGGTCATGACGACTCTCGATCCAGACGGGAGCGGTCATTCAGTCCCAGTCGTCTTCGCGGTAGTCGGCGACGAGATCGTGTCGCCGATTGATCACAAACCCAAGTCCGGGCGGCAACTCCGTCGATTGAGCAACATCGAGCGCGACGATCGCGTCACGCTTCTCGTCGACCACTGGGACGAAGACTGGAAGCGACTCGCGTGGGTGATGGTCCGGGCGCACGCGGTAGTGCATGAAGCGGCACAGCCCGAAGTCGCGTCGGCACTCAACGCGCGCTATCCCCAATATGCGCCGGATGAGCTCCCGGACGCTTTGATACGCATGCTTCCGACCAAATTGTCTTGGTGGTCCTGGGACTGAGGTGCACCTTGCGTTTACGCGGCAACCGGCTCCTTTGACCGAGGCGGGAATCAATGCCTGCAATCTCCGTTGTTCCTAGATCGAGCGGCGACTATAGGAGTGCAACATGAGGATCGGCATCGGCCTTCCAAACCCCGTACCGAATACCGATGGGGCCACGCTCGTAGAGTGGGCTCGGCGCTCAGAGAACGCCGGCTTCTCATCTCTGGCCACCATAGATCGCATCGTGTATCCGAGCTACGACTCGCTAATTTCCCTCGCCGCGGCAGCGGCCGTCACGGAACGTATCGGGTTGATGACCAACATCCTGATCGCCCCGGCGCGCGACGCTGTGCTGCTGGCGAAGGAGGCCGCCTCGGTGGACCGGCTCTCCGGGGGGCGGCTGACGCTGGGCCTCTCCGCAGGAGGTCGTCGGGACGACTTCGAAGCCGTGGCGGTGGACTTCGAAACACGGGGTGAGCGCTTCGAGCACCAGCTCGAGGTAATGAACAAGCTGTGGCGTGGCGAGCAGCTCTCCGGCACGGGGCAGGCCTCGGTGCCCCTGCCGGGGCGAGAGGTGCCGATCTTGATCGGGGGTTCATCCGACAGGGCGGTGGAGCGCGCGGCCGAGGTCGGCATGGGCTACACAGCGGGTGGCGGGGGCCCCGACATGATGGCGCCGATCGTCGAAAAGGTGAGGAAGGCCTGGAGTGAGTCGGGCCGCGAAGGCGAGCCACGCTTGGTGGCTCTCAGCTACTTTGCATTGGGTCCGAATGCAAAGGAGGGATCCTCGACGTATCTCAAGGACTACTACGGCTTTCTCGGACAGTGGGCAGATCAGATCGCGGAGTCGGCGCCCACGACACCCGACGCGCTGAAAGCCCTCGCGACCGGCTTCGAGGACATCGGCGTCGACGAGCTGATTCTGGATCCGACGATCGCAGAGCTAGATCAGATCGAGCGACTGGCCGACATACTGCTCTGACCGAGAAGCATCAGGCGAGCACCTCCACGGTGAAACCCCCGGCGGCGCTCACGTGCTCGCTTTCTAGCGAATGTTGGCCGTGTGCTCAACCTTCGGTGGGCGGCCCTAATCCTCGACCCGGACCCCGCGCCAGAAAGCCACGAGGCCTTTGAGCTTGCGAGCCGGTGGCCAGGGCCTGGGATAAAACCAGGCCGCGTCCTTGTTGAGTTGGCCTCCTACCTCGATCGTGTAGTAGGACGCGACCCCCTTCCAGAGGCACAGCGAGTGGTGCTTGGATTTTTGAAAGTACTGCCCGTTGAGAGAGTCCTCGGGGAAGTAGTGGTTACCCTCGACGACGACGGTCTCGTGGCTCTCGGCCAGCACCCGTCCGTTCCACACCGCCTTGGCCACCCTCGTCACCTCATGTCTGCTCGGTTTCGCTGCTCTCTTTTGAGAACCGCTCGGCCCCTTCCGAACCTGAACTTTTCGGACCCGAGCGGGCCAAGCTCACATCTTCGAGCTCTGGCCCGTTATCAGTTTGAGCATGCACTACATCCCGATGAAAGGAGCATCACGAACGGTTACCGCGTAATAGCGCTGGAGGAACGAGTAGCACAACAGGTAGAAGCGACGCCTCTGTGGAGCGAGCGGACGTACTCGGTCACGGCGCGGGGCACGCGCCATCGGTGCTATAAGAGCTTCTGATGGGTCTCAACGTTGCTCAGAAGCTGATCGAATCGCACCTCGTGAGCGGGAAAATGTCTCCCGGCGAAGAGGTCGGAATCAAGATCGATCAGACGCTCACGCAGGACGCAACAGGAACGACGGTCATGCTCGAGCTCGAGGCGATGAACCTCGAGCGGGTCAGGACCGAGCTGTCGGCGCAGTACGTCGACCATAATCTGCTGCAGACGGATGAGCGCAACGCCGACGATCACCTCTTTCTCCAAAGCGCCTGCCAACGCTTCGGAATTTGGTATTCGAAGCCCGGTAACGGAGTCAGCCATCCGGTGCATATGCAGCGCTTCGGCGTTCCCGGCAAGACACTCGCCGGTTCCGACAGCCACACGCCTGCAGCGGGCTCGTTAGGAATGCTGGCGATTGGTGTGGGGGGACTCGAGGTCGCAATGGCGATGGCCGGAGAGCCCCTCTACCTGTCCATGCCGGAGATCTGGGGTGTCAAGCTCGTCGGTGCTCTGCCACCCTGGGTGAGCGCCAAAGACATCATCCTCGAGATGCTGCGGCGCCATGACGTCAAGGGGGGCCGCGGCCGCATCATCGAGTACTACGGCGCGGGGTTGAACGACCTCAGCGCGATGGATCGTCATGTCATCGCCAACATGGGGGCCGAGCTCGGAGCGACTACGACCGTGTTTCCCGCCGATGACGAGGTGAAGCGATTCCTCGGATCCGAGGGTCGAGGCGACGACTTCACGAAACTAATCGCGGATGGCGACTCCACCTACGACATCGACGAGGAACTGGACCTCTCGGCGTTGCAGCCACTGATCGCAACGCCGTCGAGCCCCGGCAACGTCGTTCCAGTATCGGACGTGGCGGGTGAGGAGATTCAACAGGTCGTGATCGGCTCGTCGGCGAATCCGGGGCTCCGGGACTTCGGCATCGCCGCCGAGATCGTCGCCGATCGCCAGACCCATCCGCGCGTTTCACTCGATATCAACCCGACGTCCCGCCAGACGTTGACCAATATGGTGAACATGGGTTTCCTCGCGAAGCTCGTGCAAGCAGGCGCACGCATTCATCAAAGCGGCTGCATGGGTTGCATCGGGATGGGACAGGCACCCGCGAGCGGCCAGAACAGTTTGCGAACCGTCCCGCGTAACTTCCCCGGCCGATCCGGCACCAAGGAAGACTCCGTTTTTCTGTGTTCACCGGAGACGGCGGCGGCGAGCGCGCTCACTGGAACCATCACGGACCCGCGTCAACTCGAGGATCTCTACGACATGAGTTATCCGTCGCTCGATCTCGGTAACGAATCGCAGCCGATCAACACCGAAATGTTGGTACCACCGCCCGAGGACGGCCGCAAGCTCGAGTTGGTCAAAGGGCCCAACATCTCGAGCCTGCCCGACTTCGACGAGATCCCCGACGACCTCGAGCTTCAGGTTCTGCTGAAGGTCGGAGACAACATCTCAACTGACGAGATCATGCCCGCGGGACAACGAGTGCTGCCCTACAGGAGCAACATCCCGAAGATCTCGGAGTTCGTCTACTACCAGGTCGACGAGGACTATCCGGCTAAGGCGATCAAGCTCCGCGATTCCGGCGACGGCCATATGGTCGTGGGTGGGAACAACTACGGTCAGGGCTCGAGTCGAGAGCACGCAGCGATCGCACCTCGATACCTCGGGCTGCGAGTTGTACTCGCCAAGAGTTTCGCTCGTATCCACTGGCAGAATCTCGCCAACTTTGGAATCGTCGCGCTCGAGTTCGACGACGAATCCGACTACGACGCGATCGAGCAAGGTGACGTCATGCGGTTCTCAGGACTACGAGACGGACTTACTTCGGCCGATCGCACTCTTGAGGGCGAGGACTCGACCAATGGCAGACGCCTTCGGCTCAGACACTCGCTATCTAGGCGCCAGGTCGACATGCTGCTGGCCGGGGGGCTCATTCCCGTCTTCAGACAGAGACTTAGCTCCACCTGACCGGACTCCGAGCCACTCCACGACGCGGGGTTTCTGAGAGAGCCGCAACTTTTGGCACCCCGTGGAGTGTCATATGGGTGAGATGCGAATACGAGATCGCGATTCGGAGTTCAAGGATTTCTACAGGCACGAGGCCCCCCGGCTGAGGCGCCTTGCGCTCATGCTCACGGGTGATCCAGAGCGAGCTTCTGACCTTACCCAGGACACTCTGATCAAGATGTACTCGCGGTGGAACCGGATCCGAAACGACGATCCCTCTCCATATGCAAGGCGTGTGCTGGTCAACCTTTGTCGGAGCGCGTACCGCCGAAGAATGCTCGAGTTGAGAAAAGCGCCGGCGCCTCCAACCGATGTCGTCGACAAGGAGGGCCGAGTCGAGGAGGCACTGCGTGTCGCAGCGGCGCTCTCAGTCCTCTCTACGATCCAGCGCGCGGTCGTCCTATTACGTTTCTACGAGGACATGACTCAACCGGAGATCGCGCAGGTGCTCGATCGTCCGCTCAACACGGTGAAGTCCGACCTGAGGAGAGCGCTGGAGAAACTACGACCGATGCTCGACGAGAACATCAGGGAGTCCAAGTGAATACCGAAGACCGGTTGAAGGAACTGACCAAAGCGGCACGTGTGGAGTCGACCGCTACGGAGGCGGAGTGGAACGTCTTCAGCCGGCGCGCCCACCGAACCTTGATGGTCCGTCGCGCCGCGGCCGTCACCGGAGCGCTCGCGCTCATCGGGGTCGCCGCCCTCTCTGCCGGCGCGCTGACGTCCGATGACGCGAACAACCGCCTACTTCAGCCCGTGTCGCCCGAGACCGATCAACCCGATAAACCAGCGACCGTTCGCGTCCCCGCTTCAGAGTTCGATCTCTGGTTCGTCCAGGACGAACGCTTGTCAAAGGGGTCGACCGTTATGGGCGGGAACCTGCCATCGGATCTCGCGACCGATGACCCGACTACTCAGCACGCGGCCTACTGGCTACGGATACTCTTCGCCGGTGCCATAGGCCCCTATCAGGAGGCGGGAGACACGTCTGCAATACCCGATGGGACGGAACTGCTCGGCGTGGCACGCGAGGGCTCGGTGCTAGAGGTCGACGTGAGCTCCCGTTTCGAGTCCGGAGGCGGAAGCCTTTCGATGCAAATGCGGGTCGCCCAGCTCGTCTACACCGGCACGCAGTTTGAAGACATCGAAGGTGTGCGGATCCTCATCGACGGCCAACGGGTGGAGACTATCGGTGGCGAGGGAGTGGATGTCTCCGAGCCGTTGACACGGCGGGACTTCCAGGACGTGGCTCCGTTCATCGTGGTGGAATCGCCGAAGCCCGGAGAAGACGTAACGAGTCCGGTCACCGTCAACGGTTTCGCCAATGTGTTCGAGGCGACGGTGAACATCGTGATCCGAGACAAGAGCGGCGACGCCCTAGTGGAGACCTTCACTACCGCGACCTGCGGCACCGGTTGTTGGGGCGACTTCTCGGAGGGGGTCGCCTTCGAGGTCGGCGAACGGCAGAGGGGCAGAATCGACGTGTTGACCTACTCCGCCGAGGACGGTTCAGAGCAGAGCGTGGTGTCGATTCCGGTCGTCCTCCTCCCCTGAACGCGACTCATCCGAGTTCAGACGATCGGGACGGGCCTCGGGAGTTCCTCCGATGAGCTCAGGTTGATTACGATCGCGGCTCGCTTGCGGAACCCGGGAACGCCTCGGAAGCCAGCGTGCCTTTTCATCTCACTGCCGAGACACGACGGACACAGCTCCAGCCGATACCGAACCTTGTCGACCTGATAGAGGACCTCCTTGGACGCTTGATCCGGGACGGGGCGACTGCAAGCGTCGCAAAGGATGAGGGTGCTGTGTCCCTGCATGGCAATGCCTCCATGGTCAGCCGATCTCGAAATGCTACCGCTCTCTCAGCACTACCACCTGTTTTCGCAGGTGCGTGGCGTCTCCACCACCAGCGCGGTAGGCGCAGCCAGCCCTAATGCAACGGCGAGGTGGGTTCCACTTGGGGCTCCGCAGTGCTGAGATTGGCGAGTGGATCAAAGAAGGACTCTCGCGGGAGCAATACACGCCTCTGGCACGAGTCGCACGCGCATCAAGCGCCGAATCCACGACCTCGTTGGACTGATCGTTTCGATGTCGGTCCTGGTATTGACGGCCCTGTCCATAGACGAGAGTCGGGCAAGCGAGCTGGAGATCGAGGTCTTCCGTTGGTTCAACGGACTCCTCGATCTCTTGTTCGCCCCCGTGTGGGCCGTCATGCAACTAGGCAACCTCGTTGTGGTGCCGGTTGTGGTGATCGCCGCTCTGATATTCAGGCGTTTCAGGCTCGCGCTGGCGGCGGGTCTCGCCGGCTCCCTCGTGTGGCTTCTGGCCAAGGTCATCAAGCAGATCGTCGAGCGGGGACGACCGGCCGAGTTGATAAACGAGGTCGTGCTGCGCAACGCGCCGGCTGCGGGAAACGGATACATCTCCGGACATGCCGCCGTCGCGTTCGCGCTCGCGACGGTAGCCTCTCCCTACCTCGGCCGCCGTGGCCGGATCGTTGCGTGGCTCTTGGCGGCCCTTGTCTGCCTCGGACGAGTCTACGTAGGCGCTCATCTGCCGCTTGATGTGATTGGAGGTGCGGCGTTCGGGTTTGCAATCGGTTCGTTGGTGAATCTGTTCCTGGGTGTGCCCGTCGTTGATCACAAAGTGCACCCAAGGACGTTGTCACAGGCACCCATTGAGTAAAGACTGACAACGACAGTTGAGATAGCTCCAAAGAGAGCTGGTGTATGTGAGCGAGAACGTGACAGGGCCTGGGCACCAAGATCAGCCACAGTCGTCAAGCTCGCCCACCCCAACGTCCGTGGCGAAGCATGGCCCGTGGTTGAGTCCGGGCGCCAAGAAGATGCTGCAGGTAGCCGTTTCTCTCGTCTTCCTGGTCGCGATCTTCTGGTACGTCTTGCGTCAGTTCGCAGATCTATCCGAGGTGTGGACGGCGATTCGCACGCTCACCTGGCGGGAGATCACCGCCCTGGTTCTGGCGACAATCTGGAACCTCGTCACCTACTGGATCGTCGTCGTCATCGCTACACCTGGGCTCAGCCTTCCGCAGGCTGCGGTGTTGACTCAGTCGACCACGTCCGTGGCCAACGCCGTTCCGGCGGGCGGGGCCGTAGCGGTGGGGTTGACTTACACGATCCTGTCTTCGTGGGGCTTCTCCAAATCGAGGAGCACGCTTTCCATCGTCGTCACCGGAATTTGGAACAACTTCGTCAAGCTCGGGACGCCGATCCTCGCGCTTACAATCCTTGCCCTACAAGGAGGCCGAGGTGGAGGAAGGCTGCTTGCCGGCGCCCTTGGTCTCTGCGGACTGGTGGGCGCCATCCTGTTGTTCGCGCTCATTCTCAAGAGCGAAGACTTTGCGAGAAGGGTGGCTCTCAGAACCGAGCGTTGGGCATCATGGCTGCTCGGCCTCATCAAGCATGAGCCCGTCCACGGCTGGGATCTGGCGCTGACCAAATGGCGTACCCGCGTCATCGGTCTGGTACGCGACCGGTGGCTCGCGCTCACCATTGCCACGATCGTGAGCCACGCTTCTCTCTTCGCGGTGCTGCTGTTGTCCCTGAGAGTTCTCGGAGTGTCCGAGGCCGACGCCGGCTGGGCGCAAGTACTTACGGTCTTCGCATTCGCTCGTTTGCTCACAGCCATCCCGCTTACGCCCGGAGGCGTCGGGATCGTAGAGCTGGCGCTCATCGCGGGTCTCTCGACCGGAGGCGGCGAGGATGCACAGGTGGTCGCTGCAGTGTTGATGTTCCGACTGCTTACATATGTGTTCCCTATCCTGCTCGGGGGTTGCACCTACATCCTCTGGCGACGCAATCGCTCGTGGCGCGATTCCGCGCCTCCGCTGACGGCGACCGGGACGGTGGCGGGGCGCGAGACCTGAGGCTCAGCGATCGGGTTGGCGGGCGAGAATCACGTCAGCGATGGTGCCTGCGGTGTGAACGGTTGAAGGTCGTCCGCGCCCGGACGGATGACCCCCCAGACCGATTCGGGCACTTCGTTCCATGCCCCCTCGAGATCACCCAGCGGTTCCGACACGATCAACCTGCTCTCTTCGCCAAGTTCCTGCAATCTCACGTTGTCTGGATGCAGCCCACGGAGCACGAGCACATCGGTGCTGAAGAAGAGCGAGCGCGATCGGCCCTCACTCGAGTATCGGAACGCCCAGACTTTCTCACCGTCCGTCGTCGCCACCGTCATCTGAACTGGGTGCTCGATGTCGTGACGTCTGGCGGTCGCTTCCACGAATCCAACCGCGCGCTCGACGGCCGCGGGGGGATCGTCCTCCAATCCGAAGGTGAGAGCCAGGAAGAACAGCATCTCGGAATCAGTCGATCCCTGGATCGAGGTGAACAGAGTGGGGTCGACGGCCAAGGTCAGGTCTCGTTTCATCGCTTCGAACTCATGAATAGCGCCGTTGTGCATCCACAACCAATTCTCGTGACGAAAGGGATGACAGTTCGTCTGCTGCACGGGCGTGCCCGTGGAGGCTCGAATGTGAGCGAAGACCAGGGGCGAGGTCACGTGGTCGGCGATCTCGCGCAGGTTCCGTTCGTTCCACGCCGGCTCGATGCTGCGATAAATCCCCGGATTCCTCTCGGTCCCGTACCAACCAACGCCGAAGCCGTCACCGTTCGTCGTCTCGACTCCCAACCGTGAATGCAAGCTCTGGTCGATCAGCGAATGGTCGGGTTTGTACAACAGCTCGTCCAGTCGAACGGGCGAACCCGAGTAAGCAAGCCAGCGACACATCTGCATCTCCTCTCAAGAACTTCGGCTCGTTTCGAGGAAGAAGTCAGCCGCATCGCACTGTGTTGAAGACATGAGTTGTTGACTCCATCCCGAAACGAATGGGATCGGAATGCGCTTGCTCCCATCGAACCGCCCCCCGGCGCGTATCGCATCACCCTTCCTGGATGAACCGGGGGCTTTTGACGGAGCAGTCTGGGCACGGAGTCTGAACTCGTCGACCCTTCGTCTACTGGAACCCTAGCTAGCTCGCATCGTGGCGGCGTAGTAGTACAAAGCGGTCTTGGTCTTAGTCTCCTGCTCGCCCTCCAAATTCACACCTCTATCTGAGAGAAAGGCTCTGCTCTCAGCGGCTACCTGAAACGCCTCGGATGGGGCGCACTTCGTCGACAGCTCGAGGATGCGCGAGCCATCTGGATAGTTCCACAGCTCAACTGCCATCTTTCGAGCGAACCCGTCCGGGGCCACCTTGAGCTTGAGGACGGTGATGGGCCCTAGGATCGAGAGTGAGTCGAGTTTCACTCCCTCGGGGGCATGGTCAGCGAAGAACACTCGTTGCTGCTTTGAGAACAGTCTGTCCAACGGATGCCCCTGTGCCACCGTCTCCTTCACGCGACCTGTGCGCACGGAACCTTTGTAGGAGGCAGAGCAGACATAGCCACCCGGCATCGCGTCGACCTCCACGACGAAGTTCTCGTCCTTTCTGAGGTCATTCGATAGCTCACTTGGGACGACTGGACGGAGCTTGACGACCGAGTCGTCAGGCTTGCCCTGGGTACGTCGTGCCCGCGCCACGACCCCATGGTCGAAAAGGCTCAATTCAGGCGTATCGAAGAAGTACACCTGGCGAATCCGAGCATCAAGCGGGTCGACCTCCAGGGCAGCGAGCGCCGACTGCCGATCGCTCTCGGGCAACGTGAGTTTGAGCTCGACACTGTCGGCGTCTTGGACAAGGGAGAGCAGCCGGCTGAGCTCGCCGTCGGAAAGTCGCCCTGAGGTTTGCGATGTAGTCATGCTCCACGCTCCATTTCTCGTCCTCCATCAAGAGTGAACCCGTTGTAAGCCATCGTCTAGGTGCATCGGTATTTCGCTCAAGATGCCTCCACCTGGCTCATGTCATTTTCATCCCGCCGGGGTGATGCCCGTACGACTCTCCGACGCGAGCCTCCATCAAAAGGGGCAGCGAACCGACGAGACCTCTACATGCGAAGGACGTGCAATGTCACAGACGAGAAGCGGCACCGCCGTCGGATTCACAGTCTTCGCCGCGGTAATGATGATTATCGTCGGCGTTTTCCATTCGATCGTCGGACTGGCCGGCATCCTCGAGGACGAGTTCTACCTCGTGACGCGGAACTACATCCTCGAATTCGACGCCACGACCTGGGGTTGGATTCACCTCATCGGAGGCATCGTGGTTCTTCTGGCCGGGTTCGCCGTGCTGCAGGGGTCCGTTTGGGCCCGTACTGTGGGCGTGATTCTGGCGATGCTCAGCGCGATCGCAAACTTTGCATTCATCCCCTTCTATCCAGTGTGGTCGCTGGTGATCATCGCCGTCGATGCGTTCGTAATCTGGGCTCTCACGGTTCATGGGCGAGACATCGTCCAGTAGACGTGTGCGGCTCCGAGCTTCTTCAGAAACCGTGTTGCCCGTTCACCCCGGTCGGGTGATGACTCCCGACTGAAAATAGCGAAACTCTCCTTAGACACCTATTCCAATCAAGGAGGGCATTCCAATGCCGTTGTTGGATCTGTTCTGGTCGATGCTTTGGTTCTTTCTCTTCTTCACCTGGATCTGGATCGCGGTATCGGTGTTGTTGGACATCTTCCGCAGCTCCGATCTCCGTGGTCTGGCCAAAGCCGTTTGGGTCGTATTCGTCGCTTTTCTCCCGGTGCTCGGAGTCCTGATGTACCTGATCGTCCGAGGCGACAAGATGCACGAACGCTCGACGCGCGAAGCCAGGGCAAGGGAGGACTCGTTCCGAAGCTACGTGCAAGAAGCAGCGGGATCGGGGGCAAGCCCAGGAGAAGAGGTCGCGAAGCTGGCTAGGCTCCGGGACGATGGCGTAATCAGCAATGAGGAGTTCGAGCGCGGCAAAGCCAAGGCCCTGGCGTAATCACATGCGGTGTGGGTCTGATCGAAGGGTGACGGACCCGCCGTGAAAGTCGGAGCGGAGAACATCCCGTGCTGTGCTCCATCTGCTTCCGGACATCGGCCGGCCGCGCATCGAGCTCCGACCTCCCTGGTCTCGGCAAGCACCGAGGGCATGATCCCAATTGAGGCCGGATCCTTCCTCATGGGCAGCGACGACGAGTGGGCTTACCCGGAGGATGGAGAAGGGCCGGTGCGCGGGATCAAGCTCGATGGCTACTGGATCGACGAGCACGCGGTCAGTAACTCGGATTTCGAACGATTCGTTGCCAGCACCGGGCACGTCACGGAGGCTGAGGAGTACGGATGGTCGTTCGTCTTCGGAGGCCTCCTGCCCGATGACTTCCCACCAACACGCGGTGTGGCTCAAGCGCCTTGGTGGCGACAAGTTGGGCGAGCGAACTGGCGTCATCCCGAGGGACCACAATCCGATCTCGACGGGCGAGACAGCCATCCTGTTGTCCATGTCTCACACGACGACGCGCAGGCCTACTGTGCATGGGCGGGCAAGCGTTTGCCGACCGAGGCCGAGTGGGAGTTCGCGGCACGCGGGGGCCTCGAGAGCAGGGCGTTTCCTTGGGGGGACGAGCTCGAACCGAGCGGTGAGCATCGAATGAACGTGTGGCAGGGTACGTTTCCTCGAATCAACACCAGAGCCGATGGCTACATTGGCACCTGCCCGGTGGACACCTACGAACCAAACGACTACGGCCTCTACAACACCACAGGTAATGTCTGGGAGTGGTGCGCCGATTGGTACTCATGCGATTACCACACGCGTGACAGGCGCACCAATCCGACCGGGCCGAGCGCAGGCACGCGAAAGTCATCGCGCGGAGGCTCCTATCTCTGTCACGCCTCCTACTGTCGCCGCTACCGGGTTGCCGCCCGCAACTCCCTCGAACCGGAGTCGACGACCGGTAACGTTGGTTTCAGGTGCGTCGCCGACAAGCTTCGAGCTCCTGTTTTCTAGGGTGTAAGGAGCTGTGATGACCGCGGATCAAGGTATCCACAAAATCCCTGGGTTTGCATGCAATCGATTACCGCGAATCTAGGAAGGGAGCCCGCTCCCTCGTCACTTGATGAGGGGAGCAATCCGAAACGTGTCCATGCGATGAATTAGTGACAGGAAGTCGCAGACGCGCGCTACCTTCCTCCGCTTTTGGGTGCTTGGTGACGTTGCAGGTACGTGGTTCTTCCTAGAGGCTTACAACCGGCATCGTGGGGCTGGGTAATGGAGGCTCGGGTGGGTCAATCCGAAAGGCTTAAGACAAGGGGTGAAACACCCCGGCAACTAGCCGACGCCGGCGCAGACGGTCTCATCGAGTCCAAGTTGAGGACCCCGGCCGCCCGTCACGAGCACATCGTGCGGCGAAGCCTCCTGAGCTCACTGAGTGACGAGGCCGACGCAAAGTTAATCCTCGTCAGCGCGACCGCCGGTTTCGGCAAGACGACCCTGCTCGCGCAGTGGGCACGAGACGCTGGTCGACCGATGGCGTGGGTATCTCTGGACGCCGACGATCGCCATGCACCCCGGTTCTGGGCTTACGTGATTGCGGCTCTCGAACAAGCCGCGCCCGGCGTGACGGGCAGGGCAGGGGATGCCATCCGGGCCGGAGCCCCGATCATTCGAGAGGTTCTCCCCAATCTGCTCAACTCGTTGTCCACATCTCCGGGCCCTCTGGTGTTGGTGCTCGACGATTTCCACGAGGCGAGTTCTTTGGCGGTCGAGGACTCCATGACCTTCTTCCTGGCGCACACTCCGAGCACCCTTCAGGTCGCGTTGGCCACACGGCGCGATCCCCTCATCCCTCTCGCTCGATGGAAGGCCAGGGGCGATATCGCGGAGTTTCGGCAGAGCGCTCTGAGGTTCTCGGTGTCGGAGGCCCGCGACTGGATGACGACGAGGGGACTGAACCTCTCCGAATCGTCCGTACGCCAACTGGTTGAGAGCACCGAGGGGTGGCCGGCCGCCCTCTACCTAAGGTCATTGGGTCTTAGTTCAATGGACCAAGACGCTGAACTGCATCTGGACGATCCGCAGCCGCGGATAATCACGGAGTACATCAACGAGGAAGCACTACGTTCCTGGCCACCAGAGGTGCGCAACTTGATGCAGTGTGCTTCTCCGCTATCGCGATTCTCAGCACAGCTCATCGATCACGTCCTCAACACGAACGATGCAGGCGAATGGCTCAGGGATCTGGAACATCGGAATCTCATGGTCACCCCCCTGGACGACAGGGGCGAGTGGTACCGGCTTCACGCACTTCTCGCAGAGGTGCTCCGAGCGGAGCTTCACGCGACTCAACCCGACCTCGAGGAGCAGATTCTGCTTGGAGCGGCTCGGTGGCATCTGGCACACGGGGATCATGCGGACGCCATCAATTACGCACTCGAAAGCGGAGACGTGGACTTTGCCGCCGACCTGATCAACTCGACCAGTCACCATTTTACGGATATCGGTCACGACGGCGTCGTGCGCTCGTTCATCAAGCGAATCCCGGAGGAATTGGTTTCCAACGATCCTCGGCTACTTGTGACGCGAGCTTGGATCGCAGCGCTCAGGGGCGACTGGGCGTTGGTTGAGAGCTCGCTCAACACCGCAGTCTCCTTGGATCCGCTGATGCCACTTCCGGACGGAATGCCGTCAGTAGAGGCCGCGGCTGCCACACTTAGGGGGGTCTTTCCGTACAAGGGCATCGAGCCGATGCGGCGCAGCGCTGCAACCGCTCTGCGAGTAATCCCCGAGGGTCACACCATGCGCGTCTACGGCGAGTTGGGCCTGGCATACGCAGACCAACTCGAGGGCAGGGTGGAGAAAGCGAGGAAAAGACTCCGTGAACTGCGGTTCAGGATAATTCAGGCGCCCCTGCTCGCGGCGGTGTCGGCAAGCTTGGCCTTGTACGACGTTGATGAAGGCAATCTCGATGACGCACAGGCCGAACTCGATACAGCGGAGTCGATAATCGACCGAAGTGCGAGCCACGCTGCCACTCTGTCGTCGCTGACCTCGACTGCTAGAGGAGAAGTCATGATGGCAATCGGCGACACCGAGGAGGGGATGAAATGGCTGGAGAAGGGCGCCGCTTTGCCAGGTAGGTGGCATTCGGCCGACCATCTCGAGTCACTCGTGAGACTCGCTCGTAACAAGGCGATCGTCGGTGACGTCGAGGAGGCGGCGGCGATCTCTGCGGAGGTGAGGGCCATCTGCCTCAACTGGGGAGACGCGGGAGAGAGCTATCTCGCTCGGCTCCCACGGACTGGCCTGCGCCTGACTCAGGTAAGAGGTCCGGCGGGGGCCCTGCTCAGCGTGGCCGAACTCCGAGTTCTGGACCTTCTCGCAACCACCCATCTGACGCAGCCCGACATCGCCGTGCAACTTCACCTCTCTCTAAACACGGTCAAAAGCCACGTACGCTCGATCTACATCAAGCTCGGCGTTGCGTCGCGCGAGGAAGCGATCCAAGCGGCGGGCATCGAAGCACTCCCCCGCCAAAGGTAGCCGGGCCTCTCAGACCCACATCATTCACCCCAACGGGGCGACGACAGACGGGGGGATATCGCCGATCTTGGTGGAGACATGCGTTACCGATTTTTGCTAAGAGGTGACATCAGGGCTTCGGCTCTCAGACCTGTCCAGCCGCTCTATTGCGAGATCGAAAACGGCAATACCCGGGTCGAGGTGGAAGTGCAGGACGATGCTCATCTGTACGGGGTGATCGAGGCGATTCAACGCCTCGGCGCACATGTCCAAGGTTTCCAGGAAGTGGCCCTTTCCGAAACGGCGACCAATGAACCTCGACCATCTCGCGAAGAGAAACCTAGATGACCGAGAAATTCAAAGGTGTCGTCAACCTCGATATCAGGGATTCCATTCCGGATTGGACGCCCTTCCTGCAGCCCAAGGCTCCTGAAGGAGCACCGAACGTACTGATGATCGTGTGGGACGACGTCGGCTAC
>JBOGWS010000002.1:0-18782 GCA_050693895.1 Actinomycetota bacterium | reverse complement strand
TTTCATAGCGGAGCCCTTCGGCACGCATCTCTATCACTGCCACTCGTTGCCGTTGGTGCAGCACATCCACCGGGGCCTGTACGGGGCGTTCATCGTCGACCCAAAGCAGGGCCGTCCAGACGCAAACGAGATGGTCATGGTGATGAACGGCTTCGACACCAACTTCGACGGCGAGAACGAGATTTACGCGCTCAACACGGTCGCGTTCGCTTACTCGAAGAAGCCGATTCAGATCAACGCCGGCGAGCTGCAGCGAGCTCATGTCATCAACGTCACCGAGTTCGATCCGATCAACTCGATTCACATCCACGCCAACTTCTTCAACCTCTTTCGCACGGGAACGTCGCTCGAGCCGGACGAGTTCACCGACACCATCTCCATGGGCCAGGCCGAGCGGCACATGATCGAGTTCACCTACGACCGACCCGGCAACTTCATCTTTCACGCGCACGTCACCGAGTTCATCGACCTCGGTTGGCTGAGCGCATTCGAGGTGGTCTGAGTGGCTACGGCGGTTCCGACCTCACGAGATTCACGTGTCCCGGCGTGGCTTGGCTGGTTGCTCCCGGTCCTGGTCATCGCTGCACTCGTGGCTCTCTTCTTGAGGTTCAACCCCATCGGGAGCCTGCGCGAGCTGCCCCCGGTCGAGGCCGTTGCGGTCGAGCGCACCGTGCTCGACGTAGACGAGATCATGCTCGAAGTGCGCAACGACGGGCCCGATCCGGTCACCATCGCACAGGTGTTGGTCAACGACGCCTACTCGAGCTTCGAGATCACTGATTCGAAACTCGATCGGCTGGAAGCGGCCACGCTGCGAGTCTCGTACCCGTGGGAGGAAGGGCTTCCGCTCGGCATTGCCATGGTGACGTCTACCGGCGTGACCGTCGAGCACGAGATCGAGGTGGCTGCGCTTACTCCTGAAGCGGACGGTTCCACGATTGCGATTTACGCTCTGCTCGGCATCTATATCGGGGTTATTCCGGTGGCTATCGGTCTGTTCTGGTACCCGTCCCTGCGACGTGCATCCAAGCGCTGGATCGGCTTTTTTCTTGCCTTCACGGTTGGCCTGCTCGGCTTTCTGCTCATCGACACCGTTGCCGAGGGCTTCGAGCTCGCCGGTCAGACGGCAGCAGCACTCGATGGATTGTCGCTGTTCGCCATCGGAGCGATCGGTGCCGTGACCGCGCTGACCGCTTTCGAACAGTTCCTCCGGCGGCGGCGCGCTGCGCAATATGGGGAGCAAGAGGAAGGCAATCCAATCGGCGGCCTCGTCCTCGCCTATTTGATCGCCGCCGGAATCGGACTCCACAACCTCGGTGAGGGCCTCGCGGTCGGCGCGGCACTGGCGGGTGGTGAGATCGCACTAGGGACCTTCTTGATTCTCGGCTTCGCGATCCACAACACCACGGAGGGCCTGGCGATTGTCGCCCCGCTTGGATCTGATGCGAAGCGTCCCTCGTTGTGGCACTTCGCCGCTCTCGGCGCGGTGGCCGGCGCGCCCACCATCATCGGCGCCTGGGGTGGCGGCTTCGCGTTCGCGCCTTCGTGGGCGGCGCTTGCATTCGGCGTCGCCGCCGGGGCCATCGCCCAGGTCGTGTGGCAGATAGGGCGGGGAATGTCGCGTGATCACGGGCTCGCGTCGGGACTCGGTGCTTTGGGCCTCATGGCCGGGCTGCTGTTCATGTACGTCACCGGGTTGTTGACTGCGTGAGGGCATTCAACAACCTGATGCTCGTAGCAATCCTCATGACATGGGGTGCATGCTCCGGTGATGACGGCACTACGGTACGGATGGAATCCGGGCAAAGCTTCGAGCCGCAGGTCCTGACAGTCTCGGTGAACGAGTCCGTCACCTTTGTCAGTGAGTCGAGCGACGCCCATACCGTTACCGCCTACGAGGACGAGTTGCCCGACGGCGCATCGTATTTTGCCAGTGGCGGATTCGAAAGCGAGGACGAGGCACGTGACGATATCGCCGGGGGGCTTCTGTCCTCGGGTGAGAGCTTCGAGGTGAAGTTCGACACCGAGGGCACCTACCAGTATTTCTGCGTTCCACACGAGAGCTCGGGCATGACCGGTCGCATTGTCGTCGAGGAATGACCCTCGCCGGCGCGCAAGCAGCAACGCGGTTTCATCGACGTCATATCGGATTGGCGATCTATCGAGGAAAAGGGAGCGGTCTTAGAGCGCCCTTCGTCATAGTCTGCACAAAGACCTCTCAAACGGGTCGTTTGATGACGAGATCTCATATAGTGAGTGATTGTGAATAGCAACGGTTTTGCCCGAATTACCACCGCGGCCATCGGGGCCGCCGGCGTGGTGGGCGCCCACACGCTTGCCTATCGCTTGGCTCACGCGTCCGACGCGAGCCACCAACACGCGCTCGAGTCGACGGGTCACGGCTATTGGGACCTGGCCGTTCTGCTGGGGCTCGCGGCGCTCATTATCGGAATCGGCGTCGAGATGGCGTTCGGAGGGGGGGCCAAGCGGAGGCGCGCACCCCTTCTCACGTGGCTTCGGCTCTTCGCTCTCCAAGGGCTGACGTTCGCGTTCCTCGAGTCGCTCGAACGAGCCGTGCAGGGTCCCGACCAATTGACGCTTCTGTTCCAAGAGCCCGCCTTCTGGCTGGCCTTCCCGCTATTGGCGCTTACTGCCGCGGCGGGGTGCGTCCTCCTTGTTCTCGCGCGCAAGGCCGGAGAGACCCTAGCGCGCCGCCGACGGCCTCTCCAAGGGGAGCGACGTTTCACGCTGCGTATGCGTCCCCAATCCGTTCAAGTCATCTCTCATGCACTGGTTGCGATCTCGCGCGGGCGTGCACCCCCGACTTCTCCGGTCGTTTGATCATGCGCGGGCGCTGACGCCCGCACCCGACTGGAAAGAGTGGTGAGAATGAGAAGAGTTGGTCTGTCCGCCGTGTTTGCGGTCGCAATCCTGTGTCTCGGCACGGGAGCGGCCTGGGCTCACGGCGACACAGTGAAGACGGACCCCAAAAAGAATGCACGGGTGGCGATACCGAAGATGGTCTCGGTCACTCTGTCAGAGGAGCCCGTTCCTCAGTCTCAGCTGGTGATCACGGACGGCTGTGGGGACGACGTGACGGGGGACGTGTCCGTCGAAGGCGAGACCCTACAGGCCTCTATCGGCGACGCGCAGCCGGGTAAGTGGAAAGCTGCCTACCGCGTCGTGTCGGCGGTCGACGGACATCCGACCGAGGACGACTGGAGCTTCATGGTTCAGGGGACCGCCGACTGCGACGGTGAAACGGATGAGGTCGAGTCAACCGACGAACCGTCTCCCGAACCGACGACCACCGATGACGGACCGTCTAGTGCCGCGGGCGACGACTCCGGGACCACGAACACGTCCGACTCCGAGGAGAGCAGCTTCCCCGTTGTCCCACTGGTGCTCGGTGGGGTTGCCATTGTCGCCGTGGCGGCCGTCGTCAGGGCCAAGTCCGCGGGCTAATGGCAGAGGACATCCTCCTGGCCCACGGGGTGGGCCGGGTGTACCAATCGCCGTTGCCGCTGTGGCTCTATCTGGCCGGCGCTGGAGCGACCGTCGCCGCGTCGTTCTTGTTGCGCGCGCTCGTGCGCGAGACGGCGGGGCTAGGTCCCGAGAGGAAGGTGGCGGGCGCGACCTTCTCGATCGTGGCCACGCGCCTGCTTACCGGCGCCGGTGTCTTTGGTGTGTTGCTCACGCTCGCCTCCGGCGTCTTCGGCGCGGATGCCGGACTGGGTCTCGCATCCCTGCTGTTCTGGGTGGGCCTGGTCGTCGGCACAGTGACTCTGGGTGCCGTGATGGCGGGAAGCTGGGAGCGCATCGATCCCTGGGCGACGCTCGAGCGCTACTACCGGACCGATGAGGCCGAACCAAGTGCGTATCTCCAACGACGCGTCGAGTCGATGTGGTGGATCGCGCCGCTGACGATCTATCTCCTCTTCTGGTTCGAACTCGTGTCGGGCGTTGGCTTCGATTCGTTCTGGATCGTCGCCGTATTGCTGGGTTACACATTGCTCGTTCTGAGTCTGCGAGCTCCGCTCGGACACGTGTGGAACTCCGTCGATCCGCTGGCGATCCTGTTCGGCTTTGCGCAGAGCGTGGCCCCCTTGAGACTGGGCGCCGACGGACTCTATTACCGAGGCTGGATTCGAGGCCTTGACGAAGAGCGGCCCATGCCTCGGGGCCTGTACGCCGCGCTTTTCGTGCTCCTTGCCTCCACGACTCTGGACAACGTGCGAGAGACCGTCGGTTGGACGGACTTCCGTAGCGCCGTGGGCCTGGGAGGCGCGAACGACCTCCTGGTCGATTCGGTAGCGCTCCTTCTGTTCTCGCTCGTGTTCCTGGTGCCGTTTCTCGTGGCCGTGTGGGTGTCGCGCCGTTTCATCGGCGAGGATGTCGGGTTCGGAGAGATGAGTCGTCGTTTCGGCTGGTCTCTGATCCCCATCGGGGTCGCCTACGTTCTGGCGCACAATGCTCCGCTCGTTCTGTCGGGTTTCCCCCTCATCCTGAGGGGACTGTCGGACCCGTTCGACTTGGGCTGGAACCTGTTCGGGACCGCGGACGCGCTGCAGGGCTTCTTTCCCTCGCCCGCCCTGGTCTGGTTTCTCGAGATCGTCATTATCGTGGGCGGACATATCCTGGGGGTACTGGCGGCGCACCGGAGTGCCGTGCGTCTGGGACGATCTCATCGAGCAGCAGTCAAGAGCCAGTATGCGCTTACGGCCCTGATGTCGGCGTTCACTATTACGACCCTCTGGCTGCTGTCGCAGCCGCTGGTTACCTGATCGTGAGGTGTTTGAGTGATTGAGCAGCAGGAGATGCTTTTCGCCCACACGCTGGGAGCGGGGGGCCCCGATCTCGAGCTAATACTGATCGCCGCCGCAATGGCCGTGCTCGGTATCGTGTTCTTCTTCCAGAAGGCGGTGAAGCCGGTGGTTAGCATCGGCCTCATCGTCGTGGCGATCGGCGCGGGGGCGTTCGCCTTTGCGATGGGAGGGGAGCAGGAGCCGGAGACTCAGGATGCGAGAGAGGCTGCGGCCGAGGGCGGCGTCTCTCCCGACGGAGCGACCGTCACGATTCTCTCTCCCTCCGACGGCGATACGGTCCCGGCCAACGAGCTCGTCGAGATCACGTACGAGGTCGACCCCGGCGGTCTGCCACCCGACCAACTCGGTGACATGCACGTTTACGTGGACGAAAACCTTGATTCGATGCAGACCACGGACGTGCTCGAGGTCGAGCTTGAGCCCGGCACCTACGTGGTGGGCGTCGAGGCGGCCCAGCCCAACCACGCATCCTTCGACCCCATGATCCTCGACGAGATCGAGCTGACGGCCGAGAGATGATCGGGGGGCTCGCCCTGCGCGAGTCTCGATCCTTGTGCATGGTGTTCCGCATAGCGGAACGAGGTGCACGAACTCGTGGACGCAGCGCCCTAGCGAGCGCTGCTTCTGGTGCAGTATTGATCTCGTCCAGAGACTTCAGGAGGTCGCCGTGGAGAAGAGTGTGGCACCGGATATCGGGATTGGGCACGTGCACCTCAAGGTCACCGATACCGAGCGATCGGTGCGCTTCTATCAGGATGTCCTCGGCATGGACGTGACCGCTCGCTATGGCGACGAGGCCGCGTTCATGAGCTACGGCGGCTATCACCACCACCTCGGACTGAACACCTGGCACAGCAAGGGGATGGGTCCGGCCCCCGTCAACGCGGCGGGGCTCTATCACGTTGCGTTCAAGTACCCCGGTCGGAAGGATCTCGCGAACGTCGTCAAGCGCGTACTGAAGGCGGGGTGGGGGATCGACGGATCGAGCGATCACGGAGCGAACGTGTCGGTCTACATGCACGACCCCGACCAGAACGGTATCGAGCTCTACTACGACCGTCCCTCGGAGGAATGGCCGCGCGACTCCGACGGCAACCTGAAGCTGTTGCTCGAGCCGCTCGACGTCGAGGCGCTGCTCCGGGAAGCGGACTGACAAACCCAACGAGCCGGGCGCGCGTACCCAACCGAGTCCCAATCGAAACGCGATCGCTCCTAAAAATTCGAAATCTCAGGAAACCTCCGAAAAGGTGACGCTCGTGGCGTAGGGGCGCAATCCATATCGGGACCGGCATTCGTACACATAGGGATGAACCTCAAGCGTTCAACCCTTGTAGCGAGCTTGGTGGCGGCTCTAGTTCTCGCCGGTATCGCATACGCATACGTCGGACCGTCATCCCCTGAAGGCGGCGCCGGTAATCCCAGCGCGAATGGGACGACCGAGGCACCGGAACCGCGCGTGTTGCGAGTGCTGAACGAGCTCCGCAGCGGCGCAGGTGATGACGCACCCGTGAGGCGCTCGGACGTCAAGGGCAAGCAGCAGATGCCCTTCGCGGTACGCGGCCAGCGGCAAGCGGTGCTCGGCACCATGGCTATTCCGGCCATCGGCGTGAGCACGAAGTTCTACAGCGGCGTAATCGACGAAGTGGTCGAGAAGGGTCCTGGGCTGTGGCCTGGCACGCCTGTTCCTGGAGGCCCGGGGAACGCCGTCTTTGCCGGACATCGCACGACCTTCACGGCCCCCTTTGGCGACCTCGACCTCTTGAGCAACGGGAACGAGGTTAAGACGACGGTCGGTCGGAACGATTCGGTCACCTACAGGGTCTACAGGACCACCGTCGTACCCGAGGCCGAGTACGTCGACTTCGTTCTTCGTCAGCCGGACAACAAACGCGCGCGCACGATCACCCTCCTGGCATGCGAGCCGAAGGGGCAGAGGACGCATCGAATCGTAGTGCAGGCGCGCGCCGCACCAAGGAGGTAACCGACCGGGGACTCGAAGTCCCAAGTAACGGCGGTGGAGCAAGCAGAGGCACAGAGAGTGCCCACGAGACGAGAGGAGGAGTTGCAATGGCTGAGAGACAGATCTTCGACGGTCAGCCCGTCATGGAGATCGAAGACACGAACTCAAGGCGCAACTTCTTGAAGTACGCGGCGATATTCGGCGTCGGATCGACGCTGGCCGTGGCGGGACTCGGCGAGCGGCGATTCGCGTCGGGACAGGGCGGCGGTGACATCGACATCCTGAACTACGCATTGACGCTCGAGTACCTCGAAGCCGACTTCTACCAACGAGGCGTCGAGGCCGGCCTGTTGTCGGGACGCGAGCAGGCTCTGATCGCTCCCATCGCAGAGCATGAGGCAGCGCACGTTGAAGCAATATCGGCGACGATCACGGATCTCGGTGGCGAGCCCGTCGAGGCTCCGCGCACGAAGTATCCGGGAGGCACGTTCGAAGACCCGGCGGCGTTTCTGGAGACCGCGGCGACGTTTGAAGAGCTGGGTGTCGACGCCTACCACGGCCAGATCACCAAGATCCAGAGCACGGACATCCTCGCTGCCGCCGCGTCGATAGCTGGAGTCGAGTCCCGGCACGCCGCGGTGCTGGCGGACCTAATCGGCGGCGAGCCGTTCCCGGCTCCGGTCGAGGACAACAAGAGCATGAAGCAGGTCCTCGAGGCCGCCATGCCGTTCATCAGAAGTTAAGCGATCGTCTCGACGATCGCGCTCAAGACAACTAGCGATCGTCTCGACGATCGCGCCCAGGACAACTAGCGATCGTCTCGACGATCGCGCCCAGGACAACTAGCGATCGTCTCGACGATCGCGCCCAGGACAACGAGGAGCTGAATCTAGATGGATAGGAGAGACTTCATCAAAGGAACGGCGGCGACGATTCCGGCCGCCGTCGGATTGCAGATGCTCGGTCAGCGTTTCGCGTTTGCTCAGAGTGGAGACTTCGCAGACGACGTCGATGTGCTGAACTACGCACTTACGCTCGAGTACCTCGAGGCCGAGTTCTACCGCCAGGGCAACGGTGCCGGCCTGCTTAACGGGAAAGAGGCGACGTACCTCGAGACCATCGGCGCCGACGAAGACGCCCACGTGTCGGCCATCAGCGACACGATCATGCAGCTCGGCGGGACTCCGGTGGAGGCCCCCGGGGTCGACTTCGGCCAGTCCTTTGCGAACCGTGGCAGCTACCTCGAGACGAGCCACACCTTCGAGAACCTCGGAGTTCAGGCCTATCTGGGGGCCGCGGGGTTCATCCAGGACAAGGCCATTCTTCAGGCTGCGGCGGGGATCTTCGGCGTCGAGGCCCGTCACGCTGCGGTTGTGGGGAACCTGCTCGGGCTCGAGCCCGAGGGTGGCGTCTACATGGGAGCCACCGAGACACCGCTCACGCGCGATGAGGTGCTCTCGGCGGCCGAGCCCTTCCTTGCGGGAGCCGGCTCGATGTCTGGGGATGCCGCGGTGACGAAGTAGGCGAAACGAGCGGAGCGCGAAACGGGAGGCGGGCCCACGAGTCCGCCTCCCGTTTCAGTTGAGAGCCCAGGGCTATCAAACCGCGGCCGGCGAAGGGCTACTCCACTTGAAAAGTGGTATCGGTGCTCGTTTGGTTCCCGCTTTCCTCGATTGCCTGGATCTCGAGTTGGTATTCGGTGCCGCGCTCGAGAAAGCTCGAGGGAATCCTTACCGCTTCGACCGAGGGTCGGAGGTCGGCGGTGAACACGCGCAGGGGATCTTCCCGTGTCACGATTACTCTGTAGCCGGTGATATCCACACCGCGCGGTTGGTTGCCCGCTCCCCACCTGGCCACCACCCCTCTGGTGCCAACGGTCGCTCCGTCCGCGGGGGCCATTGACTCGGGCCCATCCGGGAAGTCGTGCGACAACCTAGCCCGACCAACCAACCTTTCACCCTCTATCGTCGTTCCTTCGAAGGTATAGCGGCCCTCGGGGAAGAGCTTCTTGAACTTCTTGAGGGGAAAGACGTCGAATGGTGGTTCGTTGCTCTCGGAGAACAGCTCGGTCAAGCCGTAGCTCTCGAGGCGTCCTTGGGCGTCGATCTGTAGGAGGTCCCGAATCCTGCGTCCGTCGGGGCCCGAGACAGTCATCGAGTTCCACGGCTCGGCGTCGAGGAAGACCTGAAGTCCTGCGTCCCCGTCGGTGTCGTTTATCTCGACGATCACTGTCGCTGCGTCGAGGGGAATTGGCTTCGATCCGTTCACTTTGGTGGCGGACCGGCTCGAGGTTGCGGCGGCAGTTCCAACCAGGAGAGCAGACGAAGCAAGCAAGGCGATAGCAAGTTTGTGTTGACGCAAGCTCATCGGAAGTACTCCTTGTTAATGGACCAAAAGTGGTTACCGGTCCCTTGCCCTTCAACCTAGGGCGGCCCGCTGAAGCACCCCTGAACCGACGATGAGGCTCGGGTGTTGGATTTCCTCGTGTTCCTGGGGCCCTCCTGGGCTTAGAATGCCAGCAGGGTAACTACGTCCGTGTAACTCGGAGGAAAGCCGTGCTATGCGAACGTATGTTCGATAGAGTGCCGTACGAAATGACGTTCTTGTCACACCCCGTCTTTAGCGTGGCCACCACGACGGGCACCGGCTCAGGCCAAACCTAGACAAGGAGGACTCGGTGGCAACTATCAGGGACCGCGGCACAGTGCAGGACAACCGGCGTGATCTCAAGGGGCGCGACTCGGTGGTCGACATGACCCTCGCTCAGATCGAGAAACAGCACGGCAAGGGCGCCATCATGCGCATGGGCGATCTCGGCCCCCACGGCGACGTCGAGGTCATTTCGACCGGGGCGCTGGCGCTCGACCTGGCGCTGGGAGTCGGGGGACTGCCGCGCGGCCGCATCGTCGAATGCTTCGGTCCCGAGGGGTCAGGAAAGACCACCGTGAGTCTCCACGTGATCGCCGAGGCACAGAAGTCCGGGGGCCTTGTCGCCTTCATCGACGCCGAGCATGCGCTCGATCCGACCTACGCCAAGGCGGTCGGAGTGGACATCGACAACCTGCTGGTCAGCCAGCCCGATACCGGCGAGCAGGCACTCGAAATCGTGGACACCCTGGTTCGTTCGGGGGCCATGGACGTGATCGTGGTGGACTCGGTGGCGGCGCTCGTGCCTCGGGCCGAGATCGAGGGCGAGATGGGCGACAGCCACGTCGGATTACAGGCTCGCCTGATGAGCCAGGCGCTCAGGAAGCTGACGGGTAACGTCAGTCGCTCGAAGACGATCCTGGTGTTCATCAACCAAATCCGCGAAAAAATAGGAGTGATGTTTGGTTCACCTGAGACAACCCCTGGCGGGCGCGCTCTCAAGTTCTACTCCTCCGTCCGACTCGACATTCGCCGTATCGACTCGCTCAAGGACGGTGCCGAGATCGTAGGTTCGCGCGTGCGGGTCAAGGTGATCAAGAACAAGGTCGCGGCTCCCTTCCGCAAAGCCGAGTTCGACATCCAGTACGGCACCGGCATTTCCAAGGAGGGCAGCCTCCTCGACGTTGCCATCGAAAACGGAATCGCACGCAAATCGGGGGCCTGGTTCATCTACGGCGACGATCAGCTCGGCCAGGGGCGCGAGAACTCCAAGACATTCCTCGCCGAGAACCCCGACATCGCGGCCGAGATCGAGCTCAAGATCAAGGAGAAGCTGGGCCTCATCGGGACCGACGAAACGGAGATCTCCAACGAAACGGAGACCTCGGCCGACGAGGAAGCCCTAAGCGGGGACTGAGGGCCTCTAAGGGCCCGGCAGCCATGGAGCTCGACCAGCTCGCGTTGCTCACCCGGAAGGCGGCCGAGGTCGCCGACGCGGGACCGACGGAGGCGGAGGAGACCCTTGCCAAGGCCATCGAACGAGCCGGCAAGTTCATCGCTCACCGCCCCAGGTCGGAACGCCAGGTGCGCGACAAGCTGGCCGGGCTCGAGTACGACGAGACCACGATCGACGCCGCCATCGCGCGGCTGATCGAGCTGCGACTCATCGACGATTCGGATTTCGCTCGACGGTGGATCGAGGAACGGGCACGGACGAAGGGCAAGGCTCCGGACGTGCTCGTGTCCGAGTTGAGAGCACGCGGAATCAGCCGAGAGATAGCGGAGGAGGCTCTGGCCGCGAGCGGTCTGGATGAGGACGCTCAGGCCCTCGAGGTGGCGGCGAAGCTTCTGCGCAAGGTCCTTCGGTTCCCACTCGGCGAGCAGGGCCCCCGTCTCTACGAGCTGATGCGTCGACGAGGATTCAGCCACGAGCACGCCGAGATGGGTGCTAGAGCCGTTCTCCCTCCCGAGGGCTGGGACTGAGGCTCTGCACCTGCTGCTTGCCTTGCTATCGCTCGGGCCGCAGAACATGTACAAATGGGCCAGGCATGCAAGTGGGGTCACGGCTTCCGCCGTGACGGAGGCGGAGGAAAAATGAAGAAGCTCGCGTTGTTGACCGGCGTGGTCGTTGTGCTTGGGACATTGGTAGCCGCGCCCGGAGCCGTAGCAGGCACTCAGATCGTTGTGGACGACGACGCCGCGGAATGTCCGAATGCCGACACGACATCGATTCAGGATGCGGTTGACCTGGCAGAGCCGGGCACAAGCATCAAGGTCTGTCCGGGTACCTATCAGGAGCAGGTGCGAATTCCCGCAGGCAAGGATGGACTCAAGCTCTTCTCTCTCACACCGCGCTCGGCGGTCATTAAGGCGCCGGCAACGATGCTCCCTACCGACTCGGGCGACATCGTGCAGATCGATGGAGCCGAAGACATCGGCCTGCGGCACTTCACGATTACCGGTCCCTTGCCCGACCAGCTCTTTTGTTCGGTCGAGCTGCGGACCGGCGTGCGGGTGATCGGCGGGGGCTCGGCGAAGCTATTCGGGAATCACATCACCGAAATCCGCTCCGCAAGTCCTGCGCTCCGTGGTTGCCAGAACGGTTTCGGTGTTGCGGTTGGACGTCAATTCCAGGGGCAGTTTGGTTCGGCCACAATCACGAACAACCTGATCGACAACTACCAGAAAGGCGGCGTCTACGTCGATGGCGAGGAATCAAGTGGCCGCGTGGACCACAATGAGATCGTTGGGACTGGCCCGGATCCGGCCATCGCGCAGAATGGGATCCAGGTGAGCAGGGGGGCCCAGGTGCGAGTCGATCACAACCGAGTTTCGGCCAATCAGTACTCGCTGGCGGAGGTGAACGGCTTCGAGGCAAGTGGAATCATCCTGTTCGAGCCCGGAGCAGTGGACGTCCTGCACAACGAGGTGTTCGAGAACGACAATGCGGTGGTTCTGCTGAGCTCGGTGGGAACGATCGTCGGGCACAACGACGTCTGGGACAACGTCTTCGATGGAATCCAAGCCAGCGATTCCAGCGCCGGGGTGATAGAGCACAACGACGTGGCGGGCAGCGGCCGGGACGGGATCTACTTCGATGCCGACACCTCCGACAACCTGATTCGAATGAACCGAGCGTTCGACAACGTGGAACACGACGCCCACGACGACTCAACCGGCGATGGCACCGCCGGAACGGCGAACGAGTGGATCAAGAATCATTGCGAGACGGCCAATCGCCCGGGGCTCTGCAGGAGCTAGATTCGAGCTCGGGGAAAGGCGCTTGCGGCCCACGGTCGTTCGACTGGCTCGGTTCGACCATGCAAGCAGGACCGGCAGTTGGACTGCTCAGGTCCTTCGTGCGATCGGGGACCGCCCGGCCGTTCGGGCAGCCGATCTCGCCGCCGGCCTCGGGCGGGAGACCCAACCCTTCAAGAGGGACGTGCGCAAGCTAAAGGAGCTCGGCCTGACCGAGAGCCTCGAGATCGGCTACCGGCTATCGCCTCGAGGCCGGGCTCTTCTCCTGGGTCTCGAGGGGACTGAATTCTCGGAACAGCAGTTTGGGCGACCTCAGACTCGCTGAGCGAGTCTGAGGGTCAGGAGTAGTAGGGCTTGTCGGTTCTTCGCGACTTTTCTGTCGGAAGTTGCCATGGATGGAACTTTGTTCCCTTGTGAGGGCGTACCATGGACGAAGCAAAAACCAAGCCATTGAAACTGCCCTCAACGGGCACGAACGAATAACGAACGAGCTGATATGTCCGAATTATCGACCGAGCCCAGAGTGAATAGTCTTCGTCCGACACAGATCGGCATTCGTTGTTCCGCGCCGCCTGAGTTCAGACGCCTCCTTCGGTAACCAGCAGACAACCAGCTCCGTTTTCGCTCGTCGCCGTCGGCCGAGAGGCCTCGGCTTGCCCTGAGGAGGCGGAAAGGAGCCAGGGAATGGAGATCGTCATCGGTCTCGTCATTGGTCTCCTCGCGGGCGCAGCAGGCGGATACTTCGTTCGGAAATCTCAGGCGGAAAAGGAAGTCGGTTCCGCCGAAGCTCGGGCCAAGACGATTCTCGAGTCGGCCGGGCGGGACGCGGAAGCCGCTAAGCGAGAAGCGCTCATCGAGGCCAAAGATGAGATCTTCCAGATGCGCAAGGACGGCGAGGTCGAGCTGAAGAAGCGGGCCGCCGAGGTCGAGCGCAAGGAGGACCGCATCGCGGACCGTGAGGCCACAATGGATGCAAGGGCCTCGGGACTCGACCGCAAGGAACAGGGCATCGAGGACAAGGAAACTCAGCTCCAGCGGGCCAGGACCGATCTCGAGACTCTGGCCGAACGCGCCAAGTCGGAGCTCGAACGAGTGGCGGGCATGTCGGCCTCCGACGCCCGTCAGGGGCTCATCGAGAAGATCCAGGACGATGCGAAGCGTGAGGCGATGGTTATCGTCCGCGACATCGAGGCTCAGGCACGAGAGGAGGCCGACCGCCGGGCTCGCAAGATCATCGCGATCGCCATGCAACGGGTTGCTTCCGAGCTGACTACCGAGTCGACGGTGACCACGGTAACGCTGCCGAACGAGGACATGAAGGGGCGCATCATCGGCCGGGAGGGACGCAACATCAGGGCCTTCGAGGCCGCCACCGGCACGAACTTGATCATCGACGACACGCCCGAGGCGGTCGTTCTGAGCTGCTTCGATCCCATCCGGCGAGAGATGGCCCGGCACACCCTCGAACGGCTCATCGGCGACGGGCGCATCCAACCGGCCCGCATCGAGGAGATGCACGAGAAGTCCAAGGACGAGGTCGAGCAAGAGATCCGCGAAGCGGGCGAGTGGGCGGTGCTCGAAACGGGGATCACCGACATGCACCCCGAGCTCGTCCGCGTTCTCGGGCGGTTGAAGTTTCGTACCTCCTACGGTCAGAACGTGCTCCGACACGTCGTCGAGGCGAGCCACGTCGCTGGGATGGTGGCATCCGAGCTGGGCACCAACGTCGCCCTGGCCAAGCGGTGCACCCTGCTGCACGACATCGGGAAGGCCGTCACGCACGAGGTGGAGGGTTCACACGCACTGATCGGGGCCGAGATCGCCAAGCGACTGGGCGAGAAGCCCGAGGTCTGCCACGCAATCGAGGCGCACCACGGAGAGGTCGAGCAGCGCACGATCGAGGCCGTGGTCACTCAAGTGTCGGACGCAATCTCCGGCGCTCGTCCGGGGGCCCGGCGCGAGACGCTCGAGACCTACATCAAGCGGCTCGAGCGTCTCGCGCAGATCGCCATGGAGTTCGACGGCGTCGACAAGGTCTACGCGATGCAGGCCGGACGAGAGGTGCGCGTCATGGTCAAACCGGAGCAGGTAGACGATCTGCGCGCCGAGGTCATCGCCAGAGATATCGCCAAGAAGGTCCAGGAGGAGCTTCAGTATCCGGGCCAGATCAAGATCATGGTGATCCGAGAATTGCGCCAGTCCGCCTACGCGAAATAGCGTTCGTCTCGACGATCGCGCAGAATTAAAGCAGCGACGCCTCCGGTGTTCCGGGGGCGTCGAGAAGGGGATGACTTAGGCTGAGAACCCATGAATGACGCGTCCAAGACGTACTTCATCACGACCTATGGGTGCCAGATGAACGAGCACGACTCCGAGCGTTTCGCCGGGATGCTCGAGGCCGAGGGCTACGCCAAAGCGGAAGCGCCGGGCGACGCCTCGCTCGTGTTGTTCAACACGTGCTGCATCCGCGAGAACGCCGACAACAAGCTCTACGGCAATCTCGGTCACATGAAGGCGATCAAGGACGTCCGTCCCGATATGAAGCTCGTCGTCGGCGGATGCCTTGCCCAGAAAGACAAGGCGGCGATTCAGAAACGCGCGCCCTGGGTGGATGTCGTTCTGGGGACCCATAATCTCGCCAGCCTTCCTCGTCTGCTGGAGGAGTCGAACTCGGGCCCGGCCTTCGAGATCCTCGAACAGACTGAGGTGTTTCCCTCCGCCCTGCCGAGCAGGCGGAACTCGCCGTGGCATGCATGGGTTTCGATCTCGATCGGTTGCAACAACTCGTGCACCTTCTGCATCGTGCCGGCGGTTCGAGGTAAAGAGGTCAGTCGCAGGCTCGGCGACATCGTCGGCGAGGTCGAAGGGCTGGTGGACGACGGCGTGGTCGAGGTGACGCTGCTCGGCCAGAACGTGAACTCCTACGGTCGCGACCTCGACGGCACCCCGATGTTCGCCCGGTTGCTACGAGGGCTGGACGAGGTCGATGGACTCGAGCGCGTGCGCTTCACGAGTCCTCATCCCAAGGACTTCCGAGCAGACACGATCGCGGCCATGGCCGAGTGCGATGTCGTTTGCGAGCACATCCACCTTCCCGTCCAGGCGGGATCCGATCGCGTGCTCAAGCGTATGAAGCGTGCCTACACCCGACGGAAGTATCTCGAGAAGGTGGCCCTGGTACGCGACGCGATCCCCGATGTCTCGATCTCGACGGACATCATCGTCGGCTTCCCGGGCGAGACCGAGAGCGAGTTCGCCGAGACTCTGACGCTCGTGTCGGAGGCGCGCTACGACTCGGCCTACACATTTCAGTACTCGCCGCGTCCGATGACCGAGGCCGCGGACATGAACGGTCACCTTCCGAAGGAGGTCGTTCAGGAGCGTTTCGAACGACTGATTCAGCTCCAGGACCACATCTCGCTCGAGCGGAACGAGCGGCACGTCGCCACGACGCAGGAGGTAATCGTCGAGGGGGCCTCCAAGAGGGACGCGACCAGGCTCACCGGCAGGACGCGCCACAACAAGCTCGTGCACTTCCCCTCGGACGGCGCGAGGGACGGATCGTTTCGGACGGTGCGGATCACCAGCGCGCACGCGCACTACCTCGAGGGTGAGCCCGTCGAGGGACGAAGCGAGTCACCCAGAGTGCGGGGGCGGGTCAGCCTTCCGCTGGTGGGCGCCGCCGCCCCCCACGCCGGCTGCTAGGAGGCCGGAATGATCGCGCATGGAGCCGTCGTGCCTCATGCGCTCGTGCTGCTCGAGGCCATCCAACCGTCGCTCGACGAGGGGCGGCGCGTTCGGAAAGCAGTGAGCGAGTTGGATTTCTCGGAGGCCGAGGTGGTCGTGATCGTGTCTGCTCACGGTCCCCGGTCCGGGGTCTATGAACGAGTCGAGGGGTCACTTCACGGCTTCGGCATCGAGGGGCTCGAGGTCGTTCGCGATACAGACGCCGAGCTGGTCCGCTCTCTGGTGGATGCCTGGGGTCATGCGCCGGTCACTGGGCCGGTGGATTTCGGGGTCGTCGTGCCACTCCTGCTCGGCGTCGGTGACGGCCTCCCTGTCGTGGCCGTGACCTTGCCACAGACTGCGGGACCCAAGCGGGCCGCGATGCCCGTCGCACTGGACGCTGCTCGAACACTCTCGGAGGCTCTACGCACGGTGGCGGACGGGCGTGATGTAGCGGTTGTCGCGAGCGCTCACGCGAGCGCGGGACTCACCAGCCGAGCACCGTTGACGAAAGTGCCTGGGGCGACGGATGTCGACCGCGAGCTGGTTGAAGTCCTCGAGGAGGATCCCGGTCTCGTCGAAGGATTGCTGGCTCGACTCCACGGAACCGGAGACGCGTGCGGAGTCGGTCCCCTCGCCGTGATCGCTCGGCTGTTCGGAGGTTGGAAGAGCGAGGGCATCACCTACGAGGCTCCTTACGGGGTCGGCTACCTGGTCGGGCAATGGACGACGTGACCGTTCGCGTCGCCGCGATCGTCGGGCCGACCGCGGTGGGCAAGAGCAGCGCGGCCGTTGAGGTAGCCGAGGCGCTCGGGGCAGAGATCGTCTCCGTCGACTCGATGCAGGTCTACTCGGGAATGGACATCGGCACCGACAAGGCGACCTCCGAGATGCGATGGAGGGTGCCGCATCATCTGCTCGATCACTGGCTCCCGTCTCATAACGTCACCGTGTCCGAGTTTCAGGCCGAGGCCAGGAGCGCCATCTCGCACATCGCCAAGCGCGGAGGCCTTCCGTTGTTGGTTGGGGGGTCGGGACTCTACTTCCGAGCGGTGGTCGACGACCTGCTCTTTCCACCGCGTTCGGCGAACGTGCGGGAGGCGCTCGAGCTCGAGGTCGACGAGCTCGGATCCCACGCTCTATATGCGAGGTTGACCGAGCTCGATCCACGCGCGGCGGCCAAGATCGATCCTCAGAATGCTCGAAGGATCGTGCGAGCTCTCGAGGTTATAGAGCTGACGGGAGAGCCGTTCTCGGACAACGACTCGTTCGATCGCTACGAGAGCATCTACGACCTCGCGGTGGTGGGGTTGACGAGGCCGAGGCCCCAGCTCCACGAACGAATCGAAGGCCGCGTGACGCGCATGATCGAGCGCGGTCTCGTCGAAGAGGCGAACCGGCTTGCGGAGCTTGATATCAGCCGAACGGCGCGCCAGGCCCTCGGCTATCGCCAGGTTCTCGATTCACCCGAAGCCGACCCAGTCGTTCTACGAGACGAGATCGTTCGAGCCACGAAGCGGTTCGCCCGGCGACAGGAATCGTGGTTCCGAGCAGACCCACGAGTGAAGTGGTTCGATGCCGATGACTCCGAAAGCACCAAGGCGGTGATCGACTTCATCGGCTCCACGCTACGGTTGGGCTCACCATGAGATTCGCCAAGTACCAGGGCACCGGCAACGACTTCGTGATGGTGACGGACCTCGAGGACTCGCTCGAGCTGACGCCAGAACTTGTGCGCTCGTTGTGTGACCGGCGGTTCGGAATCGGAGCCGACGGTGTGATTCGCGTGACTCCTTCGAGCAGCGCCCACTTCTTCATGGACTACGTCAACGCGGACGGGTCGCCGTCCGAGATGTGTGGAAACGGAATCCGGTGCCTGGCGGTCTTCGCGCGCGCCGAGGGACTTACCACCGACGACGTCATCGACGTGGACACGCGTTCCGGAGTCAAGACGGTGATCGTCGCAGGTGACCGCGTCCGTGTCGACATGGGCCCTCCGATCTTCGAGCCGTCCGAGATTCCGGTCACAGTCGAGGGCGCCGGTTCGGATGCATTGCACACCAAGCTCGAGCTGAACGACGAGGTCTTCGAGGCCGCGACCCTGTCCATGGGAAACCCTCACGCGGTCCTGTTCGTCGAGGATGCAAGCGCGGCGCCGGTGACGACGCTCGGCCCGCGACTCGAGAAGCACGCGGCGTTCCCGAATAAGGCGAACATCGAGTTCGTGACGATCGACTCGCCCGATCGCATAACGATGCGCGTATGGGAGCGGGGCTCGCGCGAAACGCTCGCCTGCGGCACAGGAGCGTGCGCGGCTGCCGTCGCCGCCCGGCTCCTTAGAGATACAGACGCCCGGGTCACGGTCGGACTTCGGGGCGGCGACCTCGAGATCGAGTGGGCCGGATCGACGATCGACGAGCGACCGGTATTCATGACGGGAACCGCCGTCGAGGTCTTTACCGGCGACGTGCGGATCTAGAGACAGCCCGCCTGAAGGGCGGGACTGCGAGCCTTTCGCTCGGCGAGGCGCAGCGGAGCTCCGCCGAAAACTAGACTGCGACGTTGTGGTCGCGCAGCGCCTCGTTGAGGCTCACCTTTAGGTCCGTCGAGGGCTTGCGCTGCCCGATGATGAGAGCGACCGGCAC
>JBOGWS010000001.1:0-10083 GCA_050693895.1 Actinomycetota bacterium | reverse complement strand
AGTCCGCGACCGGCAACACCCGCCATTCCCGTGATGAACAGGATCGGGAATAGCAGGAGAAAGACGTCTACCTTGGGCGCGTCCTCGACGGAGGTGATCACCGGCTCCCCGCGCGTGACTATCTCGTAGAACGACGCCGCGGCCAGCGCAAGGACGATCGCCTCCCAGGGAAGGCGCGACACGATGCCCCTGAGTCGTGCTGATCCAGACTCGACTTCACGCCGGGCCCCCAGCGCAGTAACGACCCCGTACAGCACGATCGCGAGCACTCCCGCCCGAAGCGAGGTCATCAACGCGTCGAGAGCGACTCCGGCACTCAGCTCGCTAGTTGGTCCGATCGTTTTGACCAGGTAGTAAGCGAGGCCCCAACCCGCGATCACCCCCAACAGCGCGGGGACAAACGCCTCGAGCGAGGCACGCAGGCCCTGGCTCCTGGGGGAGACACCCTGAGATGACAGCAACCGCACCTCGACACGGCGGCGCTGCACTGCGAACACGCCCGCGGCGGCGAACACGATTAGCGCCACCGCTCGCCCCGCGAGCGACAACAGCTCGACGGGACCTGTGATCGAGACCACCGTGTCCTCGACCCGGCGCACAGCGCGCGTGAAGCCCGACTCGAAATCGGCCCCGCCGAAGTTCGCGGTCAGTGCGTCGAAGGCCTGGCCGATTCCCGTTTCGTCGTTTCGAACGTCGAGCTCGAGCGATTGCTCCTCGGCGAGCACGCGCTGCGCCTCCTCCAGCGTCAGGCCATCTCCATCCAGCGGCATCTCCCACAGGAGTTGGTTGCTCAGCCCTACTGCCGCGCTCACGTTCAGGACCAGATCGCGCGGCGCGATCACCAACGGGAGCGGCGCGGGCTGGTTCGGATTGACCGGCAGGATCTCGAAGGTCATGGGCGACCAGTAGTCGTTGAGCGGGACCGTTCTCAGGTCCTTGTAGATGCCCGCTATGGGAACCTTCTCGGCCCCCTGCCCGAAGCGAATTCCCAGCTCGTCGCCGGCCTGGACTCCGGCCGCTCCTGCCACGGTGTCGGGAAGGTAGACACCCTCGACCTCGGCCTCGTCGAGGATCTGGATGTTGTCCTCGGCGTCCTGGCGGAACATGATGCGCACCCGCGTCTCGGGGTCCGAGGGAAGGTCGGGCGATACCACCTGCACGCTGTCGCCGAGGATCCTCCTAAAGGGAACGTCGAGCGCCTCGATCTCGCCGGTCCGCTCGGTGAGCATCGAGTCGGCTGCGTCGTACATCTCGAGAGAGGTGGGGCCGTAGGTGGCGATGCTGAGCCCGGCCTCGGTCGGCGTCAGTCCGGCCAGCTCGCGGCTTAGCGCCTCGTTACCGGCGGATGAGAGAAACAGCGAGCTCGACGCGCCGGCGATTCCAAGCACGAGGGCCGCCGCGACCACGGCGACGAGGACACCGGGGAAGCGAAACAGCAACAAGGGGGCCTTGAAGAAGGCCGGTGAGGGTAGTGAAGGTCTCCTCGACTGGTCACGCCAGCTCGCGTCGGTCTCGATACCATCCCCCACTGGAGCTCGGCAAGCCCGGCTGGTCCCTCAGAGTTCTACTACGCCGGTAGTACGCCGTCCATTCGTCCCTTGACGCATTCCTTCGACGAATTCCCCCGCTTAGCGGGGCGACAGCTCGAAAGCTGGTCGTACCCGCAGAACTCAGGCGAAGGGATCTCTTCAAATCCTGCGGGCGTCGCGAATAGACTGCGGAATCGCATAGGGCGGTAGCTCAGTCTGGTCAGAGCGCTGGTCTCCAAAACCAGTGGCCGGGGGTTCGAATCCCTCCCGCCCTGCTCCTGTCATGTCGCGGGGCATCGTGGACAGATGTCGCGGAGCATGTTGACGCGTGTCGCACCCTCGCTTTCACGTTCCTGGTCCTCGGGTCGCTGGGTCGCGCCTGATGCACCTTTGTTGGCAAGAACGCGACGGGACGCGTAACGCGATCCGGCCCCTCTCGTTGAACCCAACGGAAAGTCCCATACGGCGGAAGGAGCAAAACCGTGCCAAAGAGGATCTTCAGCTTGTTTTTGGCCGCAGCGATGTCGTTCGGGATCCTGGCCGCATTGCCGGCCTCGGCCGGAGGTGGCGGGGACCGCGAGGTCATCAGGCGAGGAAACTGCAGCGGCGGAACCGATTGGAAGTACAAGGTCAAGAGGGACGACGGTCGTCTCGAGGCCGAGTACGAGGTGGACCAGAATCGCAGCGGCGACCGGTGGAGAGTCACCCTCAAGCACGACGGCCGCCGCTACTTCAGGGGCACGAGGGTTACCGGAGGCCGCAGTGGCTCGTTCGACATCGAGCGCAAGGTGTCGAATCACCGGGGCGTCGACCGATTCCGGGCTCGAGCGAGGAACCTCAGGACAAACGAGGTGTGTGGGGGCCGGGTCTCCTTCTAACGATCGTTACGAGGTGTGGGCGCCAGGCCGGATCGAATCGGCCCGGTGCTCCTCTTCGATCTTGTCCACGGGCATGATCAGGATGTCGTGCAGACGCCAGTCGAGATCCATCAGTTCTCGAACGGCAGCGTCCAGCTTGGCCGTTAGATCGTTTGTCGACGAAGGCACCACCTGAATGTCGGCAAAGAAGACGTGGCCTTCCTCGCGCACTCTCACGGCAGCTTCTTGCACCCAATCGAGC
Organism: Actinomycetota bacterium; assembly: GCA_050693895.1. GTDB lineage: Bacteria > Actinomycetota > CADDZG01 > CADDZG01 > WHSQ01 > WHSV01. The sequence continues at coordinate 7,435 of JBOGWS010000001.1, read as the reverse complement.
GAGCGGAGTTCGGTGCGAAGTCGCTTAGGAAGGGGGTCCAGAGCCGAGGAGTCAATGAGCGTCGGTCGCGCGTCCATGAGGTCGGCCGTTGCTGTCCGGAGATTCTTGACGCCATCGTGGGTGATGTCGAGCGAGATCAGAATGGCGGCGAGCGAGTCCAGCCACCAGAGGCCCACGCCGATCCCGATTACGCCGACGATCGCCGCGACGGCAGTCAGCCAGTCGGCCTTGTTCATCTTGGCATCCGCGAACAACACCTTGTCGTGCAACTCGCGCGCCAGTGGGAGCTTGATGCGTCCGAGAAACACGGCGGGCACGGCACTGTAGACAAGAGCGGGAATCATGAACCACCCAAGCCATATCGGCCCACCCCATGGCTGCACCACTCCAATGGGAGCGTGCTCGAAGGCCGCCAGTTTTGATACTGAGTCGTACAGGATGTAGAGACCCATAGCCGCCAATGCAAGCGAGGCGCAGAGGTATCCAACACTTACGGCGCGGTGGTAACCGAAGGGATGGCGCTCACTCGGGGGCCGGCGGCGCACCCGAGATGCGACCAGGAACGAGATCGGGGGAACGAGACTGAGGATGTCTTCGATCCACGCGGCTTTCATCGCCTGGGACGCGCCCAGCGTGATGTAAATGAAGAAGATCGCAGTTAGGAGGTATCCGATCGTGATCCACTCGAGCCGAATCGCCCTCTGGTTTGCCTTTGCCTTCTCAGGAGGGAGCTCGAACGCTCTGGTCGTTCTCACGGGGCTCCCAACTCGTCCAGAAGTTCCTCGATCTCGCCGGGCCGTTCAAGCAGGAATCGTTCGACTGCCGTCATCCAGTCGTTCTCACCAATGGGCACGGCGAAGACATGGTCCGATTCGGTGAGCCGCACCCCCGTATCCACTACATCGAGGTCGTCCGCGAGGAAGTTGTCGATAGCAACCGGACCGTCGTGGTCCTCGATGTCGTCTACTTCCACGACCTGCGCGTCCGTCTTCCGAAGCAGGCCTGCGATCTCACTGTTTGCCTCGACTCCCACCTCGAGCCCGGCGATGTCTGCCGGTTCGTCTATGTCATTTGGGACGGCGACCACGGCGGCCGTTGTGAGATAGGGGTGGGTGATGCCCGCCTCCGACGACCATGGCGTCTCAGTCGTGAGGCCCCCTATGACGAGGTCGAGCTCGCGCACCCGTAGCGCGCCGAAGTTCTCATTCTCCGGACCCTCGACCCACTCGATCTCGGCATCGATCTCCTCGGCGAATCGCTCGACCAGCCGAACCTCGATGCCGTCGGGCGAGGCGTCGCCGAGCTCGACCCAGGGCGGAGCTTCGGTCACACCTACCCGCATGATTCCGCCGCTCACGCGCGCGAGCGTCCCCTCCGGGTCCCGGGGGATGCCGCAGGCCGCAAGCGCGAGTGCGAGCACGATCGCCAGCTTCTTCGTCACCTACAGCGCCTTCCCCCGCTCAAGCAGGGCAAACGAGAAGGATTCGCCGGGGTACTAACCTTAGACATGGGGAAGCTTCTCCCTTCCCAGTGCTCCTTTCGGGCGCTTCGCCCCCGTGCTAGTCTTAATCCTCGCTCCAAGTCCCCCGTCCCGGACCCTTCTACAGCGCGCTTCGGCGACAGCGAGGAGTGGAGCGACCGGCTGGAGTTCGAGGAAAGGGCTGTCGTGAACAGGCAGTACAAGCGTGAGATGAAGAAGCAGGAGGGGAAGAAGCGGGCGCCCAGCCCGCGGCCCGCCGCCGCGCAGCAGAAACGGCAGCGCACCAAGCCTCGTCAGTTCGCCAAGGAGGTCATCGCCGAGCTTCAGAAGGTCAACTGGCCTTCTCGGAGCGAGGTCGTCTCGTACTCGACCGTTGTCCTCGTCGCGGCGATAACGCTTGCCCTTGTGATCGCCGGCATGGACTACGTCTTCACCAAGGGCGTTCTAGTGCTGTTTGGAGTTGACTGATGCAGGAAACCCACACCGAAGACCAGAAGCTCGGGACCGCTTCGTCCACCGGTTCGGACGAGGCCGACGAGCAGCTTGCGCAGCAGGCCGCCGGGGTGACCGAGACCGCAGACGGCGCGGAAGCCGAGGTCAAGGACGAGGTCCCCGAGGCTGAGGAGTCCGTGACCGAGACGACCGAGAGCGAGGCCGCGCCCGGGGACTCGGAGCCTCAGGCTGCCGCCGAAGAAGAGGAGTCCGCGGAGCACGCGGAGTCCGAGAAGACTCCCGAGGCCGGTGAGCCCCAGGAGTCCGCGGAGCCGGAGGAGGTCGACGACTACGAGACGACCTTCGTCCCCCCGACCGAGCGTCCGGGAGACTGGCTCGTCATCCACACCTACGCCGGTTACGAGAACCGGGTGAAGACGAATCTCATGTCTCGTATTCAGTCGATGAACGTGGACGACAAGATCTTCGAGGTCGTCATTCCGATGGAAGACGTCATGGAGATCAAACAGGGTCGCAAGCAGGTCGTCCAGAAGAAGGTTTTCCCGGGCTACCTGCTCGTCCGTATGTACCTCGATGACGACTCCTGGTACGTCGTCCGGAACACTCCGGGTGTGACCGGATTCGTTGGGTCGGGGGCCAAGCCCACACCGCTGTCGGATCGCGAGATCGATAAGATTCTTCAGGTCAAGCCCGAGGACAAAAAGAAGCTCAAGCCGCGGCTCGAGTTCGAAGAGCAGGAGAGCGTGCGGGTCATCTCGGGGCCGTTCGCGAACTTCACGGGGACCATCAGCGAGATCAACCTCGACCAGTCGAAACTCAAGGTTCTGGTCAACATCTTCGGCCGGGAGACTCCGGTCGAGCTTGGCTTCGATCAGGTCGCGAAGCTCTAAAGGCACAAGAAAGGAAAGAACGGTATGGCAGAGCGCCGCAAAAAGGTGACTCAGGTGCTTAAGCTGCAGATCCCCGCCGGGCAAGCGACCCCGGCGCCTCCTGTGGGCCCCGCCCTCGGTCAGGCCGGGATCAACATCATGGATTTCTGCAAGCAGTACAACGCCGCGACCCAACAGCAGACGGGGACGATCGTCCCGGTCGAGATCACGGTCTACGAGGACCGCTCGTTCTCGTTCATCACCAAGACGCCGCCGGCGGCCGTCCTGCTCCGCCAGAGGGCGGGCGTCGAGAAGGGCTCGAGCGAGCCCAACCGGCAGAAGGTCGGCACGGTCACGAGGGATCAGGTTCGAGAGATCGCACAGACCAAACTTCCCGACCTCAACGCCAACGACATCGAGGGTGCCATGAAGATCGTCGAGGGCACCGCTCGCTCCATGGGCATCACGGTTCAATAAACAGCAGCTTCTAGGTAGTGGGAGGCGCGAGGTAACTCCGCCGTTGACCACGAGGAGGTCGAGAGGAACATGCCGAAAGCCGGCAAGCGTTTGAAGGAGTCACTCAGCAAGGTCGATCGTGACCGGCTGCACTCGGCGGGGGAGGCACTAAAGGTGCTGAAGTCGCTGCCCGCTGCGAAGTTCGACGAAACAGTCGAGCTGAACCTCCGACTCGGAGTCGACCCGCGCAAGGCCGACCAGATGGTTCGCGGCGCGGTTTCTCTTCCCAAGGGAACCGGCAAGTCCGTACGCGTCGCGGTGTTCGCCAAGGGCGCGCAGGCACAGGCCGCCGAGGAGGCCGGCGCAGATGTGGTTGGTGACGACGATCTCGCCGAGCGTATCGAGGGAGGCTGGCTCGATTTCGACGCGGCGGTGGCAACGCCGGACATGATGCCCGTCGTCGGGAAGCTCGGTCGAGTGCTGGGCCCCCGTGGACTCATGCCGAACCCCAAGTCCGGAACGGTCACCCCCGACGTCGCCAAGGCGGTCAACGATCTCAAGGGCGGGCTCGTCGAATACCGCACCGACCGGCATGGCAACCTGCACCTGATCATCGGCAAGAAGAGCTTCGACGAGGGCGATCTCGCGGTGAACTATGCAACCGTGATGGACGAGATCGTTCGAGCCAAGCCGGCCGCGGCCAAGGGTCGCTACCTGAAGAGCATCACCGTCTCGACCACGATGTCGCCGGGAGTGCGCATCGATCCCACACGCTTCAAGGACCTCGAACAGGAGCACCTGGAGGAAGTCGAGGGCTAAGCGGCCTCGCCGCCGCTCCTCGGTGGACGAGGGCTTCATGGAACGTGAGGGCCGGACCCTCTGGCCTTCGGGCCGTAGCTTCGACATCCGACCTGTAGGGTCGAGAGATATGGCTCTTTACAACGTGACCCGAGCGGTCGAGGCCGAGCGGCCCGTGATGATCTCCGCGCTCATGGGGTGGGTGGACGCGGCCTCCGTTGCCACCGACGCCGCCAAGCACATCGCCGGTACGGGTGCGACCGTGGCTACATTCGACGGCGACGAGCTGTTCGACTACCGTTCGAACCGGCCCATCCTCGACATCGTGGATGGCGCCTTGGCGGATGTGACCTGGCCCGAGATAACCGTCAGGGAATCGACGCTCGGTGGTCGCGATGTTCTCGTCATGACGGGAACAGAGCCCGACATGCGGTGGCGAGCGTTCTCTTCGTCGGTTGTCGAGCTAGCGAACCAATTCAACGTCGGGTTGCACGTGACGCTCGGGTCGGTCCCGGCGGCAGTGCCGCATACGCGCGCCACCCCGATGTTGACCACCGCGTCACGCGAAGGCTTGATCGCCGACATCAGCCAACTGCCTCCAACCATGCGCGTGCCCAGCGCAGCCATCAGCATCGTCGACCTTGAGCTTGGGGCGGCGGGCATCGACACCGTAGGCTTTTTTGCACAGGTACCGCACTACGTGGCCGGCCCGTATCACGACGGCGTTCTGACTCTGGTGGGGCGCGTCGCATCTCAGGTCGGAGCCGAGGTTTCGCTCGACGAACTTCGCCAGCAGGCCTTGACCGAGCGCGCCCAGCTGGACGAGATCGTCAGCGGTCGGCCCGACGCCAAGGAGTACGTTGCCCGACTCGAAGCGGCTTCGGAAGGAGAGAACATTCCCTCGGGCGACGAGCTAGCGGACGAGTTCCAGCGCTATTTCAGCCAGCAGGATCCCGGCGGCGGCCCCTTCCCCGGCAGCGGCTCCGACCCGTTCGACAACTAGTTGCCCCAGCGCCCTCGGTGAACGACTTGCTCGGAGGCCTTGCGACCGCGCCTCGCCGAGCCGGTCGTCTCGGTCGACGCCGCGTGCCCGATCGTGACGATGCCCATAGGTTCGACGTCGACCGGGATTCCCAGTAGCTCCTTGAGGCCCTCCAGCCTGTGGTACCCGAATAGGCCCGCGCTGAGCCCTTCGTTGACGGCCGATAGCAGCACGAGCATCAGCGTCGCTCCGGCATCGACCCACCAATAGGGGACGGGCCAGTCGATCTCGGTTCCCTCCTCGGTTAGCTTGTCTTCCTCCTGATAGCGATCGTGATAATCGTTCTGCCGGGTGCAGACGACGACGTGAACGGGAGCCGTCGACATCCAAGGGGACATGCCCGAGGCGACGAAGTGGGCTTCGTTGCCCAGCTCGGCTATTGCCCTGCGGGTGGCTGGATCGGTTACGACCACGAGGTACTGGCCCTGGCTGTGGCCGGCGCTGGGGGCCCGCCTGGCGGCGTCGAGGATGCGCTCGAGCGCGTCCGGATCCACCGGTTTGTCGAGGTAGTTGCGGATCATCTTGCGCCTGCGAACGACCTCAGCGAACTTCATGGTGCCCTCCTGGTTCGTTGATGCGATATCCTCCTACGCCTAAGCAGCCCCAGACCGCAGGTGGGTCCGCCCTTAATCCCACAGCCTGCGCAGGCGAGCGAATCGGGTCCCCCCGGGGAGCCGTAACCGCACTCTCTCGTGCGCGGTCGCCGTCTGGCGACCGCTTTTTGTTGTCAGGCATCTACTGAAGAGGGAGAAAGCGCCTATGGCTAGACCGGCAAAGGTCGCCGCCGTTAAGGAGATCTCGGAGAGGTTCAGCAACAGCGACGCCGCGTTGCTGACCGAGTACCGGGGCCTCAGCGTCGGCGAGATAGCTGAGGTCCGGCAGGCCCTGCGCGCGGCGGATGCCGATACCGAATACAAGGTGTCGAAGAACACGCTCGCTCGCATAGCAGTCAGGGACCTTGGTCTCGACGATCTCATCGACCTGCTCGTCGGGCCGACGGCGATCGCCTACGTCAAGGGCGATGCTGCTGCGGCGGCGAAGGCGATCGATGATGTGTCCAAGAAGTATCCCGTCCTCCAGGTCAAGGGGGGCATTCTCGCAGGCAAGTTCATCTCGGCCGAGCAGGCAAGGGATCTTGCGAAGCTCGAGCCGCGTGAGACTCAGCTCGCGAAGATCGCCATGATGATGAACCAGCCCGCTCAGCTCACGGTCAACGCGCTGGCCGCGTTGCTCCGGGACCTCGGCTCGATGCTCGCGCAGGTAGTTGCACAAAAGGAGTCGGGGGCGTCGGCAGCCGAGGCTCCTGTCGAGCGAATCCCGCCCGAGGAGGCCCCGCCCGAGGAGGCCCCGAGTGCTGAAACCATCGCCGCGGAGGACGAAGCAAGTACCGATTCGACCCTATCCACGAACGAAGACGCCGCGTCCGACGGCGACGAAAAGGAGGAGTAAGCAATGGCTACCAAGACACTCAGCCACGATGAAGTACTCGACGCCATCGCCAACTGGACGGTGCTCGAGCTCAGCGAGTTCGTGAAGGCGTTCGAGGAGAAATTCGGCGTCAGCGCCGCAGCTCCGGTCGCAGTGGCCGCTGCTCCGGGTGGCGGTGGAGGCGAAGCAGCCGCGGAGGAAGAGAAGGACGAGTTCGACGTCGTCCTCAACGCCGCCGGCGACAAGAAGATCCAGGTGATCAAGGAGGTCCGCAGCCTGACGAGCCTCGGCCTGAAGGAGGCCAAGGACCTCGTCGACAGCGCCCCGAAGCCTGTGCTCGAGAAGGTCAACAAGGATCAGGCGAACGAGGCGAAGGACAAGCTCGAGGCCGCCGGCGCCACGGTCGAGGTCAAGTAGCCGAGTCAACTTCTGGGAAGGGGCGGGCCTCTGGGCCCGCCCCTTGCGCGCCTGGGCCGATTCATAGGGGGTTGGCGCGGGTTGCTGCCCGCTCCAAGTCGGCCATGCCGGGCCAAAGGCGGCATCGAAGGGGGAAATTCGGTGGGTGCGGCCTGGGACGGCCCGTTCTCGTGGGGAGGTGCGTTCTGATGACCTTGGTGCTCGCTCAGCGGGTCTGAGGGTCATAAGAACGCTCCAGCGTTGGACTTCGGAGAAAGGACTTCGCTGAGCGGGGTTTAGATCTCCTCAGTGTGCCCGGAGCGGGCAGATCCCGGCGAATACCCTCCACATTTCCCCCATTGATGCCGGTTTTGGGGCTTCCGCCATCAATTTCGCCCTCACATGCCCCTCACCTGGGAATACGCGGGCGACGAGGGGTGTTGACCCGAGGGCAGGACCAGGATTATGGTGATTTCTGGCCCAATCTGAGGGGTACCTATACAGGCGCTACCA